>NZ_LT706952.1:568405-1272638 GCF_900155525.1 Mailhella massiliensis
CATACTCGTGCGGGGCATCTTTCAATTGCAGGCCGTGCTTGATGACATAGATAATGCCGCTGACGACACGCCTGTCATCGACTCTCGGAATGCCATGGGAACGAGGAAAGTAGCGTTTGATACGAGCAATCTGTTCATGAGAAAGATAAAAAATTCCTTCATGGCATTCTCCGTATGCCGGCAATAAGAACTTTTTACCCTTTTGGCAATTAATGAGTCTGGAGCCTAAGCAAAGGGCCTCTTAGAGCTACCCACGATCCGAGCCCGGTTCCACAACGCAACTCTCAAGAAAGCTCTGCAGGTCGGAAATCCGATAACGAATCAGTCTGCCTACCTTCAGAAAAGTCGGCGGCAGCCTGAGATACCTTCGGTTCTGCAACGTCTTGACGGAAAAGCCCGTTATGCGGGCAGCTTCTTTCTCGTTCACAGTCATCAAATCATTCTGAATCATGGTTATTCTCCCTGCGGACCACCTTCTTCGGGCGTCCGCACAGTTCCGTTATCCTTGCGATGGTATCCTGACACTCTGTATAGAACCGGAAACGCTCCGCCGCTTCAGCCCGCCTTTCCGCAGTTCTGAGCCCGTGCTTGAGGGCGAAGGTATTGCCCGGCGGAGCTCCCCGGTGTTTACGCATGTTCACTCCGTACCTCCCGCCGTGACCACGTTGCCGACAATGGCCTTGTCCGCGTGCACTACGGTGATGGTCTGCTGTCCGGAATTTCTGTACTTACGCAATGCCTCAAGCTGTCTGGCATAGAGGTACATGAAGCGCCGGGCTATTTTAGAGCAGGATATCTTGTCTTCAAGCAGTGTTGCAGTTGAGCTTTGCGAAAGAGCCGTCATGCCGCGATGCGCGGCAAGAAACATCTGAACGACAAGCATACGCTCGAGGGTATCCCGAGGATGGGCTTCCCGAACGGCAGATATCAGGGCATTCAGAGTGGTCTCAGACGGCCTGCGATCGTCCGCCCGTGCGAGATTTTCAAGAATGTACCTGGCCAGTTCCCCTTCTTCCGTCCCAAAAGCATGCGAGAGTCTGTCCAGCCATTGCGCATAGTTTTCCCCATCAATAAGTACAGGAGTCAGCCCGTGCTCATGGCAACGTACCCTGATATGCGTCGTCTGGTCACGTTTCGCCTCTGGCAGGGAAACTTCCAGATTCTGTATTTCCATGTTGTCTGCTGCCATCATTTACCGTCCGATCGACAGCTCAACGCAGCACACATGATTTTTGCAGCCTGTTCCGGCTGCATGTCCGTCAGCTCTCTGAAATTGCCATGACCGAGGGCAACGGCAAACCGTACGAAATAACTGATGAGTGACGATACTGTCATGCGGGAAGGAGATGTCTGAACAAGGGCATGAAGCTCTGTCTTATCCACCTGCCTGACTGCCCCGGATATGATGGTATTCTTCGCTCTATCGATCATAAAAAACTCCTGAAACGACCTCCGTCTGCGGAGGTGTGAAAATGTATTTATATAAAAGTTGCAGGGCTTCCGAAAAAATTTCAGCACTTGCAAAAAAAAGACCTGTTATTTGTTATAAGAATAAGAAAACCAACAAGTTAGGAGTGTATTATGGAATTTTCTTCGGACTCCATCTCAAACATAGCCCCGGCGCTGCTTAAGACTCAGCAGTCTCTCGGCCCCATCGGCAAGGACTCTTCCAATCCGTTTACGAACTCCAGATACGCGAGCCTCGCCAGCGTTCTGGAAGCATGTCGCCAGAGTTTCAGAGACAACGGCATATTGCTCATCCAGCGCGGAGTGGCGTCCTCGCCAGGAACGGTAACCGTGGAAACAAGGCTTATTCATGCGCCTTCCGGGGAATGGATCATGGGCCTGACCACCATCCCCGTGCCGGAAGAGGAAGGACGGATGAACAGTTCTCAGAAGATCGGTGCCTGTCTGAGCTATGGCAGACGCTACGGCCTTATGAGCCTGCTCGGCATGGCCGCCGTGGACGACGACACCGACGCGGAGTTCCGGGTATCGGCGCAGACAGCACAGCATCCAGCGAGCCATGACAGCAGATTTGCGTCGTATCTGCCGGAAATATCGGATGTTACGTACTCGGAAGTTCTGGATGAAAAGTCAGGAAGAAAACTGGTCTTTGCTTCGGGCAAAACCATGAGCCACAAGGACGAACTGCGCATCTGCGGCTTCAGATGGTCGCCGGAAAGACGGGTGTGGTGGAGAGAACATGCAAATCATTAACAGGAGTTTTTATGAAACAGGCATATGAAACCGTGCAGCTCGACGCAGGAGAGGTCTTCAGCGGGCAGAAAAGCAACACGCCCATTACAGGCTTTAAAAGCTCATCGCCGAACACCCCGGGCGTAGACGAAAACTTTATCTTCGGCGACCTTGCCAGAGACCTTGTGGTGTTCTTTCTGCAGGCGAAGCCCGATCCTCTGTTCATCTTCGGAGACACCGGCACGGGTAAAAGCTCTCTGGTCCGACAGATTGCAGGCCGACTGCGCTATCCTGTCTGGGAAGCCACAGGCAGCGAACGCCTGGAGGTAGGCGACCTTATCGGTCATCTCACATTGAAAAAAGGGAATATGGAATTCTCGGACGGCCCCCTTACCGCTGCTCTGCGGGCAGGGGGCGTTTTCATGCTTAATGAGCTGGATGCCGTGAACCCGGCCGTGCTCATCATGCTGAACACGCTCTTTGATCATCAACCTCTTCTGATACCGGAAACAAACGAACTTGTTGTTCCGGCTCCGACCTTCCGCTTCGTGGCCACGGCCAACACCGCCGGTAATGGTGATGAAACGGGTCGCTTCACCGGTACGAATCAGCTCAATCAGGCCTTCATGGACCGCTTCACCATTCTGAAGGCTGACTATCCCGCCCCGGAAGAAGAAAAACGTTTGCTGGCCGCACGGTATCCCGCTCTGCCGGAACAGGTGCGTTCGGGCATGGTCGAAGTGGCGGGCAAGGTACGGGCGATGCTCTCCTCAGATAATCCTGAACATGCACCGGGCGTGGATATCGTTCTGTCAACACGCACCCTGCTGCGCTGGTGTGAGCTCACGCTCTGTTATCAAAGCCTGGCGTCTTCCGGCATCTCGCCGGTGCTGTATGCCTTGGACAGAGCGGCGGGATTCCGGGCCGGACGCGAAGGCAGAGCGCTTCTCCATGAACTCTGTCAGAGAATTTTCGGCATTTCCAACAATAAGGAGTAAACCATGACAAACGATATCAAGGTATTGAACGGACTCACGGCCATCTCTCCGGCCATCACCATCTGGTCTGGCAAACGCAAGATGCTGGCAACGGACTACGGAGTGAACACTGACGAGCTTCCTCCCTCTGAAATCATGGATCTCGGCACGAAGAAACTCTGTCCCCCGGAAAAGATGCGCGTTTTCCTCACATTGAAAGCCCGCTGCATTGCTCTTCTGGACAGACACGGCATCAAGTTCATAGCTTCAAGCTGGCTTGTGCCGAAGGAAAAGGTCAAGGATATCACTGCTGGCCTCGAAGGTCTGAAGCAGGAATTCCTGGCAGAAAAGGCCGCCTTTCTGGCTTCCTACGATGCTACCGTACAGGACTGGATTGCAAAGCATCCGCAATGGGCGGAAATGCTTGCCCGCGCTGTGCCTTCGGCTGACTACGTGTCATCGAAACTGAGCTTCGACTGGAAGAGCTTCCGTTTTTCCATGGCCCGGGACAGCAATATCGCCGACGATGTGGTTCACCTTGCGGAGTCTGTGTTCTCAGACATCGCAAGGCAGGCCGCCGATGCCTACAGGAACATCTTCGCCGACAAAGAGCAGATTACGCGACGGGCACTCGGGCCGCTGAAGGCCATGGAAAACAAGCTGGCCGGGCTGGCATTTCTTGAGCCTCGGGTCGGTCACGCGGCGGAACTTATACATGCGGCTCTTGAAGAACTCCCCTCGAAAGGCGTCATTCAGGGACAGGAACTCTCAAGGCTGCTTGGTCTGCTCTGTCTTCTGAAGAGTCCTGAAGCTCTGGAGGACTTCACAGGTCGTATGGCTGAAGGCCAAAAGACCAGAACGTTGCTGGACAGGCTGCATATGCCCGAACAGGGGAAAGTTCCCGTGCCGGGGAAGCCCGCCAGAATAGAAAGTCAGGGGTTATGGTAATGAACGCATCTGAATCCATACGAAGCTCTCTTCCTCTTGTTGCGCAGGCTCTTACCGAAAGAACCGGCATCCGTGTGGAAATAGGCGGCTCGGAAGCCTACACGAACGGAAAGGTTATTCATCTGCCGTCACTTCCATTGCATGTGGACGAAACTCTTGCCGGTGTCGTCAGAGGATATGCTGACCATGAAATAGCGCATTGCTTTTTCACGGACTTCTCCGTTGCCGGTAGAGCCCGGGACAACGTTGAGCATTGGCTTCTCAACATGCTTGAGGATGTTCGCGTCGAGGGACTTATGGCCAATCGTTATGTCGGCAGCGCCGTAAACCTTTCGGAACTGACAAGGCGCATGTTTCTGAAAGGCCAGACGGATGTCTGTCCTCTGAACTGGTGCCTGCTTTATGCGCGGTCATGGAGTGAACCCATGCTGGGTAAGGAATATAGACGCCTCGGCCGGGAACTGGAGAAAAACGCTCCCGGTCTTGTAGGAGAACTTCGAACCGTCTTGAATGAAGCAAGGAGGCAATGCCAAAGCACGGAAGATTCTCTGCGGTATGCCGGGCAGCTTGCTGCTATTCTGAAAAACTATGTGCCGCCTTCGCAGAAAAGACAGGAAAGCGGAAACAGCGATGGCAACAAAACCACTCAGGAGGAAAAAGGCGAAAGAAACGAAACATCGTCGGAAAGCTCAGACACTCAGGAAAGCATAAAGGGTGATACGAACAGCGTATCACCCTTTTCTGCACTCTTTGAACCGGACTCTGTTCTGCCCATGAACGTCGGCGATACACTGAAGCAGGAACTGGAAGCTGCTTCTGCTGGTTCCGTGGACGACTCCTTTCATGTGGCAAGACTTGCCTCCTGCACCTTTCCCAACATGCCTCCCGAAGCTGTAACCCAGACGCTGAGCCTTGCGGCCCGTCTCAGGACGTCAGTCGCCGGTCTGCTTCAGGCAGATACTCTTGAAGGCCGTCGTGCGGCAGTTTTCGGCAGGCTTAACTCTCGCAAGCTCCACACTGCTGCTCTTGGTGAAAGCAAGGTGTTCCTGCGGGACGCTCCGGCCAGAATGAGGTCTGCGGCTGTGCATCTGCTGCTTGACGTGTCCGGCTCCACGACTCCCATTGTCCGTGAAGAGCTCATCTCGGCCTATGCCATAGCCCTGGCATTACAGGGACTGCGAGGCATCTCCTGCGGAGTATCTGTCTTTCCCGTGCAGGACGCCGACTTCTATGATGAATGTTCTCCGGCTATGGCAGACATTTTCTGTCACGGCCGGAGAATATGTCGCGGCTTTCCTGATGTCCCCGCCTATGGTTTGACTCCTCTTGCGTCCGCCATGTGGCGTGTGCTGTCTCGGCTGTGTTCCATGCGGAAGACAAGGAAAATCCTCATTGTGTTCACCGACGGACTTCCCGACAGCGTGGCGGCCGCGACTGCTGCCGTGCAGGATGCCGAAAGCAATGGTGTGGAAGTTTACGGCATAGCCTACAACGTCCACTCAATTCAGCATGTCATTCCGGCTTCTGTTTCCATAAAACATATCGCAGAATTACCTGGCGCATTCTCTTCGCTCCTGCTGAAGACTCTGCACAGCCGTAATCATTAGGGAGGCTTCCATGCCGAATATCTATGTGGAAATTCTTATTGCCATTCTTGGCGGAATCATCGCCGTTCTCCAGGATAAACGCTGACGGGAGGGCTTTATGGGCTATTACAGCGACGTGTGCATCATGCTCACAAAACAGGGCAGGGAGATCATGAAGGAACGGCTGCGCGGACTCGGTCGGAGTGCAACAGCAAAAGAAGTACGACGCTTCATATCCTCCGCCGATCTTCATCGTGTGGATTCCGGCACGGGCGGCGAAATCTTTCTCTGGAAAAACGTGAAGTGGTATGAGGACAGGGAGGACTTCCAGGAAGTCCGGTTTTTCTCCCAACTGCTGCGCGAATTACCTCTGAAGGATTACCGCTTCATGCGTCTGGGAGAATATGCCGACGATGCCGAGGATCAGGGCACGTTCTGGAACGACAATCCGTTCAATGTTCATTTCGAGAGAAAAATTGTGATAAGCTAAAAAACATGGGCGGTCATGGAAGGCCGCCCGCGTTTCTTTACGGTTATTTTTTAGCTGTCAGCACATCGTCCGCGACAGCCGCCGCCTTGAGCATCGCCTGATCCGCCAGATGCGCATAGCGCTGGGTCATCACGGGATTGGAATGTGTCAGCAGCTTTTGAAGCGTGTAAAGATCAACCTTGCCTGAGCTCGCCAGCCGGGACGCGAAGTTGTGACGCAGTCCGTGCAACGGACGGAAATCCTTGGGAAGTCCGGCTTTATCGCAAACCTGTCGTGCTTTGGCAGTATAGGTGGTAGGCGCCCATTGCGGAAAGAGGAACGCCCCATTGTCATGGCCAAGATTTTCCAGAAGCTCACGAACATACTGGCTCATGGGGACATAGGCAGTCTTTTTATTTTTAGCGGACACGCCACGAAGAGTGATAAATCCTCTGTCGAAGTCGATATCCGCCCAGCGCAAAGCTATGGCCGCAGAACGCCTGATGCCGGTATGAGCAACGAATTGCAGATATGCCCGCAGATATGAATCCTCTATCTCCAGAAGAGCTTGTTCATATCTTATAAGCTCCTCATCCGTCATGACCTCCGTTTTCTGATTATCCACTCGGGGCATGTTGAAGATAAGTGTCTGGGGCTTTACACAAAGGCCTCGTCGGCTTCCAAAGTTAGCGAGACGCTTTACCAGCCCAAGAACCGCGCATGCCATCGCGGGCTTTTTCCCCTTCCTCAGAATATATTTACATAGTCTGTCGATATCCTCCGTGGTGAGCTCCTCAACCGTTTTGTTGCCAAAGCGCTCTTCCAGGTAGCGACTATAGATGGATCTATCAGTACGGCGTCGTCCTGGAGATTCTTTCGTCGCTTCAAGATATGCAGCCCAGAGTCGTGCTATCGTCCAGCGTTCCGCCTTTCGTTTTTTCTCCTCCTCTTTTCTCCTGCGTTCATGATTGGAATCCTCCTTGCCGTTTATTCGATCCGCTCGAATACGTGACGCCTTGGCGGCTGTCATGCCCGCCGAGGATTTACCTACGGGTTCACGAATTTCCTTTGAACCTCTTCCCCCGGTCCTGTAGCGGATGTAAAACGATTTTTCGCCTTTCTGGTTTACACGGGCGAATACTCCCGGATACGCCGTCGCAACAAGTTTTCCGGTGCTCTTCTCTGACATAAAGCTCTCCCAAAGTTTTTAAGAGATTGCCGGGTAGTCAGAGGAAGTTCAGTTCTGTCCGCTATCTTTTTCTCATTAATTTTTGTGCCGCACCGTGTCCGCACCAACCCCATTTTTGTCCGCACACGTTATCGAACGAGAGGGAAGAATAGAGAAAATGGGTGAATATAACTTATTGTATTCATAGGAGTTGTTGGTAAATTATAAAAACTCTGTGAAATTGCGGGAAATGAGAAAGTTCTCCTGAAAAAGGAAACTGCAAACATGTGGCTCGTTCTCGCGCTTCTCTCCGCCGTGTTCGCGGCGCTCACGTCCATACTGGCCAAGGTGGGCATCCAGGGCGTGGATTCCAACGTCGGCACCGCCATCCGCACGCTGGTGGTCTTCTTCATGGCCTGCGGCATGGCCTTCCTCTGCGGGGCGAAGTTCTCCCCTTCCGCCGTGAGCGCCAGGACATGGGTCTTTCTCGTGCTTTCCGGCCTGGCCACCGGAGCTTCCTGGCTCTGCTACTTCAAGGCTCTGCAACTGGGCGACGTCTCCAGGGTGGCCCCCGTGGACAAGATGAGCATCGTCTTCACCATCGTGCTCGCCGTCGTCTTCCTGCATGAGGAGCTTACCCTCAAGGCAGCCGCAGGGGGCGCTCTCATTGCTCTGGGCACGCTTCTCATGGCCCTGTAGCGGCCTTCCGCGCCGTGCGCGGCGGGAAAAACGCGCAGGCCCCCCCCTGCCGCCCGATGCGGAAGGAAGGTTGACTTTTCCCTCCGTATCGTGAATTATCGCACGAATCATCACCCATCCACTCCAAAAAAGGTCTGCGCATGGAATTTCTTGAAAAGGCGATCGCCTTCTCCAACGACATCCTCTGGTCGTATGTTCTTATCGTCATGCTGATAGCCCTCGGGCTCTGGTTCTCCTTCCGCACGGGCTTCGTGCAGCTTCGCCTGTTCCGGGAAATGCTGCGTCTTCTGAGGGAAGGCGTGAGCCACGACGGCGGGCACACCCACATCAGTTCCTTCCAGGCCTTCTGCATCAGCACCGCCTCGCGCGTGGGCGTGGGCAACATCGCGGGCATAGCCATCGCCATCATGGTGGGCGGCCCCGGAGCCATCTTCTGGATGTGGGTCATCGCCGTCATCGGCGCGGCCTCGGGCTTCGTGGAAAGCACGCTCGCCCAGATATACAAGGTGCGGGACCCGAAAACCTTCGGCTTCCGGGGCGGCCCGGCCTACTACATCCGCAACTGCCTCGGCAGCAGAAGCGCCGCAGCGCTCTTTGCCGTGCTCATATCCGTGACCTTCGGGCTCTGCTTCAACTCCGTGCAGGCCAACACCATCACCCTTTCCCTGCAGTCCTCCTTCGGCATCGACCGCGCTCTGGGCGGAGCGGGCATCACCATCCTTTCCGCCATCGTCATCTTCGGCGGACTGAAGCGCATCGCCCACCTGAGCAGCTGGCTCGTGCCCGTCATGGCCACGCTCTACCTTCTCATCGCGCTCGTCATCGTGCTGATGAACATCACGCACATTCCCGCCATGTTCGTCACCATCATTTCCCAGGCCTTCTCCCCCGACGCCGCGGTGGGCGGCATAGGCGCGGCCATCCTTACCGGCGCCAAGCGCGGCCTCTTCTCCAACGAGGCGGGCATGGGTTCCGTGCCCAACGCCGCGGCCACGGCCTTCGTTTCCCACCCCGTAAAGCAGGGGCTCGTGCAGGCGCTCGGCGTGTTCGTGGACACGCTCCTCGTGTGCACCGCCTCGGCCTGCATCGTGCTCCTTTATGAAGGCTACGCCGACGCGGGCAAGACCGGCATCGAACTTGTGCAGCTGGCGCTTACCTCGCATCTCGGCAGCTTTGCGGGCGTGCTGCTTTCCTTCATGGTCTTTCTCTTCGCCTTCAGCTCCATTGCGGGCAACTACTACTACGGCGAAAGCAACATTCAGTTCTTCAGCACCCGGCCCGAGCCGCTTCTCATCTTCCGCGTGCTCGTGGTGGCCATGGTGGCCTTCGGTTCCGTGGCCGATCTGCCCTTCGTATGGAACCTCGCCGACCTGTTCATGGCGCTCATGGCCATCGTGAACCTCGTGGCCATCGCCCTGCTCGGCAGAAACGCCTTCATCGCCCTGAAGGACTACTCGGCGCAGAAGAAGGCGGGCATAGCCGACCCGGTGTTCCACCCCGAACAGCTCCCGGACCGGCGCGGCATAGAAGCCTGGGAAGAAAAGTAACGGCTTTTTTTTGAAAACGCGGGCGGCCTTTGAAAAAAGGCCGCCTTTTTTTGCGCTTCCGCGATGCTCCCTGCGAGCTGCAGGAAAATGCAGAAAAAGGCGTCCAATTGACAAAATATCCCCGCAATGGAATCCTGAGAAGGATACGTTTCGTTCCCCCGCCTTTTGAGGAAAGGACACCGCATCATGAAGAGCTTCTCCATGCCCCTGCCTCCGCTTCCCGGCAACAACCCTCTCGGTTCTCTGCCGGACGGCGGAAAAAGGCCGCCCCTTCCCGACATGGAAACATGCCGGAACTTCCTCATGCGCTTCAGCAGGGAAATCACCGTTCCGCGCGGTACGAAACTCATGATCAACCGGGTGTTCTACCTGCTTGAGGGAACCGTGACGCTCACGGTCGTTTCCGCCACGGGGGAACGCCATTCCCTGGTGTATTTCGAGCCCGGCGACCTGCTCAGCTTCATGCCCTCGGTGAACCACACCTATGCCATTCCTCACGAGGCCTTCGACTTTCTGCTGTACAACGAATCGCTCTCCATGTTCGCCAAAACGCCCTGCCGCCTCATCTGCACCGACCACAGGGAATTCATGCGCCACATGGACGAGGAACCCGTGAAGACCCTGCTCATCCGGGGACTTGCCGCCAACCTGCTCAAGGTCATCGTGCAGTCCGTGAACAACTGCACCCTGCCCGCCACGGTGCGGGTGTGCCGTATGCTTTCCGTGTTCATGCAGCAGGATGCCCCCCACGCCATTCCCCGCTACCTCACCCATACGGAAATCGCCGGGCACCTTTCCCTGCACGTCATGACCGTGACCAAAATCTTTCAGTCCCTGCGCAAGGAAGGCATTCTGGACAGGGAACACGGCATCACCTTTGTGAAAGACCCCGCGCGCCTCATGAGCCTGGCCTCCCAGCAGAGCCTGCTCTCCTACAAGAATTCCGACATACGCGCCTATCCGGCCTGAGCCGGTCGGCCCGCCAAACACGCGCCCCCCTTCCCCATCTTCCCTCACAGACGGCGGCACGCCGCAGAACGCGCATGAGGCCGCCGCAGAAACGCCGGCCCCGAAGATAAAAATTTCCCGTGCGGACGAGCTTGCCCGGCACCGACGCTCTCGTGTATGCTCATGCCGACCGGCATGAACCCTTTTTCCGCCCCGAAAACGCCATCCGGGCCGCAGCGAGGAGGAAAAACACCCCTTTCCCGAAAAACGCACAAGCGGCACTGCCCCGGAGCGGGAAAGGAAGGCTCCTTTTCCCGTTTCAAGAAAAAATCTTCACAACACTAGTTTAGACTAGTTTTCTTTGTTTCCCTTCGTCCTATGTTAAGCGGCATCATAAGCATGGAACCTGGCCGCAGGGCCCGCGGCTTTCCGAACATTCCGTTGTTTCCCATCAAGCGCAGATCCGCTCCATAACCGGAGGCAAGCATGCCCGTCAAAAGTCTTTCCCTGGGAACCATCATCCATACCGTCATCGGTATCGGACTCATGTTCCTGGGCCATGTTCTTCCCTGCCCTTCCCTCGTCGTTCCCGTAAGCGACGCCCTCGTGGCCGCGGGCTTTCCCGTGGCGGACGGCAACGCCGTCATCACCATCACCCGCATGGGCATGGTCAACGCCATGATCTTCCTCGGCGTGGTCTATCTGTGGACCTTCGTCGATACGCTCTGGCCGTGTTTCCTCGGCGTGCTCATGCTCGCCTTCAGCGGCTTCACGCCCGCGCCCAAGGTGCTGAACTCCTTCCTCGGCAACCCCATGGTGGTGATGATCTTCTTCACGCTGTGCTTCGCCACCGCCCTCATCAGAAGCAACGTATCCTCGTGGCTCGCCCAGTGGATACTCCGGCGCGATTTCATCATAGGCCGCCCGTGGACCTTCACCGCCGTCATTCTGGTGACCTCCTACCTGCTCGCCTTCTTTGAACAGACCTCCATCTGCTTCCTCATCTGGCCCGTGATGTACAGCATCTTCGACCAGGTGGGCTTCAAACGCGGCGACAAGTACGTTTCCGTCATGCTGGTGTACATCATCGTCATGGCGCTGCTCTCCTTCGCTTCCGACCCGTTCAAGACGGGCGCCTTCCTCCTGCTCGGCAACGTGTGGGGCCTTGCCGCCTCGAATCCGGGCATGAACGTGCCCGCCCTGCCCGCGGCCTCCTACTTCTGCTTCGCCCTCGTCGTCTCCCTCGTTTCCATCGCCCTGCTCATGGCGGCCATGCGCTTCGTCTACCGCGTGGACGTTTCCCCCCTGCTGAAGCTCGACCCCGCGGTGCTGCGCCGCGAACCGCTCAAGCCCATGACCGGGTATCAGATAGGCGTGCTCGTCGCCTTCGCCCTCTTCGCGTGCTGGATTCTGCTGCCCGGCATCATCGGCAAGGACAATGTCGTCGGAGCCTTCCTCGCCAAGAATTCCCTGCTCGCTCCGCTGGTGGCGCTCTTCCTCGTGGGCTTCGTACACCTGCACGGAAAGCCCATCGCGGACATCAGCGAAACCGCGGCGGCCTACCCCTGGCGCATCTTCCTGCTCATCGCCGTGGCCATGCTCCTCGGCGACGCCATGACCGGCAAGGGCACCAACGTCACCATCTACATGGAATATGTGCTGCGCAACGCCCTTTCCGGCTTCGGCTACGTGCCTCTGTGCATCGCCGTCATCCTGCTCGGCATCACCTTCACCAACTTCTGCAACTCCGTGGTGCTCGGCCTCGTGCTCACGCCCGTGCTGCTCGCCATGTGCAACGCCTTCGGCATGAACGCCGGGCCCCTCATGGCCTGCTTCATCTACGCCGTGCTCATCGCCGCCTGCACCCCTGCGGCCTCGCCCTTCGCGGCCATGCTCTTCGGCAACAGCCAGTGGCTCTCTCCCAGGGAAATCGTCACCTACAGCGTCTCTTCCTCGCTCATCATCGCGGGCGTCGTCATCGTGATCGGCATCCCGCTCGCCATGGTCATTTTCTAACCCTGTCCGGGCGCGTCCGACGCGCCCGCCCTGCCTGAACGAACGTTCTCCCGAGGGGAACAGAAACATAGAAAAGGAGTCTCTCCATGGACAAGTACGACGTCATCATCGTGGGCGGCGGCCCCGCCGGTCTCACGGCTTCCATCTATGCCGTGCGCGCCAACATGAAAACCCTGGTGCTCGACAAGCTCGCCCCCGGCGGCCAGATCATCAACACCAACGAAATCGCCAACTACACCGGCTTCGGCACCATCAACGGTGCGGAACTCGCCATCAAGATGTTCGAGCACTCCCAGGAAGTGGGCGCGGAATTCGACTACAAGACCGTGACCGCCGTCATCGACGAAGGCGACGTGAAGAAGGTCGTCTGCCTTGAAGACGACACCGTCTACGAAGCCTCCGCCGTGATCATCGCCACCGGCACCCGTCCCCGCCGCCTGCACATTCCCGGCGAGGAAGCCCACACCGGCGCGGGCATCAGCTGGTGCGCCGTGTGCGACGGCGCGCAGTACAGGGGCAAGGACGTGGTCGTCATCGGCGGCGGCAACTCCGCCGTGGAAGAATCCATCTACCTTGCGGGCATCGTGAACAAGCTCACCGTGGTCACCATGTTCGACCTCACGGCCGATCCTTCCGCCTGCGACAAGCTGCGCGCCATGCCCAACGTGACCATCTATCCCTATCAGGACGTTCTGGAATTTCTCGGTACGGACAAGCTTGAAGGCGTGCGCTTCAAGTCCACCAGGGAAGACGCCACGGAACGCACCGTGACCTGCGACGGCGTGTTCGAATACATCGGGCTTGAACCCACCGCCTCCTTCTGCGCCGACCTCGGCATTCTCGACCGTACCGGCTGCATCATCACCGACGCCGCCATGCAGACCTCCCGCCCCGGCATCTTCGCCGCCGGCGACATCATCGTCAAAGGCCTGCGCCAGGTGGCCACCGCCTGCGGCGACGGCGCCATCGCCGCGAACAGCGCTTCCAAGTATGTAGAGAAACTGAGAGGATAAGCTCTCACCGGCAAAAGCCCTTCCCGCAACCCACAACCTCAAGGAGCATTCCCATGATTACGGAAATCGATACCGCCGGCTATGACAGCATGGACAAATCCGGCGTCATGATGGTGGAATTCTATTCCAAGACCTGCGGCCCCTGCAAAATGCTTTCCTTCGTGCTGAAGGACATCAGCAAGAACGACCCCGACTTCCGCATCTTCACCGTCGACTTCGACGCCAACCAGGACCTCAAGGAACGCTGCGGCGTGAAGGGCTTCCCCACCATGCTCTTCATGAAGGACGGCGCCGAAGTTTCCCGCCTCGAAGGCCTGAAGCAGAAGCCCGCCATCATTCAGGAAATCGAAAAGCTCAAGGCCTGAGCACCAGAACACGCGCAACACTCAAGAAGGAGTCCGAACCCATGAGCAACAAAGTGATGCACACCTACAGCGACCACCTCATCACCCGCCAGAACCGTGCCGAAAAAGAATTCCTCGCGGCCTTCGAAGCGGAAAAGCCCACCCTTGAAAACGCCCATGTTCTGGTCAACCCCTACTTCATCAACCCCCTCTGCGCGCTGATTCTCTTCAAGAGCGAAAAGCCCGCCTCCGCCACCATGACCCTTCACGGCAAGCGCAACGCCCGTGAAAACATCGTGCATACCTTCCCCGAAGGCACCGATCATTTCATTCCGGTCATCGGTCTGTACGAGGGCATCGCCACCGACGTGACCGTGGAACTTTCCACCGGCGAAAAGAAGACCTTCTCCATCCAGTCCCAGCCCCTGCCTGAAGACGTGTGCCGCTGCCGCAACATCAACACGTCCATGGACTACTTCGGCAACAACTTCATGTTCCTCACCCCGGCCGGCAAGAACCTGCCCACCGCCTACGACTACATGGGCGACATCCGCTGGCTGCTCACCGAAAACACCATGTTCGACATCAAGCGCGTGAAGAACGGCAACATCATGACCGGTTCCCACCGCTTCTGCCACATGCCCTACTGCTCCACGGGCCTCATCGAACTCAACCTGCTCGGCAAGATCTACAAGGAATACCGTATGCCGGGCAACTACCACCACGACCACTTCGAAATGCCCGACGGCAACATCCTGGCCCTCACCCAGGACTTCACCACGAGCACCGTGGAAGACATGATCGCCCTGCTCGACCGTGAAACCGGCGAAGTGCTGCGTACCTGGGACTACAAGACCTTCCTGCCCCAGAACGTGGGCGGCTCCGGTTCTCAGGATGCCCACGACTGGTTCCACAACAACGCCCTGTGGTACAACGAAAAGAACAACACCATCACCATTTCCGGCCGTCATCAGGACGCCGTGGTGAACTTCGACTACGAAACCAGCAAGCTCAACTGGATCATCGGCGACCCCGAAGGCTGGCCTGAAGACATGCAGAAGTACTTCTTCAAGCCCGTGGGCGACCTCGACAACTTCGACTGGCAGTATGAACAGCACGCCTGCGTGGTCTGCCCCGACGGCGACATCATGTGCTTCGACAACGGCCAGTACCGCTCCAAGGTGAAGGAAAAGTACATCCGCAACCGCGACAACTTCTCCCGCGGCGTGCGCTACCGCATCGACACCGAAAAGATGGAAATCGAACAGGTGTGGCAGTACGGCAAGGAACTCGGCCAGAGCTTCTTCTCCCCCTACATCTGCAACGTGGAATACTACGACGAAGGCCACTACCTCATCCACTCCGGCGGTATCGGCTGGAAGGACGGCTATGCCTCCGACAAGCTCGGCGCCTTCATCAACCCCAAGAAGGAACCCGGTACCGACATCTGCGCCAAGACCGTGGAACAGAAGGACGGCGTGGTCATGTACTCCATGGAAGTGGACGGCAACTTCTACCGTGCCGAAAAGCTCTTCCCCTACCATGACGGCGACAACGCCGCCTTCGGCGAGGGCAAGCTCCTCGGCCACCTCGATGTGACCCCCACCTTCGACACCATCCCCGACGTGCCCGAATCCCAGCAGGTCATCGACTCCTGGCATCAGGTCAACATCGAGGAAGACGAAGACCGCCTGGTCTTCCACGGCCGCTTCGCCCGCGGCTCCCTGGTCATGGTGCTGCTCGAAGGTGAAAAGGAAACCCGCGGCTACTTCATCAACACCGCCGCTTCCTATCACCTGGCCATGTGCTCCGGCGCCTACCTTGAAGAAGACGACCGCGTGATCAAGCAGAACATCAGCAAGGAAGGCCTCTCCGGCAAGTACGAAATCAAGGTGCTCGTGGAAGACACCAAGTACCAGACCGGCGTGAGCATCTTCTGCTAAGCCTCTCTGCGGGGAAGGCCGCCACGGCGGCCTTCCCCGCCCCTCGCCGGGTTTTCACTTTCCCGCCCGCGCGCAGGCCGAAGGCGGAAGGAGCATCTGCTCCTTCCGCCTCTTTTCATTCCTTCAGATGCTTCCTGCGCCTTTTCTTCCGTCAAGGCACAGATTCAGAAAAAAGCTGTGTATCCGCCTGTCGGCCGTAAGTTCCGGGTGAAACGACGTGGCAAGCAGATTGCCCTGCCTTACCGCCGCAGGACTGCGGCCGAGAGGCCCATCCACCAGAGAAAGCACCTCCACATCCGGCCCATGGGAAACGATGAGCGGCGCACGGATGAACACCGCCTCCATATCGCCTGCCGCACCCGCGACATCCAGCCTTGTCTCAAAGCTTTCCGTCTGTCTGCCGAAGGCGTTGCGGCGCACCCTGGCATCCAGAAGACCGAGCACCGGCTGCTTCATGGGGGAACCGTCCGCATCTTCCACTTCCCGGCACATCAGAATGAGTCCGGCACAGCTTCCGTACACGGGCATGCCCATGCGCGCGCAGTCCCTTAAAGGCTCAAGCAGTCCCTCTTCTTCAAGAAGTCTGCCCATGACGGTGCTCTCCCCGCCCGGCAGAACGATGCCGTCAAACTTTTCCAGCCCTGCGCAGGCCGAATCTCCGGGACGCCGCCGGATTTCCGTCACCTTCGCGCCGCAGCTCTCCAGCGCCAGCCGGTGTTCGCGAAACGCCCCCTGAAGCGCGAGCACGCCGATATGAAGAGCGCCTACCATCCCCGCTCCTGCATGCGCTGCTCTGCGGCAATGGAGGCAATCTCAAGGCCGGGCATGGCTTCGCCCAGCCCTTCCGACACTTCCGCCAGCACGTCGGCATCGTTGTAGCAGGTGGTCGCCCTCACGATGGCGCGGGCAAAACGCTCCGGATTCGAGGAGTGGAAAATGCCCGATCCCACAAAAATGCCGTCGCAGCCGAGCTGCATCATGAGCGCGGCGTCGGCAGGCGTGGAAATGCCTCCCGCCGCAAAATTGACCACCGGAAGCCGCCCCCTGGAACGCACGACATGCAGAAGTTCCAGCGGCGCGCCGATTTCCCTGGCATAGGCGGCCACCTCTTCTTCCGGCAGAGAAAGAAGACGGCGCAGTTCCCCCATGACCATGCGCATATGCCGCACGGCTTCCACCACGTTGCCCGTGCCGGGTTCCCCCTTGGTACGCAGCATGGCCGCGCCCTCGGCTATGCGGCGCAGCGCCTCGCCGAGATTGCGCGCGCCGCAGACAAAGGGCACCTTGAAGTCGTGCTTGTTGATATGATGCCCCTCGTCCGCCGGAGTAAGCACCTCGCTCTCGTCGATGTAATCCACGCCGAGGTGCTCCAGAATGGCGGCTTCCGCCATATGCCCTATGCGAACCTTGGCCATGACGGGAATGCTCACCGCCTCCATGATGCGCTTCACCACAGCAGGGTCGGCCATGCGGGCCACACCCCCCGCCTTGCGTATGTCGGCAGGAACTCTTTCCAGCGCCATAACCGCACATGCTCCGGCCTTTTCGGCAATAACCGCCTGTTCCGGCGTGGTCACGTCCATGATGACGCCGCCCTTCAGCATTTCGGCCAGTCCCGTTTTCAGTCGTATGGTTCCCTGTTCCATGTCTTGCTCCTTCTCCGGCCTTATGAAACATCGCGCCCTTGCGCTTCCTGCCGGAATAAGGGCGATATACGCCCCAGCCTTGCCGATGCCCAGAAAATGCTGCAATATACAGACAATACATATTGTCACAGATACAAAAAAATATTGCCTCGGCATGATATGCCCGGCACAGCTTCGGAGCACACGGTGAACAAAAAAGAAGAACGCCTTCACAGGCTGCACGCCCTTTATGAGGAAGCCGACGCGCCCTGCCTCTACCAGCGCGTGGCCGACGCCATTGAGGAAGGCATAAAGCAGGGGGTGTTCCGCCCCGGCGACGCCCTGCCCACACAGCGCGCCCTGGCAACCGAAATAGGCGTCACCACGGGCACGGCGACGCACGGCTATGCCTGTCACTTATACACACCTAGAAGTGTAAAAGAGACAGGACGAAGACCGCCTGGTCTTCCACGGCCGGTTCGCCCGCGGCTCCCGGGTCATGGTGCTGCTCGAAGGTGAAAAGGAAACCCGCGGCTACTTCATCGTAGCTGCCAGAGCCTCGGACGTGGACGTCATGCCGCCCCCGGCCCCGCTGCCCCCCGCCGCGGCATGGCCTGCCCGCGGGGAAGAGACTCCCGCCGGACAGCCCGGGGAGAAGGAAGAACCTTCCCGCATGAACCTCGGCTTCATTGCGCCTTTTGAATATCTGAATCCTTCCCTGCGTGAGGCGCTGAACAGCATGCTGCACGACATGGATGCGGGAACCGTGGCCGGGCTCCAGAGCTATCACCGCCCGGCGGGCATGGAACGCCACCGCGAGGCCGGAGCGCTCTGGGCGGCCCGCTACGGGGTGCCCGTATCCGGCAGAGACCTTCTTGTCTGCGCAGGTTCGCAGCATGCGCTCATGACCATACTGCTCACGCTCTGCACACCGGGCGACCGCATCGCCGCGGAAAGCCTGAGCTATCCGCTGCTGCGCCAGATGTCCTGGCGGCTCCGCCTTCCTCTTGTCCCCGTACGCACCGACGCCTGCGGCATGCTGCCGGACGCACTGGAAAACGCCTGCAGAAACGGCGGAGTAAAGGCCGTTTATCTCATGCCCTCCTGCCGCAACCCCACGCTGACGCGCATGCCGGAATCCCGACGGAAGGAACTTGTGGAGGTATGCCGCAGGCACGATGTCCTCATCATAGAAGATGATGTCTACGCGCTTGCCTTCGCCGCACCGCAGGCTCCTGCGTTTGCCGCACTCGCCCCCGAAAGAACCTGCTTCATCGCCGCCACCAGCGAAATTCTCGGCGGTGGCCTGCGCGTGGCCTATCTCTGCCCGCCGCAGCATGCTCTGGACGAACTTGAGCGCAGCATATCCCACACCATTTCCATGGTGCCTCCGCTCATGGCCGAACTTGCCGCCCGGTGGATAACGGACGGCACGGCGGACGCCGTGCTTGCCGCCAAAAGGAAGGAGGCCGCGGCACGCAATGCCCTTGCCCGCGATATTCTGGACGGATTTCCCCTCATGTCGCGCAGCACGGGCTTTTTCTGCTGGCTCGGCCTGCCCGATTCCCGTACGGGGAGGAATGTGGCCGTACAGGCAAAGGAACGGGGAGTGATCGTGGCCGAAGGGGAGCACTTCCGCATGGGGCACGGCGCTGCGGAAAACGGCGTGCGCCTTGCCCTCGGCGGCGTTCAGAGCCGCGAAGAACTCGCCGCGGCCCTCGGCATCATCAGAAGCATTCTCGAATCCTGAGCGCGCAAGGCAAAACCTGCGATTCACGCTTTTGCCCTGCATGCTCCGGCACGGCAACATGCGGCAGGAGCGAGAGCATCGGCAAAGAAAGCCGCCCCGGAAGCGGCGGACTCTTCCGCTCTCTTCAGGTTCTTGAGAGTATTTTCCGTTTGAAATGCTTTGCTCTTCAAACCATACGGCCTGTCGTTTCACGAAAAAAACGCGGTTTTTCCGCTCACTCCGGGCCGGGCGGCGCTGCGCCGCGTGTCACCTTTTAAGGCAGCACGCTCTAAACGCCGCATGAGGTGTCTTCCGCCCCGGGCGGGCACCGAACCTGCACGCTCTTTCGCAAAGGCGGCCGAACGCCGCATGGCATGGGCATGTTCTCCCGGTCAGCAAAGCGCTTGCCGAGCGGCTGCCCATCCGGCGCGCTTTGCCGTGACATGCGCGTCTCTTTTCCTGCGGGAACCTGCCGTACGCAGCCTGTACGCGGAACGCAAAAAGCCTCCCCGGATCAGGACGCTTTCGCGCCGCAGATGCCGGGGAGGCGGAGCCGGTTTACCATAACCGTGAGGGACGGAACCTACTTTTTCTTCTGGGAATAATGCAGGCCCATGGAGAGAGCCAGATCCCTGTAGTAGTCAAACTCCTTCTGAAGGAAGGCGTCCGCCTCTTCCGGGGGAAGGTAGGCGAGAATCTCGTAGTTCTCTTCTGCAGACTTCTTCATCTCGGGGCTTTCCATGGCCTTCTTCGTGGCCTCGGTGAGGATCTTCACCACGGCGTCGGGAGTATCCTTGTTCACCACCAGAAGCCGCCAGCTCGTCTGATCGAAGTCATAGCCGAGTTCGCGGAGCGTGGGCACATCGGGCAGCATGGCGAGCCTTTCGGCATTGAAGGTGGCCAGCGGAATGAGGTGGCCGCTCTTGATGTAGCGCATGATGTCCGGCGGATGGCTGATGAGCGCATCCGTATAGCCGATGAGGCAGTCGATGGTGCCGCGGATGGGCCCCTCGGGCTGATCCACAAGCTTCACGTCCAGCTTGGCGAGGTCGCGGATGAAGTGCGTCATACCCACCTGGAGGGAGCTCGGGGCATTGGTGAGGCCGATGCTCGCCTTGCCGGGGTTGGCCCTGGCATAGGCTTCGAACTCGCGGAAGGTCTTGAACGGCGCCTCCTTGTGCGCCACGAAGAGAATGGGCAGGAGCGTGGCGCGGGCCACGCAGCGGAAATCACCGGGTTCATACACCGGGGCCGTCATGTTGGGCTTGAGCACCATGGGACCCATGGCTGCGAAAAAAACGTTGGAACCGTCGGGCGCGGTATCGAGCACGACTTTCGCCGCCTTGCCCATCATGCCGTATTCAAAGAGGAAGGGCACGCCCAGAATCTTTTCCATCTGGTCGTTGTACACCTTGCTCAGGGCATCGTAGGGCGTAGGCTCGAAAGGATGCCACACCGTTACCGGGCCTTTGGGGTACGTTTCCGCCGCCACGCCGGAAAAGGCGGGCAGGAACATACTCGCCGCGACGGCCAGAGATACCATCCATCGCTTCAGCATATCCACTCCTTGCATGACGCCCCGCTCCCCGGCTACTCCCACCGGTTGAAGGAATGAAGCGTCACCAGTCCGGGATTGAAAAACACAAGGCTTTCACAGAGCAGGTCATCCTTCAGGCCGAAGCTGCGCTGATGCCAGTACACCATGGCTTCCCCCTCCTTCATGCCGAAGAAGGCGACCGTTTCCCTCCATGCCGGGCAGGCATGAAAGGCAGTGACCGTATGTGAAAGCTCCTCCCCCGTTACCGCGCCGACAAGCTCCCCGTAGGAAAGCCCCTGAACCTGCGCCTCATCCAGCAGCCTTCCCGTTCCGGGAAAGATGTTGAAGGTGAGCACGACGGGGGCATCGTTCAGCGTATGCTCCGAGCGCTGAACTATCCAGGGGCGCGGCGTCGTCACCCGGGCGGATACGGCTTCGCCGAACATATCCTCCCGCTCCGGCCACGGCGCAAGGCGTATCGTATCCGCCCTGCCGCCTCCGCTCTCCAGCATGCGGCGCAGATTGACTTCCGCGTCGAAACGCATGGGGGCGCTGAGAACGCTGGGGTTGACGATGTTCCCCACTCCGTGCCGCTTGGTGATGAAACCGGCGCGGTCGAGCAGGCTCAACGCTTCCCGAAGCGTCGCCCTGCTCACTTCCAGCATACCGCACAGTTCCTCTTCCGAGGGAAGTCTGCGCGCGCCTTCGGGAAGCGCTCGCATGATCTTCAGAAGTTCTTCTCCCACCGTGCGGGCCAAAGGTGATTTTTTACTCATCAGACGTCTGACCTCTATGTTTTTATGCGTGAAGGCATCGCTTGTCAATGTCTTTCCTGTTTCCGCCCTGAAACTTATGCCGCGAAAAGCCTGCCGCAGTTGCGGCAGCGGTAGAGGTGCCTGCCGTGCCTGTTGTCCATGGCATGGCCCGCCTTGTGGCCCAGGGCCGCGCCGGAAACGCCGCCCGTCACCGCGCCGAGAAGCCCTCCGGTGAGCGCCCCGATGACGGAACCTATCACCGGCACCACGGAGCCTATGGCCGCGCCTGCCGCGGCTCCCACGCCCACGCCGGAAAGCCCGGCGGCTGCGCCGCCTGCGGCCCCGGCGGCCGTACCCAGCGTGCGGTAACGGTCATCTTTAAACACGCGGGAGCTTCCGCATTGCGGACAACGGATGTTCATGCTTCACCTCCGAATGGTTCAGTGTGAATCATAGGGGAAAAATTCCGCCCCTTCAAGAAGCCCCTCCCCGCAGATATTCCGGCCATTTCCGCCGTAAAAACCTTGCCGGAAAAGGCCGAATGCCGTGCACCATGGCGGAAGCTTCGCCCCCCTCCCGGAAAGCGGTCCGCGACCCTCCGGCAAGGGACGGTCTTACGCTTCTGTTCCGGGCCATGTACCGGGGCACGACAAAAACGTGCGTCCGGCGTGCCGCGCCCTCCTATTTTCTACCTTTATGTAGAAAATGCCCATATTCGGCACCATGACGTACCGCAAGCCTTCTCTGCCCTAAAAAATCGCTGTTCCGCCCTCCGCAAGGGCATGAGAGCTGCCCCCATTCCCCCGCGGCAGCATTCCCACCGCCTGTTCCGCTCTGCGCCGGTAACGGCCTCCCCCCAAAAAAGCCCTCTTTTCTCCCGTCCGGGCCTGCAACTTCGCCGGAGGAAAATCCACATTTTGGTAGATTTTTATTTTTTTTGCGGCAACATGCTGATTCTGCAGCATTAATGGCATGGCCCCGACTCGGATATAACATTTTTGTACATAAAATCTCGCTCCTATTTTCTACCTTTATGTAGAAAACGATAACGCTTTTGTTCCGAGCCTTCCTTTTGGAAATTTTTTATTCCTATAATTTCCATATATTATAACAATCCACTCTTCTTTGGCACGCTTCTTGCTATTATCTCGGGCAGAAAAAGCAAGCGACCCTTCCAAAAGGAGTTACAAACATGTCAAATCCCGCCGAGACAAGGCATGACGAAGAATATTTCGGCTGCGACGTCTTCACACTGGACACCATGCGTCAGCATCTGCCCCACGACGTGTACGCCAACCTCGAACAGACGGTGCTGAACGGCACCCGCCTCGATCCGGCCATTGCCGGAACCGTGGCCAATGCCATGAAGGACTGGGCCGTGGCCCGCGGCGCCACGCACTACACCCACTGGTTCCACCCGCTGACCGGCCTCACCGCGGAAAAGCACGACGCCTTCCTCCAGTGCGTGGACGGCAGGATGATTTCCTCCTTCTCGGGAAAGACCCTGCTTTCCGGTGAACCGGACGCCTCGAGCTTCCCCTCCGGCGGGCTGCGTTCCACCTTCGAAGCCAGGGGCTACACCGCGTGGGACCCCACCTCCCCGGTTTTTCTCATCGGCCGCACCCTGCACATTCCCACCATGTTCTATTCCTACACCGGCGAAGCGCTGGACAGAAAGGTACCGCTCCTGCGTTCCGTTTCCGCCGTGTCGCGTCAGGCTCTGCGTATTCTGCGCCTGTTCGGCAACGACAGGGCCCGCTACGTCACGGCTCAGGCCGGCCCGGAACAGGAATACTTCCTTGTGGACAAGGCCCTTGCCGCGAAAAGGCCCGACCTCATCATGACCGGCCGCACCCTGTACGGCGCCACCACGCCCAAGGGCCAGGAAATGGAGGACCACTACTTCGGCGCCATTCCCGCCCGTGTGCTGGCCTTCATGGAAGATCTGGAACAGACGCTGTACCGTCTGGGCATTCCGGCACAGACGAGACACAACGAAGTGGCCCCCGCGCAGTTCGAACTCGCGCCCATGTATGAACAGGTGAACATCGCCACCGACCACAACATGCTGGTCATGAACCTCATGCGCCACATCGCGCCCCGCCACGGCTTCATGTGCCTGCTGCACGAAAAGCCCTTTGAAGGCGTGAACGGTTCGGGCAAGCACAACAACTGGTCTCTTGCCGATTCCGAAGGCAACAACCTGCTCAAGCCCGGCGACACCCCGCAGGACAACGCGCAGTTTCTGGTGTTTCTCGCCGCCGTGCTCCGCGCCGTACACAAACATGCCGCCGTGCTGCGCCTCGGCACCGTGAGCGCGGGCAACGATCACCGCCTCGGCGCCAACGAAGCCCCGCCCGCCATCATTTCCGTGTACCTCGGCGATCAGCTCGCGGAAGTGGTGAACTCCTTCACGGGCAACGGTTCCTGCACGCGCAAGGCGCGCCCCACCCTGAACATCGGCGTGGACGTGCTGCCCCCCCTGCCCCGCGACTATTCCGACCGCAACCGCACGAGTCCCTTCGCCTTCACGGGCAACAAGTTCGAATTCCGGGCCGTGGGTTCCGCGCAGTCCATCGCTCCGGCCAACATCGCCATCAACGCAGCCGTGGCCTGCGCCCTTGAAGACATTGCCGACCGCCTGGAAGCGGAAACGGCCTCGGGCAAGGAACTCAACCTCGCCGTACAGGAACTGCTCACCGACCTCTTCACCGAACATGCGCCCATCGTGTTCAACGGCAACGGCTACACCGACGAATGGCCCCTCGAAGCGGCAAGACGCGGCCTGCCCAACTATGCGAACACCGTGGAAGCGCTTGAACACTACAGCGACGCCGACGTTCTCGAGACCTTCTCCCGCCAGGGCATTCTCTCCGAAAAGGAATGCCTCTCCCGCCAGGAAATCCTGCTTGAGAACTATGCCAAGACCGTAGGCATAGAAGCCGCCGCCGCAAGCCGCATCGGCCGCACCCTCATTCTTCCCGCGGCCATGAAGGCGCAGAGCTCCGCCGCCGAAATGGTGAACCGCACCCGCGCTGCTACGGGCGGCGTGCCCGAAGCGGAAGGTTCCTACCTCGAGATGTTCTGTTCCCTCACCGGCGATCTCATGCTGGCCCTGCGCGTGCTCGACGAAAAGCGCATGGCTCTGGCCGCCGCGGAAGGCGCCGCAGAATGCGCCCGCTTCGCCCGCGACGAGGTGCTCCCGGCCATGAACGCATGCCGTGCCCTGGCCGACAAGCTGGAATCCGTCATGTCCGCGTCCGATTACCCCATGCCCGGCTACGCCGAGCTCATGTGGACGCATTGATACATTCCCTCCCCGGAACATGAGGGGGCGGGCCGCACGCCGGTTCGCCCCTCTCCCACGCAGGGAGCGGTACAAATACGCATCGCGGGCCGTTATCGTTCCGGCAGGGCGGGACGAAGCCCCTTTCGGGAAGAACCTGAAAGCGAAACCTTCAAGGACTATACACCATGTGCAGAATAGGGTCGATTAAAAGCATCACCCCCGTGGGGCCGGGTACGGCTCTCACCCTCATGCTGCCCCAGCAGGAGGGACACGACAACTCCGGTTACGCCATGGTCATGCAGGACATGGCCGGGGTGTTCGGCGAATGGAAGGACAAGCCCCTTCTTTCCGCCGCATGCACGCGCGAAGGCATGCGCGCCGTGGACGACTACATGGCTGAGCATCACTTCACCCTGCTCTTCAGCTGGACGCCCAAGTACGACGCAAGGCCCGGCCTGAACATACGCCCCATGGAGCGCTACATCTTCCGCGTATACGACTACCCTTCCTATTACCGCTACAGCAGCGAAGAGGAAAAGGCCGCCCTTCTGCTCGATACGCGCCTCGCCCTGCGCTCCATGCTGGAAGAAAGAAACGACGGCTTCGTCTATTCCTTCTGGCCTGACGTGCTCACCCTCAAGGAAATAGGCGACCCGCGCGACATCGCCGCCTACTTCCGCCTCTGGGACGACTCCTGCCCCCTGCTCGCCCGCAACATCGTCACCCAGTGCCGCCAGAACACCAACTACGACATCGTGCGCTACGCCGCCCACCCCTTCTTCCTTCAGGGCTACACCGTATGCGTCAACGGTGAAAACACCTTCTACACCAAGAACAAGGAATTTCAGAAATCCCTGCACCGGGGCTACACCGGCTTCGAATCCGATTCCCAGTGCCTGCTCTACAGCCTGCACTATGTGCTGCACGAGCTCAAATGGCCGCTGGAATACTTCAAGCACGTCATCACCCCCCTGCCCTTTGCGGAAATCGACAAAAGAGAAGATGCGGACGTGCTGCGCCTCATCCGCCAGACTCTGGCCCACCTGGAAATCAACGGCCCCAACGCCGTCATCGGCATGCTTCCCGACAACCGCATGATCTGCTGCTGCGATTCCAAGAAGCTCCGCCCCGTGGTGGTGGGACGCACAAACGGCATGATCGCCGTTTCCTCCGAAGTATGCGGCCTGAACGCCGTCATGCCGGAACGCAACGCTTCCCTCGATCTTTACCCCGGCGAACGGGAAACCATCATCATCGACAACGACCTCAAGGTGCGCGTATGCAGGCAGTAAACGCTCTCGACATCTGTACCGGCGATCTGCGCTGGGTCATCCGGCACGATCCTTCCCGCTGCACCATGTGCGGCAGCTGCGTGGCCCAGTGCTCGCAGAACGCCATTGAAGCGGTCATGCTGCGCTGCGACATCACCGTTTCCGAAAAGCCCTGGCCCGAACCGGCCAGAAAGCACTTCACCCGGCCCGTCATCCGCCAGAAGGCCGACCTTGCCCACCTGTGCGTGGGCTGCGGCTTCTGCGCCAAGGTATGCCCCAACGGGGCCATTCACCCCGAACGCAACGCCGACCAGCGCTTCCCGCTCATCGGCCGCGCGCAGGGTCCCATCCGCCGCGGCGGGCGCACCAACCTGAACACGCAGCGCACGCTCGATGCCGTGGTGGTGGGACGCATCAGCCAGATGACCGACCCCGCGCTCGACTCGGAACGCCATACCTTCGACATGCGCGCCCCCCTGGGCCGCGTGCTGCCCACAGGCTCCATGCCTCTGGAAGTGAAGGACGGAAAGCTCGTAAGAACCGACCGCACCCCGCCGGTGAACTGGATTTATCCTCTCATCTTCAGCGACATGTCCATCGGCGCGCTCTCCACCCGCGCCTGGGAGGCCATCGCCCTGGCCGCCTCCTACCTCAACGAGGAATGCGGGCTTCCCGTACGCATGAGCTCCGGCGAGGGCGGCATGCCCGTGAAGCTCATGGAGTCGGACAAGCTCAGGTACTTCATCATACAGATCGCCTCCGGTCATTTCGGCTGGGACCGCATCGTCAAGGCCCTTCCCCGCATGAAGGTCGACCCGGCGGGCGTGCTCATCAAGATAGGCCAGGGCGCCAAGCCCGGCGACGGCGGCCTTCTGCCCGCCTCCAAGGTGGCCCCGCACATTCAGGCCATACGCGGCGTACCGAAGTCCACCCTGCATTCCCCGCCCAACCATCAGGGCCTGTATTCCATCGAGGAATCGGTGCAGAAGATGCACCTTTCCCTCAACGCGGCCTTCGGCTTCCGCGTACCCGTGGCCATCAAGTGCGCAGCCTCGGCCACCTCGGTTTCCGTGTACAACAATCTTCTGCGCGACCCGTACCGCATCTGCGGGGGCTTCTTCATCGACGGCATACAGGGCGGCACCGGCGCGGCCAACGAGGTTTCCCTCGACCATACCGGCCACCCCGTGGTTTCCAAGCTGCGCGACTGCTACCTCGCCGCCGTGGGGCAGGGCCTTCAGGGCCAGATTCCCCTGTGGGCGGGCGGCGGCGTGGGCCTTACCGGCAACGCCGCGGCCGACGCCTTCAAGATGATATGCCTCGGCGCCAACGGCGTGTTCATCGGCAAGATGCTCATTCAGCTTCTGGGCTGCGTGGGTAACGAAACGGGCCGCTGCAACAACTGTTCCACGGGCCTGTGCCCCAACGGCATCTGTTCGCAGGACCCGCGCCTCGTGGCGCGGCTCGATGTGGACAGAGGGGCGCAGGCCATTGTGGACTACGTTCTGGCCTTCGACAGCGAAATGCGAAAACTCATGGCTCCCATAGGCAACAGCTCCCTGCCCGTGGGCCGCTCCGACGCTCTCGTAGCCACGGATCGCGCCGTGGCCGACAAGCTCGGCATAGCCTACGCCTGCTGATTCTCCGGGAGCGCCCCGGCGCTCCCGGACAAAAGTCCGGAACCTCATCCCACAAAGGCAATTCCATGTTTTGCATAGATACCCTCACTCAGCACGAACGCATGTCCACGCAGAGCCTGCTGCTCGCCATATCCGAAGCAGTGGCCCGGGGCGAAACGGAATTTCATATCCATGCTTCCGGTCAGCACGACATCGGCGGCCCCCTGTGGAACGCAGAAGGCCGCACCCTGCGCTTTTTTGTGACCAACCCCGGCCAGAGGGTGGGCTGCATGGGCCTCGACCATACCGACATCATGGTGGAAGGCCCGGCCCCGGCCGATGTGGGCTGGCTCAACTCCGGCGCCCGCATCACCATCAAGGGCGACGCCGGCGACACTGCCGGGCACTGCGCCGCCTCGGGCATCATCTACATCGGCGGCCGGGCGGGCACGCGCTCCGGTTCGCTCATGAAGCACGACCCGCTCTACCCCGAACCGGAAATGTGGATTCTCAAGAGCACGGGTTCCTTCCCCTGCGAATTCATGGGCGGCGGCAGAATGGTGGTATGCGGGCTCGACTCGGAACACCTTCCCTCCGTCCTCGGCGAAAGGGCCTGCGTGGGCATGGTGGGCGGCGTGGTCTACTTCCGGGGCAACCCCGGTTCCTTCGCCGAAGACGACGTGGCCGTGCATGACCTGAACGAGGAAGACATCGCCTTTCTTTCCGGCGGCATGGACGACTTTCTCCACGCCGTGGAACGCTCGGACGTGAAGGAACGCCTCACGAACTGGAGCGAATGGAAGAAGCTCCTCCCCCTGCAGAAGGGCGAGCATGCTCACCGCAGGCTTTCCATGACCGAGTACCGCAAAGAAAAGTGGGTGAAGGGCGGCATTTTCAGCGACGTGGTGGGCGACGATTTTCATGTGAACAGTCTGGTGATGCGCGGCGATTTCCGCCTGCGCGTCCCCTCGTGGGACAATGCGGCCACGGCCTCTCCCTGCGAATACGCCTGCCCCGCGCTCATTCCCACGCACAGGCGCTTCAATCTGCTGCGTGAAGGACGCACCGAAGAGGCCCTGCGCCTGGTGCTCGACTATTCCCCCTTCCCCGGTTCCGTATGCGGCCATGTGTGCCCTAACCCCTGCATGGAGGCCTGCACGCGCGGCAAGCGCATCGACCTGCCCGTGCAGATAGGCGCTCTCGGCAGGGAATCCGCCGCCCTTCGCGCGGATGCCCCCGCCGCGGCAAGCGGAAAGAAGGTTGCCGTCATCGGTTCCGGCGCGGCCGGGCTTTCCGCGGCATGGCAGCTTGCCCGCAGGGGGCACAGCGTCACGGTGTACGAGGCCGACCGCGTCATCGGCGGCAAGATGGAGCAGGTCATTCCCAGAGAAAGGCTCGACCACGCCGTGCTGGAAGCGGAAATCGCCCGCATCGCGTCCCTGGGCGTAACCTTCGTGACCTCCTGCCCCGTGGACGGAAAAAAATTTGAAGCTCTGCGCCGGGAAAACGACGCCGTCATCGTGGCCGTGGGCGGCACGAAGGCCCGCGTATTCCCCTGGGCCGGGAAGGAACGCGTCGTGCCCGGCATCGACTACCTGAAGGCCGTGAACAGGGGCGAACACCCCGCCACGGGCAAAAACGTCATCGTCATCGGCTGCGGCAACGCGGGCATGGACGTGGCGGCCGGAGCCTATGCGGAAGGCGCCGGACATGTGACCTGCATCGACGTGCAGAAGCCCGCGGCCTTCGACGGGGAAATCGCCCATATCGAATCCCTCGGCGGCACGCTGGTATGGCCCTTCAGGACGCAGGCCGTCACGGAAAAAGGTGTGGTGGACGACACGGGCCGCCTCATTGCCGGCGACATGGTCATCGTGGCCGTGGGCGAGGAACCGGATATCTCCTTCCTGCCCGAAGGCGCGCCCACCTTCCGGGAACACTGGCTCGTTCCCGGAGAGGACGGAAGCGTCCTGCCCGGCGTCTTCGCCGCGGGCGACGTACTGCGGCCCGGCCTGCTTGCCGCGGCCATAGGCTCCGGCCGTCTCTTATACACAACTAGCGGAGTGTCGGTGACTTGCTTTCCCTGGCCTGCCTGTCCGCCCCCGTCCTCGCCCCCGAACGCCCGGCCAAAGGCCTCTCTCTTATTCACATCTAGATGTGTATAAGAACCAGTTGGAAGGCCGTGAGCCCAGAAAGGAAGCGGCAAGACCCGTGGCCTCCGCCAGACTCAGCCTGGAATACTTCAGCCGCGTACGCGTGGCCGACCTGCCCGCCCCCGCCGCCGACGATGCCCGCTGCATCAGCTGCGGCACCTGCCGCGACTGCCGCATGTGCCTGAATTCCTGCCCCGAAGGAGCCGTTTCCCGCACGGAGACGGACGGCGGCTTCGCCTATGTTTCCGACCCGGCGCGCTGCATAGGCTGCGGCATCTGCGCGGGCGTATGCCCCTGCGGCGTGTGGACCATGAAAAACAACGACCCCATGTACTTCCCCGCAGGGCGCGTGGTCGCATAACTCTTTCCTCCGGTACGGCCGGAGAACATGTTCGGAGCTTCCATGAAAAGCATCAACAACGCCTACGCGGGCCTTTCCGGCAATTATCTGTTCAGCGAAGTGGCGCGCAGGGTTTCCGCATTCAAGGCCCGCCGCCCGGAAACGGAAGTCATCAGTCTCGGCATCGGCGACGTGTCGCAGCCTCTGGCTCCGGCCGTCATCAGCGCGCTGCACAAGGCCGTGGACGAAATGGCCCGGCCCGAAACCTTCCGCGGCTACGGCCCGGAACAGGGCTACGCCTTCCTGCGCGAGGCCATACTCAGGCATGATTTTCTGCCGCGCGGCGTGAATGTGAGCGCAGAGGAAATCTTCATCAGCGACGGCGCAAAAAGCGACATCGGCAACTTTCAGGAACTCTTCGGCGAAGATGCCGTCGTGGCCCTCACCGATCCGGTCTACCCCGTGTATGAGGATTCCAACGCCATGTCCGGCCGTGCGGGCACGTTCCGGAACGGCCGCTGGAGCCGCCTCGTTTACCTGCCCTGCACCCGGGCCAACGGCTTTCAGCCCGAACTTCCCGAAACGCGGCCCGACGTCATCTACCTGTGCAGCCCCAACAACCCCACAGGCACCGTGCTCGACCGGGAATCGCTCACCTCATGGGTGAACTACGCAAGGCAGCAGGAATGCCTCATCCTCTTCGACGCGGCCTATGAATCCTTCCTCCGCGACGATTCCCTGCCCCACAGCATCTACGAAATCCCCGGCGCGGACGAGGTGGCCGTGGAATTCCGCAGCCTTTCCAAGACGGCGGGCTTCACCGGGCTGCGCTGCGGCTATGCCGTGGTGCCGGAAAAAATCTCCGCACGCACGGCGGACGGCCGCACGCTGAAGCTGCACGACATGTGGCTGCGCCGCCAGTGCACCAAGTACAACGGCTGCCCCTACATCGTGCAGCGCGCGGCGGAAGCCGTGTTCCTGCCGGAAACGCGGCAGCAGCTCGACGCCGCCCTTTCCGTGTACCGGAAGAACGCCGATCTCATGCTCGACGCCTTCCGCCGCATGGGGCTTTCCGCCTTCGGCGGCGTGCATTCCCCCTATGTCTGGCTGCAGACGCCGGAAAACATGCCTTCCTGGAGCTTCTTCGATCTCATGCTGGAGAAGGCCGCCGTGGTCTGCACCCCGGGCGTGGGCTTCGGCGCAAGCGGCGAAGGCTACGCGCGCTTTACGGCCTTCAACTCTCCCGAGAACACTGTCAAGGCGCTCGAAAGGCTGGAAAAGGCCCTGTAGAGCTCCAGCGGAAGAGCTTCCTGCGCCCCCGGAAGAAGCCCTTCCGCCTCCCCGGCCGCGGCGGCCCGAATCCGCCGCGGCCCCATCCTGCGGAAAAATACCCCATGTCCGAGCACGATTTTTCCCTTTCTTCGCCGGAGCCCTTTCTCGAGGGTCTGTACCACGTCGTCGGCACTCTCGAACCGGGTCTGCCCTTCAGGGAGGCCCTTTCCCGCGTGCTTGCCGCCATTTCCCGAGATATGCCCTTCACCCGGGCGCACATCGTGGTGCAGCACCCGGAAAACGGCAGACTCCACCTTTCCATGGCCGAGGGAAAGACCTGCGTGCCTCACCTTACCTATGCCCCGGGCAGGGGCATCACCGGGCAGGTCTTTTCCTCCGGCAAACCCATCATCGTGGAATGCATGAAGGACCACCCCGACTTTCAGAACCGCCTTTTTGAACGCAGTGACGAGGAGCTGCGTTCCCTGGCCTTTCTGTGCGTACCCGTCATCTCCCGCGAACGCCCGGCCGAAGGCGGCGGGGCCAGGCCCGTCGTCGTGGGCACGCTGAGCGCCGACACCCCCCGGGCAAAAGCCTCCGAACTTGCGCTGCGCTGCCGCTTTCTGGAAATCGTGGCCGCGCTGCTGGGGCATCAGGTAGCCTGCCTGCAGGAAGACATGCTGCGCGAAAGCGGGCACTACACCCGGCAGGACGACGCCCCCCTGCCTTCCGAGCTTCGGAACATGCCCTCCATCGTGGTGAGTTCCCAGAGCATGAATCATGTGCTGCACCATGTGGCGCAGGTGGCGCCGAGCGGCACCACCGTGCTGCTGCGCGGGGAATCGGGTTCGGGCAAGGAACTCATGGCCTCGGCCATCCATCAGTGCAGTTCCCGATCTGCGGGGCCCTTCGTCAAGCTCAACTGCGCGGCCCTGCCCGCCGACCTTGTGGAGGGCGAACTCTTCGGCTGGCAGAAGGGGGCCTTCACCGGGGCGCAGCAGGCGCGGCGCGGGGTGTTCGAACAGGCCTCTTCGGGCACGCTCTTTCTGGACGAAATAGGCGACCTTTCCCTGCCCGCGCAGGCCAAGGTGCTGCGCGCCATACAGGAAGGAGAAATCACCAGACTCGGCAGTGAAAAGGCCGTGAAGGTGGACGTCCGCCTTATCTGCGCCACGCATCAGCCTCTGGAAAAACTGGTGGAACAGGGCCTTTTCCGCGAAGACCTCTATTACCGCATCAACGTCTTTCCCCTTTTTCTGCCGCCCCTGCGGGAACGCAAAGACGACATTCTGCCCCTTGCGGAACACTTTCTGCACCTTTTCGCCCGCAGGCACGGCCGGGAAGCGCAGAGCCTTTCCCCCCAGGCGGCGGACGCGCTCACCGCATGGCGCTGGCCGGGCAACGTGCGCGAACTGCAGAACGTCATGGAACGCGCGGTGCTTCTCTGCGAAGGCGATACCGTGCACCCCTGCCACCTGCCCCGGGAACTGCGCTCCGGGGAGGCGGAACTCATTGCCGGAAGTCCGCACGCCGCGCCCCTCGGCTTTCACGAGGAAGTGGGCCTGCTTGAGAAAACCCGGCTGGAAGAGGCCCTCGCCCGTTCCGGCGGCAACATTCATCAGGCCGCGCGCGACATCGACATCACCTACCGCATCTTCTATTACAAAATGAAGAAATACGGCATCGACTACCGGCGCTTTCTTGCGCGCTGACATTTCCTCTCCCTCACTCTCCGCGGCGGAGCCTTTCCCGGGCCCGCCGCTTTTTCACGCCCGCCCCGGCCGTCGGTCCGCATTGAAAAAGCCAGCGGCTGAGGATATAGGTGAAGGCGTTGCAAGGGGGTGGGCCATGGCGGAAAATTTCCTGCATTTTCTGGCGAACCGGGCGGAGCGTCGCATTCAGGAGGCGCAGAAGGAAGGCGCGTTCGACCATCTTCCCGGCGAGGGGCGGCCCCTTGACCTGGAAGACGATTCCGCCGTTCCCCAGGAACTGCGCATGGCCTACAAGGTGCTGAAGAACGCGGGCTATCTGCCGCCCGAACTTGCCGACCGCAAGGAAATAAACACCATACTCGACCTTCTCGAACACTGTGAGGACGGCGCGGAAAAACTGCGTCAGATGCAGAAGCTCGACGTCATCCTCATGCGCATGAAAAGCCGCCGTTCCCGTTCCGTTGCCATAACTGAGAATGATCCTTATTATGAAAAAGTGGTGCGCCGCATCACGCTTATCAGAAACGGACGGCGCTGAGTCTCTTTCCGGCGCTGAGTCGCCGCGCAAGCAACAAGGAACAACATGAATCTGCCCGAAAAACATGCGGGCCCCTGCATCCATATCGAGGGCGCCCGTCAGCATAATCTTAAAAACGTGAACGTGGACATTCCGCGCGACCAGCTCGTGGTGGTGTGCGGGCCTTCCGGCTCCGGCAAGTCCACCCTGGCCTTCGACATCGTGTACGCCGAAGGCCAGCGCCGCTATGTGGAATCGCTCTCCACCTACGCGCGTATGTTCCTGCCCAAGATGGACAAGCCGCTGGTGGACAAGATAGAGGGGCTTTCCCCCGCCATATCGCTGGAGCAGCAGACCACGGCGCACAACCCCCGTTCCACCGTGGGCACGGTGACGGAAGTGTACGACTTTCTGCGCGTGTTCTTCGCCCGCCTCGGCAAGGTGTACTGCCCGCACTGCGGCGCGCCCATCGAGGCACGCGCCTCCGACGAAATCATTGCGGACATCATGGCCATGCCCGAGGGCGAACGCATCATGCTCATGGCTCCCCTGGTGGAACTTCAGAAGGGAACCCATGCCGACCGCTTCAAGAAGCTGCGGGCCGAGGGCTTCGTGCGCGTGCGCGTGGCCACGCTGGGAGAAGAGGCCGCAATATACAATCTCGACGAAGTTCCCGCTCTGGACAAGAACAAAAAGCACAGCATCGACCTTGTGGTGGACAGGCTCGTCATCAAGGACGACATGCGCACCCGCCTTGCCGACTCCGTGGAGCTGGCCCTGCGCCACGGCAAGGGAAGAGTCATCGTGAGCGTGCCGGGCAAGCCCGACATCGTGCATTCCACCGAATCGGTATGCCCCGCCTGCCATGTGAGCGCGCCCGTGCCCTCGCCGCAGCTTTTCTCCTTCAACAGCCCTCAGGGCGCGTGCCCCCAGTGCCTCGGCATAGGCACGGTGGTGGCCTTCGACGAATCCCTCATCGCTCCCGACGAAACGCTCTCGCTCAAAAAAGGAGCCCTCGCCCCCTTCTCCAGCCCCTATTTCATGGCCAAGACAGGCAAGGCGCTGGAAGCTCTCGGCGAACGGCAGGGCTTCACCATGGATACGCCCCTCAAGGACTTCTCCGCCAAGGCAAGAAAGGCGCTCTTCAACGGCGAGGCGGGCGGCATCACCCGCACGGGAAGCCTGCGCCGCAACTTCATGGGCGGCACGAGCCTGAACCGCGACGATGCGGGGGAAAGCCTCTCCACCTCCCACTGGCCGGGCGTCATGTATCTTCTGGAACAGCGCATGAAGCGGGGCGACGCCTGGAGCGACATTCTGAGCCGCTACAGCTACGAAGTGGAATGCCCCACCTGCCACGGCACAAGGCTCAGGAAGGAAGCGCTTTCCGTCAAAGTGAACGGCCTCACCATCGAGGACTTCTGCAACCTTTCCATCGAGCGCGCCCTTGCCTGGGTGAAGGGGCTTTCCTTCACGGGCCGCCACGCCCTTATTGCCGAGCCGCTCATCAAGGAACTTTCCTTCCGTCTCGGCTTCATGGTCAACGTGGGGCTGGAATACCTCACCCTCGGCCGTTCCATGGCCACGCTCTCCGGCGGCGAGGCCCAGCGCATACGCCTTGCCTCGCAGCTCGGTTCCGGCCTCGTGGGCGTGACCTATGTGCTGGACGAACCTTCCATAGGCCTGCACCCGCGCGACAACGAAAGGCTCATCCGCACCCTGCGCAGTCTCCAGAGGCGCGGCAACACCGTACTTGTGGTGGAACACGACGAAGCCACCATCTGCGAGGCGGATACCGTGCTGGAAATGGGCCCGGGTTCCGGCTCTCAGGGCGGGGAACTCGTGTTCGCGGGCACGGTGAAGGAACTCATCCGCCATTCCGATTCCCTCACCGCGCGCTACCTGCGCGGCGATCTTTCCATTCCCGTGCCGGAAACGCGCCGCCGCTCCGACAAGTTCCTCACCCTGCGCGGCGTGACCACCAACAACCTCAAGAACATCGACTGCGCCATTCCCCTGGGCGCGCTCACCTGCGTCACCGGCGTTTCCGGTTCGGGCAAAAGCTCCCTCGTCATCGACACGCTCTACCGCCGCGTGGCGCGGCACTGCGGCCTGCGTACCGAACAGCCCGGCCCCATGAAGGGCGTGGAGGGTCTTGAACAGATAGAACGCATCGTATCCATCGACCAGACGCCCATCGGCCGCACGCCCCGTTCCAACCCCGCCACCTACACCAAGGTGTTCGACGACATCCGCAAGATCTTCGCCATGACGCCGGACGCAAGAAAGCGCGGCTACACCGCCAGCCGCTTCAGCTTCAACGTGCCGGGCGGCAGGTGCGAAACCTGCAAGGGCGACGGGCAGATCCGCGTGGAAATGCACTTTCTGCCCGACATCTTCGTCACCTGCGACGTGTGCAAGGGCCGCCGCTTCAACCGCGAAACGCTGGAAGTGCGCTACAAGGATCTGAACATCTCCGAAGTGCTCGACCTCACCGTGCACGAAGCGCGGGACTTCTTCTCCAGCTATCCCGCTCTGGAACGCAGGCTCGGAGTGCTGGAAGACGTGGGCCTCGGCTACATACGCCTCGGTCAGGCGGCCACCACTCTTTCCGGCGGCGAGGCGCAGCGCATCAAAATCTCGCGCGAGCTCGGCAAAAAATCCCTGCCGCGCACGCTCTACATTCTCGACGAACCCACCACGGGCCTGCACATGCACGAGGTGGGCAAGCTCATCAGCGTGCTGCACCGCCTGGTGGAACGCGGAGCCACGGTGGTGGTCATCGAACACAATACCGACGTCATCATGGCGGCCGACCATATTCTGGACCTCGGCCCCGGCGGCGGCGAAAACGGCGGCACCATCATCGCATCCGGCACGCCCGAGGAAATCATGAAGAATCCCGCCTCCGTGACGGGAACCTTCCTGGTGGAGGAACACAACAGACGCCGCGAATTTCTGAACCGCGCGCTCAGGGAGGACGACGCATGAAAAAGGCCCTTTCCCTCCTCGCTCTTATCTCCCTTGCCCTGCCCCTTCAAAGTCAGGCGAAGCCCGTTTCCGTCACGATGTACCCGCAGGGAGCCATGGTGACGGAAGAGGAAGTCTTCCGGCCCGGACAGGGCCGCATCATCCTTTCTCTGCCCGCCGGAGCGGATGCGGAAAGCCTTTCCGTCTCCCTTTCCGCAGGCACGGTGCAGGAATCGCGCATGAGGATCCGGAACACGCCCTCCCCTGCCATGAAAAAGCTGCAGAAGGAACGGGACGAAGTGCAAAGCGGCCTTGCCCGCGTGGCGGCCGAACGCGAAAATATCTCCTTTGAACGCCTTTTCTGGGCCGAGCCGCCCGTCACTGTTGAAGGAAAGAACAAGAAGGAACTGCACAGGCAGGCGAAGGAAACGCAGGAGCGCCTTGCCGCCATCGCCGACCGGGACGTTGCGCTCGATTCCCGCCAGAGAGAGCTGGAACGGCGCCTGCGGGTACTGGAATCGCGCATGGAGAGCCTCGGCAGGCACAACGACGCCGTGCAGGAATGCGTTCTTGTTCTCGAAGGCGAAGAACCGGTGACGGTACGCTGGACCTATTTTCTGGCCGGAGCCTCCTGGCAGCCCCGCTACCGCGTGCTGGCCGGAGAAAAGGATCAGAAGGCCCGTGTGCTTATGGACGCCGTGCTGCGCCAGACAAGCGGCGCGGACTGGAAAGGCGTGAACGTCACTCTTTCCGGCGCCGATACGTCCGGCAGGGTCAGCCCCCCGGCGCTGCCCGACTGGATCATCAAAGATACGCTGCCCGTCATGCGCTCGGCCAACCTCATGGCGGCCAAGGCCGTTGCCGATGCCGCGCCCGTGCAGGAATACGCCGCCGGAACATTGTGGAATCTCGGCAAGGTGGACGTGCCCGCCGAAGGGAGCCTCACGCGGCCCGTATCCTCCCACGAGTTTTCCGCCTCCTTCTTCCGCCTCGCCCGCCCGGCGCTGGAGGAAAAGGCATGGATTGCGGCCGAAATCAGGGACGACGTCATACCGGTACTGCCCGCAGGGCAGGCCCTGTTCCTCGTGGACGGCGTGGAAAACGCACGCGGCGTCTTCAGCCTCGAACCGGGACGGAAGGAGCTTTTCTTCGGCGTGGATCAGCTTGTGAGCGCCTCGGAACGGAATCTCCCCGTTTCCGCGGCTCCTGCAACGGACGAGGGCATGATCGTCCGGCGGTGGAAAAAGAGCGTGGACATCCGCAACGGGCACGACAGATCCGTGACCGTGCGCGTGGAGGCGGCATCGCCCATCGTGCGCGACGCGTCCACGAAGGTCGCCTTCACGGCGGAACCGGAAGCGAAGGCAGGGGAAGACGGAGCGCTCCGTTTCTGGAACCTCGAGGTCCCGGCAAAAAAGAGCGCCGGCATCGTGTACGAAGTGACCGTGACGGAACCCGACGACAAAGCCTCCGCCGGCAACGAAAGGAACTGAGCATCCGTTTCCGCACGGCGCGCGTCGCCCCGGAGCGGATGCTTCCCCGGAGCCTTGTGAAGGGCCCGACGACAGTGCGCCTCCGCCCCGTGCCGGAAGCGCGCTCCGTACGGGCCCTTTCTTTGCGCCGGAGCGGCCCGGCGGGCGGCCTTGGGCATTGACAAGAGTTTTACGGGGGGGATATCTTCCAAAGGATATTCCCTGCGGGCGACGCCGCCTTTTTCATCGCCATGCGTAGGGTCGGGGATATCCCTTTCCGGGGAAGCGGCGTTGACGCATCGGCCGTGCCGATGCCTGTCGTTCCGCATTCCCCCGGCGGGCAGCGGGCGCTCACAAGGCCCTTTCGGGCGGATGCACCCGACGGCGGCCGTGCCGTCCGCGGACGGAAACCTCTTTAACTCCCCCTCGAATTTATGAAGCAAACGATAGGCATACGATTCAGCCGCTACGGTCAGGTGCTTGCCTGCCTGTACGACGCCGAAGGCGACGCTCCCCTCACCGTGGGCGAAAGCGCCATGGTCATGACGGAGCGCGGCCTGAACTGCGGCCAGGTGGTCTGGCAGAGGCCCTGGCAGGAAGAACTGGAACAGGCGCTCAAGGCCGCCAACGCCGCCGTGCAGAACATGAACGGCAACACGGAGACGGAAGAAGGCGGAGAAGAGAACGCACAGACGCCCATGCCCTCGGCCCGCCGCGCCACCGAAGAGGAAAAGCTCGCCGCGCAGGACAACGCCCTGCTTTCCCGGGAGGCCTATCAGTTCTGCCGCCGCTGCATTGCGGAGCGCAGGCTCGACATGAAGCTTGTGGACGTGGAGATTCTCTTCGACCGCAGCAAGATGGTCTTCTTCTTCACCGCGCCCACGCGCATCGACTTCCGCGATCTGGTGAAGGATCTGGTGCGCCAGTACCGCACGCGCATCGAGCTCAGGCAGATAGGCGTGCGCCACGAAACGCAGATGCTCGGCGCGCTCGGCAACTGCGGCATGGTGTGCTGCTGCCGCCGCTACCTGCACAAGTTTGCGCCCGTGACCATCAAAATGGCCAAGGAGCAGAACCTCTTTCTCAATCCTGCGAAAATTTCCGGCATCTGCGGCCGCCTGCTGTGCTGCCTGAGCTACGAACAGGAAAATTACGACGCCTTCCACCGCAGCTGTCCGAGGCTCGGCAAGCGCTACCAGACCACGGAAGGCCCCATGCGCGTGCTGCGCAGCAACATGTTCCGCAATTCCGTGGTGGTGCTGCCCGACGGCGGCCAGGAAACGGAAATGAGTCTCGAAGACTGGCAGGCGCTCAAGCCCAGCCGCAGCGAAGGCCCATCCTCCCCCGCCGGCAAGGAACAGAAAAGCCAGCCCGCCCCCGGCATGATGGTGTTCTCCACCGCGCCGGACACGCTGGACGACGACCTCGCCGACCTTGAGGTCGTGGACAGCCCCGCTCCGGCCCCTTCCCACGAACCCAGCATGATGAATTCCGAGGAAGCGACGCACCGCCGCAAACGCCCGCATCACCATCAGGAAAACCACGAAAGAAAAGGCCGCCCCCGGCCCGCGCGCGAACAGAAGGAGCGCCCCGCTCCCGAAGTTGCTCCCGAGCAGGACGCCGACGCCAGGTAAACAGGAGTTCTTGTGAAAAGCTACTACATCACCACGCCCATTTACTATGTCAATGCGCGTCCCCACCTCGGGCACGCGTATTCCACCATCGTGGCCGACACGCTCAAGCGCTTTCACCGTATGCTCGGGGAAAACGCCCGGATGCAGACCGGCACCGACGAGCACGGCGACAAGATCGTGAAGGCCGCCACCGCCGCGGGCGTGTCGCCCCAGGCCTTCGTGGACGACATTTCCAGCGTGTTCCGCAACCTGTGGCCCAAGCTCGGTATTGAGAACGACGGCTTCATCCGTACCACCGATCCCGCGCACAAGAAGGCCGTGCAGGTGCTGCTGCAGCGCCTTTACGACAAGGGCGACATCTACTTCGGCGAATACGGCGGCCACTACTGCTACGGCTGCGAACGCTTCTATACGGAAAAGGAACTGGAAAACGGCCTCTGCCCCCAGCATCAGACCAAGCCGGAATTCATCAGCGAGAAGAACTACTTCTTCAAGATGTCCAAGTATCAGGACGCGCTCAGGCAGTACATTCTCGATCACCCCGACTTCATCCGCCCCGAACGCTACCGCAACGAAGCCCTCGCCATGCTGGAAGGCGGCGTGCTGGAAGATCTGTGCATCTCCCGCCCCAAGTCCCGCCTCACCTGGGGTATCGAACTGCCCTTCGACAAGGACTATGTGAGCTATGTGTGGTTCGACGCTTTGGCCAACTACATCACGGCCCTCGGCTGGCCTGAAAACGAAAACGACGAATCCGGCGCGTACAAGACCTTCTGGCCCGGCGAACATCTGGTGGCCAAGGATATTCTGAAGCCCCACGGCATCTTCTGGCCCACCATGCTCATGGCCGCCGGTCTTCCGCTCTACAGGCACCTCAACGTGCACGGCTACTGGCTGGTGAAGGACACCAAGATGTCCAAGTCTCTGGGCAACGTGGTGGACCCGCTCAAGGCCGCCGAGCACTTCGGACTGGATGCCTTCCGCTATTTCCTGCTGCGTGAGATGAACTTCGGTTCCGACGCCTCCTACTCCCCGGAAGCCATCATCACCCGCGTCAATGCCGACCTCGCCAACGACCTCGGCAACCTGTTCAGCCGCGTGCTTTCCATGAACGCCAAATACTTCGGCGGCAGGATTCCGGCCCTCGGCGAACAGCTGGAGGCCGACGACGTGCTTTCCGAAGCCACGGACAACGGCGCGGCAAACTATGTGCAGCTCTTCGGGGAACTGCGCTTCTCCCAGGCGCTCGACGCGCTCTGGACGCCCATCCGCGCCATGAACAAGTATGTGGACGAACAGGCCCCCTGGACGCTGGCCAAGAACGGCGAAACCGAACGCCTCGGCACCGTCATCCGCACGCTTCTGGAAAACATGTACAAGGTGGCCTATCTGCTCTGGCCCGTCATGCCCGGCGCTTCCGCCGCCATGCAGGCCCAGCTCGGCCGTCCGCAGCCGCCCCTTTCCGAAGACGCTCTGAACGATGTTTTGCGCTACCGCATGCACCTGCGTACCGGCATGGAAATCGCCGCTTCCTCCAACCTCTTCCCCCGCCTGGAAATGGAAAAGGAAGAAGCGCCCGCCAAGCCAAAGAAGGAAAAGAAGACCGCTCCCAGGGAAGCCCCTGCCAAACCTGCGGAAGAAGCCAAGGCTCCCATTGAATTCGCGGACTTCCAGAAGCTCGATCTGCGCGTGGGTCACATCCTTTCCGCAAAGCAGCACCCCAATGCGGACAAGCTGCTCTGCTTCGAGGTGGACCTCGGCGAAGAAAAGCCCCGGCAGATCGTTTCCGGCATCGCCGCCCACTTCAAGCCGGAAGACCTGGTGGGAAGCCGTGTCGTGGTGGTGGCCAATCTCCCGCCCCGCAAGCTGCGCGGCGTGGAATCCCAGGGCATGATTCTCACCGCCGAATTTGAAGGCAAACTCGCGCTGCTCTCGGCCGAGGCTCCCGCCGGAGCCTCCATCGCGTAGGATAAGGCCGCACGGGCATGAAAAAAGCGCCGCTTCTTCGGAGGCGGCGCTTTTTTCTCCTGCATCTCCGGCGGCGTTTGCGCCGTACCCCGCCCACACCGCTTTTTGCGGCAGATGCGCGTTATGCCCTCTCCGTATGCCCTTCTGCGGCAGAAAGGGCCGTACAACCGCCGAAAACGCCTTCTCCGCCCCGTTTTTCTCCTTTCCCTTCCCTTTTATCAGGGAAAGCCCTCATTTTCGCCTGAGCGCCTTTCCGTCGTTTTTTCTGTCCGGGAGTATTCTGGAAAAAAGAAGAAAAAAGCCTCTTCCTTCCGCCGTGCGGAAAGAAAAGGCCGCCTGATAAAAAAGGCGGAAGGCCGCGGCCCTCCGCCCGTAACGCTCATGCTTCAGATTACACCTTCATGTAGGCGAATCCCGAATTCTGAAGCTGCACCAGATCCAGCGTTGCAGAAGGAACCACTTCCACAAACGACCAGATCATGCTCTTGTCCAGCTTATAGGAATCCATGGCGCACTGGCCCACATGGATTTTCAGGCCGTTGGCCACGGCTTCCTGAGCCTTGGCCAGAAGTTCGGTATTTTCCTTGACGAGCTGCTGCACGGCAGGCCCGTTGACCACCATGATGAGCTTGAAGGTCTCCACCTCGCTCAGGGCCGTGAAACCGGCCTTGGCGGCGATATCCACGGCGGAAATCTTGTGCCGCTTGAGCATGGCTTCCTTCTTGTAGTTGGCAGCCTGGCTGAAGGCCAGCTTGAAGATTTCGGCGTTATTGGCGTTTACATGGATGACCAGATCGTATTTCATGATATTCTCCTTGAACCCGGGATATGTCCGCTCCTGCGCGTGCGCTTCCAGCGCCGTCGAAAAGCGGAACACCGACCCTCCAGAACGAAGGGCGCATGTGAAAAGAATCTCATTACTGTCTTCTTCTGTCAATTCCTTTTTTCGGGTCCCCGCTCTGCGGAAAAAGCCCTCCGCAGGCTTTCGTGCCGGGGCCTGTTCCTCATAACGGCACGCTTTAATACAAAAATGTATCAAAATTCAGACTTGACAAATCCCCTTGCTCGGGAGCAACGTGCATTCCCTACCCCGTGACAAGGAATTGCGGTTCCTCAGGCAACGGGATAAGAGCGGAGCAGATGAAAACTCCACTCGCACGGACACGAGGGCGAAGACACGCCGCACGCAAAGAACATGCCGACTTCCCGCCGCGCGGCAGCAACATTGAGGGAAGGGTTGTTCTCCGGCGTTCCGCTCTCAGGTAGAAGCGGCCCCGCAAAGCGGGAGCCCGCCGCCCCGGAAGGGGTATTCTTCACCCGCCCGATCGCGAAAAACGCCCTTATGGAGAGGGCATGGAGGGCCGGCTCAGGCCGGATCTGTTATGTTTGGCACCCTTTATTTCTTCGGCTGCTGCGCGCTGCTCGTAGCCGGCTATGCGCTGTACGGCGCTTTTGTTGAACGTGTTTTCGGAGCTGACGGCTCCCGCGAAACTCCCGTCATGACCAGAAGGGACGGCGTGGACTTCGAACCCATGCCCCTCTGGAAGCTCTATATGAGCCAGATGATCAACATCGCCGGGCTCGGCCCCGTGCTGGGCACCATTCTCGGTGCTCTCTACGGCCCCGTGGCCCTGCTGTGGGTGGTGCTCGGCTCCATTTTTGCCGGTGCGGTGCACGACTACGTCGCCGGTATGATTTCCATCCGTGAAGACGGCATAAGCTACCCCGAGATCATAGGCCGCAACCTCGGCCGGGGCATGCGTGTGTTCATGGAATGCTTCACCATTCTCTTCATGATCATGGTGGGGGCCACCTTCGTGCTGGCTCCGGCCGCGCTGCTTGCCAGCCTCTTCCCCCATTTCCTTACGAATCTGTTCCCCTCCGCGCCCACGCTGGCCTGGAGCGTGCTCATTTTCGCCTATTACTTCGTAGCCACCATCATTCCTTTCGACCGTATCGTCAGCCGCTTCTACCCCATCGTGGGCGTGCTGCTCATCTTCATGGCTTTCGGGCTCATCATCGCGCTCTTTGCGCAGGGCTATGAAATCCTGCCGAATACGGACTTCTTCACCAACGTGCACCCCGCCGATGTTCCGGTCTGGCCGCTTCTGTTCATCACCATCGCCTGCGGCGCCATCAGCGGCTTCCATGCCACGCAGTCTCCCCTGCGCGCCCGCTGCATGACCAATGAAAAGATGGGTCGCCGCGTCTTCTACGGCGCCATGATCACCGAGGGCCTTCTCGGACTCATCTGGGCCACGCTCGCCCTGTCCTTCTACCCCGATTCCGCCGCTCTTTCCGCGGCCATGGGCCCCAAGGGCGCTCCCACCCTGGCGGTGCAGGAAATCGCCCTCACGCTGCTCGGACCGGTGGGCGGCATCTTCGCCATCCTCGGCGTGGTGCTGCTGCCCATAAGCACCGGCGACACGGCCTTCCGTGCCGCACGCGCCATGCTGGCCGATCACTTCCACATCGACCAGAAAAGCGTGACGAAGCGCGTGCTCACCGCTCTGCCCCTGTTTGCGGGCGGCGTGGCGCTCACCCTGCTCGACTTCCCCATCATCTGGCGCTACTTCGGCTGGGCCAACCAGACCATGTCCTGCGTGAGCCTGTGGGCCTTCTCCGTGTGGCTTGCCCGCCACGGCCGCCTGCACTGGATCACCACCGTTCCGGCCGTATTCATGACCACGGTGTGCACGGCCTACATCTGCTACGCGCCCATAGGTCTCGGCCTGTCCATGGAAGTGTCCACCCTCACGGGCATCGTGGTTTCCCTTGCCTGCCTTGCTCTCTTCCTGCATTTCTGCAGATCCGAACGTCGTGAAGGCGTAGGCGCTCACGTCGCCGGATAACAGGGCGGGACAGCCGTTCCCATCCCCGCCCTCAAGACCCCTCCCTGGAGGGGTCTTTTTTTGCGCCTTCCATAAACAACATGTATCCTTAATAAACATGTATCCTTCATACATGTTTCTCCTGCATACATGGCGGACTTTTTTCTGCAATGAATTCAAGCTGGTTCTCTGGCACGGATATTGCTACTTTTCAGAAACGTCCTTCGGACACGCATACTGCAAGGAGAATACATCTATGGCGGACATCGCATTCTTCGGACTCGGCACCATGGGGCTGCCCATGGCCCTCAATCTGCTCAAGGCGGGGCACTGCCTTCACGTCATGCCCTTCCGCGGCATCATGGAAGGCCCCAGAGAGGTGGAAAGACTTGGCGGCGTCATTCACGACAATCTGGAAGGCATGCTGGAAAAGGCCGAATTCATCATCAGCGTCGTGCCCAACGACGATTCCGTACGCGACATCTACCTCAACGAAACCATGAAAAACGCCGTCCGCCCCGGAAGCATCATCATCGAAATGACCTCCTGCTCCCCCGAGGTGGTGCAGGAAGTGGAAGCCTATTATGCGGACAAGAACGTCGGCGTCATCGACGCGCCCATCACCGGCGCACTGCCCAAGGCCATCGACGGCACGCTGACCATCATGGGCGCAGGCAGGGCGGAAGACTTCCAGAGAGCGGAAGCGGTGTTCGCTCCCATGGCCGAAAAGGTGTTCCAGCTCGGCAAGGTGGGCAACGGCAAGCTCATCAAGGCCATGACCAACCTGCTCGGCGCCGTGAACCTTGCCGCCGTGGGCGAATTCTACCGCTTCGCCTCCGCCATGGGGCTGAACATGGAGGAAGTGGCCGAGGTGGTGAAGAAAAGCGCGGGCGGTTCCACCCAGTTCGACAGAAACTTCTTCAAGATGGTGGAAGACAACTACAAGCCCACCTTCACCCTCGCCCTGCTGCGGAAAGACATGGGCATAGCCCTGCAGTGCGCGGAAAAACACCCGGAACTTGCCCTGCCGCTTTCCCGCCTGGCCTATGATCTTTACCGGCAGGCCTCCGATTACGACAAGGACGACTGCAGCTCCATCGCCCGGCTGAAAAACGTATAGGCGCTTTCCGCGAAGGTTCGCGACGGCCTGAGCCCAAAAACATGCCGAAGGCTCCGGGCTGACACGCCGCCCTGCAAGGCACGACAAAGGCCCCGGTTCCTCATGAGGAACCGGGGCCTTGTGCCGCAGGCAAAAATGCCGTTACTTCAGCTTGGAAAGCAGCTCTTCGCGGATGGCGTCGATGGTGCCGCTGCCGTCCAGTTCAATATATTTGGTCATGCCCTTGGCGGCCAGATCCTTGAAGTAGTAGGCCGCGGCCAGGGTGCCGTTCTTTTCGTCGTAGTAGATGTCGTGGCGCTTGTTGATGGCCTCTTCGTCCTGATCGTCGGGGCGGGTCTTCAGCGCGCCGCCGCACACACGGCACACGTCGCCGTTGGGCTTGATGGCGTCGATGAAGATGTTGTTGGGATGATTGTTGTTGTTCACGCAGAGGCGGCGGCCCATGATGCGGTCGCGGGCCACCTTGCGGGGCAGGAGGATTTCCACCACATAGTCAAGCTTGAGACCTTCCTTTTCCAGCGCGTCTTCCAGCTTGCGGGCCTGTTCCATATTGCGGGGGAAGCCGTCCAGAAGCCAGCCCTTGTCGCCCTGCGCCTCAAGGATGTCCAGCACCATGGGAATGGTGATTTCATCGGGAACAAGCTCGCCCTTATCGATATAGGCTTTGGCCTTTTTGCCCAGTTCCGTGCCATTTCCAATGTGCTGACGGAAAACGGCGCCGGATTCGATGTGCTGAATGCCGTACTTTTCCATGAGAAGGGCACCCTGGGTACCCTTGCCGCTGCCGTTGGGGCCAAAAATCAGAATATTCATCAGAATCCTCTGGCGCTTTCGCGCGTGAACGCCCCCGGGGTTCCTTCCCGGCGGGCTTCCTGCGTGGATGCTCCCGGCATACACGCGGAGCAAAGGCATCATGCGACGCCCGCTCCCATGGTTAACAACCTCTGCCGCGCCGTGCGCGGCCTACCCCGGACCATGCCGCCCTCGGCGGCTCCTCCCGTATGCGGGAGGAAAATATCAGCCCCTGTTCAGAGGCGGAAGCTCCTCTTCCTTCACCACAAGGGCGCGTCCCTCATGCTGGATGTCGTCCGCAAGGAGCTTGTACTCCTTCAGATAACGGTAGCCTTCGCGGGCGAATTCGGCATGAGACGTCTGCCGTACTATGCCCGGACAGTCCTCTCCGGCCATGGCGAAACTCACCTCGTCCACGAGATTGCCGCGGAAAAAGGGCCATGCACGGCACACGGCAGGACGCGCGGGATGGATGGAACAGCCCTTGCCCGCACGGAAGAAAAGACAGAAACCGTCCTCCCCGCATTTGAGCGTGGGCTTGCCGCCCAGATTCTCGGTATAACGCGCGAGCACCTCTTCCGCGGGAAGGTTGAAATGGGCGCAGAGACGCGGCAGGTCGCGGGGGCCGACCACGATGCCGCCGCGGCCTTCGCAGCATTTGCCGCACATGCGGCAGGCAAAGACGGAAGAGGATTCATCGAAAAGCGCGGTGTGCACGGTCTGAAGGCAGCGGTCCTCCACCACCTTCACTCCGGCCCCGGCCATGAGCTTCCCGGCCTCGGGGCTGCGTATGCCCTCCTGCATCCAGAAGATGAGCGGAAGTCTGGGCAGGGAAAGGGTTTCGCGCGCATGTTCGGCGCAGTACTGCGGCGCACGGAAAAGACAGATGATGTCGGGCTGAAAACCGCGGGAGGGAAGTTCCGTGATGTTGCGTACCGTGGGAATGCCCCACGCCTGCCTGCGCACGGGATGCACGGGCATGATGTTGAAACCGGCATTGAGGAGATAACGACCCACATGGTCCACTGGGGAACCGGGCCTGTCCTTGGCGCCTACGATGGCGATATTCCTCGCGCGGCCGAGCAGGTCGCGCAGATCGTCGAACAGCATGAAAACTCCGCAGGAGGCATTCGTCACAAAACGTGCATAGTGTAAGCCCGCATACCCTTTCTTGGCAATGGCCTCCGGCGGGAAAGAGGCAAAAAAAACGTGCCCGGGCATACGAAAACCCCCGTTTCGCAGGAAACGGGGGCCTGTCAGGCGAAAAAACTCCGCCGAAAGCGCCCGGCGGCGGAACGCCCTTCCCGGCTTTTCCGGGAAAAGCGCTCCGCCGCTTCCGCCTCAGGCCTTTTCCAGCCAGGCGTTCAGGCGCTCTTCATATTCTTCGTCGCTCCAGAGCCTGCGTTCGTACATGCCCGCAAGGGAACGCTGGCGCGAGGCTTCGGACAGCATGAGCGCGGAAGCCACGGACACGTTGAAGCTCTGCACCATGCCGTACATGGGAATGTACACCTCGCCGTCCACCATGGGAACCAGCTCGGGCGAGACGCCGGCGTGTTCGTTGCCCATGATGATGGCCGTGGGCTTTGTGAAGTCATATTCGGTGAGAGGCTTCGAGGCCGGGGAACAGCTCGTGGCAAGTACCTGCATGTTCTGTGCGCGCAGGCATTCCATGAGTTCTTCCTTGTTCGCATGGCGCACGGTGTTCACCCACTTGAAGGCGGAGGCCGAGGTCTTGCGGCTCAGCTGCGGAAAGGCGCAGCGCGAATAATACAGATGCACCTCCGGCACCCCGAAGGCGTCGCAGCTGCGGTATATGGCCGACACGTTGTGCGGGTCCCACACGTTGTCCATCACGAGGGTGAGGCCCTTCTGGCGCTGCGTGAGCACCTTTTCAATCTTCGCCCGGCGGCGTTCGGTCATGGCGCGCATCAGAACTCCAGAGAACCCGTGGTACGGGGGAAGGGAAGCACGTCGCGGATATTGGAAATACCCGTGAGCAGCATGATCATGCGTTCAAAGCCCATGCCGAAGCCGGAATGAGGCACGCTGCCGAAGCGGCGCAGGTCGAGATACCACCAGTAATCCTCTTCCTTCTGTCCGAGCTCCGCAATGCGGGCCACAAGGCGGTCGAGGCGTTCTTCTCTCTGGCTGCCGCCCACAAGCTCGCCGATGCGGGGAACGAGAAGGTCCATGGCGGCCACGGTCTCGTTGTCGTCGTTCATGCGCATGTAGAACGCCTTGATGTCCTTGGGATAGTCGTACACCGTTACGGGAGAGCGGAAATATTCCTCGGCAAGGAAGCGTTCATGCTCGGTCTGCAGGTCGGTACCGAAAGACACGGGATACTCGAACTTCCTGCCGCTTTCCTGCAGGAGCTTTACCGCGTCGCGGTAGCTGATGCGGGCATACTTCTTTTCCATCATGTCTCTGAGTCCGTCCAGAAGGCCGGGAGAGACGAACTTGTCGAACAGGGCCACGTCGTCCGCGCAGGTCTCCACCGTGTGACGCACCACATGGCGGATCAGCCCTTCGGCCAGTTCCATGTTGTCCCACAGGTCGTTGAAGGCGGCTTCGGGTTCCACCATCCAGAACTCGGCGGCGTGACGCGGAGTGTAGGAATGTTCGGCGCGGAAGGTGGGGCCGAAGTTGTACACCTTGCCCAGCGCGCAGGCCAGGGCCTCGGCCTCAAGCTGGCCCGACACCGTAAGGCTGGCCTGCTTGCCGAAGAAGTCGTTTTCAAACACGTTGCCGGATTCCGGCTTCGGCCCGCCGTCCACGGGAAGCGTGGTCACGCGGAACATCTCGCCCGCGCCCTCGCAGTCGGAGCCGGTGAGGATGGGCGCATGAACATAATAGTAGCCGAGGGAACGGAAATAGTCGTGCACGGCGAGCGCCGCCTCGGAACGGATGCGGAAGGCCGCGCCGTACTTGTTGGTACGGGCGCGAAGGTGCGCGATGGTGCGCAGAAATTCATCGGAATGGCGCTTTTTCTGAAGAGGGAACACCGCCGGATCGGCAAGGCCGAACACCGTCATGTTCCGGGCATGGACTTCCCACTTCTGTCCCTTGCCGGGAGATTCCACAAGGTCGCCGCAAACGCTCACCGCTGCGCCCGTGTTCACGCCCTCAAGGGCGCCCCAGGCCTGCGTGCCCTCGTCGATGATGCACTGCAGGTTCTTCAGGCAGGAACCGTCGTTGAGTTCAAGAAAGGCAAATCCCTTGGAATCGCGGCGGGTTCTCACCCATCCGCATACGGTAATGCCGGCGCGCGGTCCGGCGGAAGCCAGAGCTTCGCTGATACTGGTACGCTGCATGGAACATCTCTCCAGAGAGGCATGGCGGTTGATGTTTAAACGCAAGGCGGAACACGGCGCGGAAAAGACGCCCTGCCCGGCGGCGCGGGCAGTCCGCACGCCTTTTACGCAAAAAACGCTCCGCTCTTGAATGGTGTGTCAGCATACGCCATAGCGGCACGCTCTGCAACCGCCGCAAAGGCCTCTGCAAAAGCGCGCGGCCCAGGAAAACGCCGCAGCCGGGAATGCGGGGATGCCGTCATACCGGCGGAGGTTCGGAAACGGCGCAGCAGCCCCTTGCGGGCCGGGGCCCGGCCCGCTATACTGCCCCTCCCGCGCAGTACGCGGCCCTTCCCCAACCATATCGGAAAAAACATGAGCGTTATCGGCAACATACTCTGGATCATCCTCGGCGGCTGGATATCGGCCCTGCTCTGGCTTCTGGCCGGAGTGCTGGCCTGCCTGAGCATTGTCGGCCTGCCCTGGGGCAGAGCCTGCTTCGTCATGGCGGGATTTGTCTTCATGCCCTTCGGCTATGAATCCATCTCCCGCGACGTTCTCTACGGACGGGGCGACATGGGTACGGGCGCGCCCGGCATGGTGGGCAACGCGCTCTGGTTCCTCTTCGCCGGGCTGTGGATAGCCCTCGGCCATGTGGCCATGGCCGTGTGCCTCGGACTCAGCATCGTGGGCATCCCCTTTGCCTGGCAGCACCTGAAGCTGGCGGAACTCGCCCTCTTCCCCATAGGAAAAACCGTGGTCCCCTGCGAAGTCGCCGCCGAGGCGCGCCGTCGCCGCGCGGCCGAAGAACTCGACAGGAGAAGAAACGCATGAAATGGATCACCCATCAGAGCGTGGCGCTCATGGCCGCCTTTTCCGCCGGATTCCCTCTTGCAGGCATTGCCGCCGCCTGGGCTGGTTCCGTGATACCCGACGTCATCGACCAGCGCAGTGCCAATCGCGCCTTTTTCCGGCAGAAAAAATTCAATCAGGTGCACAGAAAGGGCTCGCACTGGTTCGGCTGGTGGCTGGCCGTATGGATATGGTCGCTCACCGGCCAGCTCGGCCCCCTGCCCGACGCTCTGGTGGGAGGCTTCGGCTTCGGCGCGCTCACCCATGTGCTCCTCGATATGTGCACCTCCCACGGCGTGCCGCTGCTGCCCTTCGGCAGGGTGCGCTTTTCCCTGAAGATATGCAGTACCGGAAGCTTCGGGGAATACGCCATACTCATCATGTGCGTACTGGTGTTCTGGATAGCGAAAAGGCCCGAACTTCTGCACTTTCATGTGCCGCTGTACTAGTCGCTCCTGAACGCTCCGCCTTCCGCGCCGGCGGAAAAAATCATGCCGGAAGAACCTGGCGCTTCTTCCGAAGGCCCGGAGGAAGGCTCCTTTCGTGAAGAACGGGGCTCCTCTTGCTGCGCTGCATACGCGGCGGAAACAGGTTTTTCCGAAGAAAAGGGCCGCTCCGCACGGAATTCTTCCCCGCCTGCAGACTCCGCATGTTTTCCCCGGCGGCCCTGCCCTCTGCCGGACTTCCGGGCGTACACGGCGTTCATGGCGCGCACGCGGCAGGCCACCGCCTTTCTGAGCGCTGCCGGAGACAGAACTTCCGCCGTATCCGCAAAGCTCATCACCCAGGCGATGACCTCGGCCTCGCTCCGGGCCGTCATGGTCAGCGTGACGGAGCCGTCCTTATGTCTTGTGATCTTCTGGTCGCGGCTCCACGTCCGTTCCGAGGCATAGGTCGCGGCCGAGGGGGCAAAGCGCACGCGCACGGTGAAGGGTTCTTCCCCCATCAGGCCGAAACAGCCTTCCAGCGCATCCGCATCCCCGGGGAGGGATTCCGCATTTCTCCGCGTCATGCGGGCCCCTGTCATGCGGTGTACGGCAAGGCTGGTGGGCGAGGAAAAAAGCGCCCCGGCCCTGCCCTTTTCCGACACCAGCCAGCCGCGCGCATACAGTGCCTCGTGATAGGCCACGATTTTCACCGGAGCAAAGCAGTGCCGCTTCACTTCGCCCTGAAGGGTCGCCCGGTACGACACCTCGCATACCCGATGCAGCCGTATGGCCTCCATAAGTTCCCTCAGCGTTTCCTGAAACGGCGTATAGTCGATGGGCCCCTTGGCAAAGGCGCAGCCCACCTCCTCGATACCGCACGGTTCGGCCCCTTCCGGCAGATAGGCCGAAGCCTTCTGAAGCGTGGCATCCACCGTTCTGCGCATGGATTCCGGCAGAAGATGCATGAGAAAGGCCCGGCACAGGGCAAGCTGACGCAGCCCTTCGGGATCAAGACTGAGCTTCGGCAGATTCCGGGGCCTCTCCAGACGGTAGGCCACCTCGCGCCCGTGCATTTCACGAAGCAGCGTACCGAAACGCGAGGCCTCCAGCTGGTCGATGAGTCTTCTCACCGTCTGCTTGGAACAGTCCAGCCTGCGGGCCAGCTCCGTCAGACTCATTTCCCGGCCGCTGAAAAGCAGCATGGTGTACACGAAAAGCAGCCTTTCCGCAGGCGTCACATCCTGATTCCATTTCCTGCCCATACTCTTCCCGTCCTTCTGCGCCGCCGGAAACGGCGGTACGACGTTCCTCAGAACGTAGAAAAAAAGCAGACTGCGGGCAAGAAGAAAGGAAAAATCACAAGGCCTTTCGGGAAAGGAAACCGACGGTGCCTTCCCGCTTTTCCAGCTTGAGTTCCGCCTCGCGGACAAGGGCCTGCACCAGTTCCCCGTGGGACACCTGACCGGGTTCCGTAAAAAGCGGATCGTACTGCATACGCACGGCATGAAAATCCCCGGGGGCAAGATTCCGAAGGGCAAGGAGCTTTCGGCAGAGCTGCTCCGGCAGAGACTCCCCGCAGAGCGGCGCAAGCATGGTTTCATACAGCGTGCGAATCTGCCCGCTTTTGGCGTAGCCGAAAGCCACCTTGTACGAAAAACGCCGCATGGCCGCCGCGTCGAGCATCTCCCGGCGGTTGGTGGTGCAGACGCAGAACGTCCGGCACTGTTCAAGCGAGGTAAGAAACTCGTTGACCATGGTGTTCTCCCAGGAATGGCGGGTCGATTCCCGGGAAATCAGGAAACTGTCCGCCTCGTCGATCACAAGCACCGAACCGGTGTCTTCCGCCTGCCGGAAGGCCCGGGCAATGTTCTTTTCCGTTTCCCCCACAAAGGCGCCCATAAGGTCGCTTGCCCGCCTGCACAGACATTCGCGATCCAGTTCCCCCGCGATATGGCGGGCCAGCGCCGTCTTGCCCGTGCCGGGAGGCCCGTAGAAAAGCATGGTGCCGCAGCCGGGACGCGGCGCATCGCCCCTGCGGAGGGCGGCATCCACACGACGGCAGCGCTGCATGAGCCGTTCCGCATCGCCTTCCAGGCACACGCCGTTCATCGTGAAGTCCTCTTCGGAGGAAGGAATCGTCCGGGGCTGAAAGTCTCCTCCCTCCTGAAGCGTGAGGTGTGCCTTAAGGATGCGCTCCAGCGCATGGGAAAAATCCCGGCTTCCGCCGTACAGCCTGCGCGCCTGCGAAACGGCCTCCTGAATCACCGCAGCTTCCACGGGATACTTCTGGGAAAGTTCCTTCATGCGCGGTTCGGAAAAGCTCCTTGCCATGCCGAGCCTTCTCATGACCTGCCGCCACACTTCCACGCGGTCGCGCACGTCGAGTTTTTCAAAATGAATGCTGTAGGTAAAACGCCGCCGCACGGCAGGGTCGATGTGCTCCACCTGATTGCTTATCCAGATGATGCGCTGCCCCGGCCTTTCCAGAAAATCGTTGAGCCAGGCCTTGTCCTTGGTCTGCCGGCCGAAGACGAGATCGGTATCGAGCAGTCTTTCGGCCTCATCCACCACCACGAAGGAACCCTTGTGACGGGAGGACAGATTCAGACATGCCGTAAGCGAGGCGCGGCGGTCGGCGTCGCTGTCGTTCTCCCGGCTGCTCACGGACCAGGCGCTTACGCCGCACGCCTCCGCAAGAGCCCGGACAAAGCTGCTCTTGCCCGTGCCGGAAGCTCCGTAAAGCAGAATATGCACGGGTTCCCCGCCCCCGCTCTTCAGAAGCTTCAGCACATGACGCTTCACCTCCTCAGGAATGCGGAAGGCGGAAAGAGGCAGACTTTCCCCTTCGAGCGGACGGCAGAAAAGCAGATCCTGCCGGGGTTCCTCACCATCCCAGAACGCAAGCATGATTTCGGAAAGTCTCAGGGAATCGCCGAACGTATCCATGAGGCCCAGAGTGATAAGTTCATTGATGAGCGGACGAAGACGGGAAAAGGATATGTCCAGCATGGAGGAAAGCAGACGCCGGCGGCCGAAACGGAACACCCTGAGTTCATCTTCAAAATAGTGCTCCACCGCAGAAAAATGCTGGATCAGAAAAATGAACTCGCAGAGTCTCCACGCCTCGGGCCCGAGTCCGAACACACGTTCAAAGCCGCAAGATGCCTGCTCGAAAACGCTTCCGTCCGTTCCGTCCGTGACCGCTGCCCGGCAGGCTTCTTCCGCGCAGGCATAAAAAAACGCCTCCATGCAGGGATGATCGCCGATGAGTTCCTCGCATACGGAGGCGGCGTTCAGCATACGCATATTCGTCAGCACATCCTGAAGGGCCTTCACGGCGGCAGTCACGCCGTTTTTGTTCCGCCCCGTCTGCATGGCCTGCAACACGGCCCTGAGCAGCAGTTCCTTTTCCCCCAGAACCCAGAACAGACATTCGAAAAAAGGATCATCCATGGGAATGCGCTGTTCCAGTACGCGCATGAGCCATAATGCGGTTTTGCGCCGGGCATCTCTGACTTCCACATCGCCCGTATTCTTCGACATCATAACGCAGCTCCTCTTTGTGCGTTTTCCATGCAGTTTTCTCATGCCGAAGAAGTCTACGGAAACATCGTGCCAGATTCCGACAACCGTTCCATCTTTTTATCATCAAGTATATCAAATAGATAAAAAATATCTACGAAAATTTCCCCCAAAAGGACGACAAAAAAGGCGGGGAACAGCCCCGCCTTCCACATGCAGCATCAAAACGCTCAAAAGAGCACGGAAAACGCCCTACCCCTGACCGGCATCCGCCTTCACACTCACCGGAGAAAGACCGGGGCGCGACACGCAAAGCGCTCTGCCCGTGCCCGTATCCACCAACACAAGACGCGACAGGTCGAATCCTGCGGAACGAGGCTCGGCATCGGGCACGATCATGCGGCAGAACACGGAAAGTCCCTCCCCGCCCTCGTCTTCGCTCCTTCCCAGCGCGAGCCTCTCCTCTTCCGAAAGCAAAAGAGAAAAAGCGGGAGAAAGCAGCGTCACATCGCCGAGCAGAAAAGCTCCCTTTCCGGCCATGTCCAGAAGGACGGCCGCGGCTTCCGGGGAAAAACGGCGCAGCACGCCGCGGCACGCTTCGCCCGGGGTGTCGAACCCGAAAGGAAATGCAACTTCGTATGTCATGGACAAAATGTTGCATAAAAAGCGGCAACGGGCAAGGCGCACGCCTTCTGCCGGAAGCACGAAGGAACCGGGCCCCCGCTTTCCTGCCCGCACACACCGCCCCTGAGCACGCTCCGCCCTTGCTGCAGAAGGGAACGGAAAACAGGCGGAACCATGACTTGCCGAAGAATGCGCAGCCCCTCAGGCAGCGCATTCCCGAGAGCGCGGAACAGGAGCGGAAAAATACGGAACCTTACAGAGGCGCGCCCGGGCTGCGGCAGTCCAGAGCATGGCGCAGAATACGCAGCGCCTCGCGCATTTCCGAGGTGGAAACGGTGGGAGGCACGCCTTCGGGCAGAAGACGACGCAACAGCAGCATACCCAGAATACAGGATGTGAGAATGCGGGCCGAGGGCACGCCCCCTTCCCCTTCCGTCTTCTCAATGTCCGTAAGAAAGCTCTGCATCTTTTCCTGAATCACGGGAGAAGCCTCCTGCGACATGGAAGAAAGCATGAGTATGTTCAGCAGTTCGAGCAGACCGTCATCCTCGAAGCCGATCTCGAAGGAACGGACGATTCTGCCCGCCAGATCCCCCAGCTTGTTCTCATCGCTGAGCGGCGGCCTGCGGCTGGAAATGCTTTCGAACACGGCGCGGAACAGATCCTTTTTCGAACCGTAATAACGGGAGATCAGCGCCACGTTGACCCCCGACATGTCGGCCACCCGGCGCAGCGACACAAGCTCATACGGATACCGGGAAAAAAGCTTTTCGGCATTTTTCAGTATTCTGAGTCTGGTCTGCGCGGCATTACGGCCGGGCCTTGCGCCGGATTCACACGGGCAATCCAGAGGTTCGAAAACATCCTCATTCATACGCATCCACCTTGAATCTCATACAATAACGCCATGTTCCCTTATACCCTGCTTCATGGCCGAACGCAAGTAAACACTTGTTGACTTAATGACGAAAACCCTTTAACTCTCCATCCGCATCATGTTCGACCAGGAGGAATCCCATGCATCTGCGCAACCTGTTTCTGCTCGCGGCCGCCGTGCTGCTGCCGTGGAACGCGGCCTTTGCCGACGAGCTTTCCCTGAGCGTCGGCGCCTTTGCGACGCAGTCCGAATACAAAGGCGCCGACACGAGAGTACTGCCCATGCCCGTGATTCAGTATGAAGGCAACCGCTTCTTTCTCAAGAATGCGGAAGCGGGCGTTTATGTATGGAGCGACGAAAGGCAGAGGCTCTCCGCGGGGCTCACGCTTCTTCCCCTGTATCTTCGCACCGGCAAGTGCGACGATCAGGCCATGAAGCAGCTCGACAACCGCAACATCATCGTGCTCGGCACGCTGGGCTATGAACTGGAAACGGAATACGGACGGCTCAGGCTCACGGCGTCCGGCGACGTCACCGGAACAAGCGACGGTTTTCTCGCTTCCGCAGTCTACGCCTATCCGTTGCGCCGGGGCGCGCTGACCCTTACCCCCAACGCGGGCGTGATTTTCGCCAGTTCCGACTTCAACGACTATTATTACGGCGTAAGTCATGCCGAAGCGGCCAGAAGCGGATTTTCCCACTATGATCCCGAAGCCTCGTTCACGCCCTTCCTCGGCGTCGCCGCAAACTACAGGCTCAGCGATCACTGGAGTCTCTTCGCCACATGGAAGATCACCTTCCTCAGCGACGAAGTGAAAGACAGCCCCATGGTGGACAGGGACACGCAGCACATCTTCGGCGGCGGCATCACCTACAGCTTCTGATCCGGCGCGAAAAACGCGCCCCCTTCCCTTCGCGCAATGCGCGCTTCCGGCTCCGTTCCCCCCATGAGCCGCAAGCGCACAGAACGCCGCAGCATGAAGACGGAACCGGCACCTCCTCGCCGATTCCGTCTTTTTCTTTCCTGCGATTCGTTCCGAAAAAAGGCCTCCTGCCGATCCCCCTGCGGCAGAAGCCTCCCGCATTGCCGCGCAACGTGTCCCCCCCCAAAAAAAAGCGTCTCCAGCAAAAACGCGCGGCAAAGGACGGCCCTTTCCGCCCTTTGCCCAGACGGCGCGAAGAAGACTCCCCCGGACGACAAAAGGCGGAACCGACTTTTGTCGGTTCCGCCTTTTTCATGCATGATTGCGGCAGACTAGCGCTTTTTCTCTTCCATGCACACCACGCGCACGCCGGGATGCCCTTCCGTGCGCGAAGCCTGCGCCTTGAAGAGCGCAAGCCAGTTTTTGCCGAGCAGGGTTTCCGCCAGCCACTCGGCATTGTGCAGTACCGGGCGGTGCGTATCGATGACGGGAGTATCCCCCGCAGCCTTGTTCTTGCCGCGCGCGGGATGACTCATATCCATGGTCATGAGCGTACGGGCAATGCCTATCTTGCAGGAGGGACAGCCCACCAGAATGGGCGCATCGGCCTTGTAGCCCGCAAGAGCGCTCTGCAGCCGGTCACGCTTGCGTTCGCGCAGAACATTGTAGATGTCCGGGCAGGTGTAGGCCCCCGCGCCGGATTCGCCGCAGCAGCCGGGATTGATGAGGATGGATGCGCCGGTGATGCGTTCAAGCGCCCGCGCCACCTTGCCGCCGTCCTTGGTGGCCTTCACGCCCGACCATGCCGGATGGCAGGAGGAATGGTAGATGATGTGCTCGTCGCTCACTTCCACGCCGTGGGGCAGGCGGTCCACCAGCAGCTGCACGATATCGTTGTGGGGCAGCACGTTGCCGTCCGTGCCCGTGATGCCGTGCCGCATGAGCGAATCACGGCAGGAACCGCAGGCGGTGACAAGCATGTTCACGTCGAAGCCCGCCTCGTATGCGGCCTGAAGCGTGGCCGCGATGACCTGCCGGTTGTGCTGCAGATTCTCCTCATACTTGTCGGCCCCGCCGGCGGCAAGCAGGGGGTAACCGCAGCAGAGATGACGGCCGGGCAGCACCACGGGCACGCCCGCGTGCATCATGAGCGCGATGGAGGCCAGCGCAATGCGGCGGTAGAACAGGCTGCCGCCGCAGCCGGGGAAATACAGCACCGCGGGCACGCGGCCTTCCAGCACCCCCTGGGCGGAAATGTCGCCGCTCACGGGAAGGAAGAGATGCGCCGGGGCGTTTCTGTCGAGATGCAGGCTTTCGTAGATGCTCACCATCCCCAGCGCCGGGCCGCGCGCGGAAAAGAGCGGGCTGCTCATGCGTCTGCGCCAGACGCGGGGCACCAGCGGAATGAACTGGTTCATCACGTTCTGGCCGAGCGCCGCCATCTTGGCGAAGGCGGGAAGGCGCTTCTCGGGATCGGACGCGAGTATGTTCAGCACCTGCGACTTGACGGGATGCCCGCCCATGCCCTCGCGCTTTACATAGGCAAGGGAGCTCAGGGCCACTTCCGGCGATTCAATCTTCACCGGGCAGACGGAGGTACAGCGGCCGCAGCCGGTGCAGTGCTCCACCAGATGGCGCAGCTCGCCCAGAAGTTCCTGCGAAGGCTTGCCGCTCGTCACCTGGGAATAATAGATGGCCTCGGTAAGCGCGCCGAGAATGAGGTTCTTGTTGCGCGGATTGTACTGGAAGGAACGCTCGGGGTACACCATGGGGCATACCTGCTTGCACTTGCCGCAGCGAGTGCAGGTCTGCACCTGGGAAAGCAGGCGGATGAGGCACTCCTTGTCCGGCAGGCCCGATTCCCGGATATCCGCAATGAGTCTGTTGAAGGAGAAGGTGAAGGGCCTCACGGGAAGCTTGCGCGTGACGAGTTTGCCCGGGTTCAGCAGATCGCGCGGGTCCACGCGCATCTTGAACTCGCGCAGGCTCTCCATCTGCTTTGCATCCAGAAACGCGATCTTGGTGATGCCTATGCCGTGTTCGCCGGAAACCGCGCCGTCCAGTTCCTGCGTTTTGGCCATGACCTGCATGGCCACATCCTCGGCATGTTCCATCATGCGCGGATCGTTGGAGTTCACCGGAATGTTCACATGACAGTTGCCGTCGCCCGCGTGCATGTGGCTCGCCACCACGATGCGGCTGCTCTTCATGTATGCGATGATGCCGTCCACGCGGGAGGCAAGACGGGGGAAACGTTCCTTCTGGGCAAGAAGCCACGTTTCGGCACGGGCGGCCACCTCTTCATCCACCAGATCGGGGTCGATATTGGATTCGTCGCTCGCCGCAACGTGCGAAGCGAAGGAGAACTCCTCATTGAAGGCCGGGTCTTCCAGCGGGAAGCCCTGAAGGCGGGAAAGTTCCTGAAGGGCGAAACGGTAGGCATCCGCCGCGGCCACCACGTTCAGCGCTTCCAGATAACGGGCGAATTCCGGGATGCTCCTCATGGGGAGCACCACGTCCTCGTTCATCTTGAAGCCGGAGGTACGCCTGGCAATGGCGGAAAGGCGGTGTCTGTCCTCCCAGAACTCGGCGGCCTGCTTGTCGTCCTTCGCAATGGCGGCAAAAACATGCGGGTCGCCTTCGGCAAGGGCGTGTATGGCCTGCACGGTATCGTCGAGCACATAGGCGTCGTTGCCGTCCACCTGCACGATGATGACGGAAATGGGGCTTCCCTCGTGCCTGTCGGACTTGCGCTGATAATTGATGGCCTGCACATACTTGGAGTTGAACTCCTCAAGGGCGGAAACGCGCACGTCGCCGCCCTGCTCGCGTATTCTGTCGCGCAAATTCACGATCTTGCGTACCAGCTCCGCCGCAGGAACCATGGACGTGCCGTAGAATTCCAGCACCATCACGCGGGAAACGGAAGGCTTGGGATGCAGCAGGAACGTGGCTTCGGTGATGATGCCGTCTATGCCTTCCTTCTGCATGCCGGGCAATCCGTCCAGCAGCTTGTTGGTCACGTCCTTTCCGAGGCCGTCGTGCCGTACCTCGTTGCCCTTGAGGCGCACCACGTTGCGCATGCCGCCGGAAAGATCCTTCACCTCGAAAACCACGGTTTCCTCGGGCAGAATCTTGTGGCCCGGGTGATTCACCCTTTCAATGCGGATGATCTCGCCCGTGGGCGTGACCATGCTCCAGGAAAGAAGATTGTCGATGGTGGTGCCGTATTCGAAGCAGAAGGGCCCGCCGGAGTTTTCCGACACGTTGCCGCCGATGGTGGAGGCCGTTTTGGAAGCCGGGTCCACGGTGAAGAGCAGCCCCTTGGAAGAGGCGAAGTCGATGGCGTCCTGCGTGACCACGCCTGCCTGACACGTCATGGTGCGAGCGGCCCTGTTCACCGATTTTGCCGTAAGGCGCGTGGTGCTCACCACCACGGTACGCTTGCGCGTGGGCACGGTGCCGCCGGTAAGGCCGGAAGCCCCGCCGCGGGGAATGATGGCGAACTTCATTTCGTTGGCAAGACGCACCAGCGCGCTGATCTGTTCCGGCGTATCGGGTTCCACCACCAGAAGAGGCAGTTCCATGCGCAGGTCCGTGGCGTCGGTGGCGGCGGCCACCAGCGCGCCCCGGCGGCGCAGGATGCAGTCGTCGGGCATGATGGAGGAAAGCCGTCCCGTGAGCTCCCGGCAGAATTCCAGCTCCGCCTCGTGGGCGCTCCAGAACATGGTGATGCCTTCGCTTATGGCCGTGGCGTACTGATGGGCGAGGGAGGGAGATTCCGCCTGATAATGCTCGTTGACGCTCTTCTTCACGTCGCCTGCGGAAATGAAGGGGTTGTAGGCGACGAGGAAAAGCTCTTCCGCTATATCAATGGCAAGCTGCCGGACGCTCTGGGGCCAGCGCTCGAACTCATCCAGATTGATGCGGAGTATGCGGTTGACCACATATTCTGCCGATATGGAAATGTGGGGCCCTTTATGGGGCATGGCTCTCTCCTTGAAAACAAAATTTCGATTCTTTAACTATATTCCGATAGATAGTAATATCAATATATTATTATATACTACGCTGCAAATGCGCCTTTTCCGCGCCGCCCCGACCTCTGCGCGATGCAGAAGGTGGTGCCACAGAAAAAAAGGAAGGAACAAAAACTCCCCGGAGCGTTCCTTCATAGCCTGTCCGTCAAAAATTGGCAAGAGACCGGCAAAGGCCCCGCCGGCGTGTCTTCCCCTGCCGACATCATGGCAACTACGGGAAATCATGAGGATAACATGACCTCCTGCCTCTTCTTCGGAAGCCTTCCCCCGGGTATGAGCGCTCCCGGCTTTCTGCGCGGGGTTAGAAAGCGCGGCCCATGCTGCACGACATGTGCCGGAGAACCGCGAATTCCCCGGAAGGACAGCATGACGGCATGAAAAAAAGGCGCGCTTTTCCCAAGCGCGCCTTTTTCGCAGGCAGAAAGCCCCGGTGCGGCAGACTCACGCCGCCCCGGAAACTGAAAAGCCCACATCCGCCGCACGAAGTTTCTCCGTGCAGAAGCCCCTTTCTCCGCCTTCCTCTCCCGTGCTTTCCCAAACGCCGGAGGAACAGAAAGCGACACAGCCGTCTCGGGACGCATCACATCAGGGAAGGGGGCTCGTCCATCTGCTTTTCCGTGGTGCAGATTCCCAGCTTCTTCATGCGGTGCTGCAGTGTCGAACGATTAATGCCCAGCAGGGAAGCAGCTCCGTACTCTCCTCCCAGCTTTCCGCCGCTTTTCTTCAATGCCTGCAGAATATGTCCCGCTCCATTTCCGCCAGCGTCTGCAGGCGGCTGTTCATCTTCGTGTCGGAAGAGGGCGGCGAGGACCGTTCGCTGCCGGTGACGCCGCTTCGGATGAGCTCGTCGACCTCCCTGACGCTGATCCGCTTCGCTTCATTGTATATCACCATGATATGAAGCAGAACATTGCGCAGTTCCCGTATATTGCCGGGCCAGTCCCACCCCTTGAAGACCCTCATCATCTCCCTGGAGACCAGTATGTTCATGGGGACTGAAGGAATGACATACTTTTCCGACAACTGCGACACCAGTTTATCCATGAGATACGGAATATCATCCTTTCTGTCCCGAAGCGGCGGAATCTTCAGCACATAGCCCGAAAGCCGGTAGAACAAGTCCGTACGGAAGGACCCTTCCCTGATGGCACTGTCAATATCAATGTTGGTCGCCGCAATGAAGCGCACGTCGACCTTCTGTGAGACGCTCTCCCCCACACGTTCAAAGGTCGATTCCTCCAGAACCTGCAGCAGCTTGCTCTGCATGTCCTTGCTCAGATCGCCTATCTCGTCCAGAAACAGCGTGCCCTTCTGGGCCATTTCCAGGCGCCCTATGCGTTTTTCCTCTGCCCCGGTAAAAGCCCCCTTGCAATGTCCGAAAAGCTCGCTCTCAAACAGCGTGGACGAGAGCGAAGGACAGTTCACTTTGATAAATGCGTTGTTATGTCGCGGACTTCTCAAATGAATTTCCCGGGCGAGCATGGATTTGCCGGTTCCGCTCTCACCGATGATCAGCACGGGAATATCAAATTTTGATATGGATACAACCTGTTTCCTGAAAGTTTGCATGGAGGAGTTATAATATAAAAAATTGCCTTTCAGGTCATTGCTCTTCAGGTCACTTTCGGAACAGGAAACCTTTGCTGGCGGCTCTCCATGTTCCTGAAGCACGAACGGCGTGGAAGAAAACTGGGGGGAAAGAATCACTCCCAGGCAGATGGATATGGCGGGGGAAATTTCCGTTAAAAAATTGGTAATAGCATAAAGATCAACAGGTTGCTTGAAGAACGAACAGTGCAGCGTCGCAAAGATCCTGTCATTGAGCATCAGCGGAAAGGCCATGGTCGTCGTCAGCCCGGCTTCCACCAGAGGGTGCTGAATGATATCGGGAAACGCTCCCGGCAGATCGGTAATGACCACAGGCTTGCGTTCCTCGATCACCTTTCCCGCAACGGTCTGCATAGGATCTGCAGGACGTATGGTCGACAGCGACTTGATGACCACCCCCTCAACGGAGGTAAAATAGGAAAGCATTCTGCATTCGGAATCATACAAATTGATAGCCATTCTATCAAATTCAAAAACCGACAACAACTCATTATAAAGCGTTTTGCAAAAGTTTGTACGAGAAACGCTTGTAGTTAAACTATGAAGTAAATTTTTTATGACATACTCTGATTTCTGGTGAAAGTTTTTAGTCTGCATAAAAATAGACCCCCAATACATAATATTGAATTCTTTATAATTCACTATTATCTATTGAATCAAACTTAAAAACGAGAAACTAATAGGAAAATGCTTTTAGAAAAATTGACGAAACAAATATATTATAACAAATACAACAATTCTATGGGACTGTTATGAAATTTCACACTTCCCCATACACGGAAGAAGCCTTTCTTCATATCTGAGGAAAGGCAACGTCGATTCAGGAACAGAAATTTTCCACCTTATTTTGTAAGGATAAACAGTCTAAACAACATTGTATGGCCTCTTATAATTAAAATTTCCACTGAAAGCAATAATATTCATAAAACCGTTGCAAAATTAGCTAAAAATCACATATATCCGATTTCACTTCATTCATTTTTAATACCAAAGATCCATATTAAACAATATCAATTTGGAATAATATTATAAACACACATAAATAATTTTATAAAAATTAATTCAATTACAGTAATTGATGCTTTATTTCAATATTGAACCATACAACAGGAAAGTTACTGAACTATACAGATTAAAAAATAAAATTTCATTTACAGGAATAAATCAATATTAATACGACATGCCGAGGCATGCTCTCTTATGTATCATAAACATGAAGGCATAAAAAATCCGACGGCGGAACTTTCCGCAAGGAAAGTTCCGCCGCTCCTCATCTGAAAAAGTGAAGAATACCAAAAGAAGCGCTATGCGCTGCGATACAGCTTGGTCATGACAAGTTCACGATGGCCGAGGGCTTCCGCGCAGGTGAAGCGACCGTTGGCGGTACGCACCATCATTTCCAGCAGCAGATCGCCGGCCTGGTCGAGGTTCATTTCCCTTCTCATGATCGGATTCACGTTCACGTCGATGTGTTCACTCATGGTGCGCACAGTACGCGGGTTGGCGGAAATCTTGATCACGGGCACGATGGGGTTGCCGATGACGTTGCCCTGCCCCGTGGGGAAGAAGTGAACGACGGCACCGGCGGCGGCGACCAGCGTGACCATTTCGGCGGCGGCGGAAGAGGAGTTCATGAACCACAGACCGGGATGCGTCGGAGCCTCGGCATAATCAAGGCAGCCGTCAACCATGCACTTCTTGCCGATCTTCTGGATATTGCCCAGAGCCTTTTCCTCGATGGTGGTCAGGCCGCCGAGGATATTGCCCTTGGTGGGCTGGGAATCGGACAGGTCGTTGGTCTTGTTGGCAATGATGAAATCATTGTATTCCGTCCACATGTCCATGAACTGCTTGGCGATCTCGGGAGTGCGGCAGCGCTGGGCGACGAGGTGTTCACCGCCGGTGATTTCGGAGGTTTCACCGAAGAACAGCGTGTTGCCGTTTTCATACAGCTTGTCGAAGGCGTTGCCCACGGTGGGGTTGGCCGCGATGCCGGAGGTGGTGTCGGATTCGCCGCACTTGCAGGAAACCCACAGTTCATCGATGGAGCATTCCACTCTCTGCTGTTCCGTGGCGTACTGCACCAGTTCCCGGGCCTTGCGGGAGGCTTCGCAGATGGTGTTGTGGTCGCCATGCTGTTCGATGGCGAAACCATACACCGGCTTGCCCGTCTTGGCGATGCCGTCGGTAATGACCTTGGTCCATTCAGGTTCGATACCGATGACGATGACGCCGGCAACGTTGGGGTTGCAGCCAAGACCTATGAGGGTGCGGAAATGCAGTTCAAGGTCGGCGCCGAACTGGAGACGTCCGTAATGATGAGGCAGTGCCATGGTTCCCTTGACCGCAGCTTCCACCGCCAGACAGGCGGCATTGGAAAGATCATCGAGGGGCAGGATGATGACATGGCTGCGGACACCGACTCGGCCGTTTTCACGGCGATACGCCATAACTTTCGTATTCTTGAGATCCATGATTTACCACCTTTTGGTCTTGACGTTGTGGACATGCAGATGTTCGCCCTTCTTGATGGGAGCGACGACCTTGCCGATATCCACGCCATATTTGATAACAGTATCACCCACGTTCAGGTCTTTGAGGGCCACCTTATGTCCGATGGGAATGTCGTCGAGTACGACGAATTTGATAAGGTAGTCTTCCTTCATGACCCAGCCTTCCAGTTCCTGACCGGCCTTGACCCCCTCTACCGTGATGACGCCAACACTGTCGCCATCCTGATGGACCAAAAACTGTACGGACATCGTGTGCCTCCTTTTCGATATTACTGTTATTCAGTTTATTTTATATTTTATATCTGATGAGACATAAAATATAAAATAAATTTTACCACCATTTGATACGTTCCGTCACATAATCACGAATCTTGACGAATTCGGGGTCGTCATAACGCCGCGGCCTCGGCAGATCCACAATGACTTCTTCTCTTATGGTACAGGGCTTTGGAGAAAGAATAAGAATACGTTCTGCCAGGTACACAGCCTCCTCGATATTATGAGTAATGAACGCTACCGTGCTTCCAAGCTCTTTCCAGATTCGCATAAGCTCATCTTCAAGATAGTAGCGCAACTTGACATCAAGCTGACCATACGGTTCGTCCATGAGAAGAAGGTCAGGATTGATGGCGAAATTACGGGCAATGACCACTCGCTGTTCCATACTGGCCGAAAGCTGCTGCGGATAATACGTTCTGTATTTCCGAAGGCCCACGATATCCAGCATCCGTTCCACTCGCTTTTCGATTTCATCTTCCGGGAGACGCTTGATGCGGAGCCCGAAACGGATGTTGTCCTCGACGGTCAGCCAGGGAATGGCCGAAACTTCCTGGAAGACGAAGGCAATGTTATGCGTTCTGGGGTCGGCGGGCACGCCGTCCACGAGAATGGAACCTTCCGTGATGGGGATGAAGCGGGAAAGGCAGTTGAGAAACGTCGTCTTACCGCAGCCGGTAGGGCCGACAATGCACAGCATCTCTCCCTTGTAGATGTTGAAATTGATGTCGTTGAGCACCAGCAGATCGCCATAGCATTTGGTAAGGTTCTTTACCGATACCTTGACTTCCCTGGATTCTGAGTATTCTTTTATGTTACCGACGTGCATGACGGGCTCCTGAATCTGGTGAGCTGGTAATGATAAGAAAAACGGTCTTGAAAAAACGCCATCTACAGGGAGCGTTTCCCTGCACCGGAGCGTAAGGCTGAACTTTTACAGAACCAGCTCAGTATCGTCAGACACCTTTTTACGCAGAGCAAGGAAGGCCGGATCCGTATAGTTGCGCGGTGCGGGAATATCTATGGGATACTCCGTTTTCACTCTGCCGGGCAAAGCCGACATGACGACTACGCGGTCGCCAAGATAAATGGCTTCCTCGATGTTGTTGGTCACAAACAGAACCGTGCGGCGTTCCTTTTCCCAGATGGCTCTGAGTTCCTGTTCCATGGCGTAACGGGTCTGCGCGTCCAGAGCGCCGAAGGGCTCGTCCATGAGCAGGATATCAGGGTCGTTGGCATAGGCGCGCGCGATGCTCACGCGCTGCTTCATGCCGCCGGAAAGCTGTGCGGGGTACGCCTTTTCAAAGCCTTCCAGCCCCACCATCTTGATGTAGTAGTGGGCCTTGCTCAGGCGTTCCTTGAGCGGAACGCCGCGCACGGCCAGCCCGAAGGCCACGTTGTGTTCCACAGTCTTCCAGGGGAACAGGGCGTAGCGCTGGAACACCATGCCGCGATCCGGGCCGGGGCCGGTGATGGGCTTGCCGTCGATGCGGGTTTCCCCGGCGTTCGGTTCAATGAGGCCGGCTATGCAGTTGAGCAGTACGGTCTTGCCGCTCTGGCCGGGGCCGAGAATGACCAGAAACTCATTCTCGTACACCTTCAGGGAAACCCTATCCAGCACATGCAGCAGCTGATTCTGCCCGGGAACATGAAAGGCCTTGGAGATGTTGTCGCATTCGATCTTTACCCGGGCCTGTCTGCCGTCGTGGGTCTGATTTTCATTTGCCATACGCTGCATCCTCCTACACCAGTTCTCTGCGCCAGGGGCAGAGCAGCCTTTCCACCCAGCGCAAGGCCGCGGCAAGCAGAGAGCCGACGATGCCGATGATTGCCATTCCCACGAGAATCATGGCGGGCTTGTTCAGGTCCATGCCCTGAATGATGATGAAGCCCACGCCCTGACGCGCCCCGACCATTTCCGCAGCCAGCACGCACATCCACGCCATGGAAAGCGCATTCTGCACACCGGCGAAAATGGAAGGCATGCATGCGGGAACGGCAACATTGAAGAACTGCTGGGAACGCGAGGCGCCGAAGGACTTGGCGGCGTCGATCAGCAGCGGATCAACATAGCGCATGCCGGTATAGGCGTTGAGGATCATGATGACGAAGGCGCCCACAAAGCAGATGAAGATCTTGGAACCTTCGGCCACACCCAGCCAGAGGATGGCGATGGGAATCCACGCGATGGGCGGAATGGGACGCAGCACTTCAAAGATGGGGGAAATGATCTTTTCAAAGATGCGGCTCCAGCCCATGTACAGACCGAGGGGAAGCCCCAGAATGATGGCCAGGAAGAAGGCGATGAGCACGCGGCTCAGGCTCCAGCCGATATGGCCGATGAGGCTCGTTCCGCTGATGTTGGCATGGAACAGACGCACGGCTTCCTTGACCACCGCCAGGGGAGAGGGAAGAAATTCCGCGCTCACATTGAGGGAGACAAGTTCCCACAGAAGAATAAAGATGCAGATGGACGCCACAGGCGCGACAACGGCCATTTTGCGCTTGGAAAGAGTCATGTGAGCCTCCTGGAGGAAGCGAAGCGGGCTTCGATTCTGGTCAGTATCCAGGACATGAGCGCGCCGAGGAAACCAATGGTGAGCATACCCACGATGATGATGTCGGGTCGGGCCAGTCTTCGTCCGAGCTGAATCATGTAGCCAAGACCCATGGAGGCCGCCAGCAGCTCCGCCGCCACCAGCGTCGTCCACGCCGCATTAAGGGAAAGCTTCATACCCGTGAAAATCATGGGAACGGCCGACGGAATGCCTATTTTTATGAATGTTTCCCAGTTGGAGGCTCCGTATATTTTCGCCACGCGGATAAGCACGGGATTCGTAAGACGGATCCCCGTATACGCGTTGATGACACAGGGGACGAAAGCCGCAAGGAAGATAATGAAGGCCTTGGCCGTGGTGCCGATGCCCAGCCACAGGATGGCGATGGGAATCCAGGCAATGGGAGGGATGGGACGTATGGCGTCAAACAGGGGGCGTACGGCCATGTTCACCCCGGGATACCACCCCATGAACAGCCCGAGCGGCACACCTATGATGACGGCGACGACAAAGCCGACAAGGGCAAGACTCAGACTGGCGGCGGCATGCTGATACAGAAGCGCACCGTCAGGATTGGGATTGGAGAACTTGTCGATGAAAAGCGCAACGACCTGGGAAGGGGGAACAAGCTGATAGGGACCGATGATTTCAAAACGGCAGATCAGTTCCCAAGCGAGAATGAACATCACGAAGCTAACGACGGAAATCCAGTTTTCTCTCGCGGCCGAGATAAAATAGTTAGCCTTTTCAATTTCCAGATTCAGCGCTTGGGTAGGGGCATTTTTACTGCGGTCTGAAGATTCCTGCATAAAAAAGACTCCTTACCTTGTCGGTAACGGGGACGTCGGGGCAGCGTGCGCTGCCCCGGCAGCTTTTTCGACCTCTTACTTTGCCGCGGCGGCTGCTCGCTTTTCCGCCAGCTTCTTCATGAACGAGGAATCGATGTTGAAGTTCGCATTGACGTAGGCATCGTATTCCTTCTGGCTGATACGTCCCTGTTCAAGCATGAAGTCAGCCACCCCGCGCAGCCAGGTGGGCAGCTTGTTCGGGTCTTCCAGTGCGGCGATCTGTTCGCTCACATTGAACAGATCACGATACTTGAATTCCTTCTCCACCATATCGCGGCTCAGTTCGAGGCCGCAGTAGTCATTGAAGTAGGACAGCAGAGGATCAACGCTTCCGGCAGGATTGTCGCGCATCATCTCAACACCGCGCATATAGACGTCGAGCCATTCCACCACGAGGTCGGGATGTTCTTCCGCAAATTCCTTGCGCACGCCGATGCCACCGGCAATGACGGCGTTGGCGGCCGTACCGGAAGACACCTTCTTCCAGCCTCTGGCTTCGGCCATGTAACTCTGGGGAGCCCACAGCATGATGATGTCGCCTTCACCGGCGTTGAACGCAGTCATGGCCTGGCCGAGTTCCATGTGAACGATGTTCACATCCTTGTCCGACAGGCCCAGAGCCTGGAGCGTGGCGGAAAGCGCATAGTGAGCCGTCGTCACCGTGGGGCCGAGAATCTTCTTGCCCTTCCAGTCGTCAGCGGTGCCGTAGATGTTGGGATACTGAGGGTTGGCGCCCTTGGTCTTCAGCAGCGGGGAATCAGGACGAACCCACAGGTCGTTGGTTTCGGATTCGACATTGGAGATGCCGATGAGCTTGTAGCCGTAGCGCATGCTGGCCATCATCGTGGGCACGGTACCCATGGCGCCGCAGTCCCACTGTGCAGCCGCCAGAGCCTCGGTCTGTCCGCCGCCGGAGGGGAAGAACAGAAATTCGCTGGAGAAGGGAGCATCCTTCAGCCAGCCGGCCTGCTCGGCGTACCAGAGTTCCATACCGTGCAGGCAGGGCTGCGCGCTCGTGCGTACAACGGGTTTGGCTTCGGCAGTGGCAAAAGACGAGAGCAGCAGCGCGCCGCCGATGCAGACGGCAGTCAGACAGGCAAACAAACGTTTCTTCATCCTTGACTCCTTTGGCTATGGTCCTTTGACATATGATTGACCGAGTCTGTAAACCGTGCGGGACAATGCCTCATGCCCCGCACATGCCGCCTCACGGAAGCAGCACGATCTTTGCAGCGGAAATCCGCCCCGCAGCCAGTTCGCGGAAGGCCTGAGGGCCTTCATCGAGCGGACGACTCTCCACCCAGGAGAGATCTCCGAAAATGCCTTCATCCAGCGCGGCGACCGTGGCCTGAAGATCCGCAAACGTGTAGGTATAGGTTCCGAGCACCACCATCTCCGAAAGCGTGATCTTGCGCATGTCCACTTTCGTTCCCCAGTCCTGCAGGCCGATATGCATCAGAACACCGCCGGGACAGAGCGCATGTATGGCCATGTTCCGTGTCTGCTCGCGGCCCACGGCGTCCACCACATACTGATAGGCGCTTTCCGCAGGGGGCTGGGCCGCCGGATCGATGACCTTGACACCGGTGTGTTCAGCGACGGCGGCCCGCCGCAGGGGATTGGACTCGGCAAGATGAACGTGACGCACCCCGTAGGATGCAAGAAGCAGAGCCATGAGCATGCCTATGGCGCCCCCGCCGATGACGAGCACCTTCTGCTCCTGCACGGGCCGGAGCATTCTGGGCATGGAAATGTTAAGCGCATGCACCACAGTGGCGGCCGGTTCGGCCAGAGCCCCCGTGACGAAGGACATCCGCTCAGGCAGTACAATGATGGATGATGCGGGAATGGACATGTATTCGGCATAGGCGCCGGGTCTGGTCATGCCCACCATGCCGCGGTTCACACACAGATTGTCGTGTCCGGTGCGGCAGTAGAAGCAGTGCCCGCAGGTGATGAGCGGGTCGGCGGTGACCTTCTGTCCTTCCGTGAAAAGCGGTGATTCGCTGTGACATATTTCACCGGCGATCTCATGTCCCATGACAAGGCCCGGCTTGCGACGCGGATCATGGCCGTGGTAGGCGTGCATGTCCGAACCGCATATGCCCGAAGCCCTGAGACGGATGATGACCTCCCCCGGAGCAGGCTGCGGATCCGGATAATCCTGAAGCTGGATTTCATCCGGAGCTGTATAGACAAGAGCTTTCATGAAACACTCCTTCCAGATACTCTGAGGATTACGGCATGCCTTTGCCTGTGAGACGGGACGGCGCCCCGCTCTCACAGACTCCCGAACCGGTTGCAAGACGTCAGCGTGCGGTGAAACCTCCATCGACCATGATGGTCTGTCCGGTGATGTACGAGGATGCCTCGCTGGCCAGGAACACTGTGCAGCCGTACAGATCCTCCAGAACGCCGTTTCGTCCTATGCAGGTCTGCGCCGCGTTGCGCGCCGCAAGTTCCGGATCGGAAAACACGGGTCTGGTCAGTCCGGTGGGGAAGAAGCCCGGGCCCACGGCGTTGCAGGTAATGCCCTTCGACGACCATTCCTGCGCAATGGCACGGGTGAGCTGCACGACGCCGCCCTTGCCCGCACCGTAGGGCGCGCTGTTGGCAAAGGCGCGGAAGGACTGAAGCGAAGCAATGTTGATGATGCGGCCCCATTTTCTTTCCGCCATGACGGGGGCCAGCGCCTGCGTGAGGAAAAACGGCACCGTCAGATGCAGCATGATCTGTCGGCTCCAGGTTTCCGGCGTGATTTCCATGAAAGGCTGACGCAGATTGACGCCTGCGGCATTGACCAGAATGTCCATGGGGCCGAAGGCCTCCAGAGCCTTTCTGCCGCACGCGAGGGCGTTTTCGGGAGAAGAAAGGTCGGCAGGCAGGATATCCGCATGCACGCCCTCGGCACGGAACCTGTCGGCAGCTTCACGGAGAGCGGCCTCACGACGGGCCACAAGGACAAGTTTCGCACCTGCCAGCCCGAGAGCCCGCGCCATGGCCTCTCCGATGCCGGAATTTCCGCCGGTGACCAGCGCGGTTCTGCCGGTAAGGTCAAACAGCCCTGCAATATTCATATCTTTTCCTCCAGCGACGGTGCGCTCCTGCCGCTTGGCGGAAGCAGCGCACCGTCGGAAACGGAGTTACACCTTCACCGGTTCACCAAGATCGAACTTCTGACCGGGAGCATACTTGGCAAGACGCACGTCGCATGTGCGGGCATGGGCTTCCATGCCTTCCAGGCGGGAAATACGGGCCGACACGCCGCCGATATGCACGGCCGCGTCGCGGGTCATTTCCTGCCAGGTGAGGGTCTTCAGGAACTTGTGAACAGACAGGCCGCCGGAGTACTTGGCCGCGCGCTTGGTGGGAAGCACATGGTTGGGGCCGCTGCACTTGTCGCCGAAGGCCACGGTGGTTTCCTCGCCCATGAACAGCGAGCCGTAGCAGGTGAGATGATCGAGCCACCACGGATGATCGGCCGCGTGCACTTCGAGGTGTTCGGGAGCATATTCATCGGACTTGGCAACGACTTCCTCGCGGGTGGAGCAGAGAATGACTTCGCCATAATCACGCCATCCGTTGCCCGCAGCTTCCTTGGCCAGAGGCGGAAGGGCGTCGATGAGTTCGGGCACGCGCTTGATGACCTTCTCGGCCAGTTCGCGGCTGGTGGTGATGAGCCATGCGGGAGATTCCACACCGTGTTCGGCCTGACCCACGAGGTCATAGGCGACGAGTTCAGGATCGGCGGTTTCATCAGCAATCACGGCCACTTCAGACGGGCCGGCAAAGACGTCTATGCCCACCTTGCCGAACAGCGTACGCTTGGCTTCCGCCACAAACTTGTTGCCGGGGCCGACGACGACATCGGCTTCCTTGCCCGTGAACAGACCGTAGGCCATGGAGGCGATGGCCTGCACCCCGCCCAGAGTCATGATGATGTCGGCACCGGCGACCTTGAAGGCATAAAGAAGATAAGGATGCATGCCGCCGCCGCGGAAAGGAGAAGAACAGGCGATGATGGTCTTCACACCCGCCGCCTTTGCCGTCGCCACGCCCATGTAGGCGGAAGCGATATGCGCATAGCGGCCCGCGGGGGCATAGCAGCCCACCACATTCACAGGCAGTACTTTCTGACCGGCCGTCACGCCGGGATACAGTTCGACAGTGATATCCTTGATGGATTCGCGCTGAGCGAGGGCAAAGTCATATACCTGCTTTGCGCCGAATTCGATGTCCTTTTTAATGGAGTCAGGAACTTCCTTGATCGACTTTTCGATATCAGCTTCAGACATGATGATATCGCCCGACCACTTGTCCAGCTTCAACGCGTAATCGCGAACCGCGTCTTCTCCGCGCTTCTGTATCTCGGCCAGCATTTCGGTAACTACCTGCTGGGCCGCTGAAGTATTGCTTTCCGGGGTCCTGCTGGCCTTTTTCAAGTACTCTACAGCCATAATCTCACTCCTTTACTGCTAAAAAGAACGGTAATTGATTATGCCCTACGACGCTTGTGAAGATATTTCCTTTTAAAGCAAATACCGTGCCAAAATATGTATGATAATAATATCAAATAGTTATTTGTGCTTAATTCCGCAAACCGTTTCCCATTTTCGCCCATATACGGGCAAAAGTGTTCATATACGAGCACACAATGCCGGGCTCCGCTCCCGCAGAAAGAACTCCGCAGGAAAAAATGCAGAAAAGCTCCTCATAAGGCGACAGAACCGCCTCTATTCGCAACTTCTGCGACAGCTATCATTCCTGCACGGGAATATTCGTCATTCCCCAGCGCACGCAAGACATTGTGACAATAAACACAAAGTATTGCATCTTCCCTCTTTTCCTTCTGGACATTCATGATGAAAATACCGGCAGGGATGTCGCGCAACAGTACGGATTTCCTTCCGGGACACGCTTCTCAGCAACTGCGCCGGTGCAGGCATCTCTTTCCATGCCCCGGGCCGCTGTTTCAGCGCCATACACTCCGCAGTCGATGCATGGTACATCGCCGCGCCGCGCACATAAGCCGAAGATCATGCTCTTCTGCGCCGCTCCACGTCTGCATGCTGCGTACAGGCCCTCTTCTTCCATGCCTTGCTGCCGGAAAAGCCCGTGCGCGGGCCGCTCCGCACCCGCGTTTTCTGCCCGCAGAACGGCGTGAGACGCTCACGGCCGGGCGCCTTGCCCGCGCCTTCCCCTGCATGCGGAGTCCGGAAGTTAACAAGAAAAGGCCCTGCGGAACCGGTATTCCGCAGGGCCCTGCCCATGTTTCCGCCCTGAGGCGGGGATATTTCCTACAGGGAAATGTTCAGACGCGAGGTGATGTTGTTCTTCACCCAGGTCGGATCCAGCCATTCCAGAGGCTGGACGGGCACGCCGCCCACCAGCACGCCGAAGTGCAGGTGATCGCCGCCGGCAAGACCGCTCGTTCCCGTGCGGCCTATGATCTGCCCGGCCTCCACCACATCGCCCACCTTCACGCCGTATTCACTGAGGTGGGAATACTGCGTCATGAGGCCCATGCCGTGTTCCACGAGAATCATGTTGCCGTGTATGCCGAGATAGTCCACCCAGACCACGCGGCCCGCCTGCGCGGCGGGAACCTCGGCGTGGGCCACGGAGGCAAGGTCGAGCCCCATGTGCGTCTGTTCGTCGATCTTCTGCCGGTTGCCGTCCACATAGGTACGGAAATCACCGAAATTGGCCTTCACCGCAGAACGGGGCAGGCGGCGGAAGGTACCCTTCCACAGAAAATGCGGAGAGTTGTTCGCCGGGTTCGAGCCTACTTCAATGAGGGTGGCGTCGTTGCTCAGGCGCACCTTGTTGTTGGAACAGAGGTACTGCTCCAGGGGGGTGCTCATTTCCGGGCAGAGCTGCGCAAGCTCGGAAGCCTTGAAATTAAGGAAGGGTTCGGGAATGTTCAGCGTGTCGGAACGGTAGTTGCGGTTCAGGGCACGCACGAGAAGACGGCTGGAGGTCACGTTGCCCGCAAGGTCGCGCGCCATGATCTCCGGCAGGAAGTTCCCGGTGCTTATGGAAATGGGGAAGGGGAAGAGGCACGCATAGGCCCCGTTCTGCTGCTTGTAGCCGGGGAAGAAGAGCTCGCCCACGCGAACGCCCGTCTGATCCACGTCTTCCGACACGGTGTACACGATAAGACCGCTGCCGCCCCGGTACACGGCGGGAGGCCCGGTTCTCACGGCAATACGCGGAGGCTGGGAATCGAGCACGAGGGGCAGGTTCAGCGTGGTGGCGTTGCCCCTGCCGAAACCGGCATAGGAACCGTCCACGGCTTTGATTTCGAGTTCGAAGGCTCCTTCGGGCAGGCGCGTTTCCTTAAGATTGAAGGAAACCCTGCGCTGCGTCTCCAGCGTGCCGAAGGTCTGCTGCAGCACCGTCATGGACTGCTCGCCCCGCTTCACCGTGACCGTGACGGACTGCACGCCCGACTTGTCGGACATGTCGAGCTCCATGTTCTGGGCAAGCCCCACCCTGCCCTTGAGCTCGGGCGAGATGGTCACGGAGGGGCCGCTCATGTCGCGCAGAAGAAAATACGCACCGGCCCCGGCAAGAGCCAGAATCACGAGCATGGCAACGACGGACAGCCCGGAGGACGAGCGCCGGGACGACGAGCGGTATATGGATTGTCTTTTGAACAAGGCTGATTCCTTTCCGGGCGCAAGGCCCAAGGTCTGGCCGGGCCACCAGCTGACACGGCAGAAGGTATTTTCCGCATAGTGGGCGAACAAGTCAAGAAGCTGGGAAAGAGATTTTTCTTTCCGCACCCTTGGCGCAAGAGCTTTTTTCCCGCGCTATTATCTTCCCCCGACACGCTTTTTCCCCTTCCCGCCCCCGCCTTCCTCCTTGCCGCGCAGGCACAGTTTGTGATAAGCCCTACCCATGATACGTTCTTGAGCGGGAGTTGAGATATGTTTCTTTCCGACATCATGCAGATCTTCAGAAAAATGGGCTGGGCCAACCGCATCACCATGATGCGCATCGGGGCGGTTCTGCCCATCCTTCTGCTCATCCACTTCCCCAACGTCTACACCTGCTGGATAGCCATGTTCCTCTTCGTGGCGGCGGCCGTCACCGACTTTCTCGACGGCTACATCGCCCGCCGTGAAAAGCAGGTGACGAACTTCGGCAAATTCCTCGATCCGCTGGCCGACAAGCTCCTCATCTGCTCCATTCTCATCGAGATGGTGGGGCTCGGCTGGGTGCCCGCATGGATCGTCATCATCATCATCATGCGCGAGCTCGCCGTCACGGGCCTGCGCGCCGTGGCCGCCGACAAGGGCGTGGTCATTGCCGCCGACTGGTACGGCAAGTGGAAGACGGTGTTCCAGATCATCGCCATGGTGCCGCTGCTCATACACTTCCCCTTCCTGGGGCTGCCCGTGCATCTCATAGGCACCGTCATCCTCTACATCGCGCTGGTGCTCACCATCTTCTCCGGCTGCAACTACTTCTACCTGTTCTACCGCCAGTGGCGCGATCACCTGACGGAAAACCGCTAACCTTCTTACGGTATGCCCGTGTCCACGAATCGACGTACCTCCAACAAGGCCTTCTGGTGGAAGCTCTCCCTGCTCGTGCTCGCCGTCATGCTCAACGTGGCGCTTGCAAGCCGCATCGTATGGGGTTCCCACAGTCTCTACACCTGGCGCGTGCTCAAGGAAAAGCAGAACGAGCTTTCCGAAGAGCTTGCCGCCCTCGATGAAAAGCGCGCCGCCCTCTCCCGTGAGATACGCCTGCTGAAAACCGACCCCGCCTATGTGGAAAAGGTGATCCGTCAGCGCCTCAACTATGTGAGAAAGAACGAAATTCTTTACCTCTTCGACAAAAGCAGGGAGAATTCCGCATGGCTTGAAGCCGGAACGGACAGCAAGAATGACTGAAGGCTCCTCATCCATGAATCCGCCCCTGCCGGAAAATTCCCGTCCCGAAAAGGCGCTCTGGTATCAGGAAGTGCTCTCGCTCGACCCCGCTTCCCGTATCTTTCTTCCCTATGCCCGCCTGCTCGTGGAACACGGCCGCCGTACCGAAGCGCTGGACATACTGCGCGCAGGACTCGCCAGGCACCCGGAATTTCTCGAAGCGCGGCTTTTCTTCATCGATCTGCTCCATGCCTCCGGGGAGGAAAACGCGGCTGCCCTTGAGGCCGCGCCCCTCATCGAGGCTCTTTCGCAGTGCCCTTCCCTCTGGAAGGTCTGGAGCCGCAGCCCCGGCGTAAGGCCCGATCAGGCATCCCTGCTGCTCTTTTTCGGCGCCACCTTCAAGGAAGGCGGCCCGAGCATGGCCGACGTGTTCCGTGCGGGCCTCTCGGCCCTCGGCATGGACGTTTCCGCACAAGACGCCCCGAAGGAGCACGCGGAAGAAAACGCCCTGCCCGCACGGGAAAAGGAAGAAACGCCGCCCCTTCCCGCAGATGCCGCCCCCGCGCCGCACGTAACGGAAGAAAACGCGCCCGTGCCCCCTGCGCCTGCCGCGCCCTGCTTCGTCATGAGCGAGGACACGCCCTGGTACAGCCTCGATTCCGTGCCCGATGACGACGATGTCTTCGACGAGGAAAGCGACGGAACAGCCGCGCCCGCTCCGGCGCTTTCCCCTGCGATTCAGGAGCTTTTCTTCCCCGAGCCTCCGGCGGAAGAAGCGCGGAAGGACGGGCTGGGCGATCCCGCGGCCCATGCCGTGCCCCGTTCCTCTCTGGAAGGCAAAAGCTCCCTGTGCACCCGCTCCATGGCGCGCATTCTGGAAGAACAGGGCGCCATGGTGGAAGCGGCCGATATTTACCGCGAACTTCTGGAGAGCAGCGCCTCCCCCGAGGAGCGCGCGGAACTGAATGCGAAACTCGACAGCCTCCGGCAGAGCACGGAAAACCCCGTCGCCGCCGAACCCGCCTCCTCCGGCATTCTGGACATGCTGGAAACGCTGGCCGTCAGGCTGGAAAACAAATCCCGCGCCTGATGCGCGGCAGGAGATACCATGCGCAGTCGCATACTCCCCGTCGTTCTCTGTCTTCTCGCAGCCTCGGCCCTTGCCCTTTCCGGCTGCGCGCAGGTCAACAGCGCCTATAAGGAGACGAAGACCTTCTATCATACGCATATCAACCGCCCCTCCACGCTGAATACGGAAGAGCGCACCGTTCTGGAGGCCCCGCAGCGTTCCATGGTGCAGAGCATCATGCCCATCGACGAAGAGCTGACCAGGCTGGAAAAGGCGCTGGATGCTCTGGCCTCCCCGCCCGACGGCGAGGCCGCCGCAAGCTTCCTGCGCCGCTTCCCGTGGCTTTCCGGGCTTGCCATGGTGGCCCCGGACGGCACGCTCGGCGCCTCCATCCCCTCCGTGCCGCTCAAGCAGCTCGACTACACGCCGCTTCTCGAACTTGCGCCCAAGGCCCTGCCCCGCGACCTTCGCTCCAGCGTGCAGGATACGCCCCTCGGGCCGGAAATCCTCATCGCGCGGCCCTTCCTGCAGGAAGATCAGCTTCAGGTGCTGCTTGTGGCCACCTTCGACTTCCGCGCGCTGCTGCCCTTCGCCTCCTCGCCGGGCGACATCATCGTCCGTTCCGCGGACGTGCTCATCTGGAGCGGAGACATGGACTATGCCGCGACTCCCATGGCTTCCATCAACTGGGAAGAATATCTCAAGGAACATTCCGACGGCATTCTGACCAATGAAAACGGCTCCATCATGTGGATATCCCGCTATGTCGGCGGAAAGCCTCTGGTTTTCGCCTCCCCGCTGCGTTAGAAAAGCCGCTTTCCGCGTTGCAGGAACTGTGAATCGTATATTGATCCTTATTGCACATTCATCCTTGTTTATGGTATAGATACCGTCAAATAACAGCTGCTCCGATCCTTCCGCAGAGCATATATCCACATGCGACAGACCGGAGCCGACACCAAGGAGCCTGGATATGTCTGAAGTCACTGCAATTGAACACCTTATCGCATCGCAACGCAGATGGTCGCCTCAGGCAACGGGGCAGTTCACCTCGCTGATGCACGACCTTATTCTTTCGGCAAAAATCATTTCCAGAAACGTCAACCAGGCCGGTCTGGTCGACATTCTGGGTGCGACCGGCGCCGTCAATGTGCAGGGTGAACAGGTGCAGAAGCTCGATACCTTCGCCAACAACACCCTGGTTTACAGAATGCAGAGTTCCGGTGCGGTGTGCGCCGTAGGCTCCGAGGAAATGGCCGAACCCTTCTTCGTTCCCGAAAACGAACCCCACGGTCATTACGTCATCTTCTTCGATCCGCTGGACGGCTCCTCCAACATCGACGTGGGCGTGAGCATCGGTACCATCTTCTCCATCTACCGCCGCTCCGATACCCAGAACTACTGGGAACTCAACACCGAAGCGCTTCTGCGTCCCGGCCTGGAACAGGTGGCCGCCGGTTACTTCCTCTACGGCTCCTCCACCATGCTGGTCTACTCCACCGGCCACGGCGTCAACGGCTTCACGCTGGACTCCTCCATCGGTGAATTCCTGCTGACCCATCCCAACATCCAGATTCCGCGCGTGGGCAAGTACTATTCCGCCAACCACGGTTACTACAATTACTGGGACGAAGCCACGCAGAAGGCCGTGCATTCCTTCTCCCGGCCTACGGGTATGCCTCCCCGTTCCACCCGCTATGTGGGTTCCCTGGTGGCCGACTTCCACCGTACCCTGCTCAAGGGCGGCGTGTTCTTCTACACCGACGATTCCAAGCACCCCAACGGCAAGCTGCGCCTCATGTACGAAGCCGCGCCCATGGCGTTCCTGGCCGAACAGGCCGGAGGCAAGGCCGTGGACGGCAAGATGCGCATTCTGGAAAAGGTGCCCGCCACCATCCATGAACGCACTCCGCTCATCATCGGTTCCGCCGACGACGTGGATCAGGTGCTCGACGTGTACAGAGAATGCGGCAAGATCTGATGTCTTCAGAACGTAAATCATAACCCCCATGCAGCCGCGCGCCGGTTTTCCGACGCGCGGCTGGTTCTCTCAGAAGGCGGAAACGGCCTCATGCCCCCGCCACGCCCGAGGACGAAACGCTTTTTTGCAAGACGGCCCGTGTTCCGGGCCGCCGAGCGCCACGGCGAAGGAAGACTCCGAATTTCCCGACACGGGCCGGACCTTGCCCCGCCGGATTTCCGCAACGCTTCACCGGCGGCGAAAGCCGCGACATGTTCAGGTTCATCATGCTGGTTCTGGGTATCGAAAGTTCTTGTGACGAAACCGCGCTTGCGCTGGTGGACGACACCGGCATCCGCGCCTCCGTCATTTCCAGTCAGGCCGACATACACGCCCTTTTCGGCGGCGTGGTGCCGGAACTCGCCTCCCGGGAACACGCCCGTCTCATCGGGCCTCTTCTCGACAGCCTTCTGGAAAAGGCCGACCTCGGCCCCGATCCGTGGAAGAAGGTGGATTACATCGCCGTCACGCGGGGGCCCGGCCTCATGGGAAGCCTGCTCGTAGGCGTGGCCTTCGCCAAGGGGCTGGCCATGGCACACGACATTCCGCTCATCGGCGTCGATCACCTTCAGGGCCACCTGCTGGCGGCGGAACTGGAAAACGACATCGCCTGGCCCGCCCTCGGCGTTCTCATCTCCGGCGGCCACACGCACCTTTACCGCATGGACGGCCCCGTGGACATGACGGTTCTCGGCAAGACCATGGACGACGCGGCGGGCGAAGCCTGCGACAAGTTCGCCAAGGCCGCGGGGCTCCCCTATCCCGGCGGCGCGCTGCTCGACGCGCTGGGCAGACGCGGCAAGGCCGATCCGCATCTTTTCCCCCGCCCCTACACCCACAACGACAACCTCGACTTCAGCTTCAGCGGACTCAAGACGGCGGGAGCGCTCTGGCTTTCCCAGCACCCCGAAGCGCACTTCCCCGCCGGAGACACTCCGGCAAAGGAACGCCTGCACCTCGCCTCGCAAAAGCTGTGCGATGCGGCGGCATCCTACCTTCTGGCCATAGCCGAAACGCTCACCATCAAGGCGGGCCGCGCCATGGAACGCTTTTCCCCCGGGAGCATCGTGGTGGCCGGGGGCGTGGCCGCCAACAGCGTGGTACGCGAGGAATTTTCCCGCCTCGCGCAGAAGCGCGGCATCCCCCTCATCATTCCCCGCCTCTCCCTCTGCGGCGACAACGCCGTCATGATAGCGAAGGCGGGCTGGCACATGGCCGCGGCGGGACGCGTTCACGATCTTTCCCTTTCGGCCATACCCCGGGGGCAGGTCATTCCGCAGGACTGGAAAAGCTGTTAATGCCTGCCTTGACAGCAAAGTACCCTGCACCTACAATCATTCCGCATCATTTTTTTCCGTGATAAGACAAGGGTGCGCCGGGAACTGTTCCCGCGCTCCTGTAAGCCATTTTCATGAAGGAGTGAACAACATGTCCACCGCAGTCACTGATGCCAATTTTGAAAGCGTCGTCATCAAGTCCTCCATTCCCGTTCTCGTCGACTTCTGGGCTCCCTGGTGCGGCCCCTGCCGCGGCATCGGCCCCATCGTGGAGGAACTTGCCGCCGAATACGAAGGCAAGGCTCTCGTGTGCAAGGTCAACGTGGACGAAAACACCCGTATTCCCAGCCTGTTCGGTATTCGCGCCATTCCCACCCTCATCGTCTTCAAGGACGGCGAAGTGGTCGATCAGGTGACGGGCGCCGTGGCCAAGTCCCACCTTGTGTCCATGCTTGAAAAGGCTTTCTGATGCTGTACGATGCCGCTGTCATCGGCGCGGGGCCGGCCGGGATCACCGCGGCCCTGTATCTGATCCGTTCCGGCCTCAGCGTGGCGCTGGTGGAGAACTCCGCCACGGGCGGGCAGATACTGAGCACGGCAGAAATAGAAAACTATCCCGGCTTTCCCAAGAGCATCAAGGGCTGGGAACTGGCCGACCTCTTCGACGCGCATCTTAACGGCTACCCCGTGGAGCGCGTGCGCGGCAAGGTGCTTGCCGTAGAGGAACAGGAAGGCAAAACCTTCCGCATCTCTCTTGCCGAAGGCAGGGAGCTGGAAGCGAAAACCGTGGTCGCCTGCACGGGCGCGCATCACCGCACGCTGGGCGCTCCCGGGGAAGACAGCTTCCTCGGCCGGGGCGTTTCCTACTGCGCCGTGTGCGACGGCAACTTCTACCGCGGCCGCGACGTGGTCGTGGTGGGCGGCGGAAACTCCGCCCTGGAAGAAGCCCTGTACCTTTCCCGCATCGTGAACAAGGTGTACATCGTGCACCGCCGCGACGCCTTCCGCGGGGCCATGGTCTACCAGAACAAGATTCGCGAAGCCGCCAACATCGAGCTTGTGACCGGCTGCGTCGTGGAGGAAATCCGCGGCGGCAGCGCCGGCATGGACTCCGTGGTCGTCCGCCGCGTGGACAGCGGGGAAACGCGCACCATCGCCGCCGAGGGCATCTTCATCTATGTGGGCATGGAGCCCATCAGCGGTTATCTCCCCGCCGGGGTTGACCGCGATGCCGCAGGCTTCGTGAAGACGGACGCCGAAATGTGCACGAACCTCCCCGGCATTTTCGCCGCGGGCGACATACGTTCCAAGCGCTGCCGCCAGGTCAGCAGCGCCGTGGGCGACGGAGCCACCGCGGCCACCGCGGCTTCGTCCTATCTGGAGCACTGGAATGCGTAAACTGTTTGTCATGGGGGCGCTTGTCTGCACGCTCTTTCTGAGCGGCTGCAGCATAGTGGATGAATACTTCCTGCCGCCGCCCGACGATACGGTGCAGGAAATCTTTGAGGCCGGCAACGATGCCATGCGGGAAAAGAACTATTCCCAGGCCATCGTGTATTATACCCGCATCAAGGATGAATTCCCCTTCAGCCCCTACGTCATAGAATCCGAACTGGCGCTGGCGGACGCGCACTATCTCGATGAGGACTATATCCTTGCGGCGGAAGCCTACAAGGATTTCGAGACGCTGCACCCCCGTCACGAAGCCATCCCCTATGTGCTCTATCAGCTCGGCATGTCGCTGAAGAAATCCTATAATTCCATCGACCACTCCGCCACGGCGGTGAACGAGGCCTTGGAATACTTCACCAGGCTTCAGCAGGAATACCCCGACACGGAATACGGCAAAAACGCCGCCGAGCGTATTGCCGAATGCCGGAAAACGCTGGCCCAGCGAGAGCTGTTCATTGCCAACGTGTTCTGGGGCATGGAAAACTACCAGGCCGCGTGGACGCGTTACCAGCATGTCGTGCGTACCTACCCCGACGTGAAGGAAGAAGCGGAATACGCGAAAACCAAGGGCGAGGCGGCATACCTGAAATACCGCCAGGAAGAAGCCCAGAGCATAAGGGAACATCAGCAGGGCAGCTGGAAGGACTGGTTCCGCTGGCTGTAGACTGAACCTTCCGTAAAAAAGCGTCGGCACAAGCCGACGCTTTTTTTATGCCCGGAAACATACCTGCCGTTCCGGGGAACATGCGCTCTGCCAAAAATCCTCCTCGCCGGCAGAAAGAACAGGCGGGAGTTTTCCGTTCCGTGCGCCCCTCTCACGGCACATCGCCCCGCCTCCGCACCAGCGCACGGTACGTCCCGCGCCCAGTCCTGCGGCAAAACGCGCCGTCTCTTTTCCTGTGGCCAACCTTCCCCGAAGAACTGCTCCACGCCCAGAACAGCCCGGGGCTTCCTCGCGGTACGGCAGCGGGAAGAGGAGGCGCGGCTTCCCGAAACCGGTGCGCCACGCTGCACGGGGCACCATGAACCGGGCGCAGAACATGCCCCAAAAACATGCCGCAGAGAGAAACGCCGGGACAGGGGCTGCCCGGACACGGGAAGTCCCCGAAGCTGCGCGGACGGCATCATTCGGACCGGACAAGAGGGAAGAACGCGCGCCGCAGCAGCAAAAAACGCCGCAGGCGGCAACTCATGCGGAAAAATGGGGTTTCCGCCGCAGGAAAAGCCCCTCTTCTCTGGACAGCGGGGCCGGTTTCACTCTAGTCTAAGAACACTTTTCATGACAGAGCAAAACTGAGGAGGACCTCCCATGCTCAAACAGTTCCTTACGGCCTCGATCATTCTTGCCGCCGTCACCGGCCTCACCGTCAACGATGCCGAGGCGAGAAGCCTTGCGGAAATCAAGTCCAGCGGCAAGCTTCTGGTCGGCACCACGGGCGACTACAAGCCCATGAGCTACCTGAACAAGGAAACCGGCAAGTACGAAGGCTTCGATGCGGAAATGGCCGCCTCTCTGGCCAAGAAGCTCGGTGTGGAACTCGTGTATGTGCCCACCACCTGGAAGACCCTTCAGGAAGATACCCTGGCCGACAAGTTCGACGTGGCCATGTGCGGCATTACCGTGACCGATGCGCGCAAGCAGATGATGGCCATGTCCGACCCGTACCTCACCTTCGGCAAGACCATCCTCGTCACCAAGACCAAGGAAGCCCAGTTCAAGTCTCTGGACGACGTGAACCAGCCTTCCGTGCGCGTGATGTACAACCCCGGCGGCACCAACGAGAAGTTCGCCAAGGAATCCACGCCCAAGGCCCAGCTCATCATGCATGAACACAACGCCGAAATTCCCGGTCTCGTGGGCGAAGGCAAGGCCGACGTCATGATCACCGAAACCATGGAAGCCGTGCGTTACGTCAAGGACAACCCCAAGGTGGCCGCTCCCCTGGTGGACAAGCCCTTCACGCAGAATCACTTCGGCGTGCTCATGAGCAAGGAATGCCCCAGCCTCCTCAAGGCCGTGAACGAATGGATGGCCGGCATCAAGGCCGACGGCACCATGGCCAAGTGGGAAAATCAGTACATCAAGTAGGCAGCACGATGCACGCCGCCGGGGTTCCCTGCGGTACCCCTGCGGCATGACTGCGCATAAAAGCCGGGTCGGAGACAGCTCCGCCCGGCTTTTTCCATCGCGTGTAACCCAAAGAACGAAGGAACAGCATTCCGGTACGGGGAAACGTATGGCAAAACCAAAACCATGCGGCAATCCCTCATCATGCAGCCTCCCCCTTTCCCGGAACGGAGGCGGGGCCTTTTACGACCTGCCGCTCGGACATGCCGAAAGCGCATAGACCGCGGCAGGATTCGGGCTTTTCCCCCCTTCTCTTCTCTGCGACAAAAGGCAACTTCTCCCTGTTCCGTGGAATGGCCCTGTTTTCCGCACGATTCTGAGACTCCCCCCCCCGCACGCTCTTGCGGCAGGCAGACCTGAAAAGCAAAACTACGGCGTTTCTCTTTCCGCACGGAAGGAAAGAGACATGGTGGAGCCTGCCCCCACGGCGGAATGGGCCTCGATATGCCCCTCGTGCAGTTCCACGATATGCCGGGAAATGTACAGCCCCAGGCCGAAGCCGCGGCTCCCCTTGGTGGAGAAGAACGGCTCGAAAATCTTCTTTCTGTTCTCCTCATCTATGCCGCTGCCGCAGTCCGATACCTCCAGCACCACGCGCCCCTCCTCGCAGCGGCCCTCCAGCACCAGCGCGCGGAAATCCTTCTCTTCCATGCTGTCCAGCGCGTTGATCATGAGGTTCAGCACCAGTTGTTCCAGAAGCGTGCGGTTGCCCCGCATGGGCAGGCTTTGCGGCAGCAGACTCTCATCCACCCTTACCGTACGCAGGCGCGGCCTGAGGAAGAAAAGAGCCTCCCGAGCGATGAGGGCAAGGTTCTGACTTTCATACTGCACGGAATCGGGCAGGGCCAGATGCATGAGGCGGCGCGTGGTGTTCACCGCCCTTTCTCCGTTGCGGTGTATGGCCTTCAGAAGCGGCCGCAGGGGACTTTCTTCCGGGCAGTCTTCCAGCGCCAGTTCCGCGTTGGCCATGACGATGCCTATGGGATTGTTGATTTCGTGCGCCACCCCGGCGGCCATTTTACCGAGCACGGCCAGCCTTTCCATTTCCATGACCTGCCTGTCCAGCCTGCGCCGCTCCGTCATGTCGCGCCCGATGAGGCAGATGGCGTAGGGAGAAGCCTCCATATCGGCCATGAAGAGGTTGATCTCCAGCACGAGTTCCTTGTCCGTACCCGGGGCCAGAGTGATTTCCCGGCGCAGGGCGCCCTTCTGCGGAATAAGTTCCACAAAGCGTTCCAGGCATCCGTTGGTTTCCTGGCAGAGCGCCTCCATAAGCACGGCGCTGTGCCCGCTCTCACCGATATGCAGCACGCTTCGCGCCGCCCTGTTGGAAAGCCTGATCTGTCCGTCCGCATCCAGCAGAAGGATGATATCCGGCGATTCCTCGATAAGGTCGCGATATTTTCTTTCCGAACGTATGAGCCTGCGCGAGACTTTGCGCACCTGTCGCTTGAGCGCGTATATCCAGGTGACCGTGGCGAGAAAAACGCAGAAAAGCAGCGCCGCCGTACAAAGAATATGGTAACGGTACAGTTCCCAGATGCCGGGCACATACAGCGAACGTCCCAGCCACTTGGAACGCAGAGACTCCACCTCTCCGCTTTCCTCAAGATGTACCAGAGCGCTCGTCATGCGCTCCAGAAGGCCGGACTGCCGACCCACCATCATGACCATGGGAATACGTTCGAGGGAACCTCCCATCACACGGATATTCTTGTATTTCTTGCTCTGTACGATATGGAAGGCCATCTCCACGGAACTGGCAATGTAGGCTTCCGCCTCGCCCCCCACCAGACGGTTCAGCGCATTGGTGATGGAATCGGCCTGCACCACGGTGCAGCCCATGTCCAGCATCTTGGGAATGTAGGTATCGCCGCGCTGAAGAATGACCCTGCGCCCGGCAAGGTCGCGCTCCATGGTGAACTGATGCTCCTGCCCCGCCACCAGAATGGCGCGGTTCAGAGCCAGCGGCGTGACCAGAACATCGGAAAAATCGTTCTTCAAATTGACGGGCAGAAGGCCCACCATGGCGTCGATTTCGCCGCGCTGAAGCTTCTGTTCCAGTTTCCGCGCGTTGCTCTGCACGAAAACAATATCCATCTTGAGTTCCCGGGCCATTTTCACGCTGAGGTCCACGGCAAGTCCGAGCAGACCGTCGCGGCTTTCGTTCAGAAAGGAAAGAGGCGCGGAATGAGGAGGCACGCCGATGACGAGCCTCCTCGTTCCGTTTCCCTGACCGGAGGGAGCGCTCCACAAAAGCGACGGCACAAGACACAGCATCAGAACGGCGACAAGTGCAAAGAACGTACGACGCATGGCAAAACTCCTCGCCATGATAAAACACCATGCGCCCTTTTGCCGCAAGGGAAAAAAGCGTGCGGTTTTTCGCACACAAGGCTCTTCTCTGTGCGGAAATCCTCACGCATCCGGTTGCAAAAAATAAAAATCCCCCTGATATAACAATAAAAATCACAATGGCACGTTCTTTGCTAAAGCATGGATAAACACGTTCCGCCTTCAACCACAAAGGAAGATACATGAACCGTCGTCAATTTCTCATGGGGCTGTCCGCGGCCGCTGCCGCCACGGCAGCGCCTTCTTTAAGCTGGGCGTTCCCATCCGTGTTCCCCCACGGCACTACCATCTACAAGCCGGAAAAATGCTGGAACGGCTATACCGTGTTCGGTGTGGAAACGGCCGGACAGGGCTGCGTGCTCATCGACATGAACGGCAACGTCGTGCATGAATGGAAAAACGTGAACGAGCTCGAACACCCCTCAAAACTGCTCAGGGGCGGTTACATCATGGGCGCCACCCGCCAGAAGCCGGAAATGAAGGGCCGCACCTACGGCGACCCCATGTCCGCCGACCTTTCCATCTGCGACTGGAACGGCAAGATCGTACGCAACATTCCCCTTGCGGGTATGCATCACGACTTTCAGGTGGAAGGCAACCCCACCGGATACCACAGCCCGGACATGCCCGTGGAATACAAGCCGGAAGGCAAAATTCTCGTGCTTTCGCACCTGTTCACCGAAAACCCGGCCATTACGAAGAAAAAGCCCCTGGACGACGACTATATCTTCGAGATGGACAAGGACAACAACATCATCTGGGACTGGAAGGCCTGCGAGCACTTCGACGAGCTGAAGCTCCCCGAAGATCTCAAGAAAACCATGTACAAGTTCCCCACCTGGCAGATGACCCGCACCCCGGGCGTGAAGGCGGCGGACTGGATGCACATGAACTCCGCCTCCACCCTCGGCCCCAACCACTGGTATGACGAAGACCCGGTGAAGTACGCGGTCTTCCACCCCGACAACATCATCTGCTCCTGCCGTCAGCTCAACACCTGCTTCATCATCGACAAGGCGAGCAAGAAAATCGTGTGGCAGATAGGCCCCACCTTCTACCCCGACGACAAGTGGGAATTCGGCGGCAAGGAATACAAGCGCGCCCTGTACAGGCTCGGCCAGATCGTTGGTCAGCACCACTGCCACATGATTCCCAGGGGCCTGCCCGGAGCAGGAAACATTCTCGTGTACGACAACGGCGGCTTCGCCGGCTACGGCGAACGGAACCCCACCTCCCCCATGGGCTGGAGCAACGCACGGCGCGACTATTCCCGCGTCCTCGAGTTCGACCCGGTCACGCTCAAAAAGGTGTGGGAGCACTCCGCCGCCACCATGGGCCTGCGCGAAACCTACAAGTTCTACAGCGATTATGTAAGCTCCGCCCAGCGCCTGCCCAACGGCAACACCCTCATCACCAACGGCGCCGTGGGGCAGTTCCAGGAAGTCACTCCCGATCACGAAATCGTGTGGGAATACATAAGCCCCTGGTACAACCCCAACGGCAGATTCAACCTGGTGTACCGCGCCTACCGCGTGCCCTACGACTATGTGCCCCAGCTCAAGAAGCCGCAGGAATTCGCCGTGACCCCGCCGGAAAACACCACCTTCACCATTCCCGCCAGCAAGACGCCCTACAAGGCATAACCTCCTGCGTAACGGCATCCGCCTTCGCCTCCATCTCTTCCTCCTCCCTGCGGGGAAGGGGAAGGCGGATGCCCGAACGAATAAAACACTCCAACGCTCTTGCGGAGCCTTTATGAAAAAAACGCTCTCTTCCCTTCTTCTCGGCGCATTCCTCTGTGCCGCCTCTCCGGCCCTGGCCGAAGACGTGGAACTCGGCCCCGACGCCTTCGACCTGAACAAGGCAACGGCCGAACAGCTCATGGAAATTCCCGACGCCAACATCACCCCGGAAATGGCAAACACCATCGTGGACATGGCCAAAAACAAGCCTTTTGAACTTCCTGAAGATTTTCTGAAGGTTCCGGGACTGGACAACCATACGCTCCAGGCCATCAATCCCATTGAGCATGATGGCACACTGTGGTACGATCCTGACGCCGAACTGACGCTGGCCCCGTCAAAGTGCTGATTTTACCGGAGATTTTTATACATGACCCGTATTGCCGTACCGCTGCTTGCAGTCTGCATCATGACTGCCCCCGCGTATGCCGGGTCTTTCAGCTTCAACAGGGCCGGTGCGGAAAAAATGGTGCGCGACTGCGCGGAGGAAGGCGTTACCCTTCCCATGGATGTCGCCAACGCCATCGTAGCGGCGCGTGAGACAAAACGCTTCACCACCTCGGGCGACCTTACCGGCATCCCCGGCATGACGGAAGAGCTCATCAAGGAACTCGACCCCATCGAGGAAGAAAACGACCTCGTTTTCAACCCCAATGCGCTGCCCGGCATGAGATCGTACTAACAGCATCGCATTCTCTTGCAACAATGCTGCTGTGCGACAGACTGCACAGCAACGTTCTCTGTGCGGTTGTTTTTTCATCGTTTATCAAATCAACATGAAAAAATACAACAGGCACATTTTTTGCATAGCATCTCCGTATGTATTTCATATGCGGCACAGCTTATTTACTTCATCCACACATCAACTAAGGAGTAGTGTATGAACTTCCTGAAGGCTACCTGCACGGCATGTGGACTCGCAGCTCTGCTTCTGGCTTCTTCTGCCGACGCCAGACCGACCGTCTATCCTACCGGCACCACGATCTTCAACCCTGAAAAGGCCATGAGTAATGTATTTATCATGGCTGTCCACAACGACAGAGTGACGATTATGGACCGCAACGGCAACGAGTATCACAGTTGGAAGGTTCCCGCCAACTGGCAAAATCTCCGTGCACGTCTGGATAAAAGCGGCAACCTCCTTCTTGCCGGTACCGTCATGGATATGAGCTCCACCGCAGCGCTGACCGAAGAACATCCCTCTTATATAGTAGAATTCAGCTGGGACGGTAAAGAAAACTGGCGTCATGCCGTGCCCAAGGGACTGGACTGGCACAACGACGTGACCAAGCTGAAAAACGGCAACATCGTCTACACCGCCTATTCCGTCATTCCTGAAGAATATCAGAAAAAAATCAAAGACGTGGAACTGCCTTGGGGAACCTTCAAGCGTAGCGGCGTAAACATGCGCGGCGACGTTCTGCTTGAAGTCAATCCCAAAACGGATAAAATTGTCTGGCGTTGGAATACATGGGAACACCTTGACCTGAACAAGTTCTCCCCCGTGTGCCCCAACTCCGACTGGACTCATATGAACAGTATTCAGGAGCTGCCGGAAAACAAATGGTATGACGGCGGCGACAAGCGCTTCAAGCCCGGCAACCTTCTCGTGAACCCCCGCAACCTCGATGAATTCTACATCATTGACAAGGAAACCGGAAAGGTGGTCTGGGCGGGCAACCACTCCTACAAGACCGGTCTTGCTCATTGCCATGAACCTCAGATGATTGAAAAGGGTCTGCCCGGTGAAGGCAACATCATCTTCTTCGACAACGGCCTCTTTGCCAAGACCAGAGACCGTGTGGGCCTGACGCTGCTCGGCGAACTCAACCCCGTCACCGGCGAGCTGGAATGGCAGTATGAAAGCAAGGGCTATTCCAACATGCACTTCTTCAGCAAGACCATGGGCTCCGAATCCCGTCTGCCCAACGGCAACACCTTCATTTCCGAAGACAACACCGGCCGTCTGTTTGAAGTTACCCGTGATGTGAAGAATCCTGAAGGCGGCGAAATCGTCTGGGAATACATGATGCCTACCTACTCTCAGCGCAGCCGCATCTATCTTGACGACTACTGCCCGCAGTTCAAGCAGATCAAGCGTGTGACCAAGCCCTTCGCCGTGGTTCCTCCCAAGAATGAAGACTTCCACATCGCTCCCACCATCCAGAAATAACTGACAAGCGGGGCGGAACCGTGTTCCGCCCCGCACCAAGGACAAGTAGTATGAAACTGATTGCTGCCATCAAAACTTTTGTATTGTTTCTCGCCGTGTGTTCCATGGTTACCCCGGCCCTTGCCGAGGAAAATGAGGATATCACGGCCTATGTCGTCGCTTCCGATACCGTGTTCAACAGCCTCACCGGTATGAAAAGCTACTGTGAAAACGAAGGCGTACCATTCGTTCAGATCAAGGATAAAAAACAGCTCAAGGACGTGGAGAAATGCCTCGTCATAGGCAATCCTTCCGAAGAATCTCTGGCCGGCGATATCATTCGTGCCTGCCTGAACGAAAAGGAAATGAAGGATGCCAACACCATGGGCAAAGGCGTACTGGCTGAAAAAAACTATGAAGGGAAGCAGGTGCTTGTCTTTGCTACGGCATACAGCATCAACACCTTCGTCAAAAGTCACGCCGACGAATGGAAGGATGTCTTTGAAGCCTGGTATTATATCGCCCGTTCCATAACAAGCATTATCGGCTACTGAACAAAAAATCAGAACTGCTTATTTCATACACATTCGTTATGAAAAAAGGCCTGCATGAAATCTCGTCATGCAGGCCTTTTGATGTTTCACATTATCTACCGAAATCGGTCTGCAGAAGGGCAGGAAAAACGCTGTGCTCTATCCCTTCCTTTCCATAAGTCCGAACTGTTCAAGCTTGTCGTAAAGCGTTCTTCGGCCTATGCCCAGAAGTTCGGCCGCCTGCGTCTTATTTCCGTTGCACAGGGAAAGAGCCTGCTGAAGGGCCTGCACTTCCGCATTGCGTACCGCATCGGAAAGGGAAAGGGGCGTTTCCGGAGCTTCCTGCCCGGAGGCGGACGAAGAAACAAGAGGGGCGCCGTCCGTAAGCATACCCAGGGATTCGGGCATGAGCCTGTCGCCTTCCGTCAGCAGAAAGGCGCGCTCCAGCACGTTTTCCAGTTCGCGTATGTTCCCCTTCCACGGCTGACTGTAGAGAATGTTCATGGCCGCCGGGCTTATCTGCGTTACATTGCGGCCGTAGCGCTCGTTGAAACGGTTGATGAAGAAGCCGATGAGCGCGGCCAGATCCTCCCGGCGTTCGCGCAGCGGCGGAAGATACAGGGGAATGACGGAAAGACGGTAGAAAAGATCCTCGCGGAAGCGCCCCGTCTTCACATCCTCTTCCAGCCTGCGGTGTGTGGCGGCAATGAAGCGCACGTTGATGCTCACGCTTCTGTTGCTGCCTACGGGGCGAATCTCATGTTCCTGAATGGCGCGCAGAAGTTTGGCCTGCGTGGAGGGCGAAAGCTCGCCTATCTCGTCCAGAAACACCGTGCCTCCCTGAGCTTCCTCCAGAAGGCCGCGCCTGCTGTTCACCGCACCGGTGAAGGCCCCCTTCACATGCCCGAAAAGCTCGCTTTCCAGAAGCGATTCGGGAAGCGCCGCACAGTCGATGGTGAGAAAGGGCATATTCCGAAAGGCGCTTGCACGGTGTATGTATTCCGCCAGCCTGCTCTTGCCCGTACCCGTTTCCCCGGTGATGAGGATGGGCACGCTGGTGCTCGCCACCTTGCGGATGATTTCCAGCATCTGCTTCATGGCAGGACTGTTGTACACCAGAGAAACCGGCCCCTGCTCCTCGCGGGGGCGTTCCTGAAGCTGGCTGTGCAGGCGGGCGTGTTCCGCCGCACGCTGCACGAGGGCGGCAAGCTCCGCATTGTTCACGGGCTTGGTCAGATAGCTGTAGGCACCGAGCTGCACGGCCTCCACCGCACTTTCAATGGTGCCCACGCCCGTCATCATGATGAAGGGCAGGCGGGAATTCATGGCGCGAACGCGCCGGAGCACCTCCAGCCCGCTCATGCCGGGCATGGAAAGATCGCACACCACCACGTCGATACCGCCTGCGGCGATGCGCGAAAGCGCCCTTTCCCCGGAAAGAACGGTTTCCGTTCTCCAGCCCTTGCGGGAAAAAAGAAGGGCAAGAATCTCATGCCATTCCGGGTCGTCATCCACCACCAGAATCTGATATCCGCTCTGTTTCTTTTCGCTCATATCCTTACCTTGAGGCCGTTTTAGCGCTGTCATAGTAACGGCAAGACGTGCCCTCGTAAAGAAAAACCCCTGCCGGTACGGCTCTGCGCGGGGAAGGGCACAGTGTGCAGCGCGCCGTACATTCCCGCCCGTGCGCGCGGCGCGGCCCATATCGCCGTTACATCATAACACATTGTCATCATTCATAATAATGAATTTGGAATGATTCATGCATATCTCTTGTGCGGCGGCCTTTCCCCGTTTCCTTCGGCGCACATGAAGGCGGGGAAAGACGCCTCCCGCCAGACACTTCAAACCACAAGGAAGTTTTGATGAGCAAACTTCTCGTTTCCGGCGTCGCCGCCGCCCTTGTATGCCTTCTCGTTTCCGGCGCGCCGGCCTCGGAAAGTCCGCACGGCCTGGCCCCGGCGGGCGACATGCCCTTCATTCCCGACCTTGGCGGCCTGCGGCACAAGGCCTTCAAAAACCAGTACGGTCAGCAGCGCAACCTTTCCGAAGCCGTGCTCGTGCGGCAAAGCTCCGTCAAGGACGGCAAGGCCCTCGTTCCTGCGGGCGGGCTCTGCTACATTTCGGAAACGGAACAGGATGCGGCGCCCTTCAGGCGCGATCCGTTCCTTGTTCTCGGGGAACACGCCTATCTGGTGGACAGCAAGGCAGGCGTGCGTACCGTGCGCGACATCTCGCTGAAAAAGGGCCAGAAGGTCACGGTGGACGATGCAGGCTACCGCCTGTGGTTCGACTACGCCACCGACCACTATGACCTGCCCTATATTCAGATGGCGCTCATCGCCCCTTCGGGCCACTGGCCCATGGAATTCTCCGTCTCCTCCAAATTCCCGGCCATCAGGGATCTGCCCGACCGCAGCCACATGGAAGGCGACGTGGAGCAGCTTGACGAATTCTTCCTCGACCCCGTGTTCGAATACGGAGCCAGCCGCTTCGAGGTGAAGGATCATGACTTTGAAATGGCGCATTTCGCCGCCCTTTCCTACCCCGTCATCGAAGAAGCCACCTTCTCCCTTTCCCGCCCGGTGGTGCTCGACCTCAGGCAGGAGGAGTACCGCCTCTACGGTACGAAACGCATTTACGCCTTCCGCGAGAACGCAGGCTTCCGCGTGCGCGTGACCGACCTTTCCGGCGACAGGGTGCTGGCGGAAAAGCTGGTGCGTCCCGTAAGCTCCCAGGGCTACAAGGACAGGGATGAGGAAAAAGACGCCTACAGCCTTACCGTGCCCGGCGAGGACATGCGCATTGAAATAGCCGTGCAGCCGGAATACCTGCGTCATTCCGACTTCATGCCCTGGTCCACGGACGTGCCCCACGACTGGCATGACGGCATGTTGAGCCTCGTCGTCTACCGCGACCTCGTCACCGTGAAAAACGGCGAAGCCTGGCCTCTGGACGACCGCTACACCGTGGGTCTTGAGGCGAATCTTCTCACCGGCAAACTTCAGCGTCTTACCCTGGAAAACGCCGAGGCCTTCACTCTCGACAGCGGCAACGACAGCTTCGACGGCCCGGTGAAGTATTCCGATATCTGGAACCGCCCGGCCTTCCGCCTGGTGGCCGACGACATCAGAGACGGCAGGGTCTTCAGCTACTATGTGCGCGACGCCTTCTTCCAGCGCACGGACAACCTTGCCTTCACGGACAAGGGCCGCAGGAATATCGACTGCTTCATCGGCCGCACGCCGACCTTCATTTCCATTCTGGAAGACAGCTTCCTCACCCGCCTCGCCACGCCGAAATTCGGTACCGAAGTACAGGGTTCGCACTTCACGTCCTTCCCCTCCGTCATGCCCGACATGGCCTTCCACGCGCCCGATCCCACGGCGCCCTTCGGCGGACTCATGCGCGGCTTCGGCCGCGAACAGGTGACCAACCGCCGCGGCGAGAGACTCACCTCCTCCGAAGGCCTCGTCATACGCGGCAGCTATGTGGACTGGAAGAACAACCGCATCGTGATTCCGCCCTCCGGCCTCTTCTACACCTCGCGCAACGCCCGCAACGTGCGCGCGCTGAACGGAGAAACCTTCTACATGCTGGGCCGACGCGCCTATATCGCCACCTTTGAATCCACCACCTTCACGCGGCGCAACTTCGACATCGACTTCTGGCGCGTACAGCCCGATGCCAGCCTGCACCCCGTCTACTGGCAGGATCAGCCCCTTGGCGTAAACAACAAGGTGCTGCGTTTCACGGAAAAGCACCTGCTCGACGACAGGCCCATGGCGCAGATCAACGTGGTGAAGTATTCGGGCAACAACTTCGGCGCGCCCTTCGAACTGGCCCAGGGACTCAGCCGCGAACAGGGCGACCGCTACTACCTGCACGACCGCTTCGCGGAAGGCGCGACCTGGATCGAGCCGGAATTCGTGGGCGAGGACTATGTGCGCGTGAAGAGCTTCGGCACCCCGGCCATACAGAGCGTGGAATACACCTATCAGAAGCCCGTGCGCGTGCTGCTCGCCCCCGGCGAGGAAAAGGCCCTCGGCAAACATCACACCCTGAAGCTTGTCGCCCTGGACGAAGCGGCCGGTACCAGCGAGGTGGAAATCCGCAGAAACGACGGCTCCCTCGTACAGACGAAGGTGCTCGGCCCGCTCAATGCCGAAACGCGCGCCTTCCTGCCCCAGCATCAGCGCGTGGTGAATTCCCTGCAGTTCCCCTTCGATGAAGGGAAAAACAGGGTGCTCGCGGAAGTGGACGTGAAAACGCCCTTTGAAAAGGGCAAAGCCGCCTTCTACACCTATGTGGACCTGAAAAAACTCGAAAGCGACACTCCCTTCGAGGGCGATCCCCGCTTCATGGTACGGCCGGACGTGTGCGGCCACTGTTACCAGCTCAACGAAGTGCTGCTCGACAATCCCGAACCCATCATTCTCGACAGGGAGCATCCCCGCTTCGACGGCCCGCTTACCGCCGACGGCAAGCCGCAGTTCAGCATCGTCATCGACAGCTTCGACGGGGAAATGATCCATGCCTGGCACATCGAAACCAATTACCGCAAGCGCGTGTTCAAAAGCGCCAATCTGGCCTTCCAGCCGCGCAACAACGTCGACGTGCTCATGGGCGTGAACGGTACCATCGAAGGTTTTCTGCGCGCCTCGCTCATGGAGCGTTCCGCCTGGCAGGAATACTGGCGCACCGGCGCCCATCCCCACCCCGAACGCGGGCTCGACGCATGGCTGAGCCGCAAGTTCCAATAGGCAGGTAAATACCATGAACGTATCCTACGAAGAACGCCGCCGCTCCTTCCTGAGCTGCCTCTACGGCATGAGCGAAGTCCTGCCCGGTCTGCTGGCCATGTTCTTCATCGCGCTGTTTTCCAACAACCTCGCGGGAAGCCCCAATCCCTTCACCCTGGAAAACCTGTTTCACTGGCTCGACAACGTGATCGGCCCGGTGAACCACCAGCCTCTTTTCCAGATACTCAACTCCAACTTCGTGTGGAATCCCTTCCTTCTGGGACTTGTCATCGGCAACGTGTTCGGCGTGCCGGACTGCTGGAAGCGCGGGCTTTCCTACATTCACATACTCATGCCCCTCGGCATCATCATGCTGGCGCCGCATTTCGTTTTCAGCCATGCGGAAAAGGCGGGACTGCCCCTTATTCTCTTCGCCTTCGCCATCATGATTCTCACCTCCGCCCTCACGCTGGCGCTCGGCAGGCTCCTTTCCATGGACGACCGCCACTATTCCACCATCGCAGGCGCGCTCTCCACGGGCGACCCCCATGTGGTGGCCATACTCATGCCCATGCTGAAGTCCAAGGGCGGGCAGGTCATCAACGCCCTCTCCTGCATCCTGCTCTTCGGGCTTGTCGCCTCCTTCCTGCTGCCGGTACTGGGCCGTGCCTTCAACATGGACGATGAGGCCTTCGCCGTACTTTCCGTGTTCGGCATCGGCAACACGGGGCAGATGTTCAACGCGGCCTTCGGCTACAGCTACGAGGCCGGGCACTGGGCGCACTATGTGGAACCCGTGCGCCACGCCCTCATGCCCGCAGGTTTTCTGTTCGTGTTCCTCGTCATGTTCCTGCGTGCCCGCATCCGGCGCAACGATGAGAACGTGCACGCCACGCGCGCCCACAGGTCGTTCCCGCTTTTCATTGCGGTGTTCATCGCGGTCTGGATCGCCGTACAGTTCCATGTGGTGAAGGAACCCGCACACCTTGCGATATTCGAACTTGTGAAGTGGGACTTCTCCCTTGCGGCCGCCGCGCTGGGACTTTCGCTTCCCCTGCGGGAAATCGCTCAGTGGGGACTGAAGGGACTTATCCTCACCTTCGCCTCGGGCATATTCCGCATCGTCCTTCTTGCCGCCTGTCTGCTCGCGGCGGCAAAGTTCCACTTCCCGCTCATCTGAGGAAAACGCCATGAAACATTCCCACACCACCGACGCGGAAGGCTTCGACTATATGGACAACACCGGACAGGAGGAACACGACCGCGACATGGTGGGCATTCTCCTTGCCGTTGCGTTCCTTCTTCTTGCGGTGCTCTTCCAGAGCACGGGCCTGCTGTAAAAGCCCCGCCCCCCGTTTCCTGACGGAGCACTCACCGCGTCAGGAACTCCGAAACGCCCGGCCGGGGTACCAGACCCGGCCGGAACCGAAACATCGCCCCGGCCGCGGCTGCGGCCGGATTCCCGAGGAACCGTTATGACAGGCATCACGTTCTACCTTCAGATACTGTTCGCCCTGCTGCTCTTCCAGGCTGTGGCGGCGGCCCTTTACCTGGGCGTATTCCGCGCCGGACGCAAAGGGTACGGCACAGGAGGCAGGTATCTCCGCCTTGCCGCGTCCTCCCTGCTTTCCTTCGTCGTCTGCTTTTTCCTGTATTCCTGGTCCTACCTCAGCTGGTAGTCCCCTCTCCGCAAACCCGCTCATTTCCGAAAAGCGGCCCGGAAACGCCGTGCCCGCGCCTTTTTCGGAAGGCAAAACGTTCCCAAGGAGCCTTGTATGAAACACTTTACCGCTTCCGCCCTTGCCCTGGCCCTCATGCTCAGCCTCGCCCCCGCCGCCTTTGCCGAAGAAGAAGGCGTCAACGTAAACACCGCCACGCAGGAGGAACTTGCCTCCGTTCCCGGCCTGAACGCCGACATGGCCAAAGCCATTGTTTCCTACCGTGAGGAAATGGGCGACTTCATGTCCATCGACGAGCTTTCCGACGTGCCCGGCATGGACAGACAGGCCCTGGAACAGGCCAAGCAGTCGCTGCGCGTGGACGCCGTTTCCGGCGCGGAATGCAACTGCTGATACGTTCCCCCTTCTCATGAAAAAAGGCGTCCGGATGTCCGGTCGCCTTTTTCATGACTTCTACGGGAAAGGCCGGGCTTACGCCTGCACGGGCGAAGCCTTGAGCGAATGCTTAAGGGCCTTTTCCATCTTCACATCCACAAATTCTCCGGGTCGGCCCTGCCCTTCGGGCAGGCTCACATTCACCATGTCGCCCCAGGCGTCGCGCCCCTGCCATTCGTTGTTGCCCTCTGCGCTTCTCTGGCTCGGCGCTTCCAGAAGCACGTCGGTCACAAGGCCCACGCGGCTTTGCAGCCATGCTTCCGCACGGTCGTTCTGCAGGCTCTGGAGCCTCTCCAGCCTTTCCAGCTGCACCTCATGGGGAATCTTGAACGGCATGGCCGAAGCGCGCGTACCCGGCCTGTCGGAATAGCAGAAGGAAAAGCTGGACATGAAGCCGCAGCTGTCCACGGCCTTCAGAGTATCCTCGAATTCCTCCTCCGTTTCCGAAGGGAAGCCCACGATGAGGTCGGTGGAAAGGGCGATGTCCGGCCGCGCCTTCCTGAGCGCCTCCACCACGGAAAGATAGCGTTCCATGGTATAGCCGCGCCCCATTTTTCTGAGCATGGAATCGGAACCGGACTGCAGGGGCAGGTGCAGACGCGGGCAGAGCTGCGGAAGCTCCGCGAACATGTCGATGGTTTCCTGCGAGAAATCGCGCGGATGGGCGGAAACGAAACGTATGCGCCGAAGGCCCGGAATGGCCGCCACCTGACGCATAAGTTCGGGGAAGGAAGTGCCGTCGCCGCTCTTATCCTTGCCGAAGACGTTGACGTTCTGCCCGAGCAGGGTGATATCCCCCGCGCCGCGGGACACCCAGGCGCGGCATTCATCGAGCACGGCTTTGGTGGAGCGGGATTTGCGCGGCCCGCGGGTATAGGGCACGATGCAGTAGGCGCAGAAATTGTCGCATCCCTGCATGATGTTCACATAGGCCACGGGCGTGACGCCGCCTTTTGCCGTTTCGCCTTCAAGGCAGGGATCGCGGTCGGGAAAGACGTCGGTGAAATCAAGGAAGGAAAGGCGCAGCTTCGGCTCGTGCAGAAGGCGCACGAAGGCTTCGGGAATGGAGGAAACGCCGTCGCTCCCCGCCACCAGGCGCACCTGCGGGTGGCGGCGCATGAGCTCTTCGCCGAGCTGCTGAGCCACGCAGCCCGCCACCCCCACCACGGCGCGGGGGTTGGCCTGCCGCACGCGCCCGAGGGCGCTGTACACCTTCTGTTCCGGCTTCTCGCGTACGGAACAGGTATTGAGAAGCACCACGTCGGCCTCTTCCAGGGGCTTTTCCTCAAAGCCGAGGCGCATGAGCGCTCTTTCGACCCACTGAGAATCGTTGACGTTCATCTGACAGCCGAAGGTGATGCAGTGAAATCCGGGCTTGCCCATCGTGTCTCCTGAAAAAATATCCGCTCGCCGGAGCGTTGGTGTCTTGGGAAGATATGAGGCCGTTGAGAGCTTTTTTACCCCGCGGTCGAAATGCGCCCCGCTACATGCCGAAGAAGCGACGCGTGTTTTTCCCGGTCAGCGTCCAGAGTTCTTCCGTGCTCATGCCAAGTTCTCCGGCAAGGCATTCCGCCGTGAACACGGTAAGCGCCGGTTCGTTGGTTTTGCCCCGCCACGGCTGAGGCGCAAGGTAGGGGCAGTCCGTTTCAAGGTGCAGCCTGTCCAGAGGTACCTCATGCAGCGCCTCGCGCACGAAGGCATTGGCCTTGAAGGTGGACGCGCCGCCGAAGGCGATATGCCAGCCGCGTTCCACGATCTGCCGCGCCCGTGCCGCGTCGCCGCCGAAGCAGTGCCACAGAATCGGGCGGCCCTGCATGTTCTCCTCGTCGAGTATGGCGAACGTCTCGTCCCAGGCGTCGCGGGAATGAATGACGACGGGCTTGTCCAGCTCCTTCGCCAGTCTGAGCTGGCGGCGGAACCACGGCACCTGCAATGAGGAGGGAGAGTAGCCTTCCTCATAATGATTATCCAGCCCTATCTCACCCACGGCCCGGATGAGCGGATCGTTCCTCACAGCCTCTGCGAGGTGTTCCCATTCCTCCTCGCCCGCACGACGCACGTCTTCCGGGTGCAGGCCGCGGGCAAAGCAGATGGCCGGGGCCTGGGGAAGAGCTGCGGCCGCTTGGAGAAGAGTATCGCGGTTGGCCGCATAGCGTTCATGCAGCAGAAACATGTGTACGATGAGGGATACGCCGGAAGAAGCGGCGCGCTCCAGCATGCCGGAAAGGTCGGGCAGGAGGCGTTCGTCGTCAAGATGGGCGTGGCTGTCCGCGCCGGTGAAGGGAAGGCCCAGGCTCTGAGGCAGGGGCCGCTGCTTGGAAGAAGACATGATTCATTCCTGATTGCGCGCCGCAAGCTTCTGCTCCACGTCGCGCCATACAACTTCGGGGTCGATACGCTTCATACAGTCAAAATGCCCCTTCGGGCAGGCCTTGTGGCCGTGCAGGCCGCAGGGGCGGCAGGGAAGCTCCACTTCCAGCACGCTGCTTTCTGCGCCTCGCGGCGCAAAGCCCAGCGCGCGCACCGTGGGGCCGAACAGTGCCGTCACCGGCGTGCCCTGCGCCCAGGCAAGGTGCATGGGGCCGGAATCGTTGGTGACGTAATCGTCGAGCATACCCAGCACGGCGGCCAGGGAAGGAAGCGAGGTTCTGCCGGAAAGATCGAGAAAATGCGCTTCCTTTCCGCTCAGTCCGGCAAGGGTACGCACATGTTCCGCCGTTTCCTCCTCGCCGGGGCCGGCAAGAAGCACGGCGTTGATTCCGCTCTCCAGCGCACGGCGCAGAATAAAGGCAAAGCCTTCCGGCGTCCAGCGCTTGGTGGGCCATACCGAGCCGGGGTGCAGGCCTATGGTCGGCCCTTCGGGCAGGGAGGCAAGCAGTTCACGGGCATCCTCCCGGGCGCGGGCGGGCAGCACGAGCTTCGGCCAGTGCAGAGACTCATCCTCCAGCAGGGAGGAAGGCACGCCGAGCGCTCCGGCAAGCAGCAGAAGGCGCTCTATTTCCTGAAGTTCATGAAATCTGCGGCCGACGCTCTTCGTGAAGACCAGCCCGGAGAGGCAGGCTTCGCGGTAGCCCACGCGTACGGGCGCGCGGGAGGCCCATGCCATGAAGGAACTGCGCAGGCTGAGGTGGGCGTCCACCCAGATATCGTACTTCCGCTCCGCCACGGCCCTGCCCTGACGCAGCACGGCGGCAATCCCCCTGTCCTTTCCGCGTTTGTCGCAGGCATGGACGCGGGCTATTTCGGGCTGCTCCTCATACAGGGCGGCAAGTCCGCCGCGCACATAGAAATCCACCTCCGCTTCGGGCCACGCGGCCTTGAGCGTGCGTATGAGCGGCAGGGTAAGAACGGAATCTCCCAGAAACGCGGTATTCCAGACGGCGATACGCATGGGAACCTCAGCAGATGCGGGGCAGCTGCGCCCCTTCGAGCATGGAAAGAAGGCGCGTCCCTCCCATGAGGGTGCGAAGTTCCACCCGGGGCTTTTCCGCCTCCGTCACCTCGCCCACCACGGCGGCCTCGGCTCCGAACCGGCACCCGCGCATGACGGCAAGCGCCGCCTCCGCCTTTTCGCGGGGAAGAATGCAGATGAGCTTGCCCTCGTTGGCAAGATACAAGGGGTCCATCCCCAGAATATCGCAGCCTGCGCGCACGTTGTCGTGCACGGGCACGGCCGCTTCGTCCACCGTGATGCCCACGCCGGACTGCTCGGCTATTTCGTTCAGCGTGGTGGCAAGGCCGCCGCGCGTGGGATCGCGCAGCACATGAATATCCCCCACTTCGAGGATAAGGCGCTCCACCATGCGGTTCAGGGGGGCGCTGTCGCTCTTCACGTCGCTCACAAAGGAAAGGCGGCCCGCCATGACGGCAAGCCCGTGATCGCCCATGGAGCCGCTTACCAGCACGGCGTCGCCCGGCCTGGCGGCGTGACCCGAAGGCGCGGCTCCGGGAATGATTTCCCCCACGCCCGCCGTGGTGATGAACAGAGAATCGCACGCCCCGCGGGGAACCACCTTGGTATCGCCCGTGACTATCTGCACCCCCGCTTCACGCGCGGCAAGGGCCATGTCGGTCACGGCCCTTTCCAGCACCTCAAGTTCCAGGCCTTCTTCCAGAATGAAGGCGCAGGAAAGATACCTCGGCCGTGCGCCCATCATGGCCACGTCGTTCACCGTGCCGTGTACGGCAAGCGTACCGATGCTGCCGCCGGGAAAGAACAGCGGCGTCACGGTGTAGCCGTCGGTGCTCATGGCCACGGGGCCGGAAATCTCCAGCCTTGCGGCGTCGTCCATGCGGCGCAGGATGCCGTTGTCGAAATGCCTGAGAAAAACGTCGGCAATGAGCCGTTGCGACGCCCTGCCGCCGCTGCCGCTGTCGAGAAGAATCTTCATGTCTGGCCCTGGGAAAAAAATGATGGCGGCATCCTGCCGCGGCCCGCCCTTGTTCAGGCGGCGGGAAAAGCCTGCGGTCGCAAGACTAGCACAAAGCCGCGCGAAGGGGAACGCCCTCCCCTCACGCCCCTCTGCCGGGATATCCGGCTCCGCAGAAAAACGCCGCCGGCCATGCAGGAAGAAGCCCCTGTTCTCTTGCTTTTCGCCTTCTCCGTGCCGCCGGGAAATGCACAAAAAGCCCCGGCCGGCGGGCACCGGAACCGGGGCTTTCAACATAGGTTCTGCGGACTGAAAACTCAGCGCTTGAAGGTCAGGCCGTCGGCCTCAAAGGGCAGATAACGGGGATTTACGCCGTCCGGCCTGCCGTAATAGGCCATCCAGTACGGACGAAAGAAGGTTTCGTGCTGCACCTCGCCGAAGCGGGGCAGATTGCGGCACATGCGCATGATGATGCGCCGCGCGAAGTTCATGGCGAGCTCGTCGGCTTCGCCCGCCTCCATCTCGAAACGGCCTCCCTGAAAATGCTCGCCCTGCACAGGAGCGAGGGCAAGCTCCGTATCCTTCACGGCGCAGCGTCCGTACAGCGCGTTGACGGCCACGGACATGACGCCGCCCGTTTCATGCCTGCGGAAGGGAAAGCGGCGCGCCTCCACCTCATACGGAAGGCGGATCATGTAGAACCGGACGTATTCCAGCCTGAGTTCCGTAAGAGGCGCCCTGACGAAAAGCCTGCCCAGAAGGCCTCCTTTACCCTTCGCCCTGCGAAGCACCTCTTCCCTGGCAAGCGTGACGGGCGTGGCCATCATGTCCATGAACGACTCCTGATTGCGCCCCGCAGGGCAGTAAAAGACATCAGCGGTGCTGACGGAAGAAATCACGAATGCCGAGAACGGTGATGGTCGTGCAGACTATGGCCACGATCACCGGCAGGATATAGCCGAGCAGGCTCACGCCGCTGACCAGCCCCCACACGAGGACCACGGCTTCCAGAATGATGGCCACAACAAACCTGATATCGGCGGAAAGGATCTGATCCATGAGAAACCCCCTTATTCACATTCATTGACGGGTTCGGCGTCGCGGTCGATGGGCTTGCCTATCATGTTGCCCAGCAGGAACAGGATGAAGGAAACGGGCAGCGCCACCAGCATGGGCTTCAGGCCGAAGGGATTGCCCATGAACTGCCATACGAGCGTGGTGCCCATGCCGCCGAGCATACTGAGGAAGCCGCCCGCCACGGTGAAGCGCCAGCGCCAGAACAGGCCGCCCAGCACGGGGACAAAGGCGGAAGCCAGATACAGGCCGCCGAGGAAGATGACGGCGTCCAGCACGGCGGAGAACTGGAAGGCAAGCAGGCATCCGCACAGGCCGATGCAGACCATGAAGAAACGCGTCAGGCGGATCTGTTCCTTATCCGTCATGCAGGGCCGCAGCAGCGGCTTGATGAGGTCGCAGGTGAGCGTGGTGGCGCCCACGAGGAAGAAGGAACTCATGGTGGACATGATGACCGCGAGAATGGAGCATATCCAGAGCCCGGTAAGGAAGGGAGGCATGGCGTTGATGGCCATGGTGAGGAAGGCCTTGCTGCCCTGCAGGTTCGGATACATGGCGCGGGCGCCGAGGCCGAGCATGGTCATGACGGTATCGAAGGCCATCCAGATGAGCAGGCAGGTCAGATAGGCGCGCTTGGCGGTCTTGGCGCTGTTGGAAGCGCCGAAACGCTGATAGGCGGCGGGGTCGGCATAAACCTGGAAGCCCAGCAGGAAGAAAACGAGAAGCTGGCTTATGGGCAGGCCGCCCGTGGGAGAAAAGTGCCCGGCGGGAAGCGCCGCGCGCAGCCCCTCGAAGCCGCCCACGCTGCTCCATACGCCCGGAAGCAGAAGGAGCGTGAGGCTGGTCATGAGGAAGAACTGGAGCACGTCCGTCATGACCACGGACCACAGTCCGCCGAACATGGAATAGCAGATGACCACGCCCACGATCACCGCGCCGATGACCCAGTTGGGCAGGCCCGTGACGGTATTGCCCATGATGCCCACGGAAACGATGTCCATGAGGCGGCTGGAATAGCACACGATGAGCACCGCGCCGAGGAAGGCCACGGGGCGGGCATACAGCCTGCCGAGAAGCGCGGGAATGGTGTTTTCCTTCACGCCGCGCACCCGGGGAGCCACCCACAGGGCCAGGGGAATACGGCCGAGATGCGCGGGTACGCACCATACCACGAAGGCCGCGATACCGGCATTGAAGGCCAGTTCCGCCGTACCGAACACGGCGCCGGAACCGTACCAGGTGGCGGCCACCGTCGCCACCACCATGGGGTAGGACAGCGCCCTGCCCGCCATGAGATAGTCTTCCGAGTTCCGCACCTTGCGGGAAACGTACCACCCCACCAGAATCATGATGCCGAGGTACAAGAAGATGGCCAGCCAGTCGAGACCGGTCCAGTTAACTACCACATCCTGCATAACACACTCTCCCATGTTGAAATGTCGGATTTCAGACTCCGGTCATGTCGCGTGCGATCTCCGACATGCGTCCCGAAGCCATGAGGTCATAGCCGCGTTCAATATCCGCGCTGATCACGCGGTCATGTTCAAGGAAGGGGATGACGGCGCGCACGGCCTCATAGGCCCGCGCCGTGACCGCGCCGAGGGGAGCCAGACCGCGAAGATCCACGGCCTGGGCGGCATGGTAGGCCTCCATGCCCAGCATATAACGGAGATTGTCCAGAATCCGTGCGGTCTTGCGCACGACCAGAGGCGCGTTGGAGGCATGGTCCTCCACCTCGCCGGAAAGAGCCATGTAGTCCACGCTCACCGGATTGGACAGATGCCGTATCTCCGCTTCCAGCGCGGAGAAGGTCTTCTGATTGGTGGTATAGGCCATGACGCTCGTGCCGTCCGGGCTGAGGAAACGGGGCAGACGGCTGAAACCGTTGCTGTCCATCTTGATGACCTGATAGCAGATGTTGCGCGCCAGATGGCTGAGGGCCTGCCCCAGCATTTCAAAGCCGAGCACCCACGAGGTGACCTCGAAGTTGGAATTGTGGGCGAAGCGCCTCTCCTCCGCCAGCACGCAGGGGTTGTCGTCCGTGGCGTTGATGTGCAGCAGAAGATGAGGCTTCAGGTAGGAAATCGCGTCGCGCACGGCGCCGTGCACATGACAGGCGGAACGGAAGCACAGCGGGTCCTGCATGGTGGCGGCCACGCCGCCCTTCCAGAGAAAACTGCCTTCAAGGTAACGGCGCACGCGCGCCGCCGTCTGCGTGGGGCCGGGCACGGGGCGGCGGGCATAGCAGGCCGGGTCCAGCGGCGACACATTGCCGCCGTACCCTTCCAGCGCCAGCGCATAGATGAGGTCGGCCGCGTCCATGAGCCGTTCGCAGTCTTCCAGCACCAGAGCGGCCATGCCCGCCGCCATGGCGTTGCTGCTGACGATGGCGAGCCCTTCCTTGCAGCCGAGCACGAGAGGCTCAAGTCCCGCAAGTTCCAGGGCACGCTTTGCGCTCATGCGTTCGCCGCGGAACACGACATCGCCCTCGCCCATGACGGCCAGCCCAATGTGGGCCAGGGAAACGAGGTCGGCTTCACCTATGGAACCGCGGCCCGGCATGACGGGGTGCATGTGCAGGTTGAGAAAATCGCGGTAGCGCTCCACCAGTTCCCAGGAAACACCCGTGCCGTCGGCCAGAAGGCAGTTGAGGCGCACAAGAAGCGTGGCGCGGACATCGGCTTCGCAAAGTTCCGGTCCCACGGCGGCGCTGTGCGAACGGATGAGCATGGTGTTGAACGCGGCAAGGCCTTCCCGGCTGATATCCCAGTCCTTGTTCATGCCCACGCCGGTGTTGAAGCCGTAGATGCGCGGCAGACTGCGGTCCTCGGCCATGGAAAGAACCATGCTTCTGGTGCGGCGGATGCGCTCCTCCGCTTCCGGCGCAATCTCCACGACCGCGCCCTGCCGGGCCACAAGGGCAACCTGTTCCAGCGTCAGGTCGGAACCGGTCAGACGTATGATGACATTCATATTCGCTCCGAGGGCCTTCAGGCCCGGCTGCGCCCGCGCAGCATCAAGGCCGCAACGAGGCTGATGACGGAAAAGACGAGATAGATGAGGAAAGCCCGGGAATACGCCGCTTCCGTGCCGAGGGGGGCCAGTCGTTCCAGCATTTCCCCGATGACGGCCTGAAGGCAGGCCGTGCAGGCGAAAATGGAAAAGCTGAGCATGGAGGTGGAAAGTCCGAGCACCGAAGACGGAAGCGCCTCACGCGCGGCGGTGAACACCACCGACGCCGTGGCGTTGCCCGCGATGCAGATGCCGCCGAACTGAAGCCACAGCGCCCATACCGGAAGAGGCGCGGGGCAGAAACAGAGCGAAAGCGAGCTTGCCGTCGCGCAGAGCGAGCCTGCCGCCAGCACGATCTTGCGGGAATGCAGCCTGTCGGAAAGCCACGCCCCGGCAGGCGTGCCGATGACGAGACTCAGAGCGCCGAGAGAAAGCAGCGCCCCCGTGGATTCGGCGGAAAGATGATGCACGTTGCGGTAATAATCCCCGGCCCACAGCCCGGCGAAGGAAAAGAACAGCGACGCGCCCGTAAGGTACCAGAGCACCACAAGCCTGTACTGCCGCGAGGAAAACAGCACCCGGAAGGCCCCCGGCCCGCGTTCCGCGGCGGAAGGAGCGGAAGGCGCCGCATCGTCAGGCAGGCCCAGTTCCCGCCTCTGCGCGGGGGAAGGCGCGTCCTTCACCAGGAAAAAGAGCACCGCGCCCCAGAAAAGGGAAAAAACGGCGATGAACCAGAACACCGGCCGCCAGCCGAAGCCGGCGCTGAGCGAAGCCAGAGGGGCTGCGGCAAAAAAGGTGCCGAGTCCGCCCACGGCCATGAATATGGACACGAGGCGCGCATAGATGCCCTCGCGGAACCAGCGGCTCATGATCTTGAAGGATGCCGTGGTGACCACGGCCATGCCCATGCCGACAAGGGCCCTGCCCGCAAAGGCCTGCCCCGCGCCTTCGGCCGAGGCGAAGAGTATGCCGCCCACGCCGCCGAGTCCGAAAAGCAGCAGCATGGTCCGGCGGGGACCCCAGCCGTCCACCATGAGTCCGGCCGGTATCTGCGTGGCCGCGTAGGCATACAGGAAGGCGGACCCCAGCCAGCCCGTCATGGCCGGGGCAAGCTGAAGCTCCGCGGCAAGTTCCGGCATGATGACGCCGAGACTGAGTCTCTGGAAGAAGACGAGAAAATAGGCGCCGCACAGCGCGGCAAAAAGCAGGCAGGCATAGGAGAAGGAACGGGAACGCATGGTCATACCAGCCGGGGACGAAAAGAGGGGGAATAAAAAAGGATTCGGGGAAAAGGCGAAGCGGCGCGAGCCGCTTCGCCCGTACATCAGCGGTAGCGCAGCTTCTGGCCTATGCCGAGCTTTTCGGCCTTTTCCAGCATGGCGCAGCCGAGGGCGATGTCGTTGGTGCTCAGGCCGCGATGCCAGAAGAGAATGGTTTCGTCGTCGCTTTCACGGCCGGGCCTGAGTCCCGCCACGATCTGCCCCATTTCGGCGTGCAGGTTTTCCTGCGTGAGCTTGTCCGCTTCCACATGAGGGCGCAGGGAACCGTAGGGCAGGCCCTTGCGGCACTGGCCCCAGTCGTCCACCACGATCTTGTCCATGATGTCGGTGAGCGAAAGCTCCACCGCGCTCATGGTGCCGTAGGGAACCACGAAGGCGCCCTTCTTGATCCATTCCGTCTTCAGCATGGGGCAGGGAGCGGGCAGACGCGTGGCTTCCACCACGATGTCGGCCCCCCTCACGCAGGATTCCCAGTCGTCCACCACGCGCACAGGTTTGCCCAGGTCTTCGGAAAGTCTTCTGCCGAAGGCCTCGCGGCTTTCCGGCCTGCGCGAATGCACGCGGATTTCCTCGAAATCGAAAAGCGAATCGAGAAGGCGCACGTTCCAGTACGAGGTGCCGCGGGAACCGATGTGGCCGAGAATGCGGGAATTCCTGCGGGCCATGTATTTTGCGCCCAGGGCCGTCACCGCGCCGGTACGCATGTCCGTGATGGACGTGGCGTCGAGAATGGCCTTCACCATGCCGGTTTCGGGGTCGAACAGATTCATGACCGCCATTTCCGAGGGCAGGCCCTGCTTGTAGTTGTCCACATAGTCGCCCACGATTTTCACGCCCGCCACGTGCAGGGGCTGTATGTAGCCGCGCAGCACATTGAAATGCCCCTTGGCGGAATCCTCCGGCACAAGATGCACCCTGGGTTCAATGCGCGTCTGGCCGAGGCCCTGGGCGCGGAGACTTTCCTCCACGGCGGCGAGAATTTCGGCGTCGGTCATCTTCAGGGCGGCCACGTCGGGCCCGTTGAGATAGGTAAGGTAACTTTCCTGCATGGTGTGGACTCCGGAAGGTTCAGGTGAATATCAGACGGGGCAGGGATAGCCGAGGCGAAGCGCCGCGGCCTCCTGCTCCGCCAGTACCGCGTAGTCGGAAACAGACGGCAGGGAAAAACTCTTCATACACAGCGCACGGCGAAGCTCTTCGCCTCCCGGGGCGAGGCTCCACTCCGCCAGAGCCCCCCGCAGCGCCGCGACGACGGCATCCTCCGCCTCCGGCGACGCTGCGAGAAAGGGCATGGCCGTCAGGGGAGAACGGCCGAGTATGACGAGCTCTTCCCGCAGTTCTTTTCGCGCGGAAACAAGCAGATGATAAAAGTAGCTGTCCAGCGGAACGACGTCGACGCGCCCTTCCCGCAGGGCATTCAGACATGCGGCCGGGGTTTCGAGTTCCACGCTTTCGGCGTAGAGCTTCCGGCCCGAAGCGTGGGGAGCAAGCAGAAAACGGAGCGCATTGTACCCCGACTGCGAATGCGCGCCCATGTGCCCGAGCCTTGCGCCGAAGCTCTCCTCCACCTTCGTCCAGCCGCTTCCGGCGCGCGCCAGAAGAAGCGTGCGGTAGACGGCCTTTTCCCCGGAATCGGGGCCGAGAGGCGCGCCGATGATGCGGTGCCTTGCTCCGGCCTGCACATAGGGCCGCCCGCAAAGGAACACCAGCCCCATGTCGGGCCGCTTCCACAGCTCCCCGAGAGGCGCGGGCGCCCGCCATTCCACGACGCGCAGATCCACCCCGGCAAGTCTGCCCGCCTCGGCAAACACGGTCCGCCATGCCTCCGCATGGAAGGGGGTAGCGTCATACAGTCGGGAACAGGCGATAAGCGTAGTCATAACGGCCTCTCGAAAACATTGCCGGGGAAAACGACTCCGGGCGGGACGCCCGGCTTCCGCCGGAGGGTCAGGTCCGTTCTAACACTCTAAAAATTTTTTTGTCAAAACAATTATTGATAAAATGTATTGATTGATATATAGAGAGCTTTGATAGCAGCTCCCATCGCTCCGTTCTGCGCCCCTTTTCAGCACAGGGGCACGGACAAAACCGCGTTTGTCCGGGGAAAACGCCATGATAGAACCTTTCAGCGGAAACTTTCTGCAATGGCTGCGCGGCTTCTACGCCGTGGCGGAATACGGCAACATGTCGCAGGCGGCGGAAAGCCTCCATCTGAAGCAGCCCGCCGTAAGCTACCTTGTGCAGTGCCTTGAGGCGGAACTCGGGGTGCAGCTCTTCCACCGGCGGAACAAGAGCATGGAACTTACGGACGAGGGGCGCATTCTTCACGAGAAGGCCATCACCATGTTCGATCTGGTGAAGGAAATCCGCTCCGAGGTGGGCAGCGGAGGCAAGGCGGAATACAAGGGGGAGATATCGCTTTCCACCACCCACAGCGTTTCGGCCAACATCATAGCCGGGCCTCTGGCGCTCTTTCATCAGAAGTATCCGCGCACGCGCTTCACCCTGCAATCCGGCGGGGAATCGAGCTTCACGCTGGATCTGGTCAACAGTTCCGCCATCGACTTCGGCATTCTGGCGGGCAGGGAATTTCCTCCCACCATAGAGGCGCGCCCGCTGTTTCTCTCCCGTCTCGTCCTGGTCTGCCCGCGCGGCAGCGGCTTCACACGCGATGAAAACGGCGTGCTGTGCGACCCGCGGGAACTGGACGGCGTGCCCTTCGTCGCCTTCTCCTCGGCAAGCACGCTGAGCAGAGTGGTTACGGACGAACTGCACAAAAGCGGAGCCACGCCCTCCGTCGCCGCCACGGCCAACAATTCCGCCGTCATTCTCTCCTATGTGCGGGCCGGCATGGGCGTGACCATTCTGGAAGACTTCACCGTCCGCCGGTACCAAGATACGCTGGACATCTATCCTCTGCCCGGAGAAGGCGTGCTGCGCCAGTATTCTCTGATCACGCGGCGGCGCAGGCACCTGCCGCCCCAGAGCGCGGCCTGCATAGACATGCTGTTCCGGGAGCTTTCCGGCAGCATCGTGCCGCTCTGAGCCTGCGGGAAAAAACGCCCGCGCCACTCCTGAGCCGAGGGCATGAAAAAACGCCTTTTCGAAACGCACGGAACCTGGGATTCCGTGAATCGAAAAGGCGTTTTCCGTAACCGTCCGTTTTCCCGGGCTGCGCCAAAAAGGCGCGCCTAGAGAAACGGCGGCCGTACCGGCTCGGCCCGGCCTCATGCTACAGGAGGGAAGCGTATATCTTCGCTATCTCCTCCTCGGAAAGCGGCCTGAAATTATTGGCAAGCAGCCGCTGCTGCGAAACAATGACGGTGCGGGCGAAAAGGGAAACATCCTGCTCCGTCATGCCGTATTCGCGCAGTCTCTTCAAAGGAAGGATGGCCGCAAGAAGCTCCGCAAGCCGTGCAAATGCTTCCTCTCTGCGGCAGGCAAGGAGCGCGGCGAGCGTATCCGCAAGTTCCGCAAGGCGGCCTTCAAGCCCTGCTTCCCCGTAGACTTCGAGCACGGCCGTGAAAAGCGCGTAGTTGGATTCCCCGTGGGGCACATGGTACGTTCCGCCCAGCGGGTAGCTCAACGCATGAACGGCGGCACAGCCCGCGGTACCGAAGGCCAGTCCCGCAAAGTTGCTGGCGATGAGGAAATCCTTCATGAACCTTCCGCGCGCTTCCCGGCCCTCGTTCCGTATGGCCTGATAGCCGCGCAGGATGAGTTCCATGGCCCTGTGACTGAAAAGAAGCGTATAGGGCGTGGCCTTTGGAGAAAGGGCCGATTCCACGGCATGGACCAGCGCGTCGATGGAACTTGTGGCGAACACCCCCCACGGCAGGGCGGAAAGCAGCTCGGGCACGAGCACGGCCTGACGGGCGAACATGGCCGGGGAAACCAGGCCCGTCTTGCTGCCCAGCCTGGTCCGGTTGAGGATGGAAATATTGGTCACCTCGCTCCCCGTGCCGCAGGTGGTCGGCAGAATGACAAGCTCCCGGTGCGCCTCAAGATGCGCCATGTCGCGGTAAAGATCGTCCGTGCGCGCGCCCGCAGGAGCCACGGCCAGCACCTTGGCGATATCGATGACGGTGCCGCCGCCGATGGCGATGATGCGGCCTTTGCCGAAGCCTTCCATACGCTCCAGAATGGCGTCCACCATCACGTCGGTCGGTTCCCCGGCTCCGAACTCCTCCTGATGGATCACCCGGGCGGGAAGGTTCAGATGCCCGAAGAAAGGCTCGTAAATATACCTGTTGCTGAGTACGACGTCATCCGCCGTGATGCGGAACTGTTCCGCAAATTCCCGGCAGGTATCGAAATAATGAAGTTCCGGCTTGAACTGAAGTTGCAGCATGGCTTGCCCCCACGTTGAAATGAACAATGCCGAAGTCTTCTGCACATTTCATGCCATACGCTGTTTTTTCTTCTTTTTCAGCGTGTTGTAGACATTCTTTCCGTTTTTCCGCCCTGTCGCTTGCACAAACGCAAAAGCCCCGGAAGCCGCGCCTTCCTCTTTCCCGGCCGAAAAACGGAAGGCCGGGCCCTTCCTGCGCTCTTCCGCCGCGCCGGAGCCCGCCCGGCGGCACGCCGCTCCCGGCGTTTGCAAAAACGCATACGCGGAAACACGGAAAGCCAGCCCGGAACGGTTCTTCCGCTCCGGCCCTTCAGCGGATTTCCACGGAAAGGCCTTCTTCCTGGAATACGTCCGCAATGGCTTCCAGCCTGTCCTGCGGCAGGGAAAGACGGTCGTAGCCGAAAGGCAGGCCCATCTGGGCGTACTTGTCCCCGCAGAGGGTGGAACATGTTTCCAGAATATGGAAGAAGGACCCCGTCTTTTTCACGATGCGGGCGATGTTGCGCATGGTGACCGTATCGTCGTTGAAACCGGGAACGACAAGGGTGCGGCTGTTGATCTCAAGGCCGGGAAATTCTTCCACGATGCGCTGGAAGTTGCAGAGAATGCGGGAATTGTCCACCCCCGTGCCCCTGCGGTGCGCCAGAGGATCGCTGTGCTTGATGTCGAAGAAAAGAAGATCCGTCTCACGCAGCGCGGCTATGGTATGCGGTGCGTCGAGGTCGAAGAAGCCGCAGGTTTCCATGGCCGTATGCAGCCCTTCCTCATGGGCAAGGCGCATGAGATCGGCCGCCTGCTGCGGGTGCATCATGGGTTCCCCGCCGCTCAGGGTAATGCCGCCGCCGTTCATGATGTAATCCTTGTCCTTGAGGATATCCTCCATGATCTCTTCAAGGCTCATGGCGCGGCCGCTCATGAACAGCGCGCCCGAAGGACAGCGGGACACGCATTCCCCGCAGTCGGTACAGCGGTCGCGCGCCACGCGGATGGCGTTCTTGCTCACATAAATGGCGTCGTGCGGGCAGGCTCCCACGCAGTGCCTGCAAACGGCAGGCCCGATGCACTTTTCCGTATTGCAAACGAGCACGGGCCTGTTGCGGCGGCATTCGGGATTGCAGCACCAGTAGCAGCGCAGCGGGCAGCCCGTGAAGAACACGGTGGTACGCAGGCCGTGCCCGGGACAGGGAGAAAAATGCTGGATTCCACTGATGAGCAGCGGCATGGATTCACGGGACATATTTTTTCTCCTGCGCGGCATGTTTCTGCACCAGTTCATACTTCACCAGCTTGCGCCACAGCGTGGAGAAATGCACGTCCAGCGCTTCGGAAACGGCCTGAATGGTGCCGTACTTTTCCATGGCCCTTTCCAGATATTCCTTTTCAAAGGCGGCCATGGCGTCCTTGAGAGACAAGGTTCCTTCCTGAAGCCCCGCGGAAAAGCAAGCCCCTCCCGAAGGGGGCGGAGGCTGGGAAATATCGGGCAGAGAAACGGGCTCCATGCGCTCCTTTGCGGTGAGCTGATACTCCTGCTGCAGGCGCGCGGGCAGATCGTGCAGGCCGAGGGTATCGCCCTCGCTCATGACCAGCAGCCATTCCATGATGTTGACGAGCTCGCGCATGTTGCCCCGGAAGGGGTAACGCAGAAGCCAGCGCAGAAGTTCCGGCGACATGGTCTTGGAGGCGTCGTTCTGCGTGTTGTACTGCTCTATGAGCTGATCGATCATGGCGCGGACGTCTTCCGGCCGCTCGCGCAGGGGCGGAATGACGTTGGGAATGACGTTGAGCCTGTAGAAAAGGTCGCGCCGGAAACTCCCCTTCTCCACCTCTTCGGCCAGATTCTTGTTGGTGGCGGCAAGGATGCGTATGTCCACCGAGGTGCGCTTCGTGCCGCCTACGCGGATGAAGGACTTTTTCTCAAACACTTCCAGCAGCTTGGACTGAAGACTGTATTGCAGCTCGCCGATTTCGTCCAGAAAAAGCGTGCCCTTGTCCGCCGTTTCGATAAGTCCCATCTTGCCGTGGGCGCTGGCGCCGGTGAAGGCCCCCTTCTCGTAGCCGAAAAGCTCGCTTTCCAGAAGCTGTTCGGGAATGGCGCCGCAGTTGATGACCACGAAGGGCCGGGAACTGCGGCTGCTGTTGTTGTGGATGAGGGAGGCCAGCATGGTCTTGCCCACTCCCGATTCGCCGGTGATGAGCACGCAGGAATTCGTCTTGCTCACCTTGAGGGCCTGCTGCACCACCTGATTCTTGACGGAACTGTGCACCGTAAAACCCGAGGCATTGCAGATGCGCTGAAGCTCCGCGGAGGGGATGCCGGGCTTGGGAGCGGCGGAAACGGCGCTCGTTTCCGCTTCCGGCTGAGGCGCGGCCTCGCTTTTGAGCTGGAGCATCACGCGGAAAAGATTGCCCGAATCATCGAAGGCGGGGGTGGCGCTGCCCTGATAGGTCTGCCCCGTGGGCAGCGTGACGGGCATGGTGACCCGCGTTCCCGAAGCTCCCGCCTTTTTGAAAAGCGCCACGAGGTTGCGGGGAGAACGCTGAATGTCTTCGATATGCCTCCCCACAAGTCCCTGCCTGCCCAGAAGAATGAGCTTTTCGTAGGCGGAATTCACGTTGCGGATGACGCCGCGGCTGTTCAGCGTGAGGAAAATATCCTCGAACTGATCGACCACGGTTTCAAATTCCCGCGCCAGATTCGCATATTCGGGAAACTCGTGGATGATGGCGCTGAAGTTGTTGATGTCCTGCATCATGGTAATGACGCCCGCCGTGACGCCGTTGTACTCCAGAGGCATACGGCTGACCACCACCGTGGCCATGGGCAGGCGCAGGAGGGAACAGATCTGCGGAATGCCCGTGGCAAGAACCTTGCGCACCTCCACCCAGTCGTGCGGGCTGGCATCGGCCAGGGGAAAACCCGTCTTCGGAATGCTTCCCCCCTGGTGCAGGAGCCGTGCGGCCTGATTGATATGGTAGACTACGCCCTCGGCATCCACCAGCAGCACCCCGGAAGAGAGCGCGTCGGTAAAGGCGCGCACGCTTTCATGGGGAAGAAAGGAAAGCGATGACTGGGGAAGCTTCTCGTCTCTCATGGTTTTCGACATGACAGGCCCGCCGTCTACCGGGCTTTCTGAAGCGGACATCTGCAGGAAAACGCCGCCGAAGGGAAGGAATAGCCCTGCGCGTTGAGGCCGGGAACATTCAAAAACAGGCTGTTGTATTCATACGGTGAATTGCGCAGCACCGTCAATTCCGCCGGCGTCAATATCTGAAAACGCAGGAACCAGTGCTGCTGACGGCACCATGTCTGAAGCAGGCTCATGAGCGCCTCCACGCCCGCCTCTCCGCATATCTGCCCGGGCAGAAGCGTGGAGAACATGACCCGCGCCCCGAGGGAGGGAATATCGGGATTCTGCACCGCCGTTTCCGAACTGAGCGACACCGTGGGACCGAGCGTCCTCACCAGGTGCGAGGGGGTGACGCCGAAAGAAAAATTGTTGCCTGCGAAACGCCCGTCCGCCGTGGCTCCCGAAACGCGGCCCATGGCGATGTGCGCCTTCACCGGCACATAGAAGATTTCCCCCCTGCCGCCGTAGCTGTTCACCTCGCTCCTCGCTCTTGTGAGGAGCAGCCTGTCGATGTGGCGGCCGATGTCGTCCACCCAGGGGATGCGGTTGCCGTATTTGGGCGAGTTCAGGCAGAGCTGACGCACGTCCTCATGCCCTTCGAAGTTCACCGCGAGAATATCCAGAAGTTCACGCAGGGAAAGCTTCTTCTGCCGGAAGACCAGCGTGTCTATGGCGGCCAGGGAATCCACCACGGTGGCGAAGCCGATGATGCCGAGAAAACCGCCGATGCTGCGGCCTTCGGGCACGGCCCCCACGGACATGTCCACCCCGTGTTTCATGCACAGATCATGCAGGCAGGAAAGCAGCGGAGAAGCGATGTGCCGAGGCCGCAGGCGCTCCAGTATGCCCTGCTGCCGGAAGGCCATGTCGAGAATGTGCAGAAGCTGACGCCGGAAAAGCTCCATGAGCTGTTCAAAGGAGCCTATGGCCTCGGCAGGCCCCGTGGAAAGGCCCGTGCGGCGGGAAGGCTTGGGGGAACAGTAGCCGTCGTGCAGGGCCATTTCCAGCACGGCGGGCAGGTTCAGCCAGGTGGCTCCCACGAAATAGGTGTCCTTGTTGATGAGCCTCGCCTCGGAATAGCCGCTGCCGCAGTAGTCGCGCGCCTCCTCCGCCGTGGCTCCGTTGGCCGTCTGCCGCGCGATGATGGTCTCGTCGTTGAAAAGCACGGGACTTGCGCCGTTTTTCTGGGTGGCGCGGCATATCTCCCTCAGAAATTCCTCCGGCGTGTCCTTATGGATACGCACGCCGAGATACGGATAGTCCAGCGGAAATTCCGAGGCCGAACGCAGAATCAGGAAGGAAAGAGCGTTGGTGGCGTCGCCGCCGGAAGCGAGCCTGCCGCCCAGGGTGGTGAATTCCCAGTGGGCGAGATCCTCATAAATCTTGGCGCCCGTGGGCGAAGGCTTGAGGCGCACGAACTGGGCAAGGTGACACCACAGATCGTCGAGATACTCACGCGCCTTCTGCTGCGTCAGCACGCCGGAGGCAATGTCCTTCTCGTACAGAGGCCGGAGATACTGGTCCATGCGGCCGTTGCTGATGTTGCCGCCGTACTCCGCCTCCATGCGGGAAACCATCTGCGTGAACCACTGGGCCTGAACGGCGTCGGCAAAGCTTTCCGCAGGTTCCCACGGCACGCGGCGGCAGCGTTCGGCAAGGGCGAGACGCTCCTTGCGGAATTCCTCCGTCGCCGCCCCGAGAGCCTGTTCCTCGGCAAGGGCGGCAAAGCGTTCGGCAAAACGCCGTACCCCCCGGCAGATTTCCAGCACCGCCTCGTAAAAATCCCGCTTTTCCGCCGGAGCTTCCGCGAGCTTTTTCTCCGCCTCCTCCGCAATGCCCCGGAATCCCCGCCGCAGCACCTTGTCGTAGTCCAGCGCCCACTGGAGCGAATGACGCACCGTGGCCGTTTCCTGCACGATGAAGGCGGGATGCGAGGCGTCGCCGTTGATGTAGAGAAGGTTCTTCAGCTCCGGCGGCAGCTCGGAATAAAAATGCTCCTGATAGGTGCGGCCGTGCCAGTAGGGAAGTATCCGCGTGCGGGCAAGCTCCATGTCGCCGCCTGAAATCAGAAACTCCTCGGGAGCGAAATCCTCGTCTTCCAGAAAGGCGCTGTCGAGTTCGGGATAGAAGATGCCGCAGCGGCCGGAACCGAAGGAACCGGCAAGCATCTCGTCGGGAGAAAGTTCCACGGGAACATGATCGAGCACATGCACGAGAGCCTTCGCCCAGCGCAGGGGAAGAGGCAGATTCTCCGTTTCCCGCATGGACTCGGTGAAGTACAGCGCCCTGCCCATGAACAGGCGGGGACGCGAAGCGGCTATGCGGCTGATGCGCCGGGCAAGACGCGAAGGCCTCCTGTACGGCGCGGGAAGAGAGATCTGATTCATGCTTTCCCCCGAAGAAGCAAGGATATTATAGGGAAGCGACCTTTTTTTTCAAGGCTTCAAAGTCCGCTCCGGGAAGCTGTACATCGCCCATGGGATAGCTTCTGCCCAGCGACTCGTACTTGGAACGCCCCATGCTGTGATAGGCCAGAAGCTCGTATTCCGCGCCGAGGGAACGGGCGAAATCGGCCGTGGCGAGCAGGTTGTCCTCGTCGTCGTTGATGCCGGGAATCACGGGCGTGCGTATTCTGAGGGGCAGGGAGGGAAATTCCCGGCGGAGCGCCTCAAGGTTGGAGAGAATGCGCTTGTTGGAAACCCCCGTGGCCTTCATGTGCGCCTGCTCGTCCATATGCTTTACGTCCACCATGAGGTGACGGATATGGGGCATGACGGAAAGGAAGGTCTCCTCGGGGGCGAAGGCGCTCGTTTCCATGGCCACGTCTATTCTTCTGCGCCCGGCCTCCCGGCAGAGCGCCAGCAGAAACGCCGGCTGCATGAGCGGTTCTCCCCCGCTCACGGTAAGCCCGCCGCCGGAACGGGTATAGAAAAGGGCGTCCTGCTCCACCACCTTCAGCACTTCTTCCACGGTATAGGGCCTGCCGTAGAACACCAGCGCCTTGTCGGGGCAGACCTTGACGCAGTCGGGGCATTCGGCCCGGCACAGATCGCGCCGTATGGCAAGGGTGCGGTCTTCCTTCAGGGAAAGCACGCCTTTCCCGCAGCGGACCACGCATCGGCCGCAGCCGAAGCATTTTTCGGGCCTGTACCCGTGTTCCGGCTCCGGGGACTGGGATTCGGGGTTGCAGCACCACAGACAGCGCAGGGGACAGCCCTTGAAGAAGACCAGCGTGCGTATCCCCGGGCCGTCGTGTATGGAAAATTTCTGAATATTGAAAATGATGCCGTGCGTCGCGCTCATGGAGGCTCCTGAAAACCGGCCCGGAGCGGAGACTCCGGGCCGGCGGAAGGAAAAGAACTACATCTTGTCGTGTTCCGTTCTGGCGATCAGGTCGTTCTGCAGATCGCGGGAAAGTTCCGTAAAGTAGGCGCTGTAGCCCGCGATACGGACGATGAGTCCCTTGTAGAGCTCGGGATGCTGCTGGGCCTGAATGAGCGTTTCACGGTTGATGACGTTGAACTGCACATGCCACAGACGCAGATCGCAGAACACGCGGATGAAGTCTACGAGCTTTCTGGTGCCGTCCTCCCCTTCCAGGCACTTGGGGGAGAACTTCACATTGAGAAGACGCGCGGCCCTCTGGCTCATGTTGTAGTTCTTGGTGTTGAAGTTGGAACGCAGCACGGCGGTGGGTCCGTTGATATCCGCGCCGTGGGAGGCGGAGGAACCGTCGGAAAGCGGCGTCCAGGCCTTGCGCCCGTTGGGCGTGGCCGAAACCACACGGCCGAAGGGCACATGGGAGGTGAAGGGCACCATGCGGAAGTCGCAGCGGATGCCGAGCCTGTGCGCGTATTTCGCGCTGAACTCCTGGGCCAGACGGTCGATTTCAAGGCCGATGGAATCGGCGTATTCATCATCGTTGCCGTACTTGGGCGCGTTGGCGAGTATGGCCTGCACGTCCTCCTTGCCCACGAAGTCGCACTCAAGAGCGTCCAGCACTTCCTGCATGGACAGGATGCCGTCTTCGTACACCACCTTCTTGATGGCGGCGAGGGAGTCGATGGCCGTGCTGTAGCCCAGGCATTCAAAGTAACCGAGGTTCAGGCCGCCCTTGTACTGATGATCCTGATGCAGGTCCACACATTCGCGCATGGCAAGCACATGCAGGGAATCGGATACCGGCGTGGCGAAGTGGGCAGCACGGGTTCTGATGATGTGGTACTGCTGGAGGAAGGCGTGACGGATGATGAACATCTGCTGCTTCACATAGGCGTTCCAGAACTTCTCCCAGGTATCAAAGGTACGCACGTCGCCGGTTTCCAGCGTGAGCAGCTCGTCGCCGAACTTCTTCATGCGGCCGTTGTACAGGGTGAGTTCCACCGCGGCGCCCAGGCTGAACTGGGCATGACCGCTCGTGTAGGTATCCACGCGGGGCATACGGATTTCAGCGCAGCCCGAGGCCGCGTAGTCGTAGATCTCTTCCAGAGGCGCGCCCTTGGCCAGATGCAGAGGGATGATTTCCTCATCGTTCAGAAGCTTGGGGAAACCGCAGCCCTGCTTGATGGTTTCGGCAACCTCGTAAAGGTAGCGTTCCGGGCTGCGGGCATGAATGCGCGCGGCAAGGTCGGGATAATGCAGGGGGCATTCGCGCTTGGAGCGCAGCACCACATAGGTGAGTTCGTTGGTGGCGTCGCGGCCGTCGCGGGTCTGGCCGCCTATGGTCACGGCCTCCCAGTGGGAATAGCCTTCATGGGTGGCCTTGTTGTAGGGAGTGATGGCCAGGTCCAGGCACTGGGCCATGTTCACCCACATGCACTGGAAAAGTTCCACGGCCCTGTCTTCATCCATGATCCCTTCGCGCACGTCCTTTTCATAATAGGGCCAGAAAAGCTGGTCCATGCGGCCGTTGGTGGGATTGGAGCTGATTTTCTGTTCGAGGCGGGCAAAGGCCTGCACGAACCAGTGGGCCTGCAACGCTTCGTAGAAGGTGCGGGGCGGATTTTCGGGCACCCATTCGCAGTTTTCCGCAATCTGCAGAAGCTCCGCGCGGCGCTTCCCGTCCTTTTCCGCGGCGGCCAGCTCACGGGCCCTGGCCGCATAGCGGTGCGCCCAGGTCACGATGCCTTCGCTCAGCAGCACCATGGCTTCCAGGTAGGGACGCTTTTCGCACTGGTCCAGAGGATCGTCGGGGTCAAGAGCGGCAAGAGCGGCAAGAGCCTCCTCCTTGATGCCCTTGTACCCCAGCTTGAACAGACGTTCGTAGTCGAGGCACCACTGAAGGCTGGAACGGTTGGAGGCCGTTTCGCAGCAGATGTAGCGCGACTGATAGCCGCCCTCGTCGGCATAGGCCAGACGATGAGAATCCCCGGGCAGGCGCTTGTTCAGATCCTGATGGAAGGTCTTGTCCTTCCAGTAGGGAGTGATGAGCTCTTCCACCACGCGGGCGTCTTCTTCCGTGACTTCAAAGGGAGAGGCGGGATCGGAGGGAAGTTCCTTCAGGGCCGAGGCCTGATAGTCGCCGTCCAGTTCCGGGTACAGGATGCCGTAACGGGAACCCTGATGTCCCATGCGGCCCACGATGAGCTGATCGTCGTCGATGTAGACGGTCATCTTCTCACCCATGTGCTTCAGTGCCTTGGCCCAGCGCAGCACCAGCATTTCGCCTTCGGTTTCCTTCATGGATTCCGTGAACAGACGGGCGCGCTCCACGTCGATGAACGGCTTTTTGCCGTCAAAGACGCTGATGAGCTTGTACAGGCGCGGATGCTTCGCTTCGTTGGGGTCCTTCTTGCCCGCGATGCGGTCGAGAATGGTCTGTTCCTGGCCGGAATAGGCCAGATGTTCACAGCAGGACATGACAATGCTCCTTGGAACGGCTTGTCGTGAAAAAGCCGCCGGAAGGACGCGGGAGCGGACACCCGCGCCGGGGTACAAAAAATGCGCGTTTTCCGCAGTACGCGGGCAGTGCGGCCGCTGAACGACGTTTTCAGGGCCGCCTGCGCTGATTTAAAGTCCGAGAAATTCCCGGCCGTTGACGTGGGAAATCCGTTCCATGACTTCCGGGCTGAAAGGCATGTTGCGGAAGGCGGAAACCGCCCGGCTCACGTCCACAAAGGGGTTGGCGCTGGCAAAAAGCACCTTGCGGGAAATGACGGAGCCTGCGGCCTCGATGAGCGTCTGCGACTGGGGCTTGCCCACGCAGGTTGAGAAATCGAGATACACGTTGCGGTTGCGCTGCGTCACGGCCACGGCCTCGAGCATCCACGGATAACCGCCGTGACTGATGAGAATGCGCAGCTCGGGAAAATCGCGCGCCACGTTGTCGATGTACACGGGGTGCATGGGGTCGAGGGAAACGTCGGGCATGAAGGGAGAAAGCCCCGCCGTGATGATGACGGGCACGTTCAGCTCGCAGCATACCGTATAAAGGGGATAGTAGAGCGCGTCGTCGGCGCGGATATGCGCCATGCACGGCTCTATGGACGCACCGCGCATCCCGTCTTCTTCCACCGCACGGCGGAACTCGCGCACGCCCGCCATTTTCTTGTGCGGGTCGAAACCGTAAAAGCCGATGAAAAGGTCGGGAAAGGCCCGCATACACTCCAGCACCAGATCGTTGGAGGGCGGATAGGCATAGGTGCTTTCACAGTCGCGGCCGGTGTACACGGCCTTCTCGATGCCCAGAGACTGCAGCTCTTCCACGCAGGCTTCAAGGCTCTTTGCAGGCGTGGAAGCAAAGGGGGTGAGCTTGACGTATTCCCTGTACACGGGATGCCTGATGAAACTGTCCAGCGACGCTCTGGTCGAGGGCCGGTAACGGAAATCTATGATGGACATGTCTTTTTCCTCTCTTGGGCATCTTATTTTCAAAAAACATGCCAACATATAAAATATTATATATATCAATATATTACAAGAATACCCCTTTTCCCCAAAACTCTTCTGCGAGTTCTTTCATTTGGGCGTTTGCAATACCGGCAACCCATAAAACATGACCATATCTGCATGGAATCCATCATGTTGGAGCCATTGTCCCACCTTGCTGCTCGAACTGGAACCGGTCCTCTGAGAAGAACGTGTTTGCAAAAACAAAAATGCCCTTCTTTCCTCCCCCCTTTATTTGCAATAAAAATAACAATGCACCCCTTACACGGATCTGCACGACGCTATTCCTGACAGACCCATCAAAATAAAAAGTATAAAATTCAATAAAATATAAAAATTACCAATATATTGGCACGGATTTTGCAAAATTACTTCACAAAAGCGTTCCGTGCGAAAAAGCTTACCTGCAAAGCTATGCTTGCTTTCCTGCGAACGGACTTTTAACCCCAGGGAGTTTTTATGAATCGTTTCCTGCACTCAGCTCTGGTAATGGCCCTCGCCCTGTGTTTCGGCTCTTCCGCCGCGACGGCCGCCCCGCGGGGCGGCTCCGTTGGCACCGCCACCGTAGGCGGCACCTACTATATCTGGTCCGGCCCGTGGAATCAGATCGTCCGTGAAGCCATCCCCGACTACGCGATGAATATTGAGGTAACCGGCGGTCCCGTGCACAACATCAAACTGATTGAAAGCCGGGAACTGGATTTCGGCACGGTAAGTATGCCCGCCGTCTTCGATGCATGGAATGGTCAGGACTGGGCAAAGAGAAAGTACCACAGCATCCGCACGCTCTTCCCCATGTATCCGAGCTACGCGACCTTCTATGCCCTGGCCGACTCCGGCCTCAAGAACATCCGCGATCTTGAAGGCAAGATTTTTGCTCCCGGGCCCAAGGGAGGGACTCCCGACCAGTATTACCGCAGCCTGCTGAAGCTCCTCAACATCACTCCCAAAAAAATCGTCAACACGGGCATGAACGACATTCCCGGCCAGATGACGGACGGCATGATCGACGCGGCTGCAGGCAGCGGCGGCGAACCCTTCGCCCCCGCCGTCGAAGTGGACTCCACCAACACGGTGCAGATTCTCGACATCTCTCAGGAAGATATGGAAACCTTCATCAAGGCATACCCCTCCTGGTACATAGGTATGAGACCTGCCGGCGGCTACAAAAACTTCACGACGCCCCGCCCCACGCTCATGTACTGGAACCTGTTCATCTGTCATGAGTCTCTCGACGACGATCTGGCCTACAAGCTCATCGACGCCTTCTTCAGCCATCTCGACGCCTTCGAAAGCATTTACAAGGATACCTGCAACACCCGCCCGGAAGACGTGCTCACCTCCTGCATCCCCATCCATCCCGGCGCCGCGCGCTGGTATAAGGAGCACGGTGTCAATATTCCCGACAATCTCATCCGATAACGCCCTCAGGCCCTTCATTCTTTCGGCACCCGCGGGGGAGGCCACGCCTCTCCCGCCTCCCGCCACCGGAGTACGCATGAACCAGCATGATCCTCAGGCCAAAACCGACGAAGTCGTGATTCCGCAGGAGGAACACGTCAGTCTGAAAAGAACGATATCAGGAAAAACTCTGATCTTCGTTTATCTCGTCACCGTATTAATGGCCATCTATCATATTTATATACTTGCCTTTTCCCCGACCGATCCATGGATATTCAGCATCACGCATCTGAACTTCGTCATGGTGATCGGTTTCATTTACTATGCGGCCCATAAGCATTTTCTTCATTCCGTAAGCATCCTCGATATTCTTCTCATTCTCGCGAGCCTGTCGACATATGTCTATGTCATGTACCACTTCACGGAACTCATAGACAGAGCCGGCGTTCTTCCCGAAGGCTACGACATGCTGTTCGGCTGCCTCGCCATCATAACGGTGCTCGAGCTGAGCCGCCGCACGGCAGGCTGGGTGCTCACGCTGCTCGTCGTCGTATTTCTGATCTACTGCGTCGTAGGACCGTGGCTCCCCGGGCTTCTGTGGCATAAGGGGTATTCGCTGGAACGTATCGTAAGCTATATGTTCAGCCCGCAGGGCATTTACAACATTCCCCTCGGTACCACGGCCCGATTCGTCTATATTTTCGTCCTGTTCGGGGCCTTTCTCGAGCTTTCCGGCGCAGCTCCCTTCTTTATGGACTTCGCCTACGCCGCCGCAGGCCGTTCCCGCGGAGGTCCCGCCAAAGTGGCCATCATTTCCAGCGGCCTTCTCGGCATGGTCAACGGCACGAGTACGGGCAACGTGGTCACCACCGGTACGCTGACCATCCCTCTGATGAAAAGAACGGGCTATAGTCCCTCATTCGCAGGCGCGGTGGAAGCCTGCGCCTCCACAGGCGGACAGATCATGCCCCCCGTCATGGGCGCGGCTGTGTTCCTTATGGCACAGATGATCAACATGCCCTACACGGAAATCATGGTGGCCGCCACTCTGCCCGCGCTGCTCTACTATGTGGCACTCTACATGTCCGTGGATCTTGAAGCCGGCCGTATCCGTCTGATGGGTGTTTCCCGCGACAAACTGCCCCCGTGGAAGAACATACGACGCAAGGCCTATCTTTCCCTGCCCGTCTTCGTTCTTCTGTACTGTCTTCTCATCATGCAGGCTTCCGTCGTCTTCTCCGGCCTGGTGGCCCTTGTCTCCGCCATCGGCATCGGCATTGTGGAACGACGTCTCTCCTCCGGCAGCATGTTCACTATGAAGGAATGGTGTGAAACCATCAAAGACGGCGGTATGAACGTCATACAGATAACGGCGACGTGTGCGGCCGCAGGCATGATCATGGGGGCGCTCACCCTCACCGGTCTCGGCCTGAAGATAGCATCCATCGTGGTCAGTCTGTCGGGCGGCAACCTCTTCGTATGCCTCGTGCTGACCATGCTGCTGACCATTCTGCTCGGCATGGGCCTGCCCACCATCGCCGCCTATGCCATCCCCGCCTCCGTGGTGGTTCCCGCCCTGGTCGACATGGGAGTTCCCGAACTTGCAGCGCACATGTTCGTTCTGTACTACGCCTCCCTTTCCGCCATCACGCCGCCCGTAGCTCTTGCCTCCTTCGCGGCAGCGGCCATCGCCCACTCCAATCCGCTCAAGGTTTCCTGCGTCAGCGTCAGACTGGGCATAGCCGGCTTCATCATTCCCTATATGTTCGTGTACGGACCGCAGCTTCTGCTGGTTGGCGATCCGCTCTCCATTGCTCAGGCCTGCATTACCGCCATCGTCGGCGTGATCGCCCTCTCCATCGCCATCATCGGCTACCTGAAAACCTCTGTGAGTCATGCGGAACGCGCGCTGTATGTGGCATGCGCCATGCTGCTCATCAAGCCGGGCTTCATCACCGACATCGCGGGCTGCGGACTGCTCGTCGCCCTGATTCTGTGGAACGTCAGAAAAAGCAGGCAGGCCCGGACCGACGGCGAAAAGGTTCAGGCATGACGGATATCAGCTTCTCCGAGGGAGCAGCCGGAGCAAAAGCCAACACTCTTCCTCTGCCTTGTCACCGTGCATGACGGTGTCCCTCATTCCCGCAAGGGCCGCTGCGAACATTCGCAGCGGCCCTTGTCAGAAGGAACTTTCATGATGGATTCTTCCGCCACTGGCAGGCGCATCGATTCCTGCAAAAAAGAATACGCCGCGCTTCTTTCCGTTACCGTACTGACCTTCATGGGATTTTACTGTCCGCAGCCGCTTCTGGATACCATTGCCGCAGGGGAAAACATTTCCAAACCGGAAGCCGGACTTCTCATGACCGTAACGATTCTGCCTTTTGCAGCAGCACCTTTTCTCTACGGCAGGCTGCTGCATTTTCTCACTCTCAGCAGACTGCTGCGTGCTTCCCTGCTCGGCGCGGGGCTTTCCCTGTTTCTTGCAGGACTCAGCGGAAACTTTCCTGTCATGCTTCTCTTCCGCTCCGTACAGGGAATCCTGCTGCCGGCCGTTCTTCTGTGCCTCACAACACGCATCGGTTCCCTGTACTGCGGACGCGAACTTCAGGTGAAAATGGCCACCTATGCGGCCGTAACCATGGTGGGAGCCTACGGAGGACGTATTCTTGCGGGCTTTCTCTGCTCCCGTTTTTCTCCCGGCTCCACGCTTGCCTTCTTCGGCCTGCTTCAACTGTGCGCCATAGTCCCTTCCCTGTATGTTTCCGACGCGGAAAAGCCGGGAAGTCACGAATTCAGCCCTTCCGCCGTCGGCTCCTTCCTGCGGGACAAAAAACTTCTCCCCGTCCTGCTCATCGGCCCCGTCTGCATTTTCGGCTACTCCGGTGTTCTGAACTTTCTTCCCTTTCACCTGCGGAGCATCGACAGCAGTATATCTGAAGCAGCCGTGGGTCTTGCCTATCTCACCGGCCTGTTCAGTGCATGCGTGGCCATGAACAGCCGCCGGCTGCTGAATATTCTGAAAGGAGAATGGAACCTTCTGCTGGCGGCAGCCTCCCTGTTTTTTCTTTTCTTTCCTCTCTTTCTCTTTCCGTCCCTTCTTCCGGCATGTACGGCCATGCTGGGAGCGGGGACAGCCTTCGCCATCATTTACGGCAACTGCCCCGGCATGGTGAACCGGGCCTCATCCTATGACCACGGCATCACGAACAGCCTGTATCTCAGCGTCTATTATCTGTTCAGCGCCCTCGGTTCCCTTATTCCCGTCATCATCTACAGTTCCTGGGGCGTCGGGGCGTTTATCACCCTGCTGCTGTTCATCAGCGCTGCGGATATTCTTCTTATTCTGCGGGCAAGACATATAGCATCGCTCTCGTAGCCCTCAAAAAAGACATGCCCCTTGCTGCCCATACGGCGGGACATTCCATGCAAAAGGGGCGACGCCCGAAGGCGCCGCCCCTTTTCACTTCCCGAAGGAGAAAACTACACTCTGCCCTTGAGAAGTTCGGAAATCTGCGTCACGTCCTTGTCGCCGCGGCCGGAGAGACAGACCAGGATGATCTTGTCCTTGTCCAGCGTGGGCGCGATGCGCATGGCGTGGGCCAGAGCGTGGGAGGATTCCAGCGCGGGAATGATGCCTTCCCTGCGGGAAAGGGTAAGGAAGGCTTCCACGGCCTCGTCGTCGGTCACGGTCACATACTCGGCCCGGCCGGAATCTTTAAGCTGGCTGTGTTCCGGGCCCACGCCGGGGTAGTCGAGACCGGCGGAAATGGAATACACCGGAGCCACGCCGCCGTTTTCGTCCTGAAGCACATAGCTGTTGAAGCCGTGCAGAATGCCGGGCTTGCCCTTGCACAGACTCGCCGCATGTTGGCCGTATCCCTGCCCCTTGCCGCCGGGTTCCACACCCACGAGCTTCACTTCCGCATCATCGAGGAAACCGGCGAACATGCCGATGGAGTTGGAGCCGCCGCCCACGCAGGCCACGGCATAGTCGGGCAGACGGCCTATCTGTTCCAGGCACTGGGCGCGGGATTCTTTGCCGATGACGGACTGGAAGTGACGCACCATGACGGGATAGGGATGCGGACCCACCGCGGAGCCGAGCACATAGAACATGTCCGGTTCCTTCACGAAGCATTCCAGGGCTTCGTCCACGGCTTCCTTCAGGGTACGCTGGCCGCTCATGGCCGCGCGCACTTCCGCCCCCATCATGCGCATACGGAACACGTTGAGCGCCTGACGGCGCATGTCTTCCTCGCCCATGTACACGATGCATTCCATGCCGAAAAGCGCAGCCGTGGCGGCCGTGGCCACGCCGTGCTGACCCGCGCCGGTTTCCGCCACAAGGCGCTTCTTGCCCATGCGCTGCGCCAGAAGCACCTGACCCAGGGTATTGTTGATCTTGTGCGCGCCGAGGTGGTTCAGGTCCTCGCGCTTCAGATAGATCTGCGCGCCGCCGAGTTCACGGCTCAGATTGCGGCAGTGAAAAACAGGAGAAGGACGCCCGCAGTAATGGGCGAAGAGGTCGGCCAGCTCGGCCTTGAAATCGGGGTCGTCGCGATAGTGCGTGAAGGCTTCGTTGACTTCGTCCAGCACCTTCTTCAGGGCTTCGGGAACGTACTGGCCGCCGTAGGGGCCGAAGAAACCGGTTTCAAACGCCTGGGCACAGGTTTTGCTGGATTCGGAAACGCTCATAGGATGCTCCTTCTTATTTGAGGGGGAGCACGGCCTTCCGTTTCTGCCTGTAAAAAAACCGCGGCCGTTGCTCCGACCGCGGTTCGATAGGTAATGTGGTGAATACTCCAGAACCCGGCCCTTTTAGCAGGGCCACCACCACTGGCAGATAAAGGATATGGCGTTCTTCGTATTCATGGGTTTACTCTCTAACGAAAAAGAGCTGTTCTGTCAAGGAGAACCCCGGGGAAAACACCGGGGAGGAACACGATTTTTTCCTTTTAATATTCACGCATGTTCCGGAAAAGGCGCAAAGCCCCGGGACAAAAAGGGCTGCGGCTCACGCCCCCCGGTAACGGAACCAGGCGGCGCAGCTTCCTTCCGTAGAAACCATGCAGGGGCCGGTGGGATTCTGCGGCGTGCAGACCCTGCCGAAAAGCGGACACCTGTCGGGGGTAAGCGCGCCGCGCAGGATATCGCCGCAGCGGCAGCCGGGGATATGCCCCGTTTCCTCAAATTCCAGACCGAGGCTTTCCATGGCATCGAAGTCGCGCCATTCGTCGCGCAGGGCAAGGCCGCTCTGAGGAATGCGCCCGAGTCCGCGCCAGCGCGCATCCGTCACCGTGAACACCGTATCCATGATGCGGCGGGCCTGAGGGCTCCCTTCCGCACTCACGGCGCGCATGTAGGTATTGCCCACCCGGGGCCTGTTCTCCCGCAGCATTTCCACCATGAGGCAGAGTGCGGAAAGAATGTCCGCAGGTTCGAAGCCTCCCACCACGGCGGGCCTGCCGTACTCTCGCGCAAGAAAGGCGAAGGGTTCAAGCCCCAGCACCACGGCCACATGCCCGGGCAGCAGGAAGGCGTCGACGCGGCTCTTTTCCTCTCCCTCCAGCAGGGCCCTCATGGCCGGAGGCACAAGCTTGTTGCAGGCGATGATGCGGAAGTTGGTCACGTTCGCCTTGCGCGCGGCCATGACGGCCCCGGCAATGACCGGAGCCGTGGTCTCGAAGCCCACGGAAGGAAAGACCACCGTATCCGCAGGATGTTCCGCCGCCAGTCTTACCGCGTCCAGCGGAGAATAGACCACCTGCACGCGCGCCCCTTCCGCCATGGCGTGCTTGAGGGAACGCCCGTCCGGCCCGGGCACGCGCAGAAGGTCGCCGAAGGTGGCCACCACGACGTTCGGCTTTTCCGCCGCACGGAGAAAGGCCGCCACCTCGGAATCGTGGGTCACGCATACCGGACAGCCCGGCCCGGAAAGATGTTCAAGCCCTTCGGGCAGAAGCGAACGCAGCCCGCTCCGAAAAAGGGAAACCGTATGCGTACCGCATACTTCCATAAAGCGTACCGGCCGGCCCAGAGCCTGAAGCTCGCGGGAAAGGCGGTCAAGCAGCGCCCGGCAGAGCGCCGGATCGTGGAAGGAGGAAGAAATATCCATGCCTGCTCCTGAAAATGTTTCTCTTCTTGGGTAAACGCCGTGCCCGGCCCTGTCAACGGATGGAGCCGGAACCGCTTCACGCGCCGCATGGTCCCCGGCATGACGGCGCGCCCGGTCCGCGTCGCCGGAGAAACGCCCTGCCTTCTTTCCCCGGCAGGGGCGATGCCTGCGCAGCCGGAGCAGAACAACAGGAATGTGAAACGATGCGTCTGCCGGAACCTCCGCGGGCCTGCGGAACGCTGCCCCCGGAAGGCGCGACGAGGCAGCCTCCGTGTCTGGCCGCGGCCTGCCCCGCCCGCCTTCCGCCGCAGCGCAGCGAAGAGGCAGAACGCCGTGCGCAGGTTCTTCCCCGCCGGTACACGGCAACCCTTTAATATTGTTTTTCTTATGCTTTTTCAGAATCTCCCCCGGCCTGCCCGGATTCTTTCCCCTGCCGGGGAGAAATTCCTTGACAAAAAAGGCGTTCAAAGATATTTGATATCGTTCTTTGGCCTAACTTTGTGTTTTTATTTTGGAGGAACACATGCCTACTATTCAGCAGCTTATCCGTATCGAACGGAAGAAGGTGGTGAAGAGAAAGAAGACCCCGGCTCTGCAGGAATGCCCCCAGCGCCGCGGCGTGTGCACCCGTGTGTACACCACCACCCCCAAGAAGCCTAACTCCGCTCTTCGTAAGGTCGCCCGTGTGCGCCTGACCAACGGCATCGAAGTTTCGGCTTACATCCCCGGCGAAGGCCACAACCTTCAGGAACACTCCGTCGTGATGATCCGCGGCGGCCGTGTGAAGGACCTTCCCGGTGTCCGTTACCACATCGTTCGTGGTACCCTGGACACCTCCGGCGTGCAGGATCGCCGTCAGCGTCGTTCCAAGTACGGCGCCAAGCGTCCCAAGAACTGATTTTAGAGTCTTCACTCCATTTTTATGGTCTTTCAGTGGTTCTGAAGGCCATTCCAACTTTCTTACGGAGGAATCACCATGCCCCGCAAAGGTCCCATTGCAAAAAGGGAAATTTTGCCTGATCCGATCTACAACAGCCGCCTCGTGGCCCGCTTCGTGAACCGTCTCATGTACGACGGCAAGAAGGGCCCGGCGGAAACGATCTTCTACCGCTCTCTGGAAATCCTCGGTGAAAAGACGGGCGAAGAAGCTCTGCACGCCTTTGAAAAGGCTGTGGAAAACGTCAAGCCCCATGTGGAAGTCAAGTCCCGTCGCGTGGGCGGCGCCAACTATCAGGTGCCCGTCGAAGTGCGCCCCGAACGCCAGATTTCCCTGGCTCTGCGCTGGCTCATCACCTATTCCCGCGCCCGCGGTGAAAAGGGCATGATCGCCAAGCTGTCCGCCGAACTCATCGATGCCTTCAACAATCGCGGCGGTTCCGTGAAGAAGAAGGAAGACACCCATCGCATGGCCGAAGCCAACAAGGCCTTCGCCCATTTCCGCTGGTAGGCCGCCATGTCCAACCGTACCTTTGAAATCAAGGATCTGCGCAATATCGGCATCATGGCCCATATTGACGCCGGCAAGACGACGACCACCGAACGTATCCTTTTCTACACGGGCGTGAACCACAAGATCGGTGAAACGCACGAAGGCGAGTCCACCATGGACTGGATGGAACAGGAAAAGGAACGCGGCATCACCATCACCTCCGCCGCCACCCACTGCCAGTGGAAGGGCCGCACCATCAACATCATCGACACCCCCGGGCACGTGGACTTCACCATCGAAGTGGAACGTTCCCTGCGTGTGCTCGACGGCGCCGTGGCCGTGTTCGACGGCGTGAACGGTGTGGAACCCCAGTCTGAAACCGTGTGGCGTCAGGCCAACCGCTACAACGTGCCCCGTATCTGCTTCATCAACAAGATGGACAGAATCGGCGCGGACTTCTTCCATTCCGTGCAGACCATCCATGACCGCCTGAAGGCCAACCCCGTCATGCTGCAGCTGCCCATCGGTCACGAAGATGAATTCCGCGGCGTGGTGGACCTCATCCGCGGCAAGGCCATCATGTTCGACAAGGAAAGCAAGGGTTCCGACTTCTGGGAAGAGGAAATCCCCGCCGACCTGATGGACCTGTACGAAGAAAAGCGTCTGGAAATGATGGAAGCCGTGGCCGAACAGGACGAGGCCATGATGGAAAAGTACCTTGAAGAAGGCACGCTTTCCGAAGAAGACCTCCACTACTGCATCCGCAAGGCCACCATCGCCCAGACCATCGTTCCCGTGCTGTGCGGCACCGCCTTCCGCAACGTGGGTGTGCAGCTTCTGCTCGACGCCATCGTCGAGTACCTGCCTTCTCCCCTCGACATCGCGGAAATGAAGGGCACCAACCCCCACACCGACGAAGAAGTGCTCTGCCCCGCCGACGACAAGGCTCCCCTTGCCGGTCTGGTGTTCAAGCTGGCGGCCGACCCCTACATCGGTCACCTTTCCTTCTTCCGCGTCTACTCCGGCTTCGTGGAACCCGGCATGTCCGTGCTGAACTCCACCTCCGGCAAGACGGAACGTATCGGCCGTATCGTGCGTATGCACGCCAACAAGCGTGAAGAAATCAAGTGGGCCGGCGCCGGCGACATCGTCGCTCTCGTGGGCCTCAAGAACGTCTCCACCGGCGATACCCTCTGCCACGACGACGCTCCCGTGGTTCTGGAATCCCTGGACATCCCGGATCCCGTTATCCAGGTTGCCATCGAACCCAAGACCAAGGCCGACCGCGACGCCCTTTCCGCCGCCCTCAACAAGCTCTCCAAGGAAGACCCCTCCTTCCGCGTGACGGGCGACGAGGAAACCGGCCAGACCCTGATCGCCGGCATGGGCGAACTCCACCTTGACATCATCGTGGACCGCCTGACCCGCGAATTCAACGTGAACGCCAACGTGGGCAAGCCCCAGGTTGCGTACCGCGAAACCATCACCAAACCCTCCAAGTCCGACACCAAGTACGCCAAGCAGTCCGGTGGTCGCGGCCAGTACGGCCATGCCGTCATCGAGGTCGAACCCAACCCGGGCAAGGGCTACGAGTTCATCAACTCCATCACGGGCGGCGTGATTCCCAAGGAATACATCCCCGCCATCGACAAGGGTATCCAGGACGCTCTGAAGAGCGGCGTGCTCGCCGGCTACCCCGCCGTGGACGTGAAGGTCAACCTCGTGTTCGGTTCCTACCACGAAGTGGACTCCTCCGAACAGGCCTTCTACGTTGCCGGTTCCATGGCCATCAAGGACGCCATGCGCAAGGCCAGCCCCGTGCTTCTGGAACCCATCATGAGCGTGGAAGTGGTGACTCCCGAAGATTACCTCGGCGACGTCATGGGCGACCTCAACGGCCGCCGCGGCAAGGTGCAGGCCATGGAAGCCCGCGCCGGCGCCCAGGTCATCAGCTGCCATGTGCCGCTGTCTGAAATGTTCGGTTACGCCACCGACCTGCGTTCCCGTACGCAGGGCCGCGCCACCTTCAGCATGCAGTTCGATCACTACGAAAGAGTGCCCGCCAGCATTGCTGAAGAACTGGTAGCCAAGAAGAACTAGTCGTACAGGGTATTCCCTGACAAGGCCAAAGAACGCGAAGGCCGGGGCGAAAGCTCCGGCCTTTTTTCATGCCTTTTCCGGCATGACGCGCATCCGGCTTCCCATGGAAGAAAGCCGACGACGCAGGCCGGAAGACTTCCGCCGCAGGGAGCCGTGCGGTATGCTCTCCTCCACGACGAAGAAAGAGGACCTCCCGCCCCGTAAACGCAAAAGGAAAAAGCTCCGCGGGGGATGCGGCCCCGGCACATTCCGGCTGCATTCCGGGGCGTTCCGCAAAAACGATATGCAGAAGCCGAAACGCAGCGCGAACACGGCCCGCGCCGCCTTCCCGCGCCGATACGGCAGAAGGCGGCCTCCCCTGCAGGCCGCAGGCAGACAAGCGTTGCGCCGCTGCGCTGTTTCTTCTTATAACGACACGGAATCATACTTTTCAGGGAAAAAACATGACGGAAAAGGAAAAAATGATCGCGGGCATGGTGTACAGCGTCCTTGACGAAGAACTGACGGCCCTGCACCGGGCCTGCGTGGACGCCTGCGCGATGTGCGACAGGCTTCTGCCCTCGCAGCTTGCCGAACGGAAAGAGCACCTTGCCCGCATTCTCGGCAGCACGGGCGAACGCTTTCTCATAGAACCCGGATTCATGTGCGATTACGGATTCAACATCAGTCTCGGAGAAAACTTCTTCGCCAACTACGGGCTTGTGATTCTCGACTGCGCGCCCGTGCGCTTCGGCGACAACTGCTTCATCGGGCCTCAGTGCGGCTTCTACACGGCCTGTCACCCCCTGAACGCGAAGGAAAGGGCCTCCGGTCTGGAATGGGCCAGACCCGTCACCGTGGGAAACGACGTATGGTTCGGCGGACACGTCACCGTTCTGCCCGGCGTAACCATAGGCGACGGCTCCGTCATCGGCGCGGGAAGCGTGGTCACACGCGACATTCCCTCCGGTATGGTGGCTGCGGGCAATCCCTGCCGGGTGCTGCGCCCCATCACGGAAAAAGACAGGATATCCGCCAGACCGTAGCCCTTCTGCGGAAGCAGGCGTCCTCTCTCCTCTCCGTCGCAGTACGCGGAAGAAACATGCCGGAATCTCCGGTTCCGAGGAAGCACCCCCCATGAAAGGCCCCTTGCGCCGCGCTCTTCCGGCGGAAAAGCACACGGATGCCGTTCCTTCCTCACAGGCGCTGAGCGCCGAAAAGACCTCCTCCGCCATCGTTGTGCGGAGCGCCGCCTTGCCGGAATTTCCTGCGCCCGCTCCGTCATCTTCTCCTTCCGGCAGGCCCGCTCCTGCCTCTCCCCGGAACGGAAACGGCGGAAACGCTCCATATTTCACGCAGGGGTGCCGGTCTCTCTCCGGGAGAGCGTCAAACCCCTTCGGCGGCGCATGTCCCTCATGCCGGAAGGCTGACGGAAAACAGGCATGAAAAAACGCTCCCCGCATGACGCGGAGAGCGTTTTTTCATGATGTTCCGGGAAACTAGTTGCCCAGAGCTTCCTTCAGCGCTTCACCGTAGGAGGCGTATTCTTCGGCATAGAAAGCCTGCGCCTGTTCCGGTTCCATCCACCAGGGGTTCATGCTGAGCTTGCGCACGGCTTCGGCGTATTCGGGGCTGTTCACCACTTCGCGCATGGTATCCACGAGTACCTTGACGACGTCGTCAGGCATTCCCTTGGGCGCAATGCAGGCCTGCCACATGATGAAGTTCTTGTTCAGGCCGATATCCGCAGAGTTCGGCATGGGCAGGTTGTCCACCTTCTTGTCGGAGAACTGCACGAGGCCGTACACTTCATACTGGGAAAGCGCCACGGGCATGTCGGCATGGAACTGCAGACGGTCGGCGGCTATTTCCTTCATGATTTCCGGCGTGGAACGGTAAGGAACATAGCGGAACTTGAGTCCGTAATGCTTGGCCAGAGCGAGCACGGGCACATGGCTCATGTTGCCCTTGCCGGAAATGCCCACGATGTACTTGCCCGGGGCCTTCTTCACGATTTCCACCATTTCCTCGATATTCTTCCACGGAGCGTTCTTGCCGGTCATGAGCACCACGGGCTGCTGGGTGGCCATGCCGATGAACTGGAAGCTGTCCACTCCGTAGGGCAGCTTCTTCATGTGGGGCTGGAGGCACAGCGCGCCGGTGGGGTCGAAGCCGATGGTATAGCCGTCGGGCTTGGCCTGGGCTATCTGAGTGGTACCCTGGGTGCCGCCCGCGCCCACCACGTTCTGCACGACCACGGGCTGGCCGAGCTTCTTTTCCATCATTCCGGCCAGCACGCGGGCGGGAAGGTCGTTGGAACCGCCCGCGCCGAAGGGCACGATCATGGTGATGGGGCGTTCAGGATAGGCGGCGAGAGCGGATCCGGCCGCAAGCAGCGTACAGGCGAAAGCCAGACCGAGGCGTTTGAAGAGACTGTTCATGCTTGCTCCTTGTACAGGGTTGAGGTTTCGCGCCCCTTTTCGGGCGGACGAAGAAAGCGGGCGGAAGCGGGCTCCGCCCGGCCGGAACATCAGCTCCGCGCCCTGGCGCGGCGCAGAAGCGGCATACAGAGAATGAGCGCGGTGACGGCGAACAGGCAGAGCGCGATGGGCGACTGGGAAATGAACTCCCACCAGCCGAGATCGGCCTTGTACAGGGTCATCTGGCCTATGCTCATTTCAAACTGCTGGCCGAGTACGAGGCCTATGACGATGGGCGGCATGGGGAAGCCGCTGCGGCGCAGAAGATAGGCGGCGATGCCCGCGCCTATGGTGACGGCCACGTCGTTGATGTTGCCGCGCGAACCGTAGGAACCCAGCACGCAGAGTACGGTGATGAGCCCCATGAGAATGGGTTCCGGGGTCTTGAGCAGATAGTTGAATATGCGCGTGGTCAGACAGCAGCAGGGCCACATGAGCAGGTTCGCCACGGCAAGCGCCACGAAAATGCCGTACACGATGCCCGGATTGTCGGTCATGAGGCGCACGCCGGGCGTGATGCCGTGCAGAATGAAGGTGGCCAGCATGATGGCGGTGACCGGGTCGCCCGGAATGCCGAGGGCGAGGGAGGGAACCAGAGCGCCGCCGGTCACGGCGTTGTTGGCGGATTCTGCGGCCACGATGCTGTCGGGTTCGCCGGTGCCGAACTTGTCGCGCCGGGGGCTGGTGCGCTGCGCTTCACCGTAGGCGATGAAGGCGGCGGTGGTGGCTCCCGTACCGGGGAGAATGCCGATGAAGGTGCCGATGAGGGAAGACTTGATGAGCAGCCGGACGCGGCCGCGGAAGTCGGAGGGGCGCGGCATCTTCACGATGCTGGAGGAAGCCACTACGGCCTGCTTCTCATGCAGCATCCGTTCCGCACGGTCGATGACTTCGGAAATGGCGAACACCCCCACGATGACGGCCACGGTATCCATGCCGCCGTCCAGCGCATAGAAACCGAAGGTGAAACGCGCATCGGGCGTGAAGGGCGACATGCCCACGCAGGCCAGAAGCAGACCGATGACGCCTGCGGCAAGGCCTTTGAGCTGATTCTTGCCCGACACGCTGGAAATGCAGGTGAGTCCCATGAGAATAAGGCCGAAGGTTTCCAGCGGGCCGAACTGAAGCGCGAAGGTGGCCACGGAAGGCGCGGCGAACGCCAGTATGACACAGGAAAAAAGTCCACCGAAAATGGAGGCGGCCAGCGCCCAGCCTATGGCCTCGCCGCCCTTGCCCATGCGGGCCATGGGATAGCCGTCGATGGAGGTGGCGGCAGACTGCGGGGTGCCGGGGGTATTGATGAGCACCGCGGCGATGCTGCCGCCGCAGGTGGAACCGCAGTACACGCCGAGCAGCAGCGCCATGGCCTGAAGCGGCTGCATACCGAAGGTGAAGGGCAGACAGATGGAAATGGCCACCACGGAACCGAGTCCGGGCAGCGCGCCGATGATCATGCCTATCATGACGCCCACAAGGTTCATGATCAGGGGGAAGGGACTCAGCACTTCGGCGAAGGTGGAAAGTATCATGTCCATAAACTATGCTCCCGGAAGATCAGAACAGCGTGCCCGTGGGCAGGGGAATACGCAGCACATAGGTGTAAAGCAGCCATATCAGCACCACGGACAGGCCGCATACGGCGGCAAGAAGGGGGAGCCTGCGCCAGCCCATGATGAAGGACACGGCAAAGGCCGCGACGAAGCTCGACACGAAGAAGCCCACCGTGGTGAACACGGCGGCATAGACGAGAAGCACGGCCATGATGCCCAGAGTACGCCGGGAAAAAATGGGCACCGCGGAAACCACGGGAGCAAGGCACAGCCCTCTGCCTGCCAGCAGCGCACCCAGAAACGCCAGCAGCAGAATGAGAAGACGCGGATACTTCATGGGGTCGATGTCGTCTTCAAACATGATCTCGCTGGGGTCGACCAGCGTCTGCGTGTAGAGAACCGCGCTCAGTCCCATGAGCAGAACGCCGCTTATCACATCCTGTTTCTTCATGCGTTTTCCTCCCCGGCGCTTGCGTTCAGAGGCACCACGTTGCCCCGGCACACCTCCTGCACCATGCGCAGCAGAAGATACAGACGAGGCGCCACGGTACGGACGGGCAGATATTCCTCGGGCGAATGCATGGCCACGCAGCCCGGCCCGAATCCGTCCAGCGAAGGACAGACCTGAGCGCTGAAACTCGTGTCGTTGCCGCCTATGGCATGGCGGTAGCCCAGTTCCATGCCCAGTTCCGCGCGCGCCATGTCGCGTACCTTTTCCGCCAGCGCGAGCGTGACGGGATTATTGCCGTAGGGCATGAGGGCTACGTCCATATCGAAGGAGACTTCGCTTTCCGCAAAGAGCCTGTTTTTGATGATTTCCCGTATGTCCTTCTCCACACGGTCAAATTCCGCCGCGTCCGCCACGCGGATGTTGAGCAGCGCTTCCGCGCGGTCGGGAATGACGTTGGGCCGGGAACCGAAGCTCCCCACCGTGGCGTTCACCGCCGTGCGCAGCTTCGGCCGGGAAAGCCCCTGAAGCTGAAGCAGCTGATGCGCGAGTTCCAGTCCGGCATTCACCCCGGCCGGAGGCTCGGCGGCGGAATGCGCCGCCCTGCCCCGCACGCGCAGCGTGCCGTTGGCCATGCCGCGCCCGCTTACGGTGATGAGATCGCCCTCCGCGCCGCTCAGTTCCATGTTGAGCGCGATGTCGTGCCCGCGCGCAAGGGCCATGATCTGTTCCCGGCTGCCGAGAGAGCCGGACTCCTCGTCGGAATTGCAGAAGACCGTAAGGGTATGCCAGTCGCACCCCTCAAGACCGCGCAGCATGGGCAGGGCGCGGAGAATCATGGCAAGGGAGGTCTGCATATCGGCCACGCCCGGGCCGAAGGCCTTCTCTCCGTCGCAGAAAAACGGCCTTTTCGCGGCTTCCCCGGCAGGAAACACCGTATCGTAGTGGGTGAGCACGAGTATCTTCGCCCTGCCCTTTCCCGCAAACGATGCGACGACATTCCATTTTCCCTGTTTCGGCGGAGCGGCTTCGAGCAGACGGACGCTTCCGCCCGCTTCCTCGAACAGAGCCTTGAGCGCTTCCGCCTTGCGCCGGAGACCGGGCAGGTCGTCGGTCCCGGAATCCATGTTCACCAGCCGTTCCGAAAGCCCCAGTACGGCGGGAAGCTCCCGCTCGCAGGCCTGAAGAAGCGCGTTGCCTTCCATGATTCACTCCGTAGTATCCTGACCAGTTTCATAAAAAATAGGGGCGGATGACGCCGCAGCAGCGGGTTTCATCCGGCCTTTTCCGCCCCGGCGGAGCTTCTTTCTTCCGACCGGGGCCGGTACTTCCCCCGCCTTGCAGGGGAAGTCGCAGGCATCATACGGCGCTTTTGCCGGAAAAGACGGGCGGGGAATGTTCCCGGAGCCGTCGCCGCGCCTTTTCCGGCGGGGAAGCGCATCCCCGGCAAAGCCTCCGCCGCGCGAAGCGCTTCAGAGGCCCGCCGCTAGTAAAAGAGATTTTCCGGGAAGTAGATGTGCATGACGTCGGTAAAGAAAAGCTGGAAGAACAGCAGGAACAGCGCCACATACGCCACGTTGCCCACCATGCCCTTCACGGAATGCTTCTTTTCCAGAAGAAACAGCGTGGTGAGCATACCGAGCCCCATGAAGAGCTTGAAGGAAAGGTACATGGCCCCCAGGCACTGAGCCACGAAAATCGCGGAAATGACGCACCAGCGCATGACGGGAATGCCCGCGAAGAAGGCCATGTGCGGCCCGCCCGTCAGAAACGCCCGCAGGCCCAGAAGGACGCTCGCACCCATGAGCAGGTAGATGATGCACATGGGGAAGATATATCCTTCCTGGGGAATGTTCACGAGCTGGGAGCGCATCAGCAGGCAGAACAGGATGACGACGACGGCGCAGCTGACATCGACGATACGGCTGTTGTTCATGACGGTCTCCTTATCCTGCGGCCTGCCCGGCCTTGCGGGCGGCGGAGATTTCCTTCCAGATGGAGTAGACGAGGGAAAGAACGGTGAGGGCGATGAGCACGAGGCTCTGCGGGCGGGAGAAGAAGAACATGACCACGTTGCCTTCCGCCGCGCCGAGGTGCAGGGAAAGCTTGAAGCCTTCTTCCATCATGCCGCCGAGAATGAGGCCAAGCGCCATGGGCGCCACGCCGAACTTGTAGCGGATGAGGATGTAGCCGATGAGGCCGCCCGCGCACATGGAGATGACGTCCATGGCCGAGGTGCTGATGGAGTACGCGCCCACCACGGACATGGCGATGATGGCCACCACCAGGAAGTTCTGAGGAATCTGGAGCACGCGCACGAAGATGCGCACCAGCACCAGGCCGAGAACGAGAATCATGATGTTGGCGAGGAAAAGACCGATGAAGTAGGTGAACACCACGTCGCTCTGTTCCGTAAACAGGGCGAAGCCGGGCTTGAGGCCGTGCGTCATGAGCGCGCCGAGCATGACGGCGGCGGGGGCGCTGCCGGGAATGCCCAGGGTGAGCATGGGAATCTGCGCGCCGCCGACCACGGCGTTGTTGCACACTTCGGGGGCCATGATGCCTTCCATGATGCCGGTACCGAACTTCTCCGGCTTGCGGGAGAAGCGCTTGGCCTCGTTGTAGGCGATGAAGGTGGCGATATTGCCGCCCGCGCCGGGCATGATGCCGATGATGAGGCCCACCACGCCGGCCACGCCCACCACCCAGATGCGGCGGAAAAAGTCCTTGAGCGTCTGCCAGAACACGCCGGGAGCCGGACGGTAGGGAGCCATGCCGCCGTGTTCGCCCGCAGGCTTGAGCAGCATGAGCGCCTGAGGAATGGCGAAAAGACCGATGAGCGCCGGCACCACGTTGATGCCGTTCATAAGTTCCATGGTATTGAAGGTGAAGCGGGGGATGCCGGTGATGGGGTCCATGCCCACGCAGGCGAAAAGCAGGCCGAGAAGAGCGCCGATGATGCCCTTGAGCACCTGCCCGGAAGAAAGGGAGGCGATGATGGTGAGCGCGAACACGCAGAGCCAGAACTGCTCCGGCGCGCCGAAGCTCATGGCCACATGGGCCAGAGGCACGGAAAGGAAGATGAGGGCGCATACCCCGAAAAGTCCGCCGAAGACGGAGGAAATGAGCGCGGTGAGCAGCGCCTTCTGCGCCTGCCCGTTCTGCGCCATGGTATGCCCGTCGAAGGTGGTGCACAGCGCCGCCGCCGTGCCGGGAGTATTGATGAGGATGCTCGGAATGCTGCCGCCGTATTCCGAACCGCAGTACACGGAGCCGAGCATGAGCAGGGCGACGCCGGGTTCCAGGCCGAAGGTGAACGGCAGAAGAAGCGCGATGCCGAGCGTGCCGGAAAGGCCGGGTATGGCACCCATGATGATGCCGAAGCAGGCGCTCAGCGCCATGAGCAGCAGCGTCATCGGTTCAAAAAGATTGGAAAGAACGACCGAGATATCAAACATACACGCCTCGCTGCGTTTCCGTAATGAGAGCGGAACCGGCCCGGTCGGATCGTGCCCATGAACCCCGGGCGGTAAGAACAGAGGCCGGGAGAAGGCCGAAGCCTCCCCCCGGCGCAGACGTTACTTAATGAAGCCGTAGGACTTGAGAATGCTGACGGCCTTGTCCTTTTCCCGCTGGATGATTTCGCCGAATTCCTTGCCGTTCGTGTAATACGGGGTCAGTCCGGCGCCGCGCACGGCTTCCTGATACTCAGGATTGGCGCAAAGTTCGGCAAGCTTGGCTTCCAGGTACTTCTGGGCTTCGGCCGGGAACTTGGGAGGCGTGGCGATGCCGCGGTACTTGGCGGATTCCAGCGCATAGCCCTGTTCCTTGAAGGTGGGAACGTCGGGGCACAGGTCGTAGCGTTCCTTGGTGGCGATGGCCAGACCGCGGGCGCCTTCCATGCGCAGGAAGTTGGAGGTGGAACCGAAGTAGCAGTCCACTTCGCCGCTCAGAAGCGCAGGAGCAGCCTTGCCGCCGCCGGGATAGGGAACCTGGGTGAACTTGGCGCCGGTGAGCTTTTCAATCTGCATGAGGAAGAGATGGTCGCCGGTGAACTTGCCCACGGTGCCCACCTTCAGCTTGCCGGGGTTGGCCTTGGCGTAGTTGACGAGTTCTTCCAGCGTCTTGAACTTGCTGTTTTCCTTCACCATGACCACGTCGGGGTCGAACACGAGGTTGCAGAGAGGATTGAGCTGTTCGGTCTTGTAGCCGGGCTGACCTTCGGCGCGCAGCAGAGGCTGAAGCACGATGTGAGGCAGATCCACGCCGCCTACGGTGTAGCCGTCGGCCCTTGCGCCGATGAGCCACGTCCAGCCCACTTCACCGCCCGCGCCGGGCTTGTAGGTCACCACGATGGGCTGGGATATGACGCCCCGGGCGTATTTTTCAATGAGGCGGTGGCTCACGTCGCTGCCGCCGCCGGCATTGAAGGCCGTCATCAGCGTGATGGGCTTGGCGGGATAGTCCGCAGCATGAGCCGTGACGCCGGCACAGAGGGAAAGGGCCATGACCGGAGCGATGATCCAGGACAACTTTTTCATGTCAACCTCCTGAAGGTTACGAAAAAGGTATGATTCCAGAGCCGTTCCAAAAAACCTTATTTTCCGAGATAGGCTTCCACCGCTTCAAAGGAGGCTTCCACGGCTTCGGGATATTCCGAATCGCTCGTGGCCACCTGCGGGGAGTTCAGACCGTGACCGGTAAGATTGCAGACCGTGACGCCGGGGTCTTCGAAACCGGGCATCTTCGTCAGCTTGTCCAGAGCCGCCACGGAGACCACGCCCGCAGGTTCCGTGAAGATGCCTTCCTCACGGCCGAGGGCGCGGATGGCGCGGATGAAGTCGTCGTCGGACACCGTAATCATGGTGCCGCCGGTGGTGCGCACGGCCTCGAGGCAGTATTTGCCCCAGTAGGGATTGTTGTTCATGATGGCGTCGGAGAGAGAAGGCTTCTTCTCCACGGGAACGACAACGTCCTTTCCTTCGCGGAATGCCGTGGCCGTGGGGCAGCAGGCTTCAAGCTGCACGCCCACCAGACGGGGCATACGTTCGATGATGCCCGCTTCCAGCATTTCGGAGAAGCCGTCGTAGGCGGCCACCATGCCCGCACCGCCGCCGCAGGGAATGAGCACGGTATCCGGCACACGGCCGAGCTGCTGCACGATGCCGTAGGCGAAGGTACGCTTGCCCGCCACGCGGTAGGGGTTGGGCCCGCCGCACTGATACCAGCCCTTCTCGCGCACCATCTGCGCGCAGACGCGGCTTGCGGCGGCCATGTCGCCGTCGATGCGCACCACTCTGCCGCCGTACACGAGGCTCTTGAAGATCTTGGCGGGGGAAACCTGCTTCTGCACGAAGACCACAGGGCGCAGCCCGGCGCGGGAACCGTAGGCCGACACGCTGGCCGCATTGTTGCCGGAAGAGGCAAGGCAGATGGTGCTGCAGCCCGATTCCAGCGCCTTCAGCACGCAGAGCGCGGTGCCCCGGTCCTTGAGGGACAGGGTGGGCCCCTGCTCTATCTTGAAATACAGGTCCCTGATGCCGCGGGAAGGCCCGTAGCGATGGGAGCGCAGAAGCGAGGCTTCCTTTTCCCCGAGCGTCACTTCGGCGATGAGCGACTCGTCGGAAATGGGCAGGATGGAACGCCACTGGTAGAGATAGGAACGGTCGTCATAGGCGGGGAGTCCGCCCTTCAGCGCCTCGCGGATGGAGCCGGGCGCAAAGTCGACACGCATGGGAGCCCCGCATTTGGGGCAGGAAAGGGAAAATTCGGATTCGGCGATGCGCGTTCCACAATCGCGGCAAACAAGGCCCGTACATTCAGCGTTCATATTTTCTCCTGGAAAATAAGAAGGTTAAACACCATGTTTCATGGCCGCCCATACGGGAAGGCCCCGACTCTTGCCTTTTCACGGTCAGTATGTGAAAAGAAAAACATCTTGTCAACATCGGTCGACAGTTTTTTGTCGACAAAAAACGATAAAATTTTTCCAGGGAAAAAATCATGAAGAATCTGCTTGATGAAGCCCCCGCGCTCCGCATTCTGCACGCGGCGGGCATGGAGGCCGCGGGACTCTGCTATGAGTATCAAGAACGCGGAGGCACACGCGACGCGGCGCAGAAGCTCCGCGTGGAAGAACACCTCGTGATCAAGAGCCTCGTGTTCGACAACGGCAGGGAGGGGGAGGAGCGCAGAGCCGTCATGGCGCTCACCCACGGCGACACGCGCGTTTCCATGCACAGGCTGGAGCGCCTTTCCGGCATACGCCGCCTTCTGCCCTCCTCCCCGGAAACGGCGCTGGAGCTGACGGGGTACATGCCGGGCGGCATCTGCCCCTTCAACCTGAAGACTCCCCTGCCCGTGTTTGCGCAGCAGACGCTGCTCGAGCTACCGCTGGTGTACATCAATGCCGGGGTGCGCGGCGTGGTGGCGGCCATGCGGCCCTTTGCCCTGAGCATCGTGTCCCCGGTATGGGGAGAACTCTCCAGCGGGCAGGACCACTGAACCTTTTGACAGGAAAGCGCCCATAAGCTAAAATTTTCGCCGCCCGAGCAGCCGGCGAAAAACCTCGTCGCCCCGTTTCCGCGGGGTCTGCGCCCGGGGCCGAAGCTTCCCGCCCCTGCGGGAAAATCCCCAGGCATCACTTCACCTGCCCAGGAAGGATACTGCCTGCGCCCTTCCGCCGCCCTGCCGGGCGCGGAGCCGCACCGGGCGTATCCCGACAGGGTGGAAGCCGTGCGCCCGAGCCAGTATGCGAATCGTCGGAGGTCATGTGCAGCAGTTCAATAAAACCACCTACAGTGAAAAAGTCGCGCATCTCATCATGCAGCGCATCCGCAGCGGCAGACTCAGGCCCGGCGACTCCATAGGCGAAGCGGCCATGGCGGACGAATGCGGCATAAGCCGCGCCCCGGTGCGCGAGGCCCTGCATCACCTCGAAGCGGAAGGGCTGCTCATGTCGCACCCCAAAAGGGGCAAGTGCGTGACCATACTCACCCCGGAAAGCATTCGTGCAAACTACGAACTGAGCGCCATACTGGAAAGCGAGGCCGCCGTGACCGCGGCAGAGAACATGCCCCCCAAGGTACAGGAAAGGCTCACCTTTCTGATGGAGCAGATGCGCGAGGCCGTCGCTTCGGGAGGCAGTTACGAAGAACATGCGGAACTCGGAACGCAGTTTCATGAAACCATACTCAGCCTTTCCGACAACGCCCTGCTCCGCTCCCTTGCCTCGCGTTTCAGCCGGGTGATCTCGAAATACCTGCTCTATCAGGAATGGCGCACCATCTACACCCCGGAAGAACTCTTCGACAGACACAACCGCATTTACGAAGCGCTCTGCGCCCGCGACCCGGAACGCATCCGCAAGGCCATCCGCGCCCATTACGCCGAATCGGTGGAAAGGCTTGCCTGCTTCTGCGATCAGAAAACTCCCTCGCGCCGCAGAAAGGGCGACGCGCACTTCCCCACCGAATAGCGCCCTCCGCGCACGTTTTCGCCGGAACGAAGAACCGGCGCACTTCACTTTGTCGACAGTAGACAGTTGACTAAACATGCGGTTGCCGGTATTGCTTGCCTTAACTACGGAAAAATCCGTGCGGCCTGCGTCCTCTGTCACATGCAACAGCTCCGGGCCATTCCGGAGAAAAGGAGTTCTCTATGGCTAACATGAAGGCTAAGTATCTGGGCGATCTGCGCGTCGAATGCACCCACATCGCGAGCGGCACCACCATCATCACCGACGCCCCCGTGGACAACAACGGCAAGGGCGAAGCCTTTTCTCCCACCGACCTGTGCTCCACGGCCCTGGCCTCCTGCTGCATGACCATCATCGGCATTTACGCCAAACAGCACGACGTGGACGTGACGGGCACGGAAATCACCATCACCAAGGTGATGAGCGCCAATCCCCGCCGCATCGGCAAGATCGAAGTCATCCTCGACATGCCCGACCGCGAATACACCGACCGCCAGAAGGCCGCCATCGAGCATTGCGCCCACAGCTGCCCCGTGCACCTGAGCCTGCACCCCGACGTGGAACAGGTGTTTGTCTTCAACTGGAAGCGCTGATATAAAGTCCTGACCCGCCGCAGTTTTTTGCGCCGGGCGATGCTGTAACCCCTAACGGAGCGATTCCACATGAAAAACATCGTCTTTACCGCCGATGCCCCCGCGGCCATCGGCCCCTACTCCCAGGCTGTGAAGGCCGGCAACACCGTGTATCTTTCCGGCCAGATCGGCATGAACCCCGCCACCGGCGAACTCGTTTCCGCCGATGTGAAGGAACAGACCGCCCAGGCTCTCAAGAACATGAAGGCCGTGCTTGCCGCCGCCGGCGCCACCGTCGACAACGTGGTGAAGACCACGGTGTTCCTCACCGACATGGCCGACTTCCAGGCCGTGAACGCCGTGTACGCCGAGACCTTCGCTTCCGACGCTCCCGCCCGCTCCTGCGTGGCCGTGGCCGCCCTGCCCAAGGGCGCCCGCGTGGAAGTGGAAGCCATCGCCGTCCTGTAGCGGCAACCTTCGCCTTCCGGCGTCTTTCCGGGCCGCAGTCTCAACGACGGCGGCCCTTTTTCTTTACCGCACCGCCGGAAACCGACAAGGCGAAAAAAAACGGCCTTTTCCCGCCTTTTTCCCCTTCAAACGCACCCAGGAAGGCAGACATGAAAAAAACGCTCGGCATCATCGGCTGCGGAGCCATGGGCCGCCTCATCGGCCTGCATGTGCAAGACAGACTTGCACACCTTTACGACCTGGCAGGCGTCTCTTCTCGCACGGAAGCACACGCCGAAACGCTCGGCCGGGAACTTTCCGTCCCCGCCATGCCTCTGGATACGCTCATTTCCCGCTGCGACGTTCTGGTGGAATCCGCAAGCGCCGCGGCCATGCCCTCCATCGTCCGCGCCTGCCTTGCGGCGCAGAAGGAAGTGATATGCCTGAGCGTGGGCGGCTTTTCCCTGGATGCCGCTCTTCTCGACGAGGTTACGCGGCAAAGCTGCCTCGTGCATGTGCCCTCGGGCGCGGTGGCCGGGCTCGACGGCATACGCTCCATGCGTGAAATGGGCCTGGAAAGCCTTGCCCTGACCACGGTGAAAAGACCGGAGAGCCTGGGACTTGCCGACATTTCCGCGCTGCCCCCCGCGGGAGAAGGCTTTTCGCCCGAAGCAAGGCTGGTGTTTGAAGGCAACGCCGCCGAGGCCATCCGCCGCTTCCCCGCCAACGTCAACATCGCCGTGGCCCTGTCCCTGGCAGGAAACGGCTTTGAGAGCACCACCGTGCGCCTCATCGCCGACCCCTCCGCCCGGGGCACGCGGCACAGCATCACGGCCCGCGCCGGAAGCTGCTCTCTGGAAGTTGCGGCCGCGCCCGCGCCTCTCAGGGAAAATCCCAGAAGTTCCGCTCTCGCCATGTATTCCGTTCCCGCTCTGCTGCGGCAGCTCGCCTCGCCGCTGCGCCTTGCGGGCTGATCCTCTTTCCCCCGGAGAATGCCCATGTCACAGGAAATCGAAGTCCGTTTTGAACAGAAGGGCGATGTCTATACCGTGCATACCGGTTCCCCCGTGCTCGGCGACATCGTCATGGATTATTCCGGCTATCCCGAAGACGCACGGGGAGGCAACTCCTCCATACTGCTCATTTCCGCCGCGCTGAGCTGCTTCTGCGGCAGCGTGAGGGCCGCCCTCGTGGCCCGGGGCGTGCCGTTCCGTTCCCTTCAGGCCGTGGGGAAGGGCGTGAAAACCATGAACGAACAGGGCTCCATGCGCCTCTCCTCCCTTTCCATCGAGGTTTCCGTGGATCTCGACGATGAATGGCTCCCCCAGCTCGAGCACTGTGCGAAAATCGTGAAGCGCTGCCTCATCACCGCTTCCCTGCTCGACGGCATCGCCGTGGAGCATCACATCTGCCGGGCCTGAAAGGTTCCGTCGTCCGGCGCATCATCCCTTGAAGACATGAAAAGACCCGTCCGCAAGGCGAACGGGTCTTTTTTCATACGTGGCGGCACAGAAGATGCGCCGCATTCGGGCCGGACGGAACGCCGGAGAGGCGGACGCGTGCGGCTTAGAATTCAGGCACGCATTCCAGGCTGAGGTCGTTGGGAATGACCATGACGGGGATGCGGGTCTTGCCGATGATGCTTTCGGAAGGCTTGTTGAACAGAGAACCGAACAGGCCCTTGGTGGACATGCTGCCGATGACGATGAGGTCGGCGCAGTACTTGTCGATGATCTTGAGCAGTTCTTCCTCGACCTTGCCTTCGGTGAGCACGATGGTGGTGTCGAGACCGGCGAAGTGCTTGTTCACATAGGCGGTAAAGGCGTCTTCATTGGCCTTGCGGCTTTCGTCGATGAGCTTTTCCACCATGCTCTTGCTGCCGGTGCGGCGCAGGATGCTTTCGTTGTCGGCAGCCACATGGACGAGGATGAGCTTGGCGTCGTTCTGACGGGTGATGTCGTTCGTGTACTGAGCCACGTCGTCGGGATTTTCAGAAAGGCTGATGCAGCAGACGATATTGGAAAAAACAGACATGGTATCCTCCTGTTTTCGTGATGACGAACATCTTTTTCTCAATTTTCCTTACTTTTCAATAAGAGTACGAACATTGTCAAGCTGGTGTTTAAAAACACATGTTTTAAGCAGACATGCCTTCCCGGCCTGCCGGAAGCCGCCGCAGACCGCTTTCCCGGGGCAGAGACATCCCTCTCCCCGCCGCCGTCGTCTTCCGCGGAATCGGACCGAAACAGACGCATGGACGCTCTTTCTCAAGCAGAAGCCCCTTTTTTCCCCTCTCTCCCGGCTCCGAGCCTCGCCCGGCAGGGCACCTGCGGCATGAAAAACCGCCTTGAAGGAAGAAACTCCGCGCAAAGGGACGCGGTGTCAGCTTCGTGGAGGCGGCAATGTGAAATTACTCCGAAGCGGGTGTTTTCCTGAAAAAAAGTGTGTCCTGACCTGAAAAAGCACGGCTCCGGGGCCGTATTTTCCGGCAGTTTTGCCCTCTCCCCGCCCGTTGTCGGCCCTTTTTCCGGTGCACGGAACAGGGCGGCGGGCCGGCGCTCTTCCGCGCTGCATGTCGTGCGCCGAAAAGCGCGTGCGGATGAGGGGAAAGAACATGCCCGCTTCCTCATCCGGCCGCACGTTCCGCAGGGCTGTCCCCCGGCCACGTCACGCCGTCCGGTCATGGAAATATGGCCGATACAGGGAAATATCTGATTCTCAAACCGGGCAAGAGTCTGCTTCCTGTACAGGTCGCGCTTGTCCATCCGTTTCCGCTCGTAATATTCCTGAGCCACCGCCTGAAAGGTGCGCGCCTGTTCCTGCTCTCTCCGTTCCGCCCCGGCCTTGTCCGCCTTCCTTTTTTCACCGGGGTCTAGGCCCTGTGCCAGAAGTTCCCGCGCCTTGTCCCTCGCCTGCCGGGCCATCTTGAGGGAGACATCAGGATATACGCCAAGGGCAAGGGACTTCTGCTTTCCGGCAAAACGATAGGAGATCCGCCAGTACTTCCCCTCCTGAAAGTTGAGGCCTCCCCCATCGGACGCCTTACTGACCTTCTCGCCTTTCTGCGCACGCCCATGAAGGCCGCGTACTTTGGTATCCGTCAAGGCCATGGGGCCTTTCCTGCCGTGTTGGTATCTGATGCTTCCATGCTGTTCACGGCAAAAATATACCAACAATTATGCCAACACTATGTTGGCAGGTCTATAGACATCATGGGAGGACATGAAAGAGATGATGGAGGTTAAAAACAAAGCCTCATAAGAAGCCATAACTTCTTATGAGGCCTTATGCTTCTACAGCATGGTCGGGGCGACTGGATTTGAACCAGCGACTCCCTGCTCCCAAAGCGGTCATGGTAGTAACCGAGTTACATTTAACATGTGTAAATAACTCTGTTTCTATAATCAAGTTAAAATGGTTAAAAAAACTTTGTCGAGCACTTTTTGAGGCAAAAAATTATCCTAAATCTTATCCCGCCCCCTCAAGAGAAGCTTTCCCCCGCCCCCACAATCAGAGTTTAAATCCGGCCGAAATCGCCAAGCGGATTACCGCTGAGGGCCGTCGTCGCGGGTCCTTCCCGGCTGAGGGACAGAGCAACACAGGGCAACCCCCAGCTCTCGGTCGCTATTCATGGAATGGAACCCGTGGACAAATGGAATCCGTGGAGGTGACGGCATGAGCATGACCTCGGAACAAATCATGCAGGCCATGAAGGAGCTGACTTCCCTTCCGAAGGAAGAACAGGTTCGCGTGATGCGCGCGCTGACTTCCCGGCAGTCGGAAGAACTTCTTGCGCGGGTGCACCCGGAAGAAGCGGTGGTTTTCCCGACGGAATTGCCGAACCTCCGGGACGCTTCCAACTGGCCTGACGGCGACGAGATTTCCGACGGGGAAATTCTGGCCTACTTCGGCGAGTCCATGCTGGGAGACGCCAAGCTCTACGCTCGTCTCAATCGCGGCATGGTGGTCTATGTCCGGTACTGGGAAAGGTTCCTTGTATGGGCCGGGCACCACTGGGAAGATGACCACTACGGCATCGCCTTCCAGAGAATTGAGTCGGTGGTGAAGCTCTACGAGCGTGTGGCCGCGCTCAAGAGAAACGAACTGGAAGACAAATCCCTGAGCAATGAAGAAAAGAGGATGATCGAAGGCCTGGTGAACCAACTGGATCGGCGCATCAAGCAGCTCCGCTCAAAGCAGGGTCAGGAAAACCTTCTGACCCAGATTACCAGAATTCCCTATCCGCTTGTGGTTCTCCCTGACGAGATAGACAAGAAGTATTTTTCATTGGCCTGTCCCAACGGCGTGGTGGATCTCAAGACCGGACTGTTTCGGCCGGGTATCCCTGATGACTACATCCTCAATTACTGCGTAACGCCTTTTTCGCCTGAGCTGTTGGAAGTTTCAGACCCGTGTCCTGAGACATCCCGGTTTCTTCTAAGCTCGATGAATGAAGATGAGGAGCTGGTAGACTTCATATGGCGCATACTCGGTTATGGCCTGATTCGGGAAAGAAGTGACCATAAGTTCATCGTATTCTGGGGCGCGCATGGTCGAAACGGAAAGGACACGCTCATAAAGCTGGTGACGAAGGTCTTGGGCAAGAACCTGTCGGGCGACGTGCCCGTGGAAGTCTTCCTTCAGACCGGCCAGGCAAGAAACAGCGCGGCGCCGTCCCCGGACATTCTGGCCCTGAAGGGTATGTGCCTGGCATGGATCAATGAGGCCGAGGACGGGCAGAAATTCGCCATGGCGCGCCTCAAAAAATTGACGGGCGGCGGCGAGATTTCCGGTCGCGGCCTCCAGGACAAGAAGGCGACTACGTTCGAGCAGACCCATCTGCCCATCATGACCACCAATGAACTGCCGCGTTCGAAGTCGGAAGACTCGGCGTTCTGGGCGCGCATGATCATCGTGAAATGGGAACTCTCCTTTGTAGACGAGCCCAAGGAAGAGTACGAGCGACCGGCGGACAAGCATCTGGACGCCAAGGTCCAGGAGGAAGCCCAAGGCGTGCTCGCCATGATGGTGCGCGGTGCCATCGATTACCTGAAAAACGGCCTCCAGATCCCCGAAAAGGTCAAGGCGTGGACCATGGAACAGCGCGATTCCCTCGATGATCTGGCCGAATTCCTTGAGGAGTGCTGCGTCATGGAAGAAAGGCATGAGCTTCCTTCCGCGTACTCGACACGCATCAAGGCCGGCGACCTTCGGGATTGTTGGAACCTCTGGTACGCGGAGAACCGCGACAGGAAGCATATCCCCGGCGGTCGCTCGCTTAGTCTCAAGCTCGACCAGCGCGATATTCCCAGAATCCGCTCCAACGGCACGTGGCGGCTCGGACTTGAACTCAAGCCTGACTGGCGCTCACGCGTGGAAGATGAGCAGCAAAAGTACTCCTCTCGCAGAGATGCGTCCAGTTATGTCCAAAATGAGTTTTAGTAACATACTGTTTTTATTGGAGAAAAGGAGTGTCATTTTTCATGTGTCCGCATCTGTACATTTCGCACGGAAGGTATTCACACGGAATAATTGGAAAAAATTCAAAAATGGACATTTGGACACAAGAAACCCCAGGCGCGCACATATGCGCGCGCCTGCGTGCATTATGCGTATATATGCATGTTTTATATGTCCATATGTCCATTAAAAAAATAAAATGAATAAAAATAGTAAGATACATATAAAAAGAAGCGGACACAACGCGGACATAAGCGGACAGATGGACTTTTACTTTCAAAAGGCAGGCAAAACCATGTCCACGCTCAAGGATTTTTACATTCACCGGTACGGAGAAGCCGCCAAAGTTCACGGTGACAGCATCAACGGCCCGTGTCCGTTTTGCAACGGCGGAGTTGACCGGTTCATTATCTGGACTCGGCGCAATGAGAACCTGGGCAAGACCTGCATGGAGCATGGTATCCCCGGTGTGTACTTCTGCCGCCAGTGCGAAGCCAAGGGCGACACCATCGAGTACCTCATGAAGGCGGAAGGCATGGACTTTCACGACGCCTGCGCCGAACTCGGTATCGAGCCTTCCAGAAAAATTTCTGTTCGCCCTGCGCCCGTAGAGAAGCCTCAGACGCCGAGTTTCAGCGGGCGGGAAGTGAAGGAGCCGGGAGTGAGCTGGCTTGCCCAAGTGGAACACCTGAACGGCAAAGCTGTGGAAGCGCTCGGACAGTCCGCCAATGCGCTGCGCTGGCTTTCTGGAAGGGGCATCACGCCCACCATGGCGAAGCGCTACGAGCTCGGATGCGTGAATGGAGAGAACGGGAAGCCCGGGCTTTTTCGGTGGCGCTCCTCCTTCGGACTGGAGCCCGGCAAGGCAAAGGACGGGCGGGAAGTGAAGAAGTTCTTCATCCCCAGAGGCATTTCCATTCCCAGCAGAAGCCGCAGGGGCGATATCGTGATGTTCCGTATCCGCAGGCCGGATATGGACCTCCAGACACGGAAGACCTGCAAGTACTGGGAGCTCACCGGCGGCAGCAGCATCCCATACTTCCTTCCGGCGAAACATCCCGGCCATGTATTCGTGACCGTCATCGTCGAAGGCGAATTCGACGCCATGCTTCTCCACTCTCTTGCCGGGGAAACGCTCGGCGTCATGGCCATGCGTTCCAATTCCAACAAGCCCGACATGGAAGGCCACAAGCTGCTTTCCGCTTCCGATCTGATTCTGGTCTGCCTCGATACCGACGAAGCGGGCACCAAGGGCGTCGACTGGTGGAAAAAGACCTACAGGCAGGCGGTGCACACTCCCATCCCCGGCTTCAAAGATCCGGGAGACGCATGGAAGGCGGGCATGGACGTGCGGTTGTGGCTGGAAGCGGTCGTTCCCGGCACCGTTTCCCTGGCTCCTGAGGCCTGCGGGCCATCGTATGAGTGCGCCAGCGGACCCATGGGCACTTCATCCGGCAGGCTGTCTTTTGAGGGGGAGGGGGTAAAAAATACTTCTGAGGAGTGTGAGGCAGGGGAAGCGACGGCAGATGTGCAGGACAACTTCGCGGATCTGCTGACGGAAGAGAATTTGAAAGGACTGCGCGCCGCACTTCCTTCGTATCTGGATATGGAAGTGATTTCTCGGGATGTGCTTGCGCTCGCGGTGTTATGGCGCGGCGCGCCCATCCATTATGTGAAGCTTCCTGCCGGTGGTTTTGAGTGGAACACGTCCACGGCATGGGCGAAGCGTTTTCCCGCCCAGTATGATCGCTTCCTGCGCTTGGCTACATCGTCCCGCGATGTAGCGGACTGGCTGGATACCCATTCGGCAACGGATATTTCCAGCAGAAACTTTTTACAGCTTTTCGAGGATTGCAAATGATGACCGATGAAACCTTGGAAAAGAGGAATGAGGAACTGGCCGCCGTCAGTGCCGATCTGTTCGGGGACGCCATGCGTCTCATGGTGGTGAAGCCGGAAAGCCTGACTCTGCTGAAGGACAACGCTCGGTTTTTCAAGCGGGAAACCTTCCGGCAGCTTCGTGACAACATCGCGGCGGACAAGCGTCTGTCCAGTGTGCCGCTCTGTTACCGTTACCCCGACGGGAAACTGGAAGTCCTGTCCGGCAACCACCGCGTACAGGCAAGCATCGAGGCGGGGATTCCGCTCATCATGGTGCTGGTCATCACGGAGGAACTGGAAAAATCCAGGCGTATAGCCATTCAGCTTTCCCACAACGCGCTTGTCGGTGAAGACGATCAAAGCATTCTGGCCAATCTCTGGGCGCAGATAGAGAACACGCGGGATCAGCTTTACAGTGGCCTTGATTCGGAGGCGGTACAGGCGTTGGGAGAAGTGGAGCTCGTCAATTTTTCCACGCCGCAGGTCCCGACCCATATGGTGACCTTCATGTTTACCGACGGGGAAAAGGAGCACCTTTCGGAGATTCTCGAGCTTTTGGAGCAGCAGGCGAAAAAGAGCGGGACTGTGTATATATGCCCGTCTTCGGAATACGAACCTTTTCTTCAGCTCTTATCCGATACGAAAAATGCGGAAAATATCCGTGATACCTCGCTGGCGATGGTTCGTCTTCTGGAAGTCTGTAACGATTGGCTGACACGGGAGACGGTATGAGTTTTCTCGGATCCATTGCCACGCCACTCAGACGCGTACTGGCCGGATATGCCGCGGAGATTTCCATACCTGTGCTTCTGCCGTGCGCGGGCAACTTTACCGTGGGAGCGGCTCTTCGAAGCGGCGGATATCGAGGTCGCATAACCGGATGCGACATCACGCTCTACACGTCTGCGCTTGGCGCCTACCTAGCGGACAAAACTCTGGAAGCTCGTATCCGTGATGATATCCCTGAGCAGCTCAAGGGGTTCCTTGACCTTTCCACACCTGTCCGATTTGCAGCCTCGGTTTCCATCATGCTTGATCTTCGGCAGGTATGGCAGGCTAAAAACATATGGCATCGGCGAGTTCTGGCCGGATATCATGAATGCTGGCCTTCGCTGATGGAAAAAACGCTGCTCAAGCTCGGTTCCTATTATGAGCATATGACGCAGGGAGACGGATTCGATTACGTCCCCATGGATGCCGTGGAATTTCTCGATGCTCATGATCATGACCATGCGGTATTCATCGCCCCGCCTACGTTCGGCTCCCAGGACTACATCAAACAGGAAAAGATGCTCGCTGCATCGGTGGAATGGGGTGCCCCGAGTTATCAGGAAATCTCCTTCAAGGAAGTCGATATCTATCAAAAAATAACGGCATTTCGTGAGTGGATGATCGTCATGGAACGCCCTTTGCCGGATGTGGAGAAAATTCTGGGCGATCCTGTGGCTGTGGTGCACAAGGGGCGCAACTCCATTACCTACGCCTATGCCGGCCACTCGAAAAAATGCGTCATCACACGAAGCTATCTCCAGTCCTCCAGCCCGGGACCCATCTTTCCGGGCGATATACGACTCACCGGGCAGGAAGAACCCGGCCTTACCGTACTGACCAATAGACAGACCGTCCGCATGAACGAGCTCTTCATGAGCGTCCGTGTGGACTATGCGCTGGCCGGGATTGTGCTCTCGCTAGGTCTGTGCCTGGACGGTCGGATCATCGGCAAGCTAGACTTTAAATTTTCCAAGGCTCACTGGGCCATCGGCGAAGACGGTTTCCAAGTTTATCAGCAAAGCGATCTTGCCGTGCCCAGCACAGAAAAACGTCTGGCCAAGCTCGTTCTTCTTTTTGCCCAATCCAAAGAGGTGAAGAAACTTCTGGACGCGGCATTCAAGGAAGATTGCCGATGGGTTACTACCACGGCCTTTTCAAGGAATCCGGTCTCCATGAAGTACCGCGGTATCTATAAACTGCACAAACGCCTGGAAGGCCAGGGGGCAGAAAAATACCGCCTGAACTACTACGCTCCTCTTGGTCAGTGGACCATGCGTGAAGCGTATGAAATATGGTTGAAAAAATATCGTAAGTAGCTTATTTTTTTGAGTTTTTTCATTGCTTTCAGCGGGTTTCATGGTATCTTTTAAGTAAGCAAAAACAACATCTTACAAAAATCGGAGGATACCATGAAAAAGTCGCAACGCATTCAGTTGGCGGGAGTCATGAGAAACGCCTGGCAGCTTTCCCGGCAGGGAGTGAGGAAGTTCGGAGGAACGACAAAGCTGTATTTCCGCTGTGCTCTGAAGCTGTCCTGGGCAGACACCAGAACTCGCGCTGTTTACAGCACGACCACCGGAAACCGGTACTGGATGCCGGGAGTTTCGCTTCCTGAAAGCCCTACCAGAAAGAGTCAGTTCATGCTTCCGGGAATTCTCGGATAAGGAGGTCGCCATGCTTACCATCAGCGCAGTACGCGACCTGTACAAGACCTGCCGGGAAGAAGTAAAGGCGGTAATTACCGAAAAATATTCTCTTTATGACCGTATCTGGACGGACCGTATTCGGATCACTCCTGCCATATTCGACCATGGAGAAGATACGGTGAAGGAGATCAATGCGGTCATGCCGAACCTTCTGACCTATCAGCACCCGGAACTGCGGACTATCGACGAGGCTGCCAACGATTATGGCTTTGAAAGTACTTCCGATCTGATCGAGTACCTTCTGGCATATGTCCCCAAGAAGGGACTTGAAGAAAAGATGTGCGACCAGCTTTTTGATTCTCGGCTCCGGGAAATGGTTGCCGCAGAAAGCATTACCGAAACTATCGCCCCAGATTCACCTTTTTAGACAGGAGATTCCCCATGATTCAGACGTCGTTTTTCTCAAGCAAGGCTCCAAAGGAGCGCAAGGTGTGCATTGCCAAGTGGCACAGGAATTGGAATGGACCCAGGGCTCCGCTGTTCGCCCCTTCCAATCCGAAGGCTGTGGACTGGCAGGGGGCGTACTGGAGAGACCTCGAAGAGCGTTTCCCCGATGCGGAGAGCCTGAAGCACTATCTTCTGGATATCGAGCGCAGGACTCGTAATCCGATTCTCTGCTGCTTCGAGAAAGATCAGACCCAGTGTCACCGGCGAGTACTCGCTACGTTCATCAGAAAGCGTTTGGGGATAGATGTGCCTGAGTGGAGCAATGCCGAACCTGAGCAGTTCAGCCTGGTGTAATTTTTAACCTGTTACCTGCCCCCCCCCACGAGCGTGGTGGGGGGGCAGCCGTGGAAAACTTTTCGGAGTGAATGATGGCGGAACAAAACAGTATTGCGGAGCTTGTTGAAAAGAGTTCCAGCACCGACGTGAGAATCCTTCTGCAGGCGAAGGAGGATGCGAAACGCGCACTGCTTGAAGACCCCACAAATCCCGCGCTCATTACCGCTTTCGAGAAGTCTTCCAAGCTCTTGGGAGCGGCGATGCAGGAACAGCAGAAATTGAAGTCTGTCCCGGAGGTGCTTGCCTATGTCGGCGAGTGCGGGCGAAAGCTGGGACGGGCAAAGCTTTACAAGGACATCCAGGAAGCCCGCCTGAAAAGACAGCCCGACGGCTCTTTTCGGCAGAAGGACGTGGACAGATACATGCTCAGTCTTGCCACGCTGGGAACCCCGGACGGTCTCACGGAAAAGGTAGCTGACAGACAGCGACGCAAGGAAGAAGCGGACATACGCCGGGCGGAAGCGGCCGCCGCCAAGGAAGAATTCGATCTTGCCGTGAAGCAGGGGAAATTCATCCCCCGGGGCGCTGTCGAACTGGAAATGGCCGTCCGTGCCATAGCCTTGCGGGACGGACTGAAAAACGCCTTGGAGACTTACGTTTTGGACATCATCGAGGCAGTCCGTGGGGACGCGAAGTGTTCCACGGCTTTTCTGGAACGCATGAGCAGGATCATTGATGAATCGCTGGGCGAATACGCCCGGCCCATGACCATAGATGTGGAATTTTCCGACATGGAGGAAGAGTCATGAGTTTCGAGGAGTTCATACAGACGAAAGGGTTCGGCTTTTTGGCACTGATGATTATCTACCTTGGCTGTCTGAAGCTGACATATGAAGTCGGTTATGAGCGCGGCCACAGAAAGGGGGCAGGCCAGGTCATCCACGACAGACAGGAGGCCGTCAACTTCGTCTACGGTGACGGAAAGATTCTGCGCTTCATCCCCGGCTATGACCGGCCCGTCCTGCTGGACTTGAACGACAACACCATAACGTACCTGCGCATGAAGCCGAAAGAGGAAGATAAAGAAGATCCGAAAGTTGAAGGAGAACTGCAATGACCGATAAACATCGCAACCGTAGATGGAAGCTGCGTCACGCCATGTCCAACTTCCGGCATAACTACAGAAACTGGCGACGCGCAACCAATAAAAAAGTCGCCGTATGGGTGGGCTGTGTCGTGCTGAAAATGGCGCTCGCGACGGAACTCAACGTGCGGTTGTCGGTCGGGAGGAAAGAGGCATGAAGAAAATCATCTGTATCCTGTTCTTCTGTTCCCTTCTCTTCGCCTGTACGCCGGATGATGGGAAAGCTCCCCGATATGAAGTCCACAACGCTCTGAGCGGTATTTCTCTCACCTGCGTCAACGGGTATGTCTTCGCGGTGTTCGAGCGGAGCCGGGAAGGAGGCATTACCCAGTTTTGGGAGGTGACGCCCGACGGTGGCGCGAGACCGCTGCTCTGCGGAGGCGAGTATGGCGTCCACTGAAAAAAAAGCGAAGGAACCTCCCAAAGAGAAACTTACTAAAATTTTCGGCAAACGTTCTTCCCGGCATGGTGACGGACTTCCTCCCTGTCCTTTTTGCGGTCGTGCTCCTGATATCGTGGAGAACGCCGTCGGCGGTCTGCGAACCGTAAGCCTGGAATGCCGTTGCACGGCGAGAGATGACTGCTACATCCAGTTCACGTTTGAGGATGAGGCGTCCGCCGTGGCCTTCTGGAGGAAGCTGGACAAGACTCTTTCGCAGGAGTCTGTTCCGCTGGAGGTAAAGGAGCCGCCCGTCGTACCGGAAAAGCCGGAAGTTGCGGAAAAGCCTCAGATTAAGCCGTGGTCCAAGAAAAAACTTGCTCAGAAGCTTCTCGCTTTCAAGAAGAAGAACGGACTTTCCTACATCGGGCTTGAAGCTCTTTGGGGTATATCCAATCGAACGCTCTGCAATATCGGAACCATGGGTTGTTCTTCAGAGGGAAAGCGTCTGGAAGTTCAGGGGTATCTTGAGGAGGCAGAGCGTGAAGAAGTCAGCTAGAAAGGACTTTCTCCGGTCGTGTGTCATCCGCCATGTCCTTGTGCTCATGGATGACACGCTCAGGGCCATACTTATCTGCCTCAAGGGCGGCGGGCATGTGTGCGGCGTGACCTATCCTCGCGTCGAACTCCCCGAACGTCTGGCAACGCGCGTGGAGCAGCAGCTTGCCGAGTGCAAGCGGTGGCTCGATACCGCACTGCTCCAGTCCGGCATCGATCGCCGGAAAGGATATCATCTGACCAGCCGAGAGCGCGGTCTCATCAATTCCAAAATTTCGAGGATAAACCGCTGGACTATCGAGCAGAAGCTGAAGCAGTGGCGTGAGATTGTTATTACCCTGGCGACGTTGAATTTGGCTTTGTTCTGGGCACGGTTGGAGCTAGGCGATACCGCTCACAGGCGCATGGTCTACATCGAAGTGGACAAGTTGTGCCTCCTTCTGGGGGACGGTTCCGATTGGATGCTGTCGGCCGATCTGTTCGACTTCTGCCGGAACTCCCTACTGGACGGACTCCCCGCAAGCAAGTTGGGGACAGAGGAAGAATTTTTTTTCCGCTTCCTAGCCATGCCCATGCCGAGAACGGCAACCGAACGGGCAATCTTTGAAGAAACCGGACGCGCTGCCGATACCGCCGCGCTGCTTGCAATATAAGGAGAAAATCATGCCCATAGATAAAACGCCTTCTGTACCTTTGAACCGCTGCCGCCGTTGCGGCGGCCTGGCGAAGCTTCATCACTCGCGTTCCGGCAAGTGGTATGTCCGCTGCGAGGAATGCGCGAAATGCAAGGATCCCAACACCACGGAAGAAGTCACAAGCAAGCTGACGGTGTGCAAGCTCTGGAATGTAAGAAACAAGGTGGAGATTTTATCATGACAACGTTTGAACCTTTTCAGATGAACCTTTTCAGAAGGTACTGGTACGGGAAAGTGCTGATGAAGTGTGGCAGGCGGACTTTTACAGTCATTGTGACGAAGGACGCCATTATATTCTGGGGCATATGCCGATAAACGAGAACGAATTCCTTTCAAACTTTCTGATACCGTACAACGATGAAACAAAGCATCTTCTCGGCACGACGGACGCCCCCACGCCCACGCCGTTTGGAAACCGACTCCGGGAATGGCGGTTGCACAACAACATGACGTTCAGTGAACTTTCAAGGCTGGTCGGTCTGTCACCTGGAATGCTTTCCGAGATTGAAATCGGCCGGCGCGAATCTACGGATGAACAGCGCAACCTGCTTCAGGATATTATGAAAAAACAGCCTCTGGGCGACAGGAGAAACTATGAAATACAACAATGATACGCGCGAACAGTTGTACCTGAAGACCATAGCCATGTTCGGTGTAAAAAGCAGACTTGGTAAGGCTCTGGAGGAGTTCTGCGAGGCTTCCGCAGCCATCACCCGTTTTTTGACTAGACCGGAAGGACATACCGCCGGTGAAATCAAGGATTCGCTGTTTGAAGAACTGGCCGACGCCTCTATTATGATTGAGCAGCTCGAACTGCTTTTTTCCGACCAGACGGACACCCTCGGCCGCTCTTTGTCTCGGATCAAAGAGCAAAAGCTGCGCCGTCTTGAAAAGCTCATGAGCGGTATGGAGAAAGTATGAGCACGTCTGCCAGCCCCCGCGTGACAAAGAAGCTGAAGGTTCGCGGTATACCTTCATGGCTGCCTGTGAACCTTCAAGTTGCGCTGCAACAGGTCGGAGTTGATGAATCCGGCCAGAAGCGCCGGAAGTTTTCCATCTCTGTATCGTTCTCCGCCGGTGAACGCAGGGCGTTGCGCTTCTCAAGGTCCATGGCGGTCTCGGCCTGGGCGGAAAAATTCCGCGTTGTAGAAAATTCCTCCATCCGCGGGCGCTGGCAGAACGTTTTCACCCCGTACCTAGCGGGCATCATGGACGCGGCCAATCTGCCGGGCGTGGAGACGGTCATCATCTGCAAAAGCCCTCAGACCGGCGGCTCGGAATCCGGGCACAATTTGGTGGGCTACTGCATCGACCGTCTCCCAGGCCCGGTGATGTACGTCTTTCCTGATGAACTCACCGCACGAGAGAATGCACAGGACAGGATCATTCCCATGATCACATCAAGTCCGCGACTGCGTTCCTATATGACCGGACTTGGTGACGATGCCTCCAGCCTGAGAATCAAGCTCCAGCACATGACCATCAGCCTTGCATGGTCCGGCTCGGTTTCCCGCTTGGGCAACAAGCCCGTGCGTGTGCTCATCCTGGACGAGCTGGACAAGTACGCCAATCCGAAGAATGAGGCGCGTTCTGAGGACCTTGCCGAAAAGCGTACTACGACGTGGCGCTCCCGCCGCAAGATCATGAAAATTTCCACGCCCACCACGGAAAACGGTCCCATATGGAAAGCCTTCTCGGAAGAAGCGAACGCCCGTTTCCGGTACTGGGTACGCTGCCCGCACTGCGAAGAAATGCAGCTCATGACGTTTGACAACCTGACTTGGCCGAACAGGGACACCAAAGAAGAGCCGAAGGCGGAAGACGTGCTTAGTCGGAAACTCGCCTGGTATGTCTGTCCCCATTGCGGCGCCTGCTGGACGGACACAGACAGGGACAGGGCCGTCCGTCGCGGCGAGTGGCGCGAGGAGGAAAGCGGCATGGGGATGTACGACTACATTGCGGCGCATCGTCCGGTGAAAGTGGCTTTCCATGTCCCGGCGTTCCTGAGCTACTTCGTGAGTCTATCCGAAATCGCCCGCGCCTATCTCAAATACAAAGAAACCGACGAAATGGCCGCCCTGCGCAACTTCAACAACCAGTACCTGGCCGAACCGTGGGCGGAGCAATACGAAGAACGGGATGAAGCAGAAATCTTCCGTCTTTGTGACGATCGGCCGCGCGGCACGGTTCCCGGCCCGCTGCCGGAAACGCCGGACATTCCCCGCGTGTCCTGTCTGCTGGCCGGTATCGATACCCAGAAGGGATACTTCCGCTATGTCATCCGTGCGTGGGGATTTGGCGAGTCTCTGGAAAGCTGGCTGGTTCAGTGCGGTGCGGTAGCGTCCTTCTCTGACTTGGAACAGCTTCTTTTCGGCAGCGTGTACCATGATGCCGCCGGACATGAGTACCGCGTGGTAGGCGCGATGATAGACGCCATGGGTAACCGCACGAGAGAGGTCTACGCTTGGGCAGCGCATCATCGTCAGTTTGTCCTGCCATGGCAAGGCAAGAGAAGCATGAGTTCCCCCTATACGATGTCCCCTGTCGAGTATTTCCCCGGCCTCATGGGCAACAAGGTGAAGATCCCCGGCGGGCTTACCCTGTTCCAGTGCGATACGACCTATTTCAAGTCAGGTCTTGCCCAGAAGCTTATGATTCAGCCCGGTGATCCCGGAGCGTTCCACCTGCACAGCAACGAAGACGGAAGCCTGGACGGATACGGGAAGGAAATGTGCGCTGAAATTTGGGATGACAAAACCATGGCCTGGGTTAATCCGATGGAGCGCCCGAACCACTACTGGGACTGTGAGGTTATGTGCCTTGCTCTTGCCGACATCAAGGGGGTGAAAAATATTCCCCTGCCTGAGCAGGGAGCCAAACCTCCGCGTAAAACGATCCCCAGGACAGTAACGACTGGAGCACGACTAGGTGTGGGGCGATATGGATAGTTTTATATATTTTTTATATAATTCTTATTGACTTTTGCATAAAAAATATATACTTTTTACCTGTCAAAGGGAGGTTATAATGGATAGCCGGGAAATTATCCGACAACTGCTTGCCGCCGGCTGGTATCTGGTGGAAACGAAAGGCGATCACCACCAGTTCAAGCATCCTACAATTCCGGGACGTGTCACAGTTCCCCATCCCAAAAAGGATATTCCCCCGGGGACACTGGCAAGCATTCGCAGACAAAGCGGACTGAAACTCCGCTAAACCAGGAGGAGGATCTTCCTCCTCCTGAAAAAAGGAAAAAAAGTGTATTATCCTGCTACGTTTGCTCCGAATACCGAAGGACGATATGATGTGACCTTCGTGGATCTTCCGGGCTGTGTGTCGCAGGGCACCGGTTTGGAAGACGCCATGCGTATGGCTCAGGAAGCCTTGGCACTGCACCTTTCCGGTATGCTGGAAGACGGTGAAAAGCTCCCCAAACCTTCCAGTCTTGAAGAAGCCCGTGCAAAAGATGAAGCCTTTGCCAAGGAAGAAGGTTATACGCTGCCGGAAGGTACGCTGCGCCAGTTCGTCATGGCAGAGGTGAAAAAGAAGGAAGATGCCCCAGTGCGTCTTTCCATTTCTCTGAAACCTCAGATCGTTTCTCTTATTGATCAGACGGCAGAAGAACTTGGCCTTACCCGTTCCGGCCTTATCGCCGTCGCCACTAGGGAATATTGCAACAAGGCTCAGCTGTAGTCTTCCAAAGGCCGCCCACCGGCGGCCTTTTTCCTTGACTTCCGGTATCAATACGGTACTCTTTTTTTACGGAGCCTCAAAATCTCCTTCCGAAGACGGTACGGTCACTACCCCGAAAGCGTGGCCTTTTTCATGCCTCGCGCCTGACAAGCGGCGGCATATTTTCGGCTATCCATGGCCGGGAGTGGGCTAATACAATACCTGTAAGGGAATAGGCCCGGACGTTCTTCGGCGTTTTTGAGCTCCCGGCCTTTTTTGCGCTCTGCGGAAGGTCAATCAAAAAACCGAAGAGGTACCCCATGAACACCCAAAGCGTCATCGCCGAACTGGTCGCGCGAAACTCCTACCTGGAACAACGTCTTCAGAGTCAGCGCTACTGGTGGCTCCGCCGCCTGTGGACTTCGCGCAGGGAGGAACGCCGTCTGCGTAACGAAAACACCGAGCTTCGCCAGCGGCTTGCGGCCCTGGGGGAGGCTATGGCATGAACGCCGAGCTTCGCCTGAAAGGCCTGGTTGCCTGCATGGACGTTATGCTCGAAAAGCAATCCGTCCGGCTTCAGTTCATGCGCCAGTTTATCGACTTCCTCCCAGAAGAAACCAAGGCCAACCTGTCCGGTCTGGCGCAACTTCTGGAAGACTCCGAGGAGTATGCTTACAAACAGCGTGAAGCGCTGAAAATGTTTGCAGAATAACCGATAACACATCATTACAACGCCCTGTATTTACAGGGCGTTTTTTATTAGTAAATGATATATGTTCATTTGTACATATTCAAATAGAAAAAATAAAATACAAATATTTTATATAACACTTTAAATTTAACATGTTAAAACAGTTAAATAATAAAAATTACATATATTTTTCGCTAATTTATTTATATTTTTTGGACAACAAAAATATTTTTTGCTTGCAATATAAATTACCAATGCGCCATACTGCATGGCATGAGCAGCGTTTATACGAAAGAAGAACTTCATGCCGAGATAAGCCTTTGGAAGAAGGCTCTCACCGCCTGCGCGACGGGAAAGTCCTATACCATCGACGGACGCACCCTTACGCGGCAGGACCTTCCGGCCATCCGGGATCATCTTTCCTGGCTGGCCGATCTGCTCGCCGCCGCTGAAAGACGCTCTTCCCGGATTCTGGTCCGGCCGATCATCCGCAGATAGGGAGAAAGTGATGGCGATACTCGATCAGTACGGAAAGCCCGTCACCACGTCCCGCAGAATGTCGCACGCCAGTGCGGATGCTGGTGCACGTCGCGGACCCATGAGTGGTTGGCGCGGTCCTCAGGTGTACGGTGAGCATGATGACATGGCGGAACGTGTCATCTCTCAGCGCCGTGCGGCGGATCTCGCGGAAAACGACTGGGCGGCGGAAAGCATTCTTTCCTCCATTACCCAGAACGCCGTGGGCGTGGGACTGAAACCCCGCGCGCAGATTCCTTTTGAGGAACTCGGCATCAGCAGGGAACAGGCGCTTGAGATCGGCCGCCGCATGGAATGGCTGTGGTGGAAATGGAGCACGCGGGCGGATGTTCGCGGCCAGCAGACTTTTGAGCAGCTCCAGTTTCTGGGACTGCGTACCATGCTGATCTACGGCGAGATGCTGCATATCCCGGTTATGCTGCCGGAATCGGAAAGAAGCCGTCGCGGGCTTTCGTTTTCCCTGTCCATTCAGGACGTGACGCCTACGCGACTGCGTACTCCTGCCTCCATGGAAGCGGACGATGCCGTGAAGGACGGCATACGGATGAACGCCTGGGGAAGGCCGGTTGCGTACTACATCGCGTCGCCGGAGAGCATGGGCAAGGCCCATCTCCAGGACGGAGACGGCACGGCTTCCTACTCGACGATTCCGGCCATGCGTGCGGGCAGGCCGGGCATTTTTCATCTTTTCATCCATAAGGACAGTGAACAGATACGGGGAAAGAGTATCTTCTCCAATTCCATTGGCCTGTTCCGCACGTTGAACGACGCCATCAGTTTTGAATTGCTTGCTCAGAACATGGCCGCAGAATTTCCGGTGTTCATCGAAAAAGACAACAGCATGAACATCATGGGACAGCTCCCACAGGGGGTGGAACAGGACGACGACGGGAACTACTACACCGATCTTCGCGGTCCCCAGATCATGTACGGCAATGCTGGTGAAAAGCCGCAGGTGCTGACCAACGAGCGCCCGTCCGTAAATTTCCAGAGCTTCGTGAAGCTGGTTCAGAAAGCCATGAGCGCCAGCGTGGGCGGCTCATACATCGCCATGATGAAGGACTTCGAGGGCGCGAACTACAGCGTCGCCCGTGCCGCCATGAATGAAGCCTGGCGGCTGTACCGCTGGTATCGGGAATTTTTCTCTGTGAGCTACTGCAAGCCTGTGTGGGAAGCGGTCATGGAGGAAGCCTGGCTGCGAGACTACTTTACGCTTCCCGCCGGAGCGCCGGACTTTTACGAGGCGAAAGACCTCTGGTGTGCCTGTGCTTGGAACGGCCCGGCGCGCGGCTACATGGATCCCACAAAGGAAGTTCAGGCGGAAATCCTTGCCATCGACAACCACTTGAAGACCCGTCACCAATCCATGGCGGAAAGCGGCAGCGACTTCGATGACGAGTACCCGGTCATGCTGGAAGAACATGAAAAAATGAGGGCCCTGGCCACTGGAGACACGTTTCTGATTGAGGAAGAAGATGATGAACAAGCTTCTGAGTAACCGTTTCTGGGCGCTTCCTGAGGACAGCGCTGAAATTATCCTGCGCGATCTCAGCATGAGACAGGGCAGGGAGGATACTTCCGTCAGCATGGGGCCTGACGGGAGCTGGGGTGTCTCCTCCGCGGATGGGCAGGCCGATGCGTGCAAGCCTGCCCAGGCCGGGGCCCTGACCTCCGACGGGGCCCCGGTTGTTACCGCGGGCGGCGTGGCCGTCATCCCTGTTGACGACGTGCTCGTGAACGCCGGGAAGTATGGCCTGAAGTACGGCACCATACGCAGTCGGATTCAGACCGCGCTGGATGACCCGAAGATCAGCGCCATTCTGCTTGATGTCGACTCTCCCGGCGGCATGGTGAGCGGATGTCAGGAACTCGCGGCTTTCATTTCCGAAGCGGCGGCAAGAAAGCCCATGGCCGCCTTCACGAGCTCGCTCATGGCGTCGGCGGCATACTGGATAGGCTCGGCAACCGGCCGGGTGTTCTGCACGGAGACGGCCAGTGTAGGCTCCATCGGCGTCATTATGACGCTCGTGGACTGCTCGAAGATGCTGGAAAACATCGGTATCAGGGTCAACGTCATATCCTCCGGCAAGTTCAAGTCCGCCGGTCATCCGGCCATGGAGCTTTCCGAAGAAGACAGGGCGTATTTCCAGACCCATGCCGGGAGCATCCACACGGTTTTCCGGCGTGAAGTAGCGAAGGCTATGGGACTGGACGAAGGTAAAAGTGAAACATGGGGCGACGCGCAGATTTTTCTCGGCGCGGACGCCGTAACTGTGGGCCTTGCCACCGCCGTTGTGAGCGGTCTGGACGGGGCCGTGAACAGGCTCTCCAGGGAGGTCATCATGGATAGAGCTACGCTTGAGGCTCAGCACCCCGAACTGCTGGCCTCCATTCTTGAGGAAGGAAAAGCGCTCGCGCTCGCGGAGCATACCTTCAACCCGGAAAATTTTCTTTCGTGCGTGAAGCCTTTCATGGGCGCGGATGAATTCGCGCACGCTGAGGCATTTTTCAAGGCCTGTGCGGACGCGAAACTCACGCCGGAACAGACGGCGGCCATGGCTTCCGTCATGCCCGTTGAAGGCGACAGAGCCGCGGGAAAGGACTCGTTCAAGAGCGATATGCTGAAGGCCATGCAGGCGGCGTCTCCTGATCCGGTGAAGCTGGACGGCGGCGCGCGTGAAAAGGAAAAAAGTCCGCTCGCTCAGGCGACGGAAAGGAGGTTCGGAAAGTAATGGCCAGATACAACGCCGTACTCGAAACCATGCCCGGCGATCTGTCCGAGATCGTTCCCTGGGAAGTGGACAGTTTCTATACCCGCGACACTATCAGCATCACCACGTCGGAAGCCCTGTCCAAGGGTACCGTGCTTGAACAGGCGTCGGGTGGTGCATGGGGCAAAGTGACCGCCGGAACCGGCGCGCTCGGCATTCTCGTGTCCGACGTTCCCGCGTCTTCCGAAGCTCAGCAGGTGGGGATTGTGACCCGCTGTGCCATAGCCGTGGCTGAAAAACTGACCATTGCAGCAGCAGCCGACACCGCGAAAGCAGCCCTCGTGAAGCAGGGCATCAAGCTTATATAGGGAGAAAAAATCATGCCGTATATCAATATGGACATGTTCACCAGCGCGGAACTCACCGCCGCCGTGAATAAAATTCCGGCCATGCCTGGTTTGCTCGGTCAGTTCTTCGAGGAAAAGGGCATCAGCACCACGCACGCCGCCATCGACGTGAAAAAGGGGCAGCTCCATCTCGTCCACGACACTCCCCGCGGTGCCGATGATGGCGATGTCCCCGCACAGGATTCCCGCAGCACCGTCCATCTGCCTGCCGCGCATCTGCCCCAGCATGATACGCTTCTCCCTGATGACCTGCAGGACCGTCGTGCGTTCGGCTCCGACCAGCCTGAAACCGGAGCCGACAGGATTCTGGACAAACAGATCACCATGCGTCGGAATATCGAAGTGACGAAAGAATTTCATCGCGTGGGAGCGGTCAAGGGCAAAGTGCTCGACGCGGACGGCACGACGGTACTCTATGATATCTACAAGGTCTTCGGACTGTCTGCCGGTATCGACGAAGATATCACCTGGCCTCTGGACTCCACTGGAGCGCAGAACTCGGTGCTTACGACGTTCCAGGACGTGTGCGGTACCATCGACGATGCCATGGGCGGCTGGGCGTATAATGGCATTGCGGCAATCTGCGGCAAAACCTTCTGGGACTACCTGATCAGCAATCCCTTTGTGCGTGACGCCTACAACCTGTGGGCGGCCAACCTTTCCCGGTTCGGTGACAACGACTTCCGTGATCGTGCATTCACCTATGGCGGTATCACCTGGTATCGCTATGGGAAGAAAGTCGGCGGTAAGCTGCTGGTGGAAGACACCAAGGCCCATGTTTTCCCGTATGGGCCGGGCATCTTCCAGACGTTCAATGCTCCCGCCAACTACAACGAAACCGTCAACACGCTCGGTCTGCCGTTCTACTCCAAGATTGAAGAGCGCAAGTTCGGTAAGGGCTTTGACCTCGAAGTGCAGGCCAACCCGCTCACGCTCTGCATGTTCCCGGAGGCTTTGGTCACGCTTACCGGTGCTGAGGCTGAACCGGAAGACGGCGGTGAGACCGCGTGATGCTCAAGTACTTCAAGCCGGAAGAGTTCCGCTGCAAGTGCGGCTGCGGTGCGGGGGAAATGTCCCCCGCCATGCTGGACAGGCTCGACAAGGCGCGGGAACTCGCGGGAGTGCCTTTCGTGATTTCCTCGGGGTTCCGCTGTGAGGCCCACAACAGGGCCGTCGGCGGCGTGGAAGGTTCCTCTCATACCAGTGGTATGGCGGCGGATATCGTGTGCACGGATTCCGCGACGCGCTTCCGTATGCTCTCCGCTCTGTTCTCCGTCGGTTTTCGCAGGATCGAACTCGCGCCCACATGGATTCATGTGGACGTGGACGGAAGCAAACCGCAGGACGTCGCCTTCTACCAGAAGAGCGGGCGTTATTGAGGTGAAACATGGATGCGCTTTTCAATGACCTTTACAACTGGCTGTGCTCCCTCGGCGACACCTGGGCTGCGGTCGCCGCGTTCACGGTGTCGCTCTGCGCGCTGCTCTGCACGGTGATTCCCGCGCCTTCCGAGGACACCAGTGTCGTGTGGCGCTTCCTGTACGGCGTCATCAACACCATCGGCTGCAACGTGGGCAAGGCCGCCAACTTCGACGTGGTGGTCAACAAGCTCAACAAGGAAGTCGCGGAAGACGCGGAAAAGGGAAATGAGTAGTGGGTTCTGGACGCTGCTTCGTTTCGCCTGCGAATTTCTGGCTGCTGTTTTTCAGCAGCTCAGAAAAAGGCAGCTCGATAAAGAGCGCGACGCTGCTGCTCATGATGGCGCCGGTGCTCTTATCGGGCTGCTCAATCCAGAGTCCGAACAAAAATCTTCAGCCCCTGCCCATTCTGGCCTCAATGGAAAGGATGAGCAGGGGCGGTGAAGAAGGCGTCTGGATGAACAGTTCCGACGCCGGAAATCTCTACCTCTATCTTGAGCAGGTGGAACGCGTATGCAGATAGACACGAACACTCTCCTTTATATTTTGTTCGCGCTTCTCGGCGTGGGGTGGAAGCTTTTCACCGGCTGGACCAAGCGTGTGGACGGCAAACTGGACAAACTTTCCGGTCGGGAACTTTTCTGCACCAACAAGTTCATGACCAAAGAGGAATACAAGGAAGGCAAGGAGCATGTCTGGAGCAAGTTCGAGGAACATGACGAACTTTTTTCCAGGCATGATGAACGCCTGAGAGCTCTGGAGCAGAAGCGATGAACTTCAAGGACGCACTGGCTTTCGATTCTGAACACGTCTTTCTGAACCTGGAAGAGTTCGGGGAAGAAGTGGAACTGGACGGCGTGAAGCTGATCGCGGTGCGTGGTGAAGAAGAAAACTTCGAGGCGTCCACGCTGTACCCGGAACTGCCGGAGCGCCCCATCGTGCTGCATGTATCCACTGACATGCTCCTGCCGGAGATCGCCATGGGGGCCAGCGTCACGTTGAACGGGGAGCTTTGTCAGGTGGTATCAAGGCATGACGGACTTGGGAGCATGACACGGCTGGAGCTGGTACGCAGGGGGTATTGAGATGGGCAGGGCGTATAAGGTGTATTTGACTGTCGGTGATATCGACAAGAACCTGTTGCAATTCATGGAAAATATGCGCGTCGACTCTGCGAAAATCATACGTTTTGCCATGAACGACACGCTGATGCGCACACGCTCCAACGCGATCATATACGCCTCACATCGATATAACCTGCGGGTGAAAAGCATGGTCGATCTCAAATCCTACATAAAAATCGACCTGTCGAAGAAAGACGCGCTTTATGGCAGCGTCGAATTCCGTGGAAACGTAGGTTATCCGCTGGAAAGATTCGGAACCAGCCCGCGCGGATATAAAAGCTACAAGGGCGTCCATCCCCTCAAGCGTCGCCCTGCCGGTGGTGTACGGGTAAAGGTGCTGAAAAACGGCCCTTGGAAAAAGGTCGGCGACTACACCGACGGCGGATCTGCCTTCTGGTACCTGCATAAAGGCAAAGAAAGGCTGCTTGTTCGCGATTATACCCAGCCCGGACTCAACGGGCATTACAAGTCGGCGGTGATTCATCCCATGGGCCCTTCTCCCATACAGGCGTTGACCTCCAAGGAAGGCGAGGAATTCGTGGGGGACTACGCGAGGGCCACATTCGCGAAACGTCTTGAGCATGTGCTGGACCGGTACATGAAAACGGGAAAGCTCAAATGAGGAATAGACCATGACGGAAAATCATCTCACGCAGGAACTGAGAGCGTTTCTTTCCGACGCGCTCAAGGATTTTTCCTATCTCGCTCAGGATGGGAAAACGGAAGGCGCGCCGAAGGTCATCAACGCCTTTCTTCCGCCCAAAAAAGAACCGGACGGCAGGGACTGGCCCTTTGTGGTGGTAAGGCCGGTGGAAGGCTCCATAGCCGAAGAAGAAACGACGGTTTCCGTTCAGATTATCGTGGGATGCTGGTCGAAAGAATTCGAGGGGTACGAGTACAGCCTCAATGTCCTGAGCCGGATACGCAATGCGCTCACCATGCTTCCGACAAGAACGCTGGCACGCCGTTTTCGGCTGGGCTTTCCTGTCAAGTGGGAATTTTTGAATGAGCAGCCCTATCCGTCATGGACGGCTGTCATGACTACGAACTGGATACTGCGCACGCCGGACGTGCGCACGGAAAATGAGGATGAGGTCTATGGGTACTTCAAGTAGGAAAATTTACGTCGGGCCTTCTCTGCCCGGCGGAACGCTTCCCCAGTTCACGGTTTTCAAGGGGGAGTTGCCTGATCACGTTGTGGCTCTGATGGGCAAATGCCCGTCCTTGCGGCCTCTGATTGTTCCTGTGGCAAAGCTCGGCCAGGCGAGAAAGGACGTGTCCACCAGTGGCAGACTGCTCAATGTATACGCGACGAAGATCCGCAAGGAAGCCAGGGGAGAATAGCAATGGCTTATAGGCACGGCGTTTATGCTTCGGAACAGGCCACGGCACTGCTTCCTACTGTGGAAGTGGCGGCCGGTATTCCTTTCATCGTCGGTACGGCTCCTGTCGGTATGGCTGATGAAAGCAACGTCAACAAGCCTGTGCTCTGCTATTCCTATGCGGAAGCGGTAGCGGCTTTCGGCTATGTGCCGCCGGTTCTTGACGCCTCCAGCGGGCTGAAAAAGTTCGAGTACAGCATCAGCGAGTTCCTGAGGAGTCAGTTTTCGCTTTTCGGTGTGACGCCCGTCATCATCGTCAACGTACTCGATCCGAAGACGCACAAGAAAAGCGCAACGACGCAGAACGTGACGCTCAATGCCATCAGCGGTAGTGCCACGGTGGAAGAGACCGGTATCATCGCGTCCACCGTCACGCTCACGCCCTCCGAGGGTGATCCGTATGTCAGAGGGGAAGACTTTGAGCTGACCTATGATGAAAACGGCTATCTTGTTGTTACCAGCCTGTCGGATGACGGCACTTTCCGCTGTGCTACCGGTGAAGTGATCACCATGTCCGCGGAAAAGACGGACGTGACGCTTGTCGACTCCGACGACATTATCGGCGGCGTCGACGTCTCCGGTAACAAGTCCGGTCTCGAGCTTGTGGGTGACTGCTTCCCTCGCTTCCGTCTTGTGCCCGGTGTGCTGATCGCTCCGGGCTACTCCTCCGATCCTGAGGTTGCCGCCGTCTTGGCGGCCAAGGCCTCCAACATCAACGAACTTTTCAAGGCCATATCCATTGTTGATGCTCCCACCGGTTCCGTGAAGCAGTACAGCGGTGTTGCCGAGTGGAAGAACCAGAACAACGTGGTTGATCCGTATCAGATCTGCTGCTGGCCCATGCTCAGCATGGACGGAACGCTCTACCATATGAGCACGCAGCTTGCCGGTCTGCTGGGGCAGGTGGACAGCGAAAACGAAGACGTGCCCTATGTCAGCCCCTCGAACAAAAACTTCCAGATGACGGCGACGGTGCTGGAAGATGGCACTGAGGTCTGGCTTGCGCCTGAAACTGCGGCCTATCTGAACGGGGAAGGCGTGGTCACCGCTCTGAACTTCATCGGCGGCTGGAAGTGCTGGGGTAACCGCACGGCGTGCTATCCCGCGGTGACCGACCCGAAGGACGCTTTCATTCCCATACGCCGAATGTTCAACTGGATCGGCAACACGCTTGTTCAAACTTACTGGCAGCGAGTGGACTTCCCGCTGAACCGCAGGCAGGTGGATACCATCGTCGACTCGATCAACATCTGGCTGAACGGTCTCGCCGCCCGCCAGTATATTCTCGGTGGACGTGTCGAATTCAACAGCGATGAAAATTCTACCACCGATCTTATGGACGGCATCGCCCGTTTCCATGTGTACGTCACGCCGCCGAGTCCGAACAGGGAAATCGACTTTGTTCTTGAGTATGATGCGGACTATCTTTCCGCACTTTTTGCATAGGAGTGAGCCATGGCAGGTGAAAACAACATCAAAGAGCGGTTGATCGCGTTCCGCGTATACAACGACGCCAACGACCTTCTGGGTATTGCCACGGTCGACTTGCCGGAACTGTCCTCCATGACGGACACGGTGACCGGCGCCGGTATTGCCGGTGAAGTGGACTCTCCCGTGCTCGGACATTACCAGTCCATAACCTGCACGTTGAACTGGAGAACCATCGAAAAGAAGGCTCTGGAGCTTACCGCGCACAAGGCACACGCCCTAGAACTCAGAGGCTCTCAGCAGGTCTACGACGCAGCGGGCGGCGTGTATTCCACCGAAGCCGTGCGCATTACCCTGCGCGCCACACCCAAAACGACCACGCTGGGCACCTTTGAAACCGGCGCAACTACCGATTCCTCGCAGGAGTTCGAGGTGGTGTACATCAAGATTTCCGTGGGTGGGAAAGAAGTCGCGGAAATCGACAAGTACAACTACATCAGCAAATTCGGAGATGAAGACATTCTCTCTTCCGTCCGTGCTGATCTCGGCCTGAACTGATTTTTTACCTCCATAGGCCGGGAGCGGCTTCCCTTCTCCTTTCCGTTCCCGGCCAACCATGTATCGGAGACATTTTCATGCTTCACACTTTCGCCAAAGAGTACACGTTCGAGGATAAGACCTATACCGAAATTGATATCCCGCTCGATAATCTGCAAGGCTCGGATATCGAAAAAATTCAGAAACAGTGGCGGGCCGCCGGAAACATGGCCCCGCTTCCCGTTCTGGATATGTCTTTCTGCATCCGCTGTGCCGCCGCTGCTGCTCACCTTCCTCTGGAATTCTTCGAGCATCTTCCCGGGCGGGAATACCTGTGGCTGACGCAGAAAGTTTCGGATTTTTTTCTGATCTCGGACTGAGGATTAAAAACCCTGCGGGGGAGCTCCGGCTGATAAGCGTGGTTCTCTCGCAGGTGTGCGGCGGCAGCGCCTTGGATTGGATGCGAGTCCCTCTTGCGGAGCTCGGCGGATGGATTGAGGCGGCGGAAGAAAAAGTCAGGCGGGAAAAGAAATGGCAAAAGTCTATGAAGTAGCGTTCAAGCTGGCCGGCCAGCTCTCGCCCGCTTTCACCAAGTCGTTCTGGGAAGGCGAAAAGCTCATGCGTTCCTTCACCGAACGCACGAAAGCTTTGGACAAGCAGGCCGCTGCTCTGTCCGGCATGAGCAAGCTTTCCGAGGAAGTACGGGAGGCTGACGTCGAGCTGGGCCATGTGCAGGCGACATTCACCAAACTTTCCGCAAAGCTCCAGGACGGACAAGCTTCGCTGACCGCTCTGGAAGAAAAGTTTCAGAAGTCCAGGGCTGCGGCGGAAAAGTCCAGAAAAGCCGTGGACGCGCATAGGCTTTCCCTTCAGATGGCGCGCACGGAGTTTGACCTTGTCAGCCGTGAAGTGCAGGCTGCGGACGCTTCCATACAGGCGCTTGCCTCCAGGCAGCGGAAAGCGAAGGACTCCGTAAGCCTTTTTGAAAAGGCTCTGAAGTACGAAGAAGAAGCCCTGCAACGTGCCAGAGCCGAGTCGAAAGCAGTGAGTGCGCAGCTCAAGGCCCAGGGCGCTTCTCTTGCGGATACAGAGGCGGCTCTTGCGAAACTGCGTGCAGAGGAAGAACGCGCCCGCAAGGCTGTGCTTGAGCATACATCAACGCTTCAGCGAGCACGGGCGGAACTCTCTCTGGTCAACGGAGAAATCGAAGCTGCGGATGCTCCCACGCGGGACATGATCGCACGCTACCAGCAGGCCGGGGAAAGAGTGACCCGGCTTGAGCAGGCGTTGGAAGCGGAAAGCGCAGCCTTGAAAAAGAACACCTCCGAGTCAAAGGAGCTGGGCGCGGCGCTTCGCACGGCAACCAAAGAAGAAGCCGCTTTGAAACGGAATGTTGATGCGGCGGAAAAGGCGGTGGAAAAGGCTTCGGCCGCTTTGGACAAGAAACAGACCGCCTTGCAGAAAAACAAGCTGGCCGCCGGTATGCTCGGTGCGTCGCTTCGTGAAGTGGCCCAGCGTGAGCAGGAAGTCGCCCGCGCCGCAGAAAAAGCAAGAGCCTCCCAGGAACGACTTGCCAGAACGCAGAAAAGGCTTGCCGCCGCTTCCGCCGCTCAGGAAAAAATAAGGGCCATGCGTTCAAGCAGCATGGGGGCCATCGTGTCAACGGCGGCCATGGCTACCGGCAGCGTGGGGCTTCCCGTGCGTGAAGCCATGAAGATGGAAGACTCAATGGCAGAAGTCCGCAAGGTGGTGGACTTCGAGACGCCCGACGGTCTGATCAACCTGCAGAGACAGCTTCAGGAGATGTCGCTGCGCATACCCATGGCCGCCGATCAGCTCGCCATGATTGCGGCGGCCGCCGGGCAGTCCGGTATTGCGGAAAAGGATTTGGCTGCGTTCACCGAACAGGCCGCCAAGATGGGCGTCGCCTTTGATATTTCCGCTGAAGAATCCGGCGAAATGATGGCCAAGTGGCAGTCCGGCATGGGGCTGTCCCTGGAAAAGACCTATGCCCTGGCCGATGCCGTCAACTTCCTTTCCAACTCCAACGCCGCCCAGGCAAAACAGATCGGCGAAGTGCTCAAGAGGTACGGGCCTCTCGGCAAGCTGTCCGGCTTGACGGAAACGCATATCGCCGCCTTTGCTTCCACGGTTATCGCCAGCGGTGCGGAAGCGGAAGTTGCGGCGACAGGTATCAAGGCCTTCATGCAAGCCATGGGTAAGGGTGGCTCAATGAGCGACATGCAAAAGGCAGCCTTCCAGAACGCCGGGCTCGACTACAAGCAACTTCAGAAAGATCTCCAGAAGAACGCTCCCGAGACGATTCTGAAAACGCTGGAAGCCATTCAGAAGAAGATCCCCAAGGAAAAGTGGAATCAGTACCTGTCCGTCATGTTCGGCGATGAGGCCGCCGTTGCCATCGGACCCATGATGCAGAACACGGAGGCCCTTCGGAAGAACTTTGAGCGCATAGGCGACCCTATCAGGTACGCCGATTCCATGTTGAAGGAATTCGAGGCCAGAAGTGCCACGACTTCCAACAGCCTGACGCTCATGGGGAACGCCGGGAAGTATGTCGCTACGGTCATGGGGTCTCCGCTTCTGGAGCCCATCCGGGAGATCTCTCTGTCGACCGTCAAGGCGGCCAGGGCGGCCGGGGCATGGATGGAAGCCAACAAGCCCTTGGTTTCCACAGCCATGAAGCTCGGCGCCGCGCTCACGACCGGCGTCATAGCCTTCCATGCCCTGCGTCTCGGTGTGCTTTTTGCGATATCGCCTTTAGTCTCCGTCTATAAGACATGGCAGAAAATGAAGATCGCCATGACCGCGCTCAATATCGCCATGAAGGCCAACCCCATAGGGCTGTTGATCACCGCAGTTGGAGCGGTAGCCGCCGGATTTGCGCTCGCCTATGAAAACTGTGAGGCGTTCAGGAATATGGTGGACGCTGCGATCTCTTTTGCGGTCGACAAAATTTCTGGCCTGATCAAGATGCTTGAAAAGGTCGGAAAATTTCTTGGAGACATCATGGGCGGCGCCGGGGACGCGGTAAAGGCCTATTCCGCCATGGGCAACGGAACTGGCCCGGCTTGGGCAAGTCAGGAGCAGATGGAAGCTATAGCAAGCGGGGACTTGAATGCCCTGGCCGTTCCCGCCATGGCATCCGGCGGTGTTGTCACAGGGCCCACGCTCGCAGCCATAGGTGAAGGAACCGAACCGGAAGCCGTTATTCCGCTGTCCCGGCTATCCTCCCTGTTGCCTTCGTTCGGTGAAGGACGGGAAAGCGAGGCTGTCGCGCCGCTGTCCCGGCTTACGGCTATGCTCCCTGAACTCGGCAACAGCAGTGCCCCGTCCTATCAGGTTACGTTTTCTCCGGTCATCAACATCAGCGGAGGAGCGGATGCCTATGAATCTGTGAAACGCGGCATGAAGGAAGCTCAGACGGATTTCCGGCGTGAGTTCGACAGGATGATGCGGGACAGGGAACGCCTGTCCTATGCATAAGGGGATGAACATGGAAACGACACTGAGCCGGATGGGCGAGACCTGGGATATGGTGGCCAGGCGCGTGTATGGCGATGAGCATTTCATGGATGCGCTTATCGCGGCCAATGTGAAACTTCGGGACACAGTGATCTTTTCTTACGGGGTGGAAATTGTGACGCCGGAAATTGATACGCGTTCCACTGCCTACGATATCAACCTGCCGCCATGGAAAAGGAAGTAGTCATGGAGCCGAGAAAGACTTCCTTTACGCTGTACTTCACCAGCGAAAGAAAGGACGTGACGCAGAATATCATCGCTGATCTTCTGTCGTTCTCCTACACCGACAAGGAGACGGATGAAGCCGATGAGCTTTCCCTGACTCTGAAAGATCCCCATGGAGTATGGGCGGGAACGTGGACGCCCGACGGCGGGGAAAAGATCGAGTCATATATCTATGCCGGGGATGTTTCGGGCAAGGAAGATTCGCGTCTCTATTGCGGGAAGTTTTTCGTGGACTCCCTGAGTACGTCCGGCAATCCCCGCGTCCTCAATATGCGCGCGGTATCCATTCCGCTGAACAAGCCCATACGCCGCAAGCTCAAGACTCGCGCCTGGGAAAAGACGGCATTGAAGGATATCGCCACTGTCATAGCTAAAGAGGCGGAAATGGAACTCCTCTATGACGCTCAGGATAATCCCGTCTACGACCGGCAGGATCAGAAGCGGGAGAGTGACCTTCAGTTTCTTTCTCGCCTGAGCAGGGAAATGGGTATCTCCTTGAAGCTCACGGATGAAAAGATCGTCATGTTCGATCAGGCCTCCTACGAAAAGAAGGCGCCGGTCAAAACTCTGTCTTTGAACCGTTCGCCTATCCTGTCATGGAGCTTTGAAAGCTCGCAGTCGGAAAAGTACAAGTCCGTGACCGTGGCCTATCGCGACCCTAAGCAGAAGAAAAAAGGAACGGCCGCAGGGTACAACATGGATCTGGAAAAGGTCGGCGGCAAGAAGTCCTCGAATCCTGCGGTCATGACCTACACCTACACGGACCCGGACGCAAATGAGCAGTGGCAGGAATACTCCCTGAAACGCCGGGCAAAATCCGTTTCGGATGCGGAGCGTCTGGCCAAGGCAAAGCTTAGAGAACTCAATGCGCGCAGTGTCACCGGCTCCATATCTCTTATAGGGGACCCGTCACTTGTGGCCGGCGTGGTGGTGGCGGTGTCCGGTTTCGGCTCCTTTGATGGGAATTTCATCGTGCAGGAAGCCACACACAGCGTTTCAAGCGGCGGCTACACCACGTCTCTGTCTCTGCGCAGGGTGAACAACAACTATTAGGAGCGCGCCATGAAAGGATATCAGCCCGACCTGGCAGACCTTATCCGCGTAGGTGAGGTTACCAGCGTGAACCCGGCCGCCATGACTGCCAGGGTGACGTTCGATGATGATGACGGCGTGACAAGCTATGATCTGCCCATACTTCAGCGCAACACGCTGAACAATCACGATCATTGCTGCGTGGACGTGGGGGAAGACGCGCTCTGTCTTTTTCTGCCGACCGGCATTGAGGAAGGTTTCATTCTGGGAAGTTTCTACGCCGGGGAAGTGACGCCGCCTTCCGGCAGCGGCGATGTGCGCATGGTGGAATTCTCCGACGGGACGAAGCTTTTCTATGACCGTTCTTCCCACAAGCTCACGGGCGATGTGAAGGGCGACGTCTCTCTCACCGTTTCAGGCACGGTGACAGTGAAAAGTTCGACCTCCATTACCCTGCAGGCTCCGGTCATCAACCTGAACGGCGCAATCAACACGGCGGCGGAAAGCGGCGGCTCCGGTACCATGACCATCAAGGGCAACATCGATCAGACCGGTTCTCAGAAAGTTTCCGGGGATGTTGTTGCGGGCGGCATATCGCAGATCAGTCATACCCATACCTGCCCGGATGGGGAAACCGGCGGGCCGCACTGATAGGAGAAGGTCATGGGGGTTATCGGCACTTTTGGAACTTTGCCTTTCGTCTGTTCTTCTGCCTTCGTGCTTACATTCGACGGTCTCAGTCGTGAGCTTTCCGTTCGATGGGCCCAGCATGATGTCATCGGAGCAAAGCCTGTCCTGGAGTATATAGGCCCGGATCTGGCCGCCGTTTCCATGAGTATCCGTTTCGATTCCACGCTTGGCCTGGCCCCTCTCATGGGGCTCAAAAAGCTCAAGGGAATGCTGGAAGACGGCACGGCCAGGGCTCTCATCATCGGCGGGGAATATTTCGGGCGTTTCGTCATGGAAAGCATCAGCGAAGAGCGACGGCACCATACCGGCTTCGGGGTGTGCCAGGTGGCGGAAGCAAAAATCAACTTGAAAGAGTGCGGAGGGACGTCGCTATGGGACGAGTTGCGGTCACTGCTTTGAGTGAGGTCGATTTTGCTCCGTCCTCTGAAGAAGCGGAAGTGGTGCAGAACGTGCGTACCATTCTGGCAACACGGGTGGGAACCGTACCGCTGGACAGGGACTTCGGCGTGAGCTGGGAACACCTGGACAAGCCGCTTCCCGTGGCCCGTTCGCTCATGCGGGCGGAAGTCATCGAGGCCATAGAACGGTATGAGCCCAGGGCAAATATCGAGGCCGTGGAATTTGAGGAGACGGAATCGGATACCATGGAAGGTATCAGCCGCCCGCGTGTGATCTTGAACCTTGGAGAAGACAATGAGTGAGATACTTCCCCGCTGGAATCTGCCGGAGGTCAGCTTCATGGAGACTGACCCGTCCGCCATAGAGTCCGGCCTTATCGCAGGATACGAAGAGGCCAGCGGAAGAACGCTGGCCGACGGTGATCCCGTGAGATTGTTTCTGCTCTCCATAGCGGCGGCCATCATCCAGCTCAGGAATGCGGTAAACGTGGCCGCGCAGCAGAATCTGCTTTCCTACGCCACGGGGAGTTATCTCGATGAACTCGGGCGATACCTTGCAGTGACGCGCCTTCCTGCAAGCGGCGCGAAAAGCACTTTCCGTTTTACACTTTCGGAAGAGCTTGCGGAAGCCTATGTCATTCCCGCAGGGTTCGAGGTGACCAACGGCGCGATAACGTTCGCTACGGACGCGGAAGCCGTCATCAGCCCCGGTGAACTCTTCGTTGACGCGGTTGCTACCTGCACCACGCTGGGAGAAGCAGGGAACGGATATCTGGAAGGCCAGATAGCCACTATCGTGACGCCCATGCCTTACCTGGCTTCGGCGGTCAATCTCTCAGAGACCTCCGGCGGAGCTGATGCAGAGGAAGATTCGGCCTTTGCCGAACGCATTCGTCTGGCGCCCAACAGCTTTTCCGTGGCCGGGCCGTCGAAGGCGTATATTTTCCATACCTACAGTGTGAGTTCAGCCATCATCGACGTGGCGGTCACGTCGCCTACGCCCGGCGTGGTCAACGTCTATCCGCTGCTGGAAGACGGAGAACTTCCGGGGGAAGAGCTTCTCGGCGACGTGGAAGCCTATCTTTCCGCAGACGATATCAGACCGCTAACCGACGAAGTCCACGCACTGGCCCCCACGGCGAAGAACTACTCCATAAAAGTGGACTACTGGATTTTCAGTGAAGATCAGAGCCGGGCTGAACAGATAAAAGCGGATGTTGACGCTGCGGTCGAGGAATATCGCCTCTGGCAGCAAGGAAGGATCGGCCGGGATATTCTGCCCGATCAGCTCATCCGCAGCGTTATCGCCGCCGGCGCGGCAAGGGTGGATTCGTCCACGCTTTCCCCTGCGTCCTTTGTCGAGCTGAAAGAAAATGAAGTCGCCCAGTGCACCGGAGTCACCGTCAACTTCAAGGGATACAAGGCCATATGAAAACGTTGGACGATATCAGGCTGTCCGACGTTCTGCCGGACAGCATCGCAAGAGACGCGAAAGTTTCGGCCGCGGCTACGGCCATTGACCCGTACCTCGCGGCGGTTGCTTCCGGCCGGGAACTTCCGGCCATTTACGCCAGCTTGTCCCGTCTTACCGGCGCACAGCTCGACCATATCGCAAAGCAGTGGGATGTGAGCGTGTGGCGCGAGACGTGGACGGATGATGTGAAAAGATCCGTACTTTCCACGGCCATTATCGACAAACGCAAAAAAGGAACCGTCTCCGCCGTCAAGGGAGCGCTCGCGTCCATTTCCTCCATTGCGACGATACGCGAGTGGTGGCAGGAGTCTCCGAAAGGCACGCCTCATACCTTCACGGTTTACGCCACGCTTTCCGATATCGACGGATCTCTGGATACTGAAACTCAGGAAGATCTTTTTGCGCTCATAGACGACAACAAGCCCCTGCGTTCCCATTATGAATTCGTTTTGCAGCATATGGGACTCGGACAGATAGGAATGGTGGGGGCCGCCCGCCCTCTGGTTTTTGCAAAGCTGTATAACAAGTAGGAGTTTTGTCATGCCTTCTGTGCCTCTTATTGTTACCGACGCCGGTATTGCGGAAGTCATCAACGCCGAAGCAAACGGCACTGCTCCGGTCAAGCTTACGGAGATAGGTCTGGGCTCCGGCCAGTACACGGCCACTACGGGACAGACTGGGCTGGTGAGCGAGTTCAAGCGTCTGGATACCGTCGCAGGAGGCGGTATCGGCGACAACACACTTCACGTCTCCGTCACTGATGAAAGCGACGATACGTATACAGTGCATGAGATTGGCCTCTTTACGGAAAGCGGCACACTCTTTGCCGTCTATGCCCAGTCGCAGCCCATCATTCAGAAGGCGTCGGCGTCCTGGATGATGCTTTCCCTGGATATCGCGCTTGTCGGTGTGTCCGTCGACTCCGTCACCTTCGGCGATACGAATTTTTTCCTGCCTTCCGCGACCACGGAAATGCAGGGTATCGTGGAGCTGGCAACCGATGCGGAGACTCAGACGGGGACGGATACGTCCAGGGCTGTGACTCCTAAGGCCCTTGCGTCCAGAACGGCTACGGAGTCCAGAACGGGCATCGCGGAAATCGCCACACAGGATGAAGCCAATGCCGGGACGGATGACTCGCGCATGATCACGCCTAAAAAGCTGGCCGGACGAACTGCCACGGATGCGCGCGCCGGTATCGTGAAACTGGCAACCGAGGAAGAAGTGCAGGACGGAACTGATACGTCGAAAGCTGTGACGCCCGCCGGTCTTGCTTCCAGAACCGCTACGGATACGCGTGCCGGCATTGTCGAGCTGGCTACGGCCGCTGAAACACAGGCAGGGAAGGATACGACAAGGGCAGTGACCCCCGCGAGGCTCGCCTCCAGAACTGCCACGGAGTCCAGGACCGGACTCGCAGAAATCGCCACACAGGATGAAGTCGACGCGGGCACGGATGATACACGCATCGTTTCCCCCAAAAAGCTCAAGGCGGTTCTTGACGGTAGAAAGGCCACGGCAACACCGAAGGTTGCCGGAACCGGCTCCGTCGGTAAATCTGCAAAGTATGCCCTCGAGGATCATGTGCACCCTGAGCAGGAAGACGTCTCCGGTTCTTCCGGTTCCTGTACCGGCAACGCCGCAACGGCTACCAAGCTTCAGAATGCCAAGACGATTGATGGTGTGTCTTTCAACGGCTCCGCCGCCATTACCCACTACGGCACCTGTTCCACGGCTGCGGACACAGCGGCCAAAACCGTCGCCCTGAGCGGTTTCGCTCTTGTGACCGGAGCGGTGATTTTTGTGCGGTTCACCGTGACAAACACCGCTTCCAATCCTACGCTCAATGTGAACGGCACCGGGGCCAAGGCTGTACAGTACCGCAATGCCGCCATCAGCGCAGGGCATCTTGCCGCGAACCGCGTGTACGTCTTTGTGTATGACGGTACGGCATGGGAACTTGTGGGGGATATCAATACCGATACCAATACCAGGGTAACCCAGAACGTCACTGGGGCAAACGGCACATATCCCATACTGCTCGGGTACACGGCGAATAATACGGCTTCAAGAACAGAAGAGGCAAGATACGCGGCCGATGTCAAAGTGAACCCCAGTACGGACAAGATACTTGCGAAAGGACTGGAAGGACAGATCACTCAAACGACCTGGGTAGGTGCAGCAAAGGAAGGCGGAAGCCTTATTGAGGGGGATGTAAGTGCAGGCGGCTTCGCACCGTTTATCCGGTACAAGTCGGAGAACGGTGTCTTTGTCCTGAACGGCCACAGTGATGGGATGCTTATCTCATATCTCACCGATGCGAACGTGGAAGCAGGAACGAACAAGGTTGAGGAAAGTCTTGAATTTACCGAAACAGGTCAGCTTGTGTCGACTGGCGGCTTCAAGGGGGCACTCTCTGGCAATGTTACCGGGGATCTGAAAGGTGATGTCACCGGTGATGTAAAGGGGGATCTCACGGGGAATGTTACGGGGAATGTTACGGGTTCCTCTGGTTCCTGCAAAGGCAACTCCGCGACGGCGACGAAGCTTCAGACCGCAAGAACTATCGACGGGGTGGACTTCAACGGCAGTGCACCCATTACCCATTATGGAACCTGCTCGACTGCGGCCGGTACGGCGGCAAAGACTGTTGCCTTGACGGGATTCAAGCTTGTGACTGGAGCTGTCGTGTTTGTGCGGTTTTCTGCCACCAATACGGCGGCAAATCCTACGCTCAATGTGAACAACACCGGCGCCAAGGCCATACAGTACCGGAATGCCGCCATATCCGCCGGATACCTGGCTGCAAACAGAACCTACGCTTTCGTCTACGACGGTTCCTCCTATGAGCTTGTCGGGGACATTGATACCAATACGACATATTCCGCCGCCTCGGAAACAAGGAGCGGCATTGTGGAACTGGCCACTGCCGCTGAGGTACAGGCGGGAACGGATACTGTCCGGGCGGTGACTCCGAAGGGACTTGTTTCCAGGACTGCCACGGAGTCCAGAACAGGGCTTGCGGAGATAGCCACACAGGCGGAGGTCGACGCGGGAACGGATAACAGCAGAATCATTACTCCGAAAAAGCTGGCCGAGTCGTATATCAATGACTTCCGCAAGTCGCTTATCGGCTCGCTGTTCTACTTCGGTCGGGCGACGCTTCCGTCCGGCTTCATGAAGCCCGACGGCTCCCTTGTGCGCTTTGATGACTATCCCGAACTTGAGGAAGCCTATAATAGCGGTGCCTTCAATGGGATGATTCTGGAAGCGAATGCGTCCGCAACCGACAAAAACACCTGGGCGGGAAAATGGGTGAAGCACTCGCAAGGGCTTGGATTATATCTGCCTAGACTGAGCGGACTGTTCTTGCGGAACGCGGGTACTGCGGGCCGAAGCGAAGCTTCCGGTTTACCTTCACTGTATGGTCGAGCGTCCTTTTTGTACAGGGAGGATTCAAATACAGAAGGGGTATTTTCTCTTGTTGATGGGAAAGGCTCCATTGGTAATCTTGTTAGCCCTGGTTCTGGTTCTCTTAATATTTTTTGGGCAGACCTGGCATTGAACGCTACAAGCGTCAATTCTATTTTCGGTGCAAGCTCCGAAGTTCGGCCTCCGAACGTAAATCTGGTTTCAGGAATCTATTTAGGCTGCCCTGCCTAGATATATTCCAATGGTCATATCTACGGACTGAGGCATGACGGTATCAGATGTACCATAAACAGAATTACAGTTCTGAGCGTTTATTCCAACATGCCATGAGCCAAACGGATAGGTTCCTTCAGTCATCCCTACACCAATAATGCCAACGCTTTCAAATGCTCCGGTTGCATTATCCTCTGTTACATAAGCCGTATTGTTTAGTTCACCATATATATTAGGAATGCCTGGTTTGTTATATCGGCCAACAGTACCCGCGTTCCGCAAGGGCTGAAGATAACAGAAAAAATCCTGTCTATCTATGCCCTTGCGGAACCTGGGCACTGCGGGGCGATACAACGCGCCTGGTTTGCCTGACCTTGCCGGCTCCGTACAGCTAGGCTCGGTGGGCTCAAGCGATGTGAATATGATCATCATAGACCCGATAACGTGCTCTGGAGTCTTTTCCCGATCGGGGAGTGTCACCGGTCATCCTGCACAACCATCAACCGATAATAACACGAGATACAAAAATATGGATTTTTCTGCCAAAAAATACAATTCTATATATGGAGCTTCAACAAGTGTGCAACCGCCTTCCGTTGATATGGTCATTGGAATATATTTAGGAACTACGGCCTAGGTAAATTCCGACAAGCATGTCAGAGGAAGCAGGCATGACTGTTGTCGAAGCTCCATAAATTCCTGAACAGTTAGATGCGTATATATTGATAGTTGCGTGTAAAAAAGTAGAGTTGCCTCCAGAAATATAAGCGGAAATTGGTTCTGATGCTAATATGCATCCAGACTCGCTACCGCTGGACATTACAACGCCTCTCAGACCTCCCGTGATATTAGGGAGACCAGGAGTATTGTATTTCCCTATAGTGTCAGCGTTCCGCAAGAACATTTTTGCTCTCAAAAAAGTCATTTCTTTCAATGGTTGATGAAAAAGGAAAAGTTTGAAAATCCTCCCTGAAAAGGAGGTATTTCATGTTGAAGCATTTCCCCTGGAAGCGCAAACCGTGGCGTTTGGAGTGGCGTGACCCGGTTTCTGGAAAAATGAGGTCCCGTTCCTTTGTAACGGAAGGAGAAGCCAAAAACTTTGAGCGGGTTCAAGCTGAACTGGCTCAGAAAGAAAAAGAGCTTCTGGCCAGAGCTCGACGCAGGGCAAGGTCCAACATTCCGCGTTACACTGTCAGTGAAGTTCTGACCGCCTATCTTTCCCGGCCGGATATCCGGCCAAACACGGCCAAAGGCAATATCTATCATATGCATGAAATCGTAAGACTCATGGGTCACCGAAAGCTCGCCTCTCTCACTTTGGACGATGTAAAGGCATTCATGCAGGCACAGCGTATGCGTGGGCTTCAGCAAAGCACGGCAAACCGCCGTGCTGGTATACTTCGTGCGGCCTGTAACTGGGCTGTGCGGGAAGGAATGTTGAAAGTGAGTCCTCTGGTCGGACTGCGGCTGCCTGCTGCGCAGTCCAGGCGCATATCCCCACCGACAATAGCGGAACTGGACAGACTCTATGCAGCGGCTCCGCCACACATTCAACGGATTATCCTTCTGGGCCTGTACACCGGCGCGCGAGTCGGAGCATCGGAGCTTTTTCGGCTACGATGGGATCAGGTCAACTTGTCCTCCGGCCTGATCTATATGCCCTGTGCCTATAAATCCCGTGGAGCGGACGGGCGGTATATCCCTGTCCGGCCAGACCTTTCCCGGATATTGAAACGTTGGAAGGAACAGGACGGAAGTCAGCCATGGGTCATAAGTTTCCGGGGAAAGTCAGTCAAAAGAATTTCCGCAAGCTGGAGAAAGCTTTGCCGTTCGGTTGGTATCACAAGGCCACTTCGGCCGTATGACCTGCGTCATGCTTTCGCCACTCTTTCCATAGCCGGTACGGGTGATATTGGCTCTGTGGCGGAACTCATGGGGCATAGCAACGCGAATATGCTGCTGAAAGTCTATCAGCATATCAGAATGCCCGCCAAACAGGCCGCCGTGGACTCCATTCCCGCAATGAAGGTGCTCTTATCGCAAAAGGGAAGGCGTCGAACGATGATATAGCCAATTTTTGCTTCCATGAAAAACTAATTCCCTTGCTGCCGAGAGGAAGGGAGTCTCTTGCTGCGCTCTTTTGATTTTGGCTGTACGCCAGAAAAGAAAAAAGTTAAAAGGATAGATAGGAGAAAAAGCTATGATACTGCACAGGTACGATCTGGAAAATGGCGAGTACAAGGGGCCTCTGGAAGCTCAGCAGCGCCCGAACGGCGAGTTTATCACCGACGTGGTGGGGACTGTCACACAGGAACCGCCCGCCGTAGGGGAAAAGCAGGCCGCCCGCTGGACGGGAGAAGCCTGGGAGGTGGTGGAAGATTATCGGCAGACAAGAGACAAAGGCGGCGTCATCGAGGAGGGATCCGGTACGCCGTACTGGCTCCCCGGTGATACGTATAGAACTCCGGCACGCTATCTCACGGAGCTGGGTCCGTTGCCGGAAGGCGCGCTCCTGGAACGGCCTGAGAAGACTCAGGAAGATATCGAAGCCGAAGAAGTCGCCGCCGCACGGATGCAGGCAAGCAGCCTGATCACCTCCCGTATGCGTGCAACCACGCTCCAGACAGCGGCCTTTTCCGTGCCGGAACTCGCCACCATGGCCAAAGCTCACAGCTTTGACGTGTGGAAGGCTGGGCAGACGTATGAAAAAGGCTATCGTCTGGAGCACGAAGGCGTCATCTATGAAGTCGTTCAGCAGGTGACCGCACAGGAACATCAGCCGCCGTCCGCGGAAGGTATGCTTGCCATATATCGCCCGCTTTCTTCCTCTGGTTCCTATGGCATGGACGGCACGAAGGAAAAAGCTTTCGAGTTCATCTATGGAATGGACGTTCACAAGGATGAGTATTTCACCTGGGACGGCAAACTCTGGCTGGCCACAAACGACATGCTGCCCTGTACCTGGCTTCCCGGAACCATCGGCGCATGGTGGCAGGAGGTGACGGAGTAATGGAAAAGCTCATAGGTCAGGGCGTCCACTTCGAACGTATCCGCCGGATTACCGGCTACCTTGTGGGCGCACTGGACAGGTTCAACAACGCCAAGCGTGTGGAAGAACATGACCGCGTGAAGCATATGAATATGGAGCCGTGGAAACATCGGGCTGCTTGACGAAATCAGGAAAAGTGCGCATTAAGAAGGGGCAGGGAGTGCGCTAACACTCTCTGCCCCAATGTATGGGCCAGTCCCGCCGATTGGTTAAAACCTCACATTGTTTCCGGCCTCTGAAGGAAGTGTCAGTTCCTTCAGAGGCCAAAGTTATTTAAGAAGCTGGTAAAGTACCCAGCCGCCGATAACCGTAGCCAAAGTGCCGGAAAGAACTTCCAGCAGGAACTGACGCATGGGCGTATCCTCCTTTGCGGGAGGCTGGCCCACGTCGGCACCATATGAAAGCGATTTACAAAAATCAAGCCCGCCTTCAACGCGAAAAATATAATGTCTTTTTCTTGAGTGATGCCGTACAACGGTATCGACCTGAAAGCATCGCCGCTCAACCAGGTCACAAAAGCAGCCGCCACGTTCGCCCCGTGGCGGCTTTTTTATTACTTCTTCAGCTCTTCCTCCATCAGGTCAAGAATTCTTCTGTCTCCGGTGACTCTGATGATGTCCATCACGGTTTTGAGTCCGAGCTTTGCCTGGTCGTCAAACGGGTTCAACTCGCGCATGAACGTATTGTATTTTTTTCCGATACGTTTGCAGAGTTCCCGCTTGGGCATTTCGATGGACATGACAATACGGTACACCTGAAGCAAAAATTCATCGTACAACATGGAAACGCTCCTGTTGCTGAAGGTTTCCGGCGCGAAAATCGGAGCCGGCTTCTTCAAGTACAGGGATGTTTCAGGTCCTCAGGGAGATATCTTTTTGAATATTTTTATTAAATATTTTTATTTTTTATAAATAAAAATGTTTACTTTTAGAGGTAATAAGGTAGTTTATTTATATGAAGTTAATAAAAACAACAGGTTACACAAAAAGGAGTAAAAAATGCCTGCTGATTACTACGAACGTCAGGAAGCCCGCCGCCAGCGCCTCGAAGAGCGTCTGGAACGTGCGCAGAATGAAGCCATGAACGAACACGGCAAGGCCATGCGTGAACTCAGTCAGATCCCCCTCGGTCAGCCCATCTTGGTCGGCCATTATTCGGAACGCGCTCATCGTGCACTGCTCGCCCGCTCTGACCGCTACATGGAAAAAAGCGTGGAGCTTTCCCGTAAGGCCGACTATCTGAGCGACAAGCTGAATGGCGTAGGCTGCGGCGGGATATCCTCCGACGCGCCGGACGCCATAGAACGCCTGGAAGCGAAACTGGCCTCACTGGAAGAAGCTCAGGAAATCATGAAGGCTGCAAACAAGGCAGCCGGACGCGGCAATCCCAAGCCCTACGAGTCCTACCAGCTCAGCAACAACAACGCGAACATCCGAAGGGTCAGGCAGCGCATCGAGCACCTGAAAAGGCACGCTGCCGATGTGACCACGCGCCTGCCATTCGAGGGCGGGGAAATCGTGGACAATGTGGAAGAAAACCGTGTCCAGATTCTCTTTGATGAAAAGCCGTCCTACGAAGTCCGGTCTGAGCTCAAGGGATACGGCTTCCGGTGGGCGCCCCGCTTCTCCGCATGGCAGAAGATGAGAAGCCGGTGGGCCATGTACGAAGCAAAGAAGGTGTGCGGCATAGACGACTAGAAATGAAAAGGGGCCGGGGCTATCCCCGGCTCCCAAAAGGAGAACTTTATGCTTGAAGGTCCTTTCTGTATTTGGGATTTCGGATATGGCAAGAACGCTCCCAAGAACATTAACGAGTATCTGGGAAGAAAGGTCGTTTTCTACGATAAGGTTTATACGGTGGTCCACGTCGAGCCGTCGGATCGGCAGGTGTACAGGGTTGACGGAAGCGTTATTCCTGGAGCGGCCAGCCTGTTCATGGCGCGATGGCAGGGAAAAGACGGACAACCAGAGGGAATGGGCGCGAACGCGGCCACCATTGCCGAACCGTGCAAGACCATCTGCCACTGGCACCCGGATGTTGATTTCCGGGAAGACGCGGAAGAATGCGCCCGGCTCTACAAGGCCGCACTGGCCGGAAATGAGGCCAGAAAACAGCAGGCGGCTAAAGAGAAGCTCCGGGTTACGGAGCTGAGAAACGCCAGAGAGGCACGGTTCAGAGAGCTCTGCCCGGAATGGGCGAAGGCCTACATCGTCGCCGTCCACCAGCAAAACGAGTCGGATATCATGACGGACTATTTTTCCGCCAGCGAAACACGGGTCGTGCTGTTGGGCTTTTCCAAGAGTATCCGCGAGAACTTCTCGGAAATGAGGAAGCTGGCCGCCAAGTTCCCCTTCGTTGCTCATCTCTCCGAAGAAGGAGAGGAACACCGGGAAAAGTACACCGGCGGGCATGGCTACTACCTTGCCGGGCAAGGTGGCTGGTATTCCGGCTGGATCATTCGGAAAGAGAACTTCGGACGCGATGGAAGGCCCGCATGGCACCGCGAAGGTGTGGAGCTGGAATCCTATATCGAAAGCCTGTGAACCAAACTGGGGCCGCCATGCGCGGCCCTTTTCCTTCCCTGATACAAGGAGCTGCCAGATGAAAACGCAGGATTACGCCCTGGAGCTTGCCCGTGACTTCGACCGTTGGAACCATATCGTAACGGACGGAACAACTGATCCTTTCTGGCCGGATGGGACAAATCTGAATCTGGTCCGACGCCATATCATAAACGCGAAACAAGCCATAGAACAGAAAATGAAGCCCGAAGATTTTCCAGAGATATATTATCGCCCTACTCCCCCGGAAGTGTCCGAGGATTTCATGGCAAATGCTGAGGGGATACGGATTCGAGCCACCAGCCTGCTCGAAGCCTGCGAGGCAGACAAAAACTATCGGTATATCAAAAAGATGCGCGAATTTGTATCGAAAGATGACCTGGAAAAACTCGGCATCGCATTGGTGATATGGAGTATCGACCGGTTGAAAGAGTCCGTGAACAGCGGAAACCTGGTTACCATGCGGGGGTACATGCACTCGGAGTTCCTTCTTGCTGATCTGAAAAACTGCGCGGACAGTATCCGGGCCCTTCCGGCATCCAGTCTGCGAGCGGTTCAAGGATCGCTCATTTCCTAAAATAGGAAAAAATGCCATCAGTTACGCCCGGAGGGAGTGGCTCTTTCCTGGGCGTACTGTTTTATCGTGCGAGGGATGGCTGAAATCTTCCCTTGACATCCGCCGGAAAATTTAATTCACTACCTGTACGGAGCCTCGAAACCTCCTTTACCAGCGGTTTGGTCACTACCCCGAAAGCGTGGCTATTTTTATGCCCTGTACCGGAAAAGCAGCGGCATTTCATCGGCTGTATGGCCGGGAGTAGGCTAATAGAACACCCGCAAGGGGAATAGGCCTGGACGTCTGGTAACGTTTTCGAGCTCCCGGCCTTTTTTGCGTTCTGCAAAAGGCCAATCGAAAAATTACCAGAGGTGCATCATGACCAGTTTTCCCATGGAACAGACCGAAGTCACGGCCCTGCACATGAACCACGCCCATGCCTTGACAAACAGGGCGAAATTTTTAAGACTGAACTTCCCCAAATCCGAGATAGGCTTGCCGGAGCCTTTGCCAGTGTTCCCCGCGTTGGCGCAAATCGCGGCGTTTTCAGTTTCTGCCACCGGTGCATCTCTTTCATGGTGCAGGTACATATCGGCGGAACAACGTCCAGTATCCGTGAGGACTGGCGGCCTATCTCGGGCCGGGGAGCGTTGTTCCGTCTTTTTTTGTACCCTGTAACCTAATCCCTAAAGCCGAGGTACCCTATGACCAGTTTCCCCATGGAACAGACCGAGATCACGGCCCTGCACATGAACCCCATAACCGGCATGGTTCGGGTGGAATTTCTGCCCGTGTGGCGTGAAGATTTTGCTGAAGATCACGTCCTTGTGCCGCTTTCCTTCATCGTTCGCCTTGATGTGCGCGTGGGCGATACCGTCAACCTGTTCCTCCTTCCAGAGTCCGTGCTCATCGGCGGAGTGCTCTACCATAAGCGCCCGGTCGATTCCATTCCCTTCACTACCGGCGCCGGGAGGGCAGCATGAACGCAGACGATGCCCGGCTGCGCGCCCTGGTGGATTATATGGCTCTGGAGCTGGATGGCATTGAAAAGCGCATGACCTATGCGTCCAGTATCATCATGGAGCAGAACGGCGACGATATGGCCGCCTTGTCCCTGTATCTTCGTGATGCCGCCGCCCATGTCAGACGCCTTCAGGATGAAGTGACACGCTGGAACAGGCGATAGTGGCTTATTCGCCCCGGGTATGGTACCCGTTTTTTACAGGAGGAAACTCATGAACGGCAGCATATTCCGGGGCGTCGACTTTACCGGCACGGACTGGGGTGAACCGAACAAAAACATCGCCTCCCGCCTTGGTGTGGAACCCGGTCTGGTGGCCGCTGCGCGGCGTCACTTCGGCATGGTGATCATCCCGCGGATTGACTGGAGCGATGTGGACTTTTCCCGCCCCTCAAAGGAGATCGCAGCAGAGAAAGGCTGCTCCGTAACCGCGGTGAACATCGCCCGCCGTTCCGCAGGTATGGCCGCTTCTCGCCTGGACTGGTCGAATGTGGACTGGAGCATGGATAACTCCTCCATTGCCCGTGAACTGGGCTGCACACCGTCGGCAGTGCTCGCCGCACGGCGACGCATTACCGGAAAGCGCTCCCTGGCTTCCGGTGGACGACATGCGCTGCCCGATGCTGCCGAGCGCGCTCACGAGCGTGCCGGAAGAGCCGTGAACGTCCTCCTTTCTCCAGAGCTTTTTGCTTATGTCGAAGCGGAGTCTGTCCGTACCGGAAAAACGAAGGCCGCGGTCATACGGGAAGCTGTCAGGGAAAAGTTCTCCCGCACCTAGTTCGCCCTTTTCATGAGCTCTTCGATGAGCTTCCGATTGATGTCGGTAAGCTGTCGGTTGGTCTCGGTGAGCTGCCGGTTGGTTTCGGTAAGCCGATCTATCTGGCGGAGAAAGTGTTCTTCGCGTGTAGGCTTGGGATCCATTGCGGTCTCGGATAGAGATTCAGCAGGTTCGTCTTCCTTCTCCGTAATGAACATGGGGCCTTCACCGAAGTAAAGCCAGTCTCGACTTAAGTTCGGTATGGCCTTGAGTAGCCGAGGGAGCCTGTGAAGAAAGTTCTTCTGACCAACTTCAGTGGAATAAGCGTTGAGCTTCTGGGGAGTGATCTCCAAGGCTTTTGCTATTTTGCTTTTGCTCCCAAGTACCGATTGTAACGATAATACGCGCTCGTAAAGTTCCATAAATTTCGCCGTGTTGTTAAAAATACGGTCAAATTAGCAGGTGCAAATTCGATAAAATCCTTGTTTATTCGATAAAAAAAGTATAATGTTCTAACGACAACAACCAATATACACATGATAAAACGCTTGTTTTTTTGGAGGTATCAAATGAGTGAAGAAACTACAAGGTATAACCGGCTCAGGGCCTATCTAATTCTTCACGACGTTTCAATGTCGGCCATCGGCCGCCGTATTGGTCTGAGCCCTCAGTATGTAAGACGGATTCTCTCTTCCGATGAGATTTCTCAAAAGAACCACACTATTATGCGCGCTCAGGTCGGAATTCCTGAAGATCTCCTTCCTAAGATTCGAGAAGAAGCACCTCGTCGTAATTACATCCCTCGGAAAGGATATATTGAAGAGAATGTCATAGCTGAGCAGGTCTGAATAGCAAAAAAGAAGGGAAGTTTTTCATGAAAGGCATTTACCCTCTTCTGCATAGAGCCGTGCACAAAGCGCCTTCGGGAGCATCAACGGAACAGATTGCCGAAGCCTTGCATAAGAATCCGGCGTCTCTGGCTCAGGAAGTAAGTCCCGATTATCCTCATAGGAAATTTGGGGTTGAACACCTTGCCCCTCTCGTCATGGCGACGGGGGACTATGCGCCTCTCGACTTTCTGGCAAGAGAATCCGGCTGTGTTCTCATGCATATGCCTGAAGCAAAACGCGGAGGGCATCCCGTGCACGTTCAGTGCATGGAGAGTGTGCAGAAGTTCGGGGAGTTGATGACCAGTTGCAGCGACGCTCTCAAAGATGGGAAAATTACTTCCGACGAGGCTGATAGCCTTGATGACGCCGGGTATGAAGCCATTCGCGGCATACTCATGCTGTTGCAGGAGGCCAGACACGCGGCCAAGGAAGATATGATATGGAAGAGCTGATAGTCCTGACCAGGGGGCAACTGGAGGCCATCATCGAGCGAGCCGTCGCAAAAGGCGTAGAACGAGTACGTCCCATGCTGCTGAGAGCTGCCCATGAGTATGTCACTCTTCACGAGGCTGTGAAAATTTTTCCCTTCACCAAGCGCCAGCTTGACTACTGGCGCAAAAACGGTGAAGGGCCTGCCTGCTACGTCATGGGCAACAGCGTCAGCTACAAAGTCGCCGACCTCGAAGAATGGTATCAGAAGTTTCGCCGTGAACCTCTCTACTGAGAGAGCATTCGAGAGACCAAGGACAGTTTGCCGGTAATTTCCGAGGGAATGAGATGGGCGTAACGTTGAGTCATTTCAATGCTCCTGTGCCTCATAAGGTGCATCAGCTCGTGCAGCGTCACCTGGCCGGATTGGGCCAGCCACGAGGCAAAGGTGTGCCTGAAAACATGGAACGAAATGTGATACGGCGACTCCTTGGGCACCTGCATACCGAGACGGGCAACGACATGGTTGAAGGTTGCGGGTGTTCGGTTTCGTATGCTTCCATCCGGCATAGGGAAACAATATGGGGAGGCCTCAATCCTGGGCATACTCAAAAGCATCTCTATCACTTCCCGCGGAGCCGATACAACCTCCTTTCGTCCTCCCTTTGCACGGATATGGAGGCAGCAGGACATGGCATCAATGTCGGTCCACTGCAAACGAAAAATTTCCGTGGCTCTCATGCCGGTCTTCAGACTAAGCTGGGCCATGTAGTAAGTCTGGGGACTCGCGTTTTTCAAGGCCGCCAGAAGGATACGGCACTCTTCCGGTGTCAAAAACCGGAGGCGCTTATTATCGAGAACAGGCATACGAAAAACCCCGCCTGGAAGAACTCGAAAAGGGTTATGCGTGGCTTTTCCCATACCTATGGCATAATTGATGGCCCGGCGCAGAAAGGCCAGCATATGATGAACGCTCTGATTCGAGATGCTCTTTTTCATCAGCCGTACTTTCAGGGCCTCAGCCTGTTCAGGACGGAAAGAACGCAAAGGAATATTATGGATAAGCTGCTTACAATGAAAGTCATACTGATCCAAAGGTCGGTCAGTAATTTTCCCTTGATTGGAAGCCCACAACACATAGTCTTCAATCGCATTTCCTATAGTGTAGGCTCTGCTTTTACTGGAGATCAGATTTTTTTGAGATTCCCCATTTTTCAGAGCTGCGGCTTTTCTGGGAGTCATGCCCTCGCTTTTACGTCCGACGGTTATCCAATGGGGCACTCCGAAGTCATCCGGCTTGGAGATATAAAAAGAACAGTCAGGCTTTCCGGTTGCCGGATCTTTTTGCTTGAGGATTCTGTAAAATACTCCCGGCTGAGTCGTGCTGAAAAACTTGCCTCCCATCTTTATCCCCTCGCTAAAGTAGTTGATTTTTCATCAGATTCTACCAAAACCGCTGGGAAGCAATTATATTTTTCTTATCTTTTTCTTATCCCCTTACGAAAAAAGGGTCACGGTATAAAAACCGCAACCCTTTCAAATAATAAGAAAAATAGCTGGTCGGGGCGACTGGATTTGAACCAGCGACTCCCTGCTCCCAAAGCAGGTGCGCTACCCCTGCGCCACGCCCCGAAAAAAAGGCTGCCCTGCAGAGGTTACAGGGCAGCCTTTGATGAACTATGCCTTAGCGGGCGATGACGTTGAATTCGTCGCGGCGGTTCTGAGCCCACACAGCGTCACCGGTGCCTTCCACGGCGGGACGTTCCTTGCCGTAGGAGATGATGTCGAGCTGTTCGGCGGGCACGCCGAGGCGGATCATGTATTCATAGGCAGCACGGGCACGACGTTCGCCGAGGGCGAGGTTGTATTCCTGGGTGCCGCGTTCGTCGCAGTTGCCTTCAATGCGCACGCGGATGGAGGGGAACTGCTTCATCAGTTCGGCCTTCTGCTGGAGCATGTCGCGGTATTCGGCCTTGATGTCGTACTTGTCGAAATCGAAGTACACGACGCCGTCGGTGATCTGCTGAGCAGCGGCATCAACAGCGGAGGTGCTGGCCACGGGAGCGGCTTCCACGTTTTCCACTTCAGCGTTCTTCTTAGCGCAGCCGGCGCCCATGCCGAGAGCCAGAGCGAGAACCATAACCAGGCCAAAAGACTTCAGAGACTTCATGATAACTCCTCCTGAGAGTTAAGTCATAATATTTCTCTCTCCCGCTCTTCCCTCTTAATAATAGAGCGTGGAAAGAAAACTGCACTTATGGGCAGAACGGCATATTACCCTCACACATGCCGTTGTCAAGCTTGGGAGGGGGGTAATTCGCCCCGAAATTTAAATTATTTTACTTCCCCCAGCTCGGGAACGAAGCGTTGCCCGGCCCGGTGGGAACCTGCCTGGCTTCGCCGCCGTGGCGCGTGGTCAGGTAAATCTGGGAAGAGCCGCTTCTTGTGGAGGTGAAGGCCACAAAGTAGCTGTCCGGAGCGAAGGAAGGCTGTTCGTCGCGGCCGGGGCCGAAGGAAATCTGCTGCTCGTAGCCCGTGACCATGTCGTGCACGAAAATGCGGAAGCCCGAAGGCGTGGCCTTGGTGTAGGCGATGAGCGTGCCGTCGGGGCTGATGCAGGGTTCGGAGTTGTAGGAACCTTCCATGCTCACGCGGGAAACGGTGCCGGTGGTGAAGTCCTTCAGAAAGACCTGCGGGCTGCCCAGGCGGCTGGAGGTGAAGGCCATCTTGGTGCCCGTGGCGTCGAAGGAGGGCGACACGTCGATACCGGCGCTCTGTTCCAGGGTGCGTTCACGCTGGAACTGGCGGTTGAGCAGGAAGATGTCGGGATAGTGACCGGTGGAAAGGCTCACGGCCACACGGTTGTCGGGCAGAAAGCACGGACCGATGACGGTGTTGCCGGGGAAGCGCACGCGCTTGACGGTATTGTTCATGCGGTCCCACACGCCGAGGGCATGGGTGCTGTCGTCCAGATGGCTGAACACCACATAACGGCCGTCCGGCGACCAGGAAGGAGACATGGCCGAGCCGGGGATGTTGGTGACCTGGCGCAGATCGCGGCCGGTGGCGCGCACCACCCACACGTCGCGCTTGCGGCCGTTGCCCTTGACGAAGGCCAGGGAGCTGCTGAAGAAGCCGCGCGCGCCGGTGAGCGCTTCCATGAGGTCGTCGCAGAAGCGGTCGGCCACGTTGGGCACTTCGCTGTGGGTCACGCCGGAATAGGCGTTGCCGAACACGAACTTGCCGGAATAGGTTTCAAACACGCGCAGTTCGACGGTGCTGTTGTCCCTGTCGCCGTTCGGCCAGTGCGCCGTGACGAGCAGGTCGGCCCCGGCGATCTGGAAGCGGCGGAAATCCACCTCCGCGCCCTGCCAGGCGGAAAGCACCGTACCGCCCAGAACGGCGGAAGGCGAGGTGAGGCGCATGAAGGGCAGGTAGTTGAGGTTGGAGGTGATGGCGTCGTTCAGTTCCGCGCCGAGAGCCGTGGCGCGCTGATTCGGACCGGTGAGGGGGGAGGCCATGGCCAGGTTGATCTTGTTCTGGCCCGCGCCGTAAATGTCCACCATGGTGGCGGCGCCGCAGGGCACGGCGAGCGCCAGAACCATAAGGATAACGAGGCTATGGAAAAGAGGAAGGAATTTACGCATAGGACACCCTTGCATGGTTTTTCGGGCCGACGCGATACGGCCGGTCCGGGGAGGTGAGCATATTCTTGCCGGTGCCCGTGGTCAAGAGCGCGTCATCGCTTCCCTTTCCGGGGAAAAAGGAACCTTCTCCGCCGCAGGCGCTTCCCCGGGCCGTTCCGCCCCTTCCAGAGCGGCGAGCTTTTTTTCGCGCGGAAGCTTCTTTATCTTCCTCTCCATCCTGAGGGCCTCCTCACGACGGAAGCCTCCGGCACAGGACAGAAGGCGTACCGGCCTGCGGCCCCTCGTGTACTTCGCGCCGCCCGGAAGAAGCCCGTTGTGCATGGCTGTTCGGCGGGCCACATCAAGCGTTATGCCGCAGTAGAGCGTGCCGTCGGCACAAAGAAGAAGGTACACGCTCCATTTGCCGCCCGCCATGACGTCACGCCGGATTTTCCGGCTTTGCCGCAAGCTTCCAGCCGAGTCCCGCAAGCGCGATGCAGCAGATGCCGTTGAGCGCCACGTTGAGCAGCGCGAACATCATGTCCCCCGCCTTCCAGAGCAGGACGGTATCCAGCGCAAAGGAGGAAAAGGTGGTGAATCCGCCGAAAAAACCGGTGGCGAAAAAGGCCGTGGCCGTAGGATAGCCGGAACGGGAACGGGAGGCCGCGCCCATGAGCAGGCCGAGCAGGAAGGAACCGGCCATGTTGACGCACAAAATGCCCACGGGCAGCACCGCACCCGCGGCTTCCGTCACCAGACCGCCGACTTCCACGCGGCACACCGCGCCGAGCGCTCCGCCGACGAGCACGGCCGCAAGCTGCCTGAACAATGGTTTCATGAAGACTGTCCTTGGAAAAGATGCGCGCGAGGCCCAAAAAACGGCGCACGCGCCCGGGGAAGATGCGTTCCGCCTACGCGAAGAGAGCAAGGCCGAGCGCCGCCGCGCCGAGGCCGAGCGTCATGTTGAGCACGACATTGGCCGCCGCGCTCCCCACTCTCCCCGCGCGCAGAAGCTGAAAGGAATCCAGCGAAAAGGTGGAAAAGGTGGTCAGCGCTCCGCAGAAGCCCTGAATGAGAAAAACGCCGAGCGGCCCGTGCGCCTGCTCCGCCACGGCCGAAAACACGGCCCCGATGATGAAGCAGCCCGCCACATTGACCAGAAGCGTGCCCACGGGAAAACGCCTGCCGAAGAGCGCCGCGGAAAGAATCCCCGCGCCGTAACGGCACGCCGCGCCGAGCGCTCCGCCCGCAGCCACAAGAAGCAAAGAACCCATAATTCCTCCAGAGCAGGAACATCCGCACTTTCCCGCCCCTTGTCAATGCCTGCGGGCCGCCCCAGGGCGGCCCGCAGCACGCTTACAGCCTGTAGGCCGATTCCCCGTGCAGGGCTTCGTCCAGCCCTTCCAGCTCCTGTTCACGGCTCACGCGGATGGGACCGAAAAAGCTGATGACCTTGAGGATGAGCCATGTGGCCGCAAAGGACCAGGCCGCCACCACGCCGACGCCGAGCACCTGAATGAAGAACTGCTCAAGCCCCGCGTGTACGTCGTTGACGGCGACGGAGGCGAACACGCCCACCAGAAGAGAGCCGGTAAGCCCGCCCATGCCGTGGGCGCGCCATACTTCCAGCGCGTCGTCGAAATGAAGCTTCGCCTGCACGCATCCGGCATAATAGCACACCGCGGCTCCGACCGCTCCGATGACGATGGCCGCCCACGGCGGCACATAGCCCGCGCAGGGAGTGATGGTGGCAAGCCCCGCCACAGCGCCCACAAGAATACCGGAAAAGGAAGGACGGCTCGAGGCGCGCCAGTCGAGGAAGAGCCACACCAGCATGGCGATGGAACCGGCGATGGTGGTGTTGGTGAAGGCGTAGGCGGCAAGCGCGTCGCCCGCATAGGCCCCGCCCGCATTGAAGCCGAACCAGCCGAACCACAGAAGCCCCGCTCCCACGGCCACCAGCGGCAGATTGTTGGGCTCGGGATGCTCGCCGGGGGCGATGTCGTCACGCGGACCGAGGAACATCACGGAAGAGAGCGCGGCGAAACCTGCGCTCACATGCACCACGATGCCGCCCGCAAAGTCCGCCACGCCGAGCCCCGCGAGAAAGCCCCCGCCCCATACCCAGTGACATACCGGAATGTAGACGAAGATCATCCACAGAACCAGGAAGCGGAGATAGCCGCGGAAGTTGAACCGCCCGGCAAAGGCCCCGGTGATGAGCGCGGGAGTGATGACGGCGAACATGAGCTGATAGGCGAAGAAAAGAAGAAACGGAACGGTGACGGCATAGTCGGGGCTGGGCGCGCCGCCCACCTTGTCCAGAGCGAAATGGTAGGTGATGTCGCCTATCACGCCGCCGATATCCGGCCCGAAGGCCAGGCTGAAGCCGCCGAAAATCCATATGACGGCAATGACGCCCATGGAAATGAAGTTCTGCATCATGATGGTAAGCACGTTCTTGCGGCGCACGAGGCCGCCGTAGAAAAAGGCCAGCCCCGGCGTCATGAGGCAGACCAGCGCCGTGCAGAGCAGGATGAAGGCGGTATCTCCGCTATCTGCTGTGTACATGGAACACTCCCGTCAGGCTGAAGGTGAATCGCCGCTTTTTCGTTCAAAGCTGATGTGGGGCAGCAGAAAAAGCCATGCGGCGATGACGAAGGGAAAGGTGAGCGTGGGGATGCCCAGAGGAGAAAGGGCCGCGTTGAGCGCCCCCTGAGCCACCACGGTGAACACCGTTCCCAGAAAGGCGTAGGCAAGCACGCTCCGGCTCGTCCGGTAAAAGACGGAACCGAGTCCTATGGCCGTGAGCACGGCGCTGAACTGGTAAAGTCCCGCCTCTATGCTTTGCCCGTCCGCCCCGAGAACGAGCGCCGCGGCAATGGCCAGCACGGAACCTCCCCAGCCGAGCAGCGCGGCGAAGGGGGAACTTGCCGCTATGCCGGCGAGAAAAATCACGCCGGTGACGGCGTTGTCGATGAGAAAGACCTGGGAAATCCCGGTGAAGCTTGCCAGAAAAAGAGCCTCGGGCCCGGGCGTCAGGGCCAGCGCCCCGGATATCTGCGAAGGCGGCGCGGGCGCAGGCAGCGCCGCAATGCTGATGTGGGCGAAGCTGTAGGAGGAAAGCAGGATGAACCAGGTGGTGAACACAAAAGGCCCCGTCATGGCCGAAACCCGCCAGGAACGCAGAAAGCCGGAAACGGCCATCATGATGACCGTGGAAAAAAAGGCCCCCGCCACAACGAGCGCCCAGCACATGAGGCCGGAACCGAAGAACACGGGCAGGGCGCAGCCCACCAGTATGCCGTTGTAGCCGTGCAGGCCCGCATCTATCTCCTCGCGCGGGGCGTGCAGCAGGCAGGCGGCAAGCGTGCCCGTGCAGAGTCCCGTCAGCGCGCCGATGACGACTTCCGGCGTATCCGCCCGCCATGACGCCCAGGCGATGCCGAGAAGGAAGAAAAGTCCCGTCCACGGGGAATTCTGAAACATGACCTGCCCTGCCCCGCGCAGAAGCACGTCCACGACGCGGGGAAAGGGGAAATACCGCGCCTGCCGCGGCGCATCGCCGTTTTTTGCCGTATGAACCATGGATGCTCCTTGCCGCTTCAGCTCCAGAGAAACCGGGGAGGAAGTTCCCTGCCCAGCACCGTTTTGCGCACCAGAGAACGGAACGAACGTATCTTCGCCTGCACGTCTTCCACATTGCGGCCGAGCACGCGGAAGGCGACGCCCGCATTGCCGGGAAGGGAAAGCGCACCGAAGGCGACTTTTTCCGTCACGTCGCTGCCCGCGCCTTCCTTCAGCGCGGGAATGCAGGCTTCCGGTACCAGCGCAAAAAGACTGCCGAACACCTCATAGCCCGCCATGACGCCCACGTTGCAGAACGATGTCTTTTCCGGCTCCAGCACGAGGCGTTCCTCAAAAAGCGGTCTCCCGTCTTCCCTGAGCACATGAAAGCCTGCGGAATAGAGGTCGAAGCCGAACTGCTCCTCAGCATGATGCCAGCGCCGCCCCGGCATGAGGATTTCCCCGAACACGAATCCCGCCGAGGAAGGCAGCGTGATCCAGGTATCCTGCACGAAGCGCGCATGGCGGTGCAGGATGAGCGGAGCGGGCACATATTCGAGCCAGCTTCTCTCCCCTAGCGTGAAGTGCTGGAGAAAGGATGCGTAGTTGTGCTCCATGACGTGCACCTTGGTGGCGCACTGCGTGGTGACGAGGGCATGAGCCTCTTCCCCGGCATGGACGCAGAGCGCCATGCGGTCGCCCTGAACGATGCAGCCCGTGGATTCTATGGTGATGACGCAGGCCATGTCCGGCTGCGACCTGTCCCAGTACAGGGCCTTCTGCGCCAGAAGCGGCGCGCGCCTGTCGAGATCGGCAAGCACGGTACGGCCGAGAGCTTCATCGCGCCGGAAATCCAGCCTGAGATAGCCCACCTTGCCCACGGCAGCGCTTTTCATCTGCGGAGGTTCGTCGAGATAGGAACAGAGTTCCTTCGCCCCAAGTTCCAGGCGGGCAAGCGACTTTTTCGCCGCGCCGAAGCTGGAGCAGTCGGGACGTGCGCTCCCTTCAAGGCCGCGCTGCGGCCCTGCCTCAGGCATGGTCCGCCTCCCCGCGTTTCACCGCTTCCCGCACGAAAGAAGCTCCCGTCGGCCTTTCCGGCACGTCGAAAAGCGCGTCGCGCATGATCCAGTCGGCAAGGGTGGAAATGTTGCGCCCCGTCATGCAGTTGGTGAAGAGGAAGGGCTTTTTGCCCCGCATGAGCCTGGAATCGCGCTCCATGACCTCGAGACTCGCCCCCACATAGGGAGCAAGATCTTCCTTGTTGATGACGAGGATGTCGGAATGGCACACGCCCGGCCCGCTCTTGCGCGGAATCTTGTCGCCTGCCGCAACATCGATGACGTAGATGAAGAAATCGGCCAGCGCAGGGCTGAAGGTGAGGGTGAGGTTGTCGCCCCCGCTTTCGATGAACACCACATCGCTGTCGGGAAAGCGCTTTTCCAGATCCTCAACGGCGGCAAGGTTCATGCTCGGGTCCTCGCGTATGGCCGTGTGGGGGCAGGCACCGGTTTCCACACCGACGATGCGCTCGGCAGGCAGTATGCCCGCCAGTTCCCGCTGCACATGCTTCGCATCCTCGATGGTCACCACGTCGTTGGTGATGATGAGCGGGCGCACGCCGCGCCGCATGAGCTCGGGCACCACGGCCTCGATGACGGCCGTCTTGCCGGACCCCACCGGGCCGCCTACGCCGATACGGGTGATTTTCTTCATCGTTTCTTCCTTTGCTTTTCCGGGGCCAGGCCGCCCCGGCGTGTTGCTTATGCCCCGTTCAGCTCATGAACAGACGCACGCGCCCCCCGGCATGAACGGCGGAAAGGATGTCCGTCATGGGGGCGTAGCCCGTCATGCGGTCAAGAGGCGTATCCATGGCGAGCGCGCACAGTTCCTCGAACTGCCCGGATATGCGGTAGAGGATGGAGTGCACGTCGAAATGGGTGACGCGCATGAGCCTGAGCGAGGCGTTCAGCACACCCATGGCCACCCCGTAGAAATACACGGTGAGCGCCTCCTGAAGGATGACCTTCTCCTCGCCGCCGTCCGCCTTGCGTATGGGAGCCTCGGCAAAGGCGGAAACGGCAAAGAGCACCGAGAGCGATACGGGATAGGAACCGGGCGTGCTGCCGCCCTCTATCTGCGAAAGCCAGCGTGAAAGCAGCGGAGACTGCGTGGAGCGCGCGCCGAGTTCGGCGAGCCGGCGCCCCGTCTTCACCATCATGTCGCGGAATTCTTCGGGAAGTTTGCGGCGGTACAGCGCAAGGTCGATATTTCTCAGCACCGCAAGCGTGCGCTCCTCCACCTGCGCGCCCGCGCTCACCGCATCGGCGCCACTCCCTCTTATACACCTCTCGCTGTGTATAAGAGACCGCCCACAATTCCTCCAGAGCAGGGGCCGCCGGCCAGCCCGAGGGAGCCGCCGTACGGGGCGCGTTGCTCCACAACCTGGGAAACCCTAAGCAACAACCTCTGCCCCAGCTCCCGGGGCTGTATTGGATCCACATCTAGAGGGGTAAAAGAGACGGGCGGAGGGGCGACATACTGCTGAGGCGTGCCCGTATCGTGCACCACTCCCGCCTGTACAGCCGCCTCCAGAGCGCCGGAAAAGGCAAAGGCCCCGGTGGGAAGCATGGAATCGCCGAACTGCATGAGACGCACAAGGGAAAGAATGCCCACCATGTGCTCCTTTTCGAAGTTTTTCCCGGAACGGCCGCGCAGGCCGCGCCCCGGAAGAAAAAAAACGGAACCTGTCAGAGGCAGCCGTGATGATGCGCGTGCCCGCCCGCCGCCATATCCCCGCCGCCGAAAAGCAGACGCGCCTCATCCCTGTCCAGCAGCGCGCTCACTTCCTCCCCGGGCAGGAAGAAAAAGGCCGTTCCCGGGACGGCGTGCGTATCCATGACCGCCCCCATGACCTTTTCATCCGCCGTCATGGGTACATAGACCCTGTCGCCCTTCACCACGGCGGGCCAGTGCTGATTGCCGAGGGCGTGCCCCAGGCGCACCGCCGCGCAAAGGGCCTCGTCTTCGGGAAGCCGCCTCATGCCTGCCATGTCCACGGCCATCACGGGGCAGAGCCGGATGCGGCAGAGCACGGCCTCCTTCAGGTCCGCGTCGTACAGCAGTATGTCGCCGTCATGCAGGGATTCGCCTCTCTCCAGCGCCACGGCCACGGTTCTGCCGCCCTCGGTCTCCTTGCGCAGCCGGTTTTTCTGGGCGTCCCACCGGGAAAGTTCGAGCGTATCCACGGTTGCGCCTTCAAGGCGCTTTCGCCACGCCGCATCCGCCCTGTTGCCCAGCACCTTTTCCACAATATCCATACGCCGCTCCTTTTTTCTTCTCCGCCCGCCCGGCCGCGCCGGACGGGCGGAGTTTTGCGCCTCTCTGCTAGCTGAAGAAATAGAGCTGCCCGAGACTTGCACGCTGCACCGGAGGCACGGTGACGTGCACCCCGTCCACCATGACGGCGAAGGTTTCGGGATTGACCTCGATATGAGGCGTGAGACTGTTTCTCACCATGGCCTTCTTGGTCAGATTGCGGATGCCGCGCACGGCTTCCACGCGGCTCTTCAGACCGAGCTTTTCCCTGATGCCCCGCTCCACGGCGGCCTGCGAGGTGAAGGTGATGCGGCTTGTCTGCTGCAGAAGACCGGTGGAACCGAACATGGGCCTGTAGATGACCGGCTGCGGCGTGGGAAGCGAAGCGTTGGGGTCGCCCATGATCGACCACGCGATGGAGCCGCCCTTGATGACCATGTAGGGCTTGGCGCCGAAGAACTGCGGCTGCCAGAGCACGAGGTCGGCCACCTTGCCCTTTTCCACGGAACCGATGAGATGGGACACGCCCTGAATGATGGCGGGATTGATGGTCACCTTGGCCACATAGCGCAGCACGCGGAAGTTGTCGTTGCCCGCCGCATCTTCGGGCAGCGCGCCGCGCGCCGCCTTCATGGCGCTGGCCGTCTGCATGGCGCGCGTCCAGTTTTCGCCCACGCGGCCCATGGCCTGGGAATCGCTGGCAATGCAGGAAATGGCCCCCATGTCGTGAAGCACGTTTTCCGCGGCAATGGTTTCGGGCCGCACGCGGCTTTCCGCAAAGGACACGTCGGAAGGCACGTTATGGTTCAGGTTGTGGCAGACCATGATCATGTCGAACAGTTCCGCCTGGGAATTGACGCCGAAGGGAAGCGTGGGGTTGGTGGAACTCGGCAGCACGTTGGGCTGCCCCGCGACGCGGATGATGTCCGGCGCATGGCCGCCGCCCGCCCCTTCCGTATGGAAGGTGTGGATGACGCGGCCTTCCATGGCGGCTATGGTGTCTTCCACATAGCCCGCCTCGTTCAGCGTGTCGGTATGGATGGAAACCTGCACGTCCATCCTGTCCGCCACGGAAAGCGCGGCGCGGATGATGGCGGGCATGGCCCCCCAGTCCTCGTGAATCTTGAAGCCGCAGGCCCCGGCCTCTATCTGCTCGCGCAGGGGCGCTTCGTTGAAGGCGTGGCCCTTGCCCAGAATGCCGATGTTCACGGGAAGCCCTTCGGCCGCTTCCATAATGCGGTGTATGTTCCATGCGCCGGGGGTGATGGTGGTGCCGTTGGTACCGTCCGACGGGCCTATGCCGCCGCCGAAGAAGGTGGTGATGCCGTTGGATATGGCCGTCTGCGCCTGTTCGGGGCAGACAAGGTGCACATGGGCGTCGATGCCGCCGGCCGTAAGAATGAGGTGCTCGCCGGAAATGGCGTCCGTGGCGTTGCCCACCACGAGATTCGGGTCCACATTGTCCATGACGGCGGGGTTTCCCGCCTTGCCTATGCCCGCGATGCGGCCGTCGCGTATGCCCACATCGGCCTTGATGACGCCCTGCACCGCATCGATGATGGTGGCGTTGGTGATGACGAGATCAAGCACGCCGTTGTCGCGGGAGGAGTGGTCGTCCCCGCCCATGCCCGCGCGCAGCGTCTTGCCGCCGCCGTAGATGACCTCGTCGCCGTAACCGCGCAAATCCTTCTCTATTTCCACATAGAGATCCGTATCGCCGAGCCTGATTTTATCGCCCACGGTGGGGCCGTACAGGCTGGAATATTCCTGTCTTGAAATCTGAGGCATGTCGCGTCCTTGGGTTAGACGATGTTCGCGTTCCTGAAGCCGAGCGCCAGCGCTCTGGCCACATTGACGGGCTTTGCGTGCGCGTCTGCCGCCCAGCCGTCCACAAGGTTGTTGAATCCGTACACGGTGCACAGCCCGCCGAAGGGCACGAGGGACACGGTTTTCTCATCCCCCGGTTCGAAGCGGACGGCCGTGGTGGAGGGAATGTTCAGCCGCATGCCGTAGGCCGCCGCACGGTCGAATTCCAGCGCGCGGTTGACCTCGAAGAAATGAAAATGGGAACCCACCTGAATCGGACGGTCGCCGGTGTTGCGTACCTTGACGGTGACGGAAGGACGGGACTCGTTGAACGTGACGGGGGCATCGGCGAAAACATATCCGCCGACGGGAACTCTGGATGCATCTGCCATATCTGCCTGCCTTTGCTGTGCCGCGATCGCGGCGTGACAAGTCTTCGCCCGAGCCTCAGCTGATGGGATCGTGCACGGTGACGAGACGGCTGCCGTCGGTGAACACGGCCTCAAGCTGCACGAAGGGAATCATTTCCGGCACGCCTTCCATCACTTCGTCGCGGGTAAGGGCCTTGCGGGCCTCGTTCATCACTTCTTCCACGGTCTTTCCGGCTCTCGCGCCTTCAAGGGCCGTGGCCGTGATGACGGCGACGGCTTCGGGATGATTGAGCTTCAGCCCTTTTTCCCTGCGGCGCTGCGCTACTTCCGCCAGAGACAGCACCAGCAGTTTGTCGATTTCTCGCGGAGTAAGGTGCATGTGATCTCCTTGGTAAAAGGTTGTGCTTCGGCAAAGGCCCGTCCGTCGGCAGGCTGCTCTCCTGCTCCTGCCGCCTTCCCCGGAATCCGGGGAGGCGGGGAGCGGAACTGCCGCCCTGTGCGGCGCCGTGCGGATGCGCCAGCTCCCCGTCCGAAGCTCCGCCCGCGGCGGACGCACGACAAAGGAAACAGCCGGGCCGTGCCTGCTTCTGAACCGAGCCTAGCGCCCCGCCTGTGAGAGAGGTATTGTAATAACCGCGCACGCCGTGAGAAAAACGGAAGCCTCCGCGCGGAAGAGACGATGAGCTTATATTTTACCAGTCAAATAAAATAAGACTGGTAAAACTTTAAAACGGCAAAGGCATACGAAAACGCCGCCCTTTCTCCAGAACTTCTGCATGTTCCGGGAAGGGCGGCGAAGGCCTGTTCCGGCACGTTCCGCCAGAAAAACAGATTCGGAAGGATACGCCCGCGGCAAAGCCCGCCGGGCCTCATCATTTTTTCGATGCGCTCTTTGAGGAGGACTTCTTGGAAGTGGAGCCTGTTTTCTTTGCGCTGCTCTTCTTCGACTTCGAGCTCGTCTTTTTCGCCGTGCTCTTCTTGGTGGAGCTTTTCGCTTTGGCGACGCTCTTCTTCCTGCTCGAGGAACTCTTCTTCACCGCAGACTTCTTCTTGGAGGAAGATTTCTTCACCGCGCTCTTCTTCTTGGCGTGGCCGGACTTGGCAAGAGCCTTTCTGGCGGCCGCGGCGTCGGCCTCGGTGCCCTTGGTCACCACCTGTTTGGGGGTGGGCAGGTAGGCCATGGGGTTCATCTGCCGGTTGTCGCGCAGAAGCTCAAAATGCAGGTGCGGACCGGTGGAACGCCCCGTGGAGCCCACGCGGCCTATCATGAGACCGGGTTCCACTCTGTCGCCCTTGCGGGTAAGAATCTGGCTCATGTGGGCGTAGCGGGCGAGAATGCCGTCGTCCTGCTGAATTTCCACCATGTAGCCGTAGCTTCGGTGGTATTCGGCGCATACCACCACGCCTCCGCGAAAGGCCATGATGGGGGAGCCCAGAGGGGCGCGGATGTCTATGCCCTTGTGCGTGCGGCGGGAGGAGCGGCGCACACCGTAGGGGGAGGTGATGCACACCGTTTCCCCGGCGGAACAGAGCGCCTCCCGCGTATGCATTTCGGCAAGGTGGCGTTCCTCGGCGCTGCCCGGGGCCGGGCCCATCTTCCACTGGCCGGAACTTCCCGGCACGTTTTCCAGCGAAAGCACGCCCGAAGGCAGGGAAAGGGAAAGCGGGTCGCTCGTCAGCTCCAGGGAATCGCCGTACATGGCGCGGTGCTCCTCAAGCTCGGAAACGCTCAGCGACGAACTCTGCACCAGCTTCCCGGGAGTGGTGGCGGCAAGATACAGTTCACGGTCGATGACAAGCGAATCAAAGGGGTCGGAAGCCTGGGCCGCTTCCTCCAGCTCCGTGCCGGGCCTGCCCTGTTTCGGCGCGCAGGCCGTCTGCGAAAGGCCCATGCCGCCCATGAGGAGGCAATACAGGGCGATGGTTGCAAACTTTCGGGCTGATGACATTCCTTCTCCTTGGCGAACCGGAATAAGGGTACCCTGTCTTTTCATTATATACGGGAAGAAAACGGGAGGCAATCAGTCTTCCCGGACGTTGAGAATGACGGCTTCGCTTCTGAGCGGATTCACCTTGCCGAGGCGTACGCGCAGCTCCTGCCCGGGGAAGACCTTCTCCCCGAAAAGGGTGCGTTTGCCGCGCAGGCCGAGCTGCACTTCAGGAAGCTGCACGCTCACCCACATGTCGTTTTCCTCGGCCACTTCCGCCTTCCAGCAGCATTCCTCGCCGTGCAGGCGGGCCTGCTGCTGAATGTAGAGATACTTCCAGTAGCGGGGACGGAAACGCTGCACCTGCCCCGCGGCCTCGAGGCGTATGGAAAGGTGCATGAGCATGGACGAAAGCTCCTCGCGCGACCAGCGCGGACGGCCGCTTGCCAGCATGAAGAGAAGCTGCGCCTCATTCACGAGGTCGGTAAAGCGGCGCAGCGGAGAAGTGACCGGACTGTAGGCCGAAAGCCCCATGCCCGCATGGGGACGGGGCGAAACATCCAGAGAGGCCGCCACAAGAATACGCACCACGCGGGCGATATCCGGCGCGCTCTTCCACACGCCCGCGTATTCGCGGGGCACGGCCACATCCTGCGTGCGGAAAAGCAGCGGCACGTCGTTCTTCACCGCCCATTCCGCCAGCACGGCATTGGCCACCACCATGAGTTCCGCAACCAGAAGCTGCGCCCTCGGCGCGGCGGGGATATCCTTTATCTTCACCACCACGTCCGCGCCCTCGCCTTCCAGCACGAAGTCGAGTTCCGGCCGCTCTATGATGACGGCGCCGTGCTCCACACGGCAGGCAAGGCGCTTCTCGCTCATGGCGCAGGCCAGACGCAGGGCCTCGGCATAGGGGGAAGCCGCGTTTTCCGCACCGTCCAGCGCGGCCTCGCAATCGGGATAGGAAAGGTTTTTCTCTATCTTCACCGTGGCCGTACGGAAGGAACCTTCTCCGAGCGTGCCGTCCGGGGCGATGTGCGCGCCTATGATGAGCGCGGGGCGGGACTCGCCTTCAAAAAGACTGAACGCTCCCTCGCCGAGGGCCTCGGGCATCATGTGGCAGTTGCCCTCGGGCAGGTAGATGCTGGTGGCTCTGTGGAATACCGCACGGCCCAGCGGGCTTTCAAAGTTCCAGAGCTGCGCGGGGCAGGCCAGAGCCACTTCCACATCCCAGCCGCCGTCGGCGGAAGCCGATATGCGGAAGGCGTCGTCGATGTCGCGGGTGGTGGCGCTGTCGATGCTGATGAAGGCCGTATCCTCGGCGGGGGGCATGTTCTCCCCTTCCGCCACGGCGCGGCACAGGGCCTCCGTTTCCGCGGCAAAGGGCTTTTCCCAGTCCGTGCCCGCCTCATAGTCCGCGCGGTCCATCCAGAAATTGTAATGCTCAGGCACCAGGCCCCAGGTCATGGCAAGATAGAGCGCAAGGTACGGATCGTCCGGCAGGCCCTTGGTCACCTGCTTCCAGAGCGCTTCGTCCTCCACGGTTTCCGGGTCTATCATGCGGGCGCGGAGCATCTTTTCCAGGCGCTGCCGCACGGCCTCATCCGGCGCCGTGGAAATATCGGGCGCGGCGTGGCGGCCGACTCTCGCCTCCCACAGACGGCGGAACCAGTCCGCACCGCCGCAGACCATGGCCTCGCGCACGCGCGCCGCCTCTTCCGCCTGACGGCGCGACTCCACGGTGGCGGCATCGTAAATTTCAAATACCGGAGGCTGAAAGCGGAAATGCGTCTTGCACTGCAGAAGCGCCCTGCCGCAGGCCGCCACGGTATCGGCATCCGGGCTGGTATAGCCGAGTTCCGCAAACCATTCGGCCGGAGCCTTGTCCAGTTCGCCCTGGGCCATTTCCCACAGTTCCATGGGCGCGGCTTCCGAGGCAAGGCGTTCGCGCCGCTCCCGGTGCCTGTTCAGGATGTCCACCACGGCGTCCTTGCTCTGCTGCGGGCCGTAGGCAGGCCCCGCCCAGGGGAGTATGCGGGAGGCGGACAGTGTGGTTTCGCGGCGATTGGGCAGAAAAAGGCGCAGCTTGCCCTTCTGCTCTTCCATCACCCACGCGATCTGGGGTTCGTTCCCCTGCATGAATTCCACAATACAGCCCGCGCCGGGGTACTGCACGATATGCGATGCCATGTTTTCTTCCTGAAAGAATAAAATAAGTTGCCCGAACACCAGGAAAAAGACGCAAAGCCCGCGCCGCGCCGTCCTGCGCCCCGCGCCGGAACAGACGGCAGAGAAACGCAATGCAGCCCGGAAAGGACAAAGACGCCGGAGGGACGCCCCCCGAAAAGGGGACGAGCGCGCCGGGCACACGACATGCCCGGCGCGCATGAAATCAGTGCTTGAAGGAGCGCTGGCCGGTATAGACCATGGCCACCTGCGGTTCATGTTCGTTGCAGGCCTGCACCACTTCCCAGTCGCGGATGGAGCCGCCGGGGTGGGCGATGGCCGTCACGCCCTGAGCCATGACCACGTCCACGCCGTCGCGGAAGGGGAAGAAGCCGTCGGACACCACCACGGAACCGATGAGCCCGCCCTTGTTTTCCCGCGTTTCACGGTTGATCTCTTCCAGAAGAGCGGCGGATTCGGCATCGGCAAGGGCCTTCTGCTGCAGCTCGTACAGGGAAAGACCGGTGCGCTTGAAGCAGAGCACGTCGGCATACTTGGTGTAGGCCTTGTGGATGGCCAGCTCCGCACAGCCCACGCGGTCCTGTTCGCCGGTACCGATGGCCACGGTGGCGCCGTTGCGCGCAAAGATGACGGAGTTGGAGGTCACGCCGGCTTCCACGGCCCAGGCGAAGAGCAGATCTTCCGCTTCCTGCTCCGTGGGCTTGCGGGCAGTGAACACGGTGCCGTCCTTCTTCGCGCCGGTGGCGGGAATGAAGTCTTCCACGCTGTTTATGCGGTTCACGAAGGACTTCTGCATCACGATGCCGCCGTCGGTGAGGCTCTTGAAGTCGAGCATGGGAATGCCCTTGAGCTCTTCGAGACGGGCAAGGCCGGGCAGCTCGAAAATGCGGAGGTTCTTGCGGCCCTTGAGCACGTCCACCACGCCTTCTTCAAAGGCGGGGGCGGCCACCACTTCGAAATACTGGGAGGCGATGAGTTCCGCGCACTTCATGTCCAGCGGACGGTTCACCACCACCGCGCCGCCGAAGGCCGCGATGCGGTCGCACCAGAAGGCGTTGTTCAGCGCGTCGAAAAGCGTGTCGGCCCAGGCCGCGCCGCAGGGATTGTTGTGCTTCAGAATGGCGGCGGCAGGCTTTCTGGAAAGATACTGAAGAATGTTGCAGGCGTTGTCCACGTCGGTGAGGTTGGTCTTGCCCGGATGCTTGCCCGACTGCACCATCTGCTCTTCCGTCAGCGCGGAAACGATGCCCTGCTTCGGGGAACGCCACTTGAGATTCGCCACCTTGTTCTCGCCTTCCACGAATTCATAGAGCGCGGCGGGCTGATCGGGGTTTTCGCCGTAGCGCAGGCCGCGCACTTCGCCGCCCATCTCCCAGGTGCGCTTGTGGTAGGTAAGCACGCTGTCTCCCAGCGTGATGGTCATGGTATCGGGGAAACCGTCCGCAACGATGGTGCGATACATATCCTTGAGTTCGCTCATGTCAACTCCGCACTGCGAAAGAATGTTTGGAAGCCCCTCCCGCGGCCCGAGCCGCGTGACGGCGAAAGAGGCGCGGCCGCCCGCACCTCGGGGAAACCGCTTTTTTATCATAAAAATTAATGGCGGGCAAATTGCCCCTTTCCCGCTCCGCAGGCGGGACGCGCAGAATTCATTTGCCCGCGCCCGCCTTGCGGGGTATAAGGGGGCACTCCAGAAAGAGGACTGCAATGGAAAACATGCTGCTGAAAATGGCCCGCCAGCTCAACGCCATGGACGAGGCCTCCCTCATGGCCCTGTGGAACAAGTATCTGCAACGGGTTCAGGATTTCGACGGTTCCCGAGAGTGGGAAGAGGCCGCCATCGTACTTTCCCTTCTTCAGGCCGTACGGGGCAAGAACCAGCTTTTCAACACCAAGTGGGAAGAACGGGAAGCCATGCGCAAAAATCCGCCCGAACCCCGGCACGAGGATCTGCGCCCCTGGCGGCGTATGCCCGAAAAGCCCGAGGAAGAAAAGAAGGCCCCCGCAAGGCAGGCCACGGTGCTGCCCTTCCGCCCGAAAAGCTCCTGACCTTCCCCGTGTCCGCCGCACAGGCTTCGTGCGGCGGGCGCTTTTGCCCCGCACGCGCGGCGAAGGCGAATCTGCCTGCCAAAAGAGCGCGGCGCTTCGCCGCCTCCGGCCTCTGCGGAAAGATCTGCCGGGGGCCGGTCGAGCCTGATCCGGGAGCATTCCCGCTTCAGGGCCTTTCTCTTTTCCTGCGCAGAAAAACGTGCCGCTCCGCGCCTCCCTCCGGGAGCCCTCATCCCTGCTTGCGGCCCGCAGCGCTGCCCCCCCATACCGGGTTCCCGCCCGTAACCGTCCGCGCCGCACGGAGAAAAATACCTGCCGAAGGCGGGCCGCTTTCCCCTGAGACAGACCAGTCCCCGCATTCTGTCGCCGGAGAACACGCCGGAACCGTTGTTTCCTTCCGAAAAGGCGCTCCCCCTCGCAGGACGGAAGACTACTTTTTCTGACAGTGCGGACACCACACCGTGGTGCGTCCCGCCACAGGGGCGGAAACAAGCTTTTTTCCGCACACAAGGCATTTCTCTCCGGCTCTGCCGTACACGAAGAAGCGGTTCTGAAAGGCCCCTACATCGCCCTTTGCGGTACGGTAATCGCGTATGGAACTGCCGCATTCGCGTATGGAGGCAAGCAGCACCTCGACAAGGGCGCGGTGCAGCTTCGCCAGCCTTGGCGGAGAAAGCTTTTTCCCCGGCGTGTCGGGCCGTATGCCTGCGCGGAAAAGACTCTCGTCCGCATAAATGTTGCCCACTCCCGCCACTACGGACTGATCGAGCAGCAGCGCCTTCACGGCCCGACCGGAAGAAAAACGCGAGGCAAAGGCTTCCTCCGTCATTTCCAGAGGTTCCGGCCCCAGCTTCTTCCAGAAGTCCCACCCTTCCAGCTCATCCGCACACACGGCCCGCACCTGACCGAACTTGCGCGCATCGTCGAAGAACACGCGCCTTCCGTCATCCAGCGTAAGAATGACGCGGGTATGCCTTTCCGGTTCCTTATCCGCGCCGTACACGAAAAGCCGCCCCGTCATGCGCAGATGAAAGGCAAGGGCCGTCACCTCCCGCGGCGTTTTTCCTAAAAGGGATGGCCGCCCCTGTTCCATGCCGCAAGCCGTATAGAAAAGCGGCCAGAGCGAAGAGGCATGGGGAACGGGAATTTCCTCCTCCGCTTCCGGGGGAAGGGCAGCCTCCTGAGAAAGATACAGAAAAAGCAGCTTGCCCCGCCTGCCCGTACCGCGGATGACGGGCCGCCGTTCCGCCACGTCGCCGGGGGCCGTCAGTCCCTGCCACGATCCCTGGTTCAGCACATCCACGGCCGCAATGCGCCGCCCGCATATCTGCGGCGCAAGCGTGCGCGCCACGGTTTCCACTTCCGGCAGTTCCGGCATGTTCCTTCCTTGCAGATCTGATGTTTGTCGCGTGAAGACGCCCGCTTCTTCCGCGCTCCCGTCCCTGAAATGTTCATCGCCCAGGCAGTCTCCGCGAGGCCTCCAGGCGAGCGTTTCCTGCGGACTGATGCGCCTGCACGGCCGGGCATCCTCAAAAGGCGCGGCGCCGCGCTGTTCCGAAAGGCGGAAGAGAACCTTCTCTCCGGTCTTCTTCTCTTATCCGGCTTCGACAGGCACAAAAGAAAAAGCGGGAAAGAAAGCGAACGCTTCCCTCCCCGCCGTCGTTCAGACGGACATGCAGGACCCCGAAGGCCCCTTAGCCCGCAATCTTCGCTCTGAGGATGCGGAAGGCCTCGTCGATGCCTTCGGCATTGTTGCCGCCGGCCTGGGCCTGATCCGGGCGACCGCCGCCGGAACCGCCGATGGCGGCGGCCACATCCCTGATGAGGGCGGGAGCGGTGAAGCGGTCGTGCAGGTCTTTGGAAACGTAGAGTATCATCTGCACCTTGCCGCCGTCTTCCGCCACAAGGCAGGCCACGCCGGAAGGCATCTTGGAACGCACGTCGTCCATCATTTCGCGCAGGGCCTTCACGTTCATGGAACCGGCTTTGGCGGCCAGCACCTTCACGCCGGACACTTCCTCCACGGCGGACATGACATCGCCCCGGCTCGCGGCCTGAGCCTTGTCCAGTTCCTTGCGCAGGGTCTTGATTTCCTTCTGCATGGCGTCCACGCGGGAGGCGAGATCGGAAGAACGGACCTTGAGCATGGAACTCAGCGCGCCGAGTTCCGCACGGCGTTCCGCCATGACCTTGTAGGCGTTCCAGCCCGTGGCGGCCTCGATACGGCGCACGCCTGCGGCCACGCCGCCTTCGGAAAGAATGACGAAGAAGCCGGCCTGACCGGTACGGGAAAGATGGGTACCGCCGCAAAGTTCCATGGAGCAGGGTTCCGCTCCTTCGCCGCCCATGCTGACCACGCGCACCTTGTCGCCGTACTTTTCATTGAACAGCGCCATGGCGCCGCACTTCACGGCTTCGTCGTGGTCCATTTCGCGGGTGGTCACGGGGTAGTCGGCCATGATCATGGCGTTCACCTCGCGTTCCACGGCGGCGATTTCCTCTTCCGTCATGGCCGCAATGTGGGTGAAGTCGAAGCGCAGATGATCCGGGCCCACGGAGGAACCGGCCTGATGCACATGCGTGCCCAGCACCTTGCGCAGGGCGGCCTGAAGAAGATGGGTGCAGGAGTGGTTGCGGGCGGCGGCCATGCGTTCGCCTTCCGTCACTTCCATGGACACTTCCTGTTCGGCGCGGATGATGCCTTCCTCCACCTCGATCTGTTCCACGGTAAGGGTGGGCATGGGCTTCAGGGTATCGGTGACGCGGGCCCTGCCCTCTTCCGTGGTCAGGATGCCGGTATCGCCGCTCTGGCCGCCGGAAGCGCCGTAGAAGGGAGTCTGAAGCGTGACGACGTAGCCCTTTGCTCCGGCTTCCAGGCTTTCCACGGGGAGCGCGTCTTCATCCATAAGCGCCACGATGCGGCTTTCGGCCGTGAGAGAACCGTAACCCACGAATTCCGACTGCATCCCTTCTTCAAGCAGGGTGCGGAAGCGGGCCGCGAGATCCTTTTCGCCGGAACCCTTCCACGCCGCGCGGGCGCGGGCGCGCTGCTCCTGCATCTTTTCGGCAAAGCCTTCTTCGTCCACGGTGAAGCCGCGCTTGTAGGCCACGTCGGACACGATATCCAGCGGGAAGCCGTAGGTGTCGTTCAAACGGAAGGCCACTTCGCCGGGAATGACCGTCCTGCCTTCGGCGGCAAGGGCGGCAAGTTCGCTGTCGAGAAGAGCAAGGCCCTTGTCCAGCGTGACGCGGAAGCGGTTTTCCTCCTCGAACACCACGCGGGAAAGAAATTCGGCGTGTTCGCGAAGTTCGGGGTAATCGTCGCCCATGACTTCCACCACCTTGCCCACGGTCTTGTAGAGGAAGGCCTCATGCAGACCCATGAGCGTGCCGAAACGCAGAGCGCGGCGGATGAGGCGGCGCAGAACGTAACCGCGGCCTTCGTTGGAAGGCAGAATACCGTCGGCGATCATGAAGGCGGCGGCGCGGCTGTGGTCGGCAATGACGCGGAGCGCGGTGTCCACATCGTTGGTGTCGGGAGCGGAGAAGCTGTAGGTCACGCCCGCAATGGAAGCGGCATACTGAATGATGTCCTGGAAGAGATCGCAGTCGAAGTTGGAACGCTTGCCCTGGCACACGGCCGCAATGCGTTCAAGGCCCATGCCGGTATCGATGTTGGGATGTTCCAGCGGCACGCGCACGCCGGGTTCCTTCTGGTCGTACTGGGTGAACACAAGGTTCCAGATTTCCAGGAAGCGGTCGCAGTCGCACTTGCCGATGCCGCAGTCCGGTCCGCAGGCCATGTCCTCGCCCTGGTCGATGTAGATTTCCGAGCAGGGGCCGCAGGGGCCGGTATCGCCCATGGTCCAGAAGTTGTCCTTCTCGCCCATGCGGGTGATGTGGTCGGCGGGCATACCCGCGATTTCCTGCCACAGTTTGTAGGCTTCGTCGTCGTTCTCGTACACGGTGACGTAGAGCTTGTCCTTGGGCAGTTTCAGTTCTTCGGTGACGAAGGTCCACGCAAAGGTGATGGCTTCGCGCTTGAAGTAGTAGGCAAAGGAGAAGTTGCCCAGCATTTCGAAGAAGGTGTGGTGGCGGGCGGTACGGCCCACGTTCTCAAGGTCGTTGTGCTTGCCGGACACGCGCAGGCACTTCTGCGAGGTGGCGGCGCAGCGGTAGGAGCGGCGCTCCTGACCGAGGTAGAGCTTCTTGAACTGCACCATGCCCGCGTTGGTGAAGAGCAGCGTGGGGTCGTCTTTCGGCACAAGGGAAGAGGACGGCACGACGGCGTGACCGTTCTTTTCAAAAAATTCCAGAAACTTTCTGCGGATTTCCTTAGCGGTGAGCATATATTCTCCGATGGGCGGAAGCCCTCAACATGAACATGGGGGAAGAAACTTCTTCCCCCCGTCTTTTTTCGTGATGGTCCGCGCAGCGGCCTCTTCTTCATAGGAAGAACCCGGCGCGGAATGAAATTCCTAGTAGGCCTCGTCGTAGCTGTCTTCGTCGCCGGGCACTTCGGGCGCGGGCGCTGCGGAGAGAGCCTGATCCGTACCGAAACCGAGATGTTCCTTGACCTTGGCCTCGATTTCATCGCGCAGGGCGATGTTCTCGTTCAGAAGATCGCGCACTCTTTCGCGGCCCTGGCCGAGCTTTTCGTCGCCGTAGGCGAACCATGCGCCGCTCTTGTCCACAATGCCCGCATCCACGGCCATGTCGAGGATTTCGCCCGCACGGGAAATGCCCGTCCCCCAGATGATGTCGAACTTGGCTTCGCGGAAGGGCGGGGCCATCTTGTTCTTCACCACCTTCACGCGGGTGAGGGAGCCGTAGGCTTCCTCCCTGTCCTTCAGAGTCTGCACGCGGCGGATGTCCATGCGCACGGAGCTGTAGAACTTGAGGGCGTTGCCGCCGGTGGTGGTTTCGGGGCTGCCGTAACCCATCTGGCCTATCTTCATGCGGATCTGGTTGATGAAGATCACGCAGGTGCGGGACTTGTGGATGGTGCCGGTGAGCTTTCTCATGGCGTGGGACATGAGGCGTGCCTGACTGCCCACCTGGGTTTCGCCCATGGCGCCGTCGAGTTCCGCCTGAGGAATGAGGGCGGCCACGGAGTCGATGACCACGATGTCCACCGCGCCGGAACGTACCAGCATGTCGGCGATGTCGAGCGCCTGTTCGCCGTGATCGGGCTGGGAAATGAGCAGTTCGTCGGTCTTGACGCCGAGGCGGGCCGCATAGGTGACATCCAGAGCGTGTTCCGCGTCGATGAAGGCGGCCACGCCGCCCTGCTTCTGGCATTCCGCGATGATGTGGAGCGTGAGCGTCGTCTTGCCCGAGGATTCCGGGCCGTAGATTTCGGTCACGCGGCCGCGCGGCACGCCGCCGATACCAAGCGCCAGATCGAGGCCGATGGAACCGGTGGGGATGACGGGCACATGAACGTGCGCCCCGTCGGACAGCTTCATGACCGCGCCCTGGCCGTACTTGCGTTCAATGGTGCTGAGGGCGGTCTTGAGCGCTTCGCGGCGGGCGTCTTCCGCGGAAACAAGAGGCTTTTTCGCCATGGATGAACTCCTCTGAGAGAGATTCCTTGTCGTGCCGGACTTTCGAGCCGGCAGCAAGGTGCCTTGCGCGGCCTTTTCCGAAAAGAAAAGCCGGAAGTCGACAAACATTAGCAAAAGCCCGGCCCGTGGGCAAGAGAAACACTTGCCAGCGCTTCGCTTACCATCTATCTAAAGAGCCATGAAAAATTATGACGGCATAGCTCTTTTTTCCGGGGGACTGGACAGCATCCTCGCCGCCCGGCTGTTGATGGAACAGGGCAGAAGCATCAAGTGCCTGCACTTCTTCTCGCCCTTTTTCGGCCATCCCGGCCGGGTGGAACACTGGCAGAAGGTCTACGGACTCGACATCACGCCCGTGGACGCGAGCGCGGTCTTTGTGGACATGCTCCGGCACGGCCCGGAATACGGCTTCGGCAGCGCCATGAATCCCTGCGTGGACTGCAAGATACTCATGATGCGCCTGGCCAGGGAACGCATGGAACAGTACGGGGCAACATTTCTCGTTTCCGGTGAAGTGCTGGGCCAGCGCCCCATGTCGCAGCGGCGCGACACGCTCAACGTCATCCGGCGCGACGCCGACGTGCGCGGCATTCTTCTGCGCCCCCTCAGCGCGAAGCTTCTCGACCCCACGGAGGCCGAGGAATCGGGCCTCGTGGACCGTTCCCTTCTGCTCGGCATGAACGGCCGCGGCCGCAAGGAACAGCTCGCCCTTGCCGAACATTTCGGCATTACGGAAATTCCCACGCCCGGCGGCGGCTGCAAGCTCACGGAAAAGGAAAACACCCGCCGCTTCTGGCCCGTGCTCTCCCGCCTGAGCGCGCCGGATGTGAACGACTTCCGCCTTGCCGACGTGGGCCGCCAGTTCTGGTACGGAGAATACTGGCTCACCATAGGCCGCCACAAGTTCGACAACGAAATCTATTCCTCCCTCCTGCGTGAAAACGACCTGCACTTCAAGATGGCGGGCTTCCCCGGCCCCATCGCCCTGGGCAGAAGCTCCCGCCCCTGGGACGCCGAAACCGTGCGGAAGGCCGCCTCGCTCGTGGCCTCCTATTCCCCCAAGGCCTGCAAGGCCGCAGAGGAAGGTCAGCGCATCTTCGTGCGCGTGACGCAGAACGGGGAAAGCTCGCTTGTGGAAATTTCGCCGTGCAGAGAGAGCGAATTCCGGGAACCCACCTGGGAAGACGCGCGCGAGGCCCTTCACGCTCTGCGCACCCCCGGGCGGCAGAACAACGACTGAACTTCATAACGCAAGGCGGGCGCGTGCGGCGCGCCAGGAGAACATCATGCCCAGTGAACATCCCACCTCTGCGGAATATCTGCGGAAAATCCTTCTTTCCCCCGTGTACGACGTGGCCCGCGTGACCCCGCTGGAATACATGGAAAAACTCTCCGAACGCCTGGGCTGCCGCGTCAGCCTCAAGCGCGAAGACCTCCAGCCCGTGCATTCCTTCAAGCTGCGCGGAGCCTACAACAAGATTGCGAAGCTCCCCGATGAGGCGAAGAAGCGCGGCGTCATCGCCGCCTCGGCGGGCAATCACGCCCAGGGCTGCGCCCTTTCCGGCGCAAGGCTCGGCGTGAAGGCCACCATCGTCATGCCCAAGACCACGCCCGACATCAAGGTGGACGCGGTGCGCCGCTTCGGCGGCAACGTGGTGCTCTTCGGCAACAGCTTCGACGAGGCCTATGCCGAATCCATGCGCCTTGCCGAAAAGGAAGGCCTCACCCTCATTCCGCCCTACGACGATTCCGACGTCATCGCCGGGCAGGGCACCATCGCCCGGGAACTGCTGGAACAGGACAGCCGCCTGACCCACGTCTTCGTGCAGGTGGGCGGCGGCGGGCTCGCCGCAGGCATCGCCGTGTACATCAAGCAGATTCTCCCCGGAGTGAAGGTCATCGGCGTGGAAGCCAAGGGTTCCGCCTGCCTCAAGGCCGCCTGGGAAAAGGGTTCCCCCGTGACGCTGGAGCGCGTTTCCCTCTTTGCCGACGGCGTGGCCGTGAAGCGCATAGGCGACGAGACCTTCCGCGTGCTGCGCGAGAACCTCGATGAAATCATCACCTGCAGCAACGACGAAATCTGCGCCGCGCTCAAGGACATCTTCGACGATACCCGCGCCATTGCCGAACCTTCCGGCGCGCTTTCCCTCGCGGGACTCAAGAAATACGTTGCGGAACACGACATGACGGGCGCGCGCACCGCGGCCATTCTTTCCGGCGCGAACATGAACTTCCACACCCTGCGCTTCGTTTCCGAACGCTGCGAGGTGGGCGAACAGCGCGAAGGCATCATTTCCGTGACCATTCCCGAAAAGAAGGGCGCGTTCCTCGACCTGTGCCGCAAGCTCGGCAACCGCATGGTGACGGAATTCAACTACCGCTTCTCCGATCCCTCGCAGGCGGAAATCTTCACCTCCCTGCGCCTCACCGAAGGCATGGACGAGCTTGAACGCATCATCGCAAGCCTCAGGGAGGCGGGCTACAGCGTCACCGACATGACGCGCAACACCTTCGCCAAGAGCCATGTGCGCTACATGATCGGCGGCAAGGCCCCGAGCATGGTGAAGAACGAGCACATTCTGAGCTTCCAGTTCCCGGAACGCACCGGCGCGCTCCTGCACTTTCTGGAAACGCTGGGCACGAACTTCAACGTCACCATGTTCCATTACCGCAACCACGGCGCGGAATACGGCCGCGTGGCCTGCGGCTTCGAGCTCGCTCCCGAACAGTGCGAGGAATTCTACGCCAACCTCAACAAGCTCGGCTTCGCCTGGTGGGACGAAACCGCCAACGAGGCCTGCAGAAAGTTCCTTGCTCCTCTGGAATAGGGCCGGATGCCGCAGGTCGGCATGACGCATCAGAAGCCCCGGCATAACGCCGGGGCTTTTTTTTGTTCTCCGTCCCTTCCCCGGGCCGTTTTTCCGCCCCGGAAAGGCGGAAAAACGACATTTATGCCCCGGACGTCCTTGCAGAGCGACCTTTTTGAGCAAGATGTTTTGACAATGAACGCGGTATCGGTGTACCTTGAATTTCTCATAGCCCTAAGGAACTGTTACGGGCCTTTTTTATTACCCCAAGGAGGGAACAGAAGTGAAACGCTTTCTTGCAGCCATGTGTCTGGGCATGATGGCCTTCGCCCCGCAGGCGAACGCCGCGGAACCCGCCAAAATCCACATCGGCGTGTGCACCGGTACGGTGTCTCAGTCCGAAGACGATCTGCGCGGCGCCGAAGCGCTCATCAAGAAGTACGGTGATGTCGCCAACGGCGGCATGATCAAGCACATCACCTACCCCGACAACTTCATGACCGAAATGGAGACCACCATCTCCCAGATCGTGTCCTTCGCCGACGACCCCGACATGAAGGCCGTCATCGTCAACCAGGGCATCCCCGGCACCACGGCCGCCTTCCAGCGCATCCGTGAAAAGCGCCCCGACATCATGCTCCTCGTGGGTGAAGCCCATGAAGACCCCAATGTCATTGAAAGCGCCGCCGACCTCGCCATCAACGCCGACAACATCTCCCGCGGCTACCTCATCATCGCCGCCGCCAAGAAGCTCGGCGTCACCGACTTCGTGCATATTTCCTTCCCCCGCCACATGAGCTACGAACTCCTTTCCCGCCGCCGCAACATCATGGAAGCGGCCTGTAAGGATCTCGGCGTCAACTTCCACTTCATGAGCGCTCCCGACCCCACCTCCGACGTCGGTGTGGCCGGCGCCCAGCAGTACATTCTGGAACAGGTTCCCCAGTGGCTCGACAAGCTCGGCCCGAAGACCGCCTTCTTCTGCACCAACGACGCCCACACCGAACCTCTGCTCAAGCGCCTCACCGAAGACAAGGGCGGCTACTTCATCGAAGCCGACCTGCCCTCCCCGCTCATGGGCTATCCCGGCGCTCTGGGCATCGACCTTGCCGATGTGTCCGGCGACTTCCCCGCCATTCTGAAGCGCGTTGAAGACACCGTCGTCGCCAAGGGCGCGGCCGGCCGCATGGGCACCTGGACCTACTCCTACGGCTTCACCAACTCCCTGGGCCTCGGCGAACTCGCCATCAAGTACGCCAAGGAAGGCGTGACCGGCGGCCGCAGCTTCCGCCGTCACTTCAAGAAGGAAGACCTCTTCGCCGCCTACAACGCCGCGACCCCCGGTTCCACCTGGAGCGGCGGCTACTATGTGGACGTGGCCACCGGCAAGGAAAAGAAGAACCACGTCCTCGTGTTCGAAGACCTGTACATCTTCGGCAAGGGCTACATGCACATGACCGAAGTGCCCGTGCCCGACAAGTTCAAGAAGATCAAGTAACCATGTAAGCGAGAGGGAAGGCTCCGGCCTTCCCTCTCACCGTATAAGGCGCTGAAAAAAGCCCGCTTTCAAGCACATTTCCGGGCCGCGCCCACCCCCGGAAACGAGTTTTGCCGTTTCCGGCATCTTATGCTATACTGCTTCTTGCGTTTTTTGGAAACGCTTCGAAAACAGCCTCCGCACCTCTCATCGTTTTTTTTCTTCGGCGGAGGCGCAGCCCTTATTTAAAGAGGTACCATGGGCGCAGCAGATCCATTGCTTCGCGTGGAAGGCGTCGGCAAGGCGTACTTTTCCAACCGGGTGCTGAAGAACGTCAATTTCACCCTGGGGAAAGGACGCATTCTCGGCCTGGTAGGCGAAAACGGGGCGGGCAAATCCACCCTCATGAATATTCTCTTCGGCATGCGCGTCATCCAGGAGACAGGCGGGTATGAAGGAAAAATTCTGATCGACGGGCAGGAAGTGCACTTCCGCAGCCCCATGGACGCCCTGAAGGCGGGCATCGGCATGGTGCATCAGGAATTTTCCCTCATTCCCGGCTTCACGGTGGCGGAAAACATCGTGCTCAACCGTGAGACGCTCGTCTACAACCCCCTTGTGGAAGCCTTCGGCGACAGACTCACCACGCTCGACCGCAAAAACATGTCGCAGCGTGCCGACGAAGCCATCGCAAGACTCAATATCGAACTCGACAGCTCCACCCCCATCTCGGAGCTGCCCGTAGGCTACAAGCAGTTTACGGAAATCGCCCGTGAAATCGACAAGAAGGGAACGCGCCTTCTCGTGCTCGACGAACCCACCGCCGTGCTCACCGAGGCCGAAGCCGACATTCTTCTCGATTCCATGCGCCGCCTGGCCTCCCAGGGCATTTCCATCATCTTCATTTCCCACCGCCTGCAGGAAGTGATGAGCGTGTGCGACGACATCGTCATCCTGCGCGACGGCGAAGTGGTGCTGCAGACCACGCCCGCCGAAACCAGCGTGCGCCAGATTGCCAGCGCCATGGTGGGCCGCAAGATAGAAAAGAACGAAGGCGAAAGCGAGGAGCGCTCCTTCTCCGGCGAAATCGCCATGGAAATACAGAACCTCTGGGTGGACATGCCCGGCGAAACCGTGCGCAACGTCAACCTCAGCGTGCGGGAAGGGGAAATCCTCGGCATCGGCGGCATGGCCGGTCAGGGCAAGCTCGGCATCGCCAACGGCATCATGGGGCTGCATCCCGCGGGCGGAACCGTGACCTTCCACGGAAAGAAGCTTGAGCTCAACAATCCCTCCTCGCCCCTTTCCCTCGGCATTTCCGCCGTCTCCGAAGACAGGCGCGGCGTGGGCCTGCTGCTTGAGGAATCCATTGCCTGGAACATCGTCTTCACCTCCCTGCAGATGCAGGGGCGCTTTCTGAAGCGCGTAGGCCCCCTGAAGCTGCGCGACGAAGAGGCCATTGCCGAATGCGCCCGCACCTACATCCGCGACCTGGAAATCAAGTGCACGAGCGAGAAGCAGCATGTGCAGGAGCTTTCCGGCGGCAATCAGCAGAAGGTATGCCTTGCCAAGGCCTTTGAAACGAAGCCGAAGCTCCTTTTCGTGGCGGAACCTACGCGAGGCATCGACGTGGGCGCGAAAAAGGTGGTGCTCGACACCCTGAAGCGCTACAACCGCGAACACGGCATGACCGTGGTGGTGATTTCCTCCGAACTTGAGGAACTGCGTTCCGTGTGCGACCGCATCGCCATCATCGACAAGGGCGCCGTGGCGGGCATACTGCCCGCGAGCACGCCTTCCGAAGCCTTCGGCTATCTGCTCATGGGCGCGGGTTCCGCAGAGGCGGAAGATTCCGCGGCGGAACATTCCAACGCTACGGAGGCGGCAAGCGCATGAACCGCATCAAGAAATTCATAGAGGAAGCGGGCTGGCCCAGAATCCTGATCGCCGTCTTTCTCGTCATTCTCTTCATTGTTTCCCCGTTCGTGGGCGTGCCTGTGGACGCCGCCTTCAGCGACACCCTCGTGCGCTTCGGCATGAACGGCGTTCTCGTGCTCGCCATGGTGCCCATGGTGCAGTCCGGCTGCGGCCTGAACTTCGGCCTGCCGCTCGGCATCATCGCCGGGCTTCTCGGCGCGGTGACCAGCGTGGAGCTGGAGGCGAAGGGCATTCCCGGCGTGTTCACGGCCATGGCCATCGCCACCCCCATCGCCGTCATCCTCGGCTGGGGCTACGGGCTTCTGCTCAACAAGGTCAAGGGCGAGGAAATGATGATCGCCACCTATGTGGGCTTCTCCTCCGTGGCCTTCATGTGCATCATGTGGCTGGTGCTGCCCTACTCAAGTTCCAACATGGTGTGGGGCTATGCGGGCGTGGGCCTGAGAACCACGGTTTCCGTGGAGGAATTCTGGCAGAAGGCCATAAGCGACATAGGCGCGTTCACCCTGGGAGAGTCCTTCTACTTCCCCACGGGCATGTTCCTCTTCTTCCTTCTGCTGTGCGGGCTCATGTGGCTCTTCATGCGCACGCGCACGGGCACGGCCATGACCACCGTGGGTTCCAACCCCGAGTATGCCCGCGCAAGCGGCGTGAACATCAACCGTATGCGCACCCTTTCCGTCATCCTCTCCACATGGCTCGGCGCTCTCGGCATCATCGTGTATGAGCAGAGCTTCGGCTTCATCCAGCTCTACATGGGGCCGTTCATGATGGCCTTCCCCGCCGTGGCCGCGCTGCTCATCGGCGGCGCTTCGGTGAAAAAGGCCTCCATCGTCAACGTGATCGTGGGTACCTTCCTCTTCCAGGGCATCCTGACCATGACGCCCTCGGTCATCAACAGCATGCTGCAGACCGACATGTCGGAAGTCATCCGCATCATCGTTTCCAACGGCATGATTCTCTACGCCCTGACCCGCGTGACAAAGGTAAGATCATGAAAAGTTCCTCCGGCGGCAATGCCGTCAAGCTCTTCTGCGTCCGCAACGCCGTGCCCATCGTCTTTCTGCTGGTGAGCAGCATCGGCATCTATTACTCCCAGTTCACTGCGGAGTACCTGATCCAGGAAATGCTCACCCGCCTCGCCCGAAACTCCTTCCTCGTGCTCTCCCTGCTCATTCCCATCATGGCGGGCATGGGGCTCAACTTCGGCATGGTGCTCGGCGCCATGGCCGGGCAGATCGGGCTCATCTTCATCAGCGACTGGAACATTTCCGGCCTCTACGGCATGACCCTTGCGGCGCTCATCGCCACCCCGCTCGCCATACTCTTCGGCTGGATGTGCGGCGTGGTGCTCAACAAGGCCCGCGGCCGTGAAATGGTCACTTCCTACATTCTCGGCTTCTTCATGAACGGCGTGTACCAGCTCGTGGTGCTCTACGGCTTCGGGAGCCTCGTGCCCATTCTCAACCCCGAACTCGTGCTCTCGCGCGGCTACGGCATCCGCAACGTGACCAACCTCGACAATATCCGGGGCACGCTCGACAATGCCATTCCGCTCGACATCATGGGCATTCACATTCCGCTTGCCACCTTCCTGCTCATCGGCGTCTTCTGCCTGTTCATCGTCTGGTTCCGCCGCACCAAGCTCGGACAGGACATGCGGGCCACAGGTCAGGATCTCGCCGTGGCGCATTCCTCGGGCATTCCCGTCATGCGCACGCGCATCATCTCCATCGTGATTTCCACCGTGCTCGCCGCCTACGGGCAGATCATCTTCCTGCAGAACGTGGGTACGCTGAACACCTACAACAGCCATGAACAGGCGGGCGTGTTCGCCATCGCCTCCCTGCTGGTGGGCGGCGCCACCGTGGCGCGCGCCTCCATCCTCAACGTGTTCACGGGTGTTCTGCTCTTCCACCTCATGTTCGTGGTTTCTCCCATGGCAGGCAAATACCTGGTGGGCGACGCGCAGATAGGCGAATACTTCCGCGTGTTCGTCTGTTACGCCATCATTTCCCTCGCGCTGGTGCTGCACGCCTGGCGCCGCCATGCCGACAGGGAACGCGCCCGCGCCGCTCTGCGCGGAAATGCCGGAGGCGCCGCATGAAAGAGCTCCCCAGCCGCAGGCACATCATACTCAAGCACATCCTCGTCAACTGCGTCCTTGTAGCGCTTCTCATCTGTCTCGGCGCATGGTGCTACGATCAGGGTAAAACCTACAAGGTTCTCCTCGGCAACTACGCCTTCACCGGACAGGACGGACAGGACTACCCCGCCCTTGAAGCCGTGGAAGTGTTCATCGACGGCAACGACCCGGTCTTTCTGCTGGAAGACGACAGCGGTACCGGCGATGCCACGGGCAGAAAGCACACCATGGTCATTGCCCTGCTGGATGAAAACGACGAGCCCATGGAAAGCCGCACCGTACAGTTCAGCATCGCGGAACTCGGCAAAAAGCTGGAACTCAACGTGGCCGAATACTGGCTGAAGGCGAAGTAATCTCCCCTTCCCCCAAAGCAACGCTCCCCGGACGGACAGACGCCCGGGGAGTTTTTTTTGTCTCTGCCGGAGGAGAACGGCCAGATAGCGCAAAAAAACGCCCTCCGCCACGGAAAGGCGTTTCGGCTCCGCTGCCCATCTTGGGCATCATTTCCGGTAAAAAAGGGCCGCAAACACCCGCTCAGGCGCACAGACGGCCATGCGGGGGAAAAGATGCGGAAGCCATTTCGCCGCAGAGGAAAACGCGGAAAAAACATGCCCCGATCGGCAAAGAAGATTTTTCCTGCGCCCTCCGGAACATCCTTTCCGCGGCGCACTCCCCCCCCGGCCTCCGGCCGACGCACAGGTCGCTTATGCCGTGAAGCTCTTCCCGCAGTCTGTACAGGCGCTGCGCCGCAGTCTTCTGCGTACATCGACTGTGCCGGGAAGCATGTTCCTGCCGGGTCAGCTCCGCAGAAGACGGGAAGAATTTCCCTTCCGGCGTGCAAACCTGTCCGTACCGGGAATACGCTTTGCCCACAGCCCCCATCTCCATGACGCCTCCTCCTGTCCCGCCGGAGCAGGACGCCGGGCGGCATATCCTTCTTCCCCACCTCCGGCAACGGGCTGTTCCGCGTAAAACCATTCCGTTTTTCTGCCCCGCTCTTTGTCCCGGAGAACCCTCTCTACCGCCTTCCCCGCAAGACGACATGCCGCACACAAAGGCCGTGCCTTCCCAGCCCCCGCGCGTAACGCGAAGCCGGACGCAGAGAGCATATGCCGATGTACGGTCAGGCTTCGCATAGGCAGGCCGGGGGCAAAACACGGCGACGGTCTGGAACGCGGGCACGGCATTCTGCCTGTCCCGAGTCCCTTATCCGGCCCTTTCCGCAGACGCTGCCCGGAGCTTTAACAGCAAAAACGCCGGCGATCCGAAGAGCGCCGGCGTTTTTTCATGTTCTGTCTCAGGCCCGTTTTTCGTCCCTGCCCAGGAGGGCGCGGGCGAAATCGTGTGCATCGAAGGGACGCAGATCCTCCATCTTTTCCCCAAGGCCGATGAAGGTGATGGGCAGCTCGAACTGGCTTGCCACGGCAAGCGCCACGCCGCCCTTGGCCGTACCGTCGAGCTTGGTGAGGATGATCTCGTTCACTCCACTGGTATCCTTGAACATCTTCGTCTGCTGCAGGGCATTCTGCCCGGTGGTGGCGTCGATGACCAGAATGGTGCGGTGCGGTGCGCCGGGATGCTTGCGCTCCACCACCATGCGTATCTTGTGCAGCTCGTCCATGAGGTTTGACTTGGTATGCAGGCGTCCCGCGGTATCAATGAAAATAACGTCATAGCCGCCCTTCAGGGCCTTGTCCATGGCTTCGAAGGCCACTGCCGCGGGGTCGGCCCCCATGCCCTTGGCATGGAAGTCCGCACCGACGCGCTTTGCCCACTCTTCCAGCTGCTCCACCGCGGCGGCACGGAAGGTATCCGCCGCGGCAATGAGCACCTTCTTGCCCTGCATACGGGCGCGGTAGGCCAGCTTGGCGATGGTGGTGGTCTTGCCCACACCGTTCACGCCCACCATAAGGATGACTTCCGGCGGGTTCACGGCCGCAATGCGGCGGGGAGCCTTGAAGATGGCTTCCACTTCCTCTTCCAGAAGGGGCATGAGGCCTTCGGGCGTGGTCACGCTGCCTTCGCGGGCGCGTTCCTTCAGCCGCTTCACCAGCGCCAGGGAAGGTTCGGCCCCCATGTCGGCCATGATGAAGAGTTCCTCCATCTCATCCCAGAAGGCCGCATCCAGCGCGGAATGGCCGGACATGAGCGCGGCAAGCCCCTGCCCGAAGCGGGCGCGGGTACGCTCGAGGCCGCTCTGCAGCTTGGCAAAAAGACGATCGCGCTCGTCTTCCTCGTCTTCCATATCCAGAGCGAGGGCCAGGCGATACTGCAGTTCCGAGCGGAAATCCTCCAGCCAGTGATATTCCATGCGTTCCAGCCAGTTCCTGAAATCGTCCAGAAAAAGGCGGGCTTCGTCTTCAGGCGTTTCCAGCGCACGCAGCAGGAAGGAAAGGCGGGACCACAGAAGATCGCCCTCTTCCTCCACTCCGTCGAGCACCACGGCAAGCCATGCCGAAAGTCTCGGTTCGGCCTGACGCAGGGCAAGGGCAAGAGCCTCCTCTTCGGGAGAACGGGCAAAGGCCGGGGAAGCTGCGGGTTCTTCCCCCTTCTCTTCTCCGCTTTCCGCGGCAGGAAGCATTTCCTCCTGAGGAAGAGAGGCATTCTGAGGGGCTTTATCCTGAACTTCTTCCCGGACTTCCTCCTCCGGGGCGGCAAGGGGTTCTTCCGCAGGCTCTTCCTCCCGGGGGGAAGCCTCGGGCAGCGCTTCTTCCGCCGCTTCGGCCTGAGCCTCTTCCGCGGGAGCTTCCGCTGCGGGAGCAGCCTCTTCGTCCTCCGGCGCTTTTTCTTCAACCTCGGGCTGCCCAGCTTCCTCAGCTTCGGGGGCGGGCTGCACGGGCTCGCTGTCGGCCGGTTCTTCCGGCGTTTCCCCGGCCGGGCCCGTGCCTTCGTCCTTCGGGCTTTCTTCAGGCGCTTCTTTCTGCTTCACCTCTTCCGCGGGCTGCGAACCGCCGGAAAAGAATCGTTTGACTGCGGAGAAAAATCCCATATTCACCTCAGGATGTTATTTATGACGAATGACTTTGACGGTATCGCCCACCTTGACGCGGGTGGACTGATCCATGCCGTTGAGCGCCAGAAGTTCCGTGGGCTTCATGTTGAACTTGCGGGAAATGCTCCACAGGGTTTCGCCGTTCTGCACGCAGTAGTTTTCCGCCGTCACGGTGCTGCGGGAATTTTTGGCGGGAGCCTTTTCCACGGTGCGGGAACGGGAGGGCGCGGCGGCCACGGCCGTGCTCTTGCCGGAAGGAATCTTCAGCTGCTGACCGGGAGAAAGACTGCCGAGTCTGTCCGCTCCGCCGTTGGCTTCGCAAAGCTCCTGGAAGGAAATGCCGTACTTGCGGGAAATGGCGTAGGCGGTTTCGCCGCTCTGCACGGTATGCGAGGCCATGCGTGCGGAAGAGGAGGCTCTTGCCGGAACGGACCGTGACGCCACCGCAGCCGGAGCCGGAGCCGACAGGCGGATGACCTGCCCCACGCGCAGCGTGCTGAGCTTGTCCGCTCCGCCGTTGGCGGCATAAATATCCCCGAGTTCCATGTCGTACTGTCTGGCGATGGAGAAAAGGGTATCGCCGCTTTTCACCTTGTAGGTGGAAGGAAGCGACTTCGAGCCGCTTTTGCCGCGAAGCTCGGCCAGAGCGTTCTGAGCGTGATTGTTCCCGCTCTTGCTCTTGCGCGGAGAAGCCGAGGCGATGGCCGTATCCCTCACCGGAGCGGAAGGCCGCACGGCGGGAAGATTTCTGCCGCTTGCGGGCAGGCGGAGCGTCTGCCCTCTTTTGAGCTTGCCGGGATTGAGCTGGCTGATGATGGAGGCGGGAACGCCGGTGCGGGAACTCACCTTTGCCAGAGAATCGCCCCGGGCCACCGTATAGTAACGCCAGCCCGCGCCGGAAAGCTTGCCCGCAAGAAGAGCCCGGGCCTGAGATTCCTTGTTCTTGGGAACATATATGGAACAGGAACGACCGGCGGGAGAAATGGAGCGCAGAACGTGCGGGTTGTAGGCGAGAAAGTCCTTCCAGCTCATGTTGAGGCGACGGCTCAGCTCCACAAGGTCGGTGGCGGGCTTTGCCGTAAGTTCGGCCACGGGAACCAGCACGGGATGATCGGCATCGGGAGCGGAGGGCTGAAGGCCCAGCGTGTCGGCGTTGCGCATGATCTTGGAAATGGCGAGGAAGCGCGGAACATAGAGCATGGTTTCCTCGCGAAGCTGCAGATTGTCATCCAGCTTATGATTTTTCTGAATGATTTCATGCAGCTTATCCGCACCTGTGGCCTGCTTGGCGCGGCCTATCTTGCCCTCGCCCCCGTTGTAGGAAGCCACGGCAAGATGCCAGTCGTGGAAAATGTCGTACAGGCGTGCAAGGTAGGTTGCCGCCGCTTCGGTGGAGCGGTACGGGTCCCGGCGTTCATCCATCCACCAGTCCTGACGGAGGCCGTAGGCCTTGCCCGTGGAGGAAATGAACTGCCACATGCCCACGGCATTGGAACGGGAAACGGCCACGGGGTTGTAACCGCTTTCCAGATAGGCAAGGTAGGCCAGATCTTCGGGAAGCCCGCGGGAACGGAACACGCTCTTGGTATAGTTCAGGTACGGGATGCTGTTGCGCAGGAAATTTTCCATGGTGCCGCGCCGTTCCCGGGAATACTTGATGAAATGGTAGCGCACCTGGGTTTCCATGGCCGGGGAAAGATTCCTGTCCAGCTTCGCAGTGCTTGCGTAGGCCTTCTTCTCCGCAGCGGAGAGGGAGGAAAGGGATCCTAAATCTATGGCCTCTTCCCTGGCTTCGGCGGAAAGAAGCTCGGGGCTTTCCACCTTCTGCTGATTCGCGCAACCGGAAAGGATGACCAGCGCCGCCATTCCCAGAAGGGGAAGGCGGCACAGTTTGCCCATATTCATATCTTCACTCCATCGTTGTGGACTTGCATCTCGACCAAAAGCAGGATACCAGCCATTGAGGAACGGGTAAGGATACCTTGAAAAGCGCCGGGATTCAATCCGCTATCACCGGCCCCCCGCGGTTTTTTAAACGCCATCCCAGGGAAATAACGGCCAATGATGAGAAACGACAACGACAGGGAAAATCTTTTGCCGGGCATGAAACCCGTGCTGGAACTGCTGGAACGCGAACCTGAAAGAGTGGACATGGTGTTCGTCCGCAAGGGGCGCACAGGGGCGGAAAGCGCCCGTCTGCTGGACCTGTGCCGCGAATACGGCGTGCGCTTTTCCCTGGTGAACGACGAAACCCTCGTGCGCATGGCGGACAGAGCCGGACATCAGGGCGTTGTCGCCAGGCTGCGCGAGGCCTCCTTCATGCCCTGGGAAACCTTTCTGGAACAGGCCGCCCATGCGCCTCTTCCGCTCATGGTGGCGCTCGATCAGGTGCAAGACCCCGGCAACGTGGGCACGCTGGCCCGTACGCTCTTCGCCATGGGCGGGGCCGGGCTCATCCTTCCCAGGCACAACAGCGCCTTCCTCGGGCCGGGGGCCCGGCGTTCCGCCGCAGGCGCGCTGGAGCGTCTGCCCATCACGCAGGTGGTCAACCTTTCCCGCGCCGTGGAGGAAGCGAGAAAGGCGGGCTTCGTCACCTGCGCCGCGCAGAAGGTGGAAGAGAGCGTGAATCCTCTGGTGGAGAAACTGCCCCTTCCCGCGCTGCTGGTGCTCGGCAACGAGGAAAAGGGCGTGCGCCCGGGAGTGCTCAGGCACTGCGACTGCAGCCTGTGCATCCCCTTCCGCCGCGATTTCGATTCCCTCAACGTGGCGCAGGCCGGGGCCATACTCATTTCCTGCTTCGCCCGCTCGCTGGAGCTGTAACGCAGGCTCACGGAGGCATGTTCCCGGATGCTCCGGGGCAACTTCATATAAAAAAGGCTTTGAACATGACGTTCAAAGCCTTTTTCCGTTTTTAAATCCGTAAGCCTATACTTTGACCGGCCTCGGGCCGAAGATGTCGGTTCCCACGCGGATCATGGTGGAACCTTCCTCTATGGCCTGCCGGTAGTCGCCGGACATGCCCATGGAAAGTTCCGGCAGGGCAAGCCCCGTGCGGGCGGAAAGGCGGTCGCGCAGCTTCCTCAGCGCCACGAAATAGGGACGGGCCTCCTCCCCTTCTCCGCAGCGGGGCGGCAGGCACATGAGACCGCGCAGGCAGAGTCCCGTCCCTTCGGCGGAAACGAGTCCGCCCTGCAGAAGTTCCTCGCAGAGCGCTTCCGCACAGGAAGGCGCGACGCCGGATTTCTGCGGCTCCTCGCCGATATTGATCTGCAGAAGCACATCCTGCGTACCGCCCTCGGGCATACGGCGCAGAAGCGCACGCGCAAGGTCGGCGCGGTCGAGCGTGTGCAGCAGAAAAAAGCGCCCCGCGACATCCCTGGCCTTATTGGTCTGCACCGGGCCTATGACATGCCAGCGTATGTCGAGACCGGCAAGCTCCGTCTGCTTGGCGCGGGCTTCCTGTATGTAGTTTTCCCCGAAGTCCCGCTGCCCCAGGCGGCAGAGCTCGGCGATGTCGGCTGCGGGGTGAAACTTCGATACCGCCACAAGGCGCACACTGCCCGCCTCGCGGCCGGAACTGCGTACGGATTCGGCCATGCCGTCCAGCACGGCCCTCCAGCGTTCTTCCAGCAGACTCATATCCGACCGGCCTCCCGCCCCTTCCGGGGCGCATTGATGAGTGAACACGCCGTCACTCCAGCGAACGGCGACGCTTGAAGATGCGAAAAAAGCCCGCGCTTCTCCCGCGACACGCCGGACATGCCTTCCATGCCGGAATTCCGGCACAAAAAAGCGCGCGGCGGAAGGATTAATCCTCTTCCAGCCCGAGGTCGTGCAGAAGTTCGGTATCTTCCGCCCAGTTGTCCTTGACCTTGACGAAAAGCTGCAGATGCACCTTGCCGCCGATGAGCTTCTGGATGTCGCGGCGGGCGTCCGTGCCTATTTCCTTGATGGTGGCTCCGGCCCGGCCTATGACCATGGCCTTGTGCGAAGGACGCTGCACGAAGATGACCGCGTGAATGATGGTGAGGTCGCGCTCGGGCTCCTCTTCCCACGATTCGATGTCCACGGCGGTGGTATAGGGCACTTCCTGACGCAGGCGCTCGAACACCTTCTCACGCACGATTTCCGCAGCGAGAAAACGCGTGGGCGAGGTGGAAAGCTGATCTTCCGGGAACTGGGAAGCGCCTTCCGGCATCATGCCCGCAATGATCTTCTTGAGTTCGTCCAGCCCGTCCTTGGTGAGGGCGGACATGGGGAAGACCTCGGCTTTGGGGAAGTATTCCTGAAGCTTCACGAGAAGCGGCAGCATGCGCGACTTGTCGTGGAAAAGGTCCACCTTGTTCACCACCACGAGCAGGGGGCGGTCGTCGTCCGCAAGGGCGTCGCGCAACGACTGTATGTCGCGCTCCAGAAATTCCGGCCTGCGGATGTACAGGTCGGAATCGAGCACCAGCATCACCGCATGAGCGGCGGCCATGCTCTGCCATGCGGCCTGGCTCATCATCTTGCTCAGGTGGCCGCGCTGCTGCTGGCGGGAGTGGTTCACGCCGGGGGTATCCATGAAGATGACCTGCGCTCCCGGTTCCGACATGATGCCCACCACGCGGCTGCGCGTGGTCTGCGGCTTGGAAGTCACGATGCTTATCTTCTGTCCCAGAAGGGCGTTGAGCAGCGTGGACTTGCCCGCGTTGGGCGGCCCCATGAGGGCGACCCATCCGCAACGGTGTTCATTCTCTATTCTGGCCATGTTTTCTCCAATATATGCAAGGTAGCGGCGCGGAAAGGCTCGATGCGCCATTCTGTGACGAAAGGGGCTTTACAGATTGAACCACAGGGAGGGGAAACGTCAAGCTTCAATATCCGCGCCGTCACCTGAAGCGCGGGAGGCGAGATACTCGCAGAACTCGTCCATTTCCGGGCTGTGGTCGAAGCCCAGAATATGCCCCATGCCGTGGGCCAGCAGCCTTACGGCATGGACGGGAGCCTTCTGCCCGTAGAGCACGCATTCCCTCTCCAGCGTATCGGCGCTGAGAAAAAGCGTGCCCACTTCCCCGTCGTCGCCGGGAAAGCTCAGAATGTTGGTGGGACCGGAACAGCCGAGATTGCGCAGATTCACGGAAGCGATATCTCCGTCCGATGCCACGATAAGCTGGATGCGCCCCTCTTGGGGAGGCAGATTCCCCGTATCCTCACCGGCGCGGGGCCCGTTCTCCTGCCCGGGCAGCATCCCCGCCTCGAAGGCGGCCTCGTGCATGGCCGAAAGCCAGGAAAGCCATTCTCTCCTGCAGAAACGGCAGGGCGCGCGCATTTCCACGCAGAGCCGGCTCATGCTCTCTTCTCCGGGTTCTTCGCGCCGTTCTCTGCACCGGCGGCAGGGGCTTTTTCCTCCGCACATCCGGCGTTTTTCCCCTGCTCCGCAGCCCGGTTCTCCCCTGTTCCGGCATCCTTCGCAGCGTCTTCCGCAGCGCCCTTTTCCCGCGTCTTGTCCGCGCAGGCGCCGCCGGGAGCGCCGACCACCCATTCCATCTTCAGCTCCTCGGCTTCCTCCTTCCTGCCCTCCTCCGTCTTCTGGCGGTTCTTGTGCTGCTCGGGCTTTTCCTCGGGATAGGCGATGCGCTGATGGAAAAGGCCGGTGATGATGCGCACGAAGCTGTCGATGAGCTTGTTCAGATCGCGGAAGGTGAGGTCGGACTCGTCGAGCTGACCTTCGGCATACACGCCCTTCACGATTTTAGTCACATGGGCTCGGATGCGCGCCGGGGTCGGGTCCACCAGAGTGCGGCTCGAAGCTTCCACGGAGTCGGCCAGCATGACGATGGCGGCCTCCTTGCTCTGCGGTCTCGGCCCGGGGTAGGAATAGTCCTGAAGCCTCGGGTTCTCGCCCATCTGCAGGGCCTTGTTGTAGAAGAACATGGCCCCGCGCGTACCGTGATGCTGCACGATGATGTCGGTGATCTCACGGCCCAGGTGATATTCCTCGGCAAGTTCCGCGCCCTGCTTGACGTGGGAGAAGAGAATGAGCGCGCTCATGGCGGGGGAAAGCCTGTCGTGGGGGTTGGGCCCGCCGAACTGATTTTCCACGAAGTATTCCGGCCGGGAAATCTTGCCGATGTCGTGGTAGAGCGCCCCCACCTTGCACAGCAGGCTGTTGGCTCCTATGGCCGCAGCCCCGGCCTCCACAAGGTTGGAAACCACGAGAGAATGATGATAGGTGCCCGGCACCGTCATCATGAGTTCCTGAAGCAGAGGATGCTCAAGGTTCATAAGCTCCATCATGCGGAAGCGCGTGGTGTATCCCATGAGCATTTCCAGCACGGGGCTCAGGGCAAAGAGCAGGAAAAGCGAACCTATGGCATTGCAGAACAGCGCCGCGAGAAGCACGGGAAGCTGCGCCCATTCCAGATGGATGAACAGCGCCGCACCGAAACCCGTCATGAGCATCCACAAGAGCAGGGGCAGGCTCCCCCACACCACATCCTGCCTGTTCTGCGCACGCAGCACAAGCCAGGTATTGGTCATGGACGACATGAAGTAGAAGAAGAACAGCGCAATGTCGCCCCGGAAAATGACCGTGGCGAAGAAGGAAAGCATGAGCCCCACGGTGCAGTAGCGCCGCGCGGCGAAAATGAGCGCCGCAAGGCCCGTGCCGCCCGCCACGGGAAAGGCGAAGGCAAGAATATGGGCGATGGGCGTGGAGGCCACGGCCACCAGCAGATACATGGTGCACCACGCGGCAAGAGAGAACACGACGAGCAGAAGTGCGATGAGGTTCTGATCCTTGGTGCGCAGCACCGTGCCCTTGTTGCCGCTCGGCGTGATGAAGAGCCCTAGCAGAAGAAAGAAGCCGAGCACCAGACAGCCGAAGAAGACATGCCAGTCCACCACGCCGGGCGTGGCGCGGAAGAGCGCCTGAAGCTTGATCTGCTGCTCGTGGGTCACTATGTCGCCCGCGCGCACCAGCACTTCCCCGGTCTGCACCTTGTAGAACACAGGTTCCACGGCGGCGAGCATTTCCTCGTTGCGCTGGCTGGTCACTTCCTGATTCACGGCCAGGGTGGGCACCACCATGAGGGGCATGACCTCCTGCAGCACCACCTTTGCGCGGGAATTGAGCTTTTCCTCCGCGCGGAGCTTGCGCCCGAGGGCGACCTTGAACATGCGTATGTCCTTGAGGCCGCCCGCCTGCGTGCGCAGCACTTCCGTACCGCTGTCCAGATCGCGCACCACGGCTGCGTTGTCGGTATTGGAAAGCTGGCGCATGTCGGCGATGACGCCGTTGGAAAGGGAGGACTCCATCCACGGAATGAGCGTGTTCAGCAGATATTCCTGCACATAGGAGGCGGAAAGCAGGCGGAAGGCGGAGGAGGACACGTCGGAAAGATGCCGTTCGTTGAAGGCCCGGCGCACCTTTTCCAGGCCCGCGTCGTCCAGCCCGCGCCTGTTGATCTCGTCCAGCAGGCCGAGACTTTCCTGCCGGAAACGCTCGATGCCCTTCTTGTCGATGTCGAAGACCATGGGCTGGAGCGCCAGCGCCCTGTCGCGCCGCTGCTGCGTGGCCTGCGGGTCTTCCACGAGAAGATCCCTGTCCGAAACCACGTCATGAGCCGCTATTTCCCCTGCGGGATAGACCACCCGTGCCGTGCGCCCCGGCTGCACCGCGCACAGCAAAGAAACCAGCGCGAGCGCGAGCGCCAGGGAAACCAGCCCCCAGTCGTGATGGTGGTGCATGAACATGGAGCGGGAATGCCCCAGAAGCTGGGAAACGCTGACAGGAGATATTTTCCTAGTTTTTTTCATACCGATCGTAGGCTTCCACGATACGGCCCACCAGCGGATGGCGGACCACGTCGGAACTGTGGAAATGATGGACGGCCACGCCGCGCACGCCCTCAAGCACCTTCAGGGCGTGAACAAGGCCGGAACGGGTTTCCCCTTCCTTTTCGCCTTCGCGCAGGAAGGCCCTGTTCACGGGCGGAAGGTCTATCTGCGTCACGTCGCCGGTGATGACGGCGCGGGAGCCGAAGCCCATGCGGGTAAGAAACATCTTCATCTGCTCGCGCGTGGTGTTCTGCGCCTCGTCGAGAATGAGGAAGGCGTCGTTCAGCGTGCGGCCGCGCATGAAGGCCAGCGGCGCGACCTCGATGACGCCCGATTCCTGCTTCTGGGCAAAGCCCTGCGGGCCGAGCATGTCGTTCAGCGCGTCGTACAGCGGGCGCAGGTAGGGGTTCACCTTGTCTTCCATATCGCCGGGCAGAAAGCCCAGCCGCTCCCCCGCCTCCACGGCGGGCCGGGTAAGCACGATTTTCTTCACGCGCTTGGCGGAAAGCATGGAAACGGCCATGGCCACGGCAAGATACGTCTTGCCCGTGCCTGCGGGGCCGGTGGCGAACACCAGTTCGTTCTTTCGCAGAAGTTCCATGTACTGCCGCTGCGCCGTGTTGCGGGCGAGAATGCTCTTTCTCGGGGAGACGATGACGCTCGCCTCGCGGAACATTCTGCTTATGTCGGCATGACGGTTGCGCAGAAGTTCCTCGTAGCCCTGGAGCAGATCCTCGCCCCGCAGGGTGTGGCCGCTGCGCAGAAGCCCGTAGCCCTGCGTAAAAAGATTGAGCAGAAGTTCGCGCTGTTCCGGGCGCGGGTCGCTGACGGTAAGTTCCGTGCCCCGCGTCTGCAAATCCGCGCCGGAGGCGTCGGCAATAAGCTCCAGATGAGCGTTCAAGGGGCCGAAAAGCTGGCTGGCCAGCCCGGCGTCGTCAAAGGCCAGCGTTTCCGCAAAGGACGATTTCACACGCATATCCTGGTTTTCCGTGAAGCCGCACGTATGCGCGGCGCAGCCTTTCCTCTTACGCCAAAACCGGCAAAGAGTCCATAAGCGCCCCCGGCTGCTCGAAAAGACGCCCTTCCCCGCCCTTTCCGTGCCCCTTTCCGCCCGGAAAATTCCGCCCGGAAAAAACACCGGATAAAAAATTATGCCCTCCTTCCGGGAAAATATTTCTTAAATTGCAACTAAGTCTTTGAAGTGACGGGTAATAACGCTTATCCGGTAATAAATGTTATTTTTCCCCCCCCTTGTCATAATAAAAAAGCGGTTTTACACTGGCCCCACTTTTTCGGATGAGTGTTTTCCTAAACCCCATAAATCCGCCTCTTTTCCCGGAGGCCGGAGGTAAGGTTCTTTCCATGTCTTTTCCCGCGCTGAAAATCGGTGATCTCATTGCCCGTACGCCCATCGTCCAGGGCGGTATGGGCGTCGGCATATCTCTTTCCCGTCTGGCCTCGGCCGTAGCCGAGGAAGGCGGCATCGGCGTCATTGCCGGTGCCATGGTGGGCATGCGTGAACCCGACGTGGCCTCCAATCCCATCGAAGCCAACGTCCGCGCCCTGCGCCGCGAAATCGAAAAGGCGCGAGCCTCCACTTCGGGCATCATCGGCGTGAATATCATGGTGGCGCTCACCACCTTTGCCGAAATGGTGAAGGCATCCATCGAATCCCGCGCCGACGTCATCTTCTCCGGTGCGGGCCTGCCCATGGATCTGCCCAAGATTTTTCAGGAAACCTGCGAACAGAAGAAGGAAGAATTCCGCACCAAGCTCGTGCCCATCGTTTCTTCCGGCCGCGCCGCAACCATCATCGCCAAGAAATGGATGGCCAAGACCGGCCTTCTGCCCGACGCCTTCGTGCTGGAAGGCCCCAAGGCCGGCGGACATCTCGGCTTTGCCGAAGAGCATATTTTCGATGAAGCCTTTGCTCTGGAAAAACTCGTCTCCGGCGTGACGGACGCCGCCAGGGCCCTGGAAGACAAGGCCGGGCGCGCCATTCCCGTCATCACGGGCGGCGGCGTGTTCAGCGGCGCCGACATTGCGAAGATGCTCTCCCTCGGCGCTTCCGGCGTGCAGATGGCCACCCGCTTCGTGGCCACGGAGGAATGCGATGCAGACATACGCTTCAAGCAGGCCTATGTGGACGCAAAGGAAGAAGACGTGACCATCATTCACAGCCCCGTGGGCATGCCCGGCCGCGCGCTGGACAACTCCTTCATCCGCGCCGCCCGCGAAGGAAAGAAAAAGCCCTTCAAATGCGTGTTCCACTGCATCAAGACCTGCGATCCTGCCACCACGCCCTACTGCATCTCTTCCGCCCTCATCAACGCCATGAAGGGCAACCTCGACAAGGGCTTCGTGTTCTGCGGTTCCAATGTAGGCCGCGTGAAGAGCATCGTTTCCGTGCATGAGCTTGTGGAAACGCTGCGCAGGGAATACGAGGAATGTGTGGAGGGCGCGAAAGCGCAGCCCTCCCTGGCCTGATTCGTGCGCCGCGCGCCCTTCTCTCCCGGGGCGCGGGCGTACCAATCCTCCTGAGTAGAAAACGCCGCCTTTACGGGCGGCGTTTTCTTTTTCCCCGAAAAATGCCCGAAACCGCAGAGGCCGAGAACATCGGGCAAAAAAACGAAAGGATCGTATCTACTCTTTTCCCCCTGGCCGGGACTATCACCGTAAAAAAGGCGCTGTCCCTGCCGGATGCGGCAGAACCCGCGCAAGATGCGCCTTTTCCGCGGCAAAAACGCCGCACGCCATTCTGCGCCCCTCAAAACCGAGGACGGAACATGAAACGACGCGACTTTCTCAAACATTCTCTCGCCGCGGCGGGAGGCGCACTCCTCGCCGCAACAGCCCAGCCCCTTTCCCATGCCCGGGCGGGGGAAAACTCCACAGGGGGAGCCATGAACATCCTGGTACTTACCGGAAGTCCGAGGAAAAACGGCAATTCCGCCATTCTGGCCGATCATTTCATCCGGGGCGTCACCGAGGCGGGACACCATGCGGAGCGCTTCGACGCGGCATTCCACAACGTGCACCCCTGCACGGCCTGCAACAGCTGCGGCATGAACGGCCCCTGCGTGTTTCAGGACGATTTTTCCTTCGTGCGCGAGCGCATCCTCCGCGCGGATGTTGTGGCCTTCGCCACTCCCATGTACTATTTCGGCATGTCGGCCCAGCTCAAGGCCGTCATCGACCGCTTCTATGCCATAAGCTCCCTGCTTCACACACCGAAGAAGGCCGTGCTCATGATGACCTACGCCAACCATTCCGCAAGAAACGAAAGCCCCATACTCACCCATTACGAAGTGCTTCTGGAATACCTGGGCTGGACGGACGCCGGGCGGGTGATCGCCCCCGGCGTATGGCCGGCAGGAGCCGTGGAACGCACGCCCTACCCCGGGCAGGCCTGCGCTCTCGGCAAAAGCCTGTAAAAACCGTGCCATGACGCAACCGGGCGGCCTCCCCGGCTGCCCGGGCCTTCGCGACCAGCGAGGCGAAAAGATACGCAAAAAGGAAGAATCCGTGAAACGAAGAACCTTTCTTGGCGCGGCAGCAGCCGCTCTCGCCCTCGGAGCCGGGGGCGGAGCGGCCTTTCTCGGGCAGGAAAAATTCGGCGCGCTGCCCGAAGGCGAGGAGCTTCTGCGCATCAAGGCTTCGCCGAACTATGTGGACGGGGAGTTTCGCAACCTCATTCCCCGGCCCGTGCTGAGCGACGGAAGCTCCCTTGCCGGAACCTTTTTCCGATTCCTTCTGAAAAAGCGGGCATCCGACGTCCAGCCCCGCCGCGTCCCCTCGCAGAAGCCGGATTTTCGCGCGCTTCAGCACTCCGGGGACACGCTCGTATGGCTGGGGCATTCCTCCTTCTACCTGCAGCTCGGCGGCAGGCGTCTGCTCATCGATCCGGTGCTCGGCAACCATGCCTCGCCCGTATCCTTCAGCGTGCCGGCCTTCCCCGGCTCCACGCCCTGTTCCGCGCGCGACCTTCCGCCCATCGACTGCCTGCTCATTTCCCACGATCACTGGGATCACCTTGAATATGCCACCGTCGCCGAGCTCAGAGACCGCACAGGCCTTGTGGTATGCGGTCTGGGTACGGGAGCGCATTTTCTGCGCTGGGGCTTCGACAAGGCGCGCATTTGCGAGGCGGACTGGGGCGATGTGGTGAACATAAACGGCAATCTCCGCATTCATGTCACCACCGCAAGCCACTACTCCGGCCGCGCCCTTACGCGGAACAAGGCCCTCTGGACGGGATTTATGCTGGAAACGCCCTCGCGCAAGATATTCTTCAGCGGCGACGGCGGATACGGCCCGCACTTTGCCGACATGGGCAGGCGCTTTTCCGGTGTGGATCTTGCCCTTCTGGATTCGGGCCAGTACAACGAAAGCTGGAAATACATCCACATGACGCCGGAAGAAGCCGTGCAGGCCGCCGTGGACCTCGGGGCCAAAAGCATGCTTCCCGCCCATACGGGCAGGTTTGCCCTGGCCTATCACCCGTGGGACGAGCCCTTCCGCCGCGCATATGCTGCGGCAGAAAAAGCGCGGATGCCCCTGCTCACCCCCGTCATCGGTCGGCCCGTAAGTCTGGAAACGCCGCTTCCCGTACTCCCCCGCTGGTGGGAAACGCCGGGCGATGCCTGAACTCAAACCTTTTCTGATGCACCGGTAAAAAGCCCTTCCTTTGGGAAGGGCTTTTTATTCTCATTGTCCGGCAACGGCTTCAAGCGCCGCTTTGCCCGAGGCGGGGAAAACACGCCATCCTTCCGCAGCTACCTTGCGTTGTACTGCTCGTCCGTCACTTCTTCCAGCCATTCCACCACCTTGCCGGGCTCCTTCTCCTCGCAGATGGAAATGTGCGTCATGGAGCTGTTCGGGGAAGCTCCGTGCCAGTGCTTGACCCCCACGGGGCAGAGCACCACGTCGCCGGGACGGATTTCCTGCACGGGTTTGCCCCATTCCTGCGTGAGGCCCACGCCGGAAGTGACGATGAGCGCCTGCCCCACGGGATGGATGTGCCAGTGGGAACGCGCTCCCGGTTCGAAGGTGACGCTGCCTCCGCTGGAGCGCATGTCGCCGTTGGCGGGATAGAGCGGATCGATGCGCACATTGCCGGTGAAATACTGCGCCGAGCCTTTTAAAGCGGCCTGTTCCCCGTTGCGTATGATGGTCTGCGCTCTGCCCGTTTCCGACGCGGGAGCCTGCCCGGGAAAAGCGACGGTGGCGGCAAAAAGTACGAACAGCATTCTCGTCACGGTGTTTTTCATGGGTATTCCTCCATATCTATATGTCCATAAGAAACATATAGCCGGGCAGGGCCGTATAAAACAGATGCAATACTCTTTTATTCTTGCCTTTTTCTCTTGTGCCCCTGCTTTCGCGGCACGAAAGGCGCCGCCCGCATTCTTAAGAATACGAACGGCGCCTTTTATGCAGGAAGGGAACATTCCCTCCCTGCGGAACTGTCTTCCGCCGCCACGGACGGAAGACGCGGCCCTTGCGGGCCTTGCGCTACGGCCTCAGGTAGGCGAAGCCTTCGCGCTGCAATTTCACGATTTCCACCACGCCAGCAGGCACGACCTCACAGCCTTCCCACAGCTCGGAAACGGGCACGTTGAAGGCCTTGATGGCGTTGTTGCACAGCCTGATGGAAAGGCCTTCGGCCATAAGCTTTCTGCCGCGTTCGGCAAGTTCCGCGTTGTCGCGGGTAAAGAGCTGAATCGCCGGGCCGTTGGCCACCAGCACAACGGAAAATTCCTCGCCCGGAAGGCCGGCCTTATAGTTTGCCACGTTGTTGAAGGCCAGGTTCAGGCGGCCTTTGTCGTTGTCGTCCACATGGATGATGAGGTCGTAGTACATGGGCGTTCTCCTTGCGTTTACTTGCGCAGATCGGAATACCAGCCGGCGGCCTGACGGAGCAGACGCATGCTGCGTTCCGCCATGGCGAAAGGTTCGTTCATATATCCGTCGAGCAGCAGCGTGCCGTCGAAGAGCGCGTTCACCATATCCTTGAAGGTCTCGTCGTTCTCGCCGCTCCTGCAGATGCGCATGAGGGCGCGCACCAGCGCATGGTCGGGGTTGAGCTCAAGAATCTTCTGCGGAATGCCGTCGCTCTTCTGCATGACGCGCATGAGTTTTTCCATGGAGGAGCTCATGCCGTCGGGCGAAACGAGGCAGGCCGCACCGTCGATGGGCTTGGTGGCCGCTCGCACGTCCTTCACCTGATCGCCCAGAATGGACTTCACCGCAGCGATGAGGGCGTCGAGTTCCGGCTTTTCCTCTTCGGAAAGGGGTTCGGGCCTCGGTTCCGCGTTCTCCACGTCGGGGTAGGCATCCAGCGCGCCCGCTTCGGCAAGTTCCACGGACTTGAAGGGGTGCTTCTGATATTCCATGATGGCTTCCAGCGCGAACTCGTCCACGGGATCGGTGAGGAAGAGCACTTCCACGCCCTTGCGGCGGAACTGGCCGAGATGCGGGTTCACCTTCGCCGCTTCCATGGAGGAGGCGGCCACATACCAGATTTCCTTCTGGTCGGGCTTCATACGGGAAATGTAGTCGTCGAGGCTGGTGAGCTTGTCTTCCTGCGCGGTGGAGTAGTAGCGCAGAAGCGGCGCGACGCGGTCGCGGTACTGGAAGCTGTCGAAGCCGAACTTGATGTACTTGCCGTGCAGCTTCCACATGGCCTCGTACTTTTCAGGATCGCTCTTCGCCATGCGCTCGAAGTGGGTGAGAAGCTGACGGGTGATGGTCTGGGCGATCTTGCGCAGCACCACGTTTTCCTGCAGCGTTTCGCGGGAAATGTTGAGGGGCAGGTCTTCGGTATCCACCACGCCCTTCATGAAGGCGAAGTAGTTGGGCAGAAGTTCCTTGTTGTGGCGGTCGATGAGCACGCGGCGCACATAGAGGTCGGGGCCCCATTCGTCCTTGCGTTCATCGAACACGTCCACCGCCGAACCGGGAATGTACAGCAGGCAGTTGAACTGTACGGGGGCATCCACGGAGAAATGGATGACGTCCAGAGGTTCCTTCTGATCGTAGGTCAGGAACTTGTAGAACTCGTTGTACTGTTCCTTCGTAATGGAGAACTTCGGTTCCCTCCACAGGGCGGCCGTGGTGTTGATGCGCTTGCCGTCCAGCTCGATGGGGAAGGGCAGGAAGTTGGAATGCTTGCGGATCACCCCTTCGAGACGGTAGGTTTCCTCATATTCGTGCGCATCATCGCGCAGGAAGATCTTCACGCCGGTGCCGCGCTTCAGGCCTTCGGCTTCCGCGCCTTCCAGCGCACGCAGGGTAAAGCTGCCCGTTCCGTCGGAAGTCCAGACATGGGCGGTACCGTCGCCCCTGGCGGAAACGGAGGTCACTTCCACCTTCTTCGCCACCATGAACACGGAATAGAAGCCGATGCCGAAGCGGCCGATGATCTGGGAGGCGTCGTCGGGCCGGGTATCATCGTGTTCGATGATGGGTTCCTCGCCGTCGGCGGGAGCCTCTTCCTTCTTTTCCTCATCCTGGGCGGGCGCGGCGGCCTTTTCCGCCTCTCTGGCACGCAGGAACTGTTCGGAACCGGAATGGGCGATGGTGCCGAGGTTCTCCACCATTTCCTCTTCCGTCATGCCTATGCCGGTATCGGCAATGGTGAGAACATGGTTGTCCTTGTCCACGGTGATGCGGATTTCCAGCGGCAGGTCAGGATCGCGCACTTCGCCGCCCGTGGTCTGGAGGAAACGCACCTTCTCCAGCGCATCGGACGCGTTGGAAAGAAGCTCACGAAGAAAGATTTCGTGGTTGGTGTACAAAGAATGGGTGAGAATGTTGAGCAGCTTGCACGTTTCCGCGCGAAACTGATGCGTGGTTTCCGCCATGTGTGGCCTCCTGATATGTTTCCGTCGGCCGTTCCCGGCCCGGGGATCATTGAAGAAAGGGCCCGTTTTCCGGGCCCAACAGTCACATAAGACGCGAAACGCCAAAGTCAAGAGCGAAGAGGGAAAAAAGAGCGTCCCGGAAAAAAACGCCCTTCTCTCCCTCTGTTTCGCAGGAGAAGCCGGGGGAAGCTCTCCCTCTCCCGTCAGTCACGCGCAGGAAGACCTTCTCGCGCACGCCCGCGCGGAAGCATTAAAACGGCCTTTCCATGGTGGTGCCGAGCACCGCCCCGAGAAGTCGGGGCGACACGTCGTTTCTGTTCCATTCGTAAGGAGTGAGCGACGATGCCGCAATGTCGCCGTTCTTCCCGAATCTGGCGGAAAACGCGGTATCGGCTCTCTGTACGAACGCACGCAGGAAGGCATCCTCCACGATGGGGCACTTTTCCGTAGCCAGAGGTTCCCGGTACTCCACCACCAGCTTTTCGCCGCCGTTGTTCAGAATCCATACATACTGGCTTACCAGCGTATCGGCTCTCCAGCCCGCATCGTGCCCGGCAAAGGCCTTCATCCACGGATCAAGATGCACGGGACGGATGAAGACGCGCTGCGTCACGCTGCCGGGTCTGTCCGAACCGCAACTGTACAGTACGGGCAGAAATTCCAGATTGGTCGCCGCAATGCCGGGCGCCCAGTAGCGGGAACCGGCGTCGGCCAGCGCCACGGCGAGCTGGGCGTTCTTTCCCGCACTCAGGCAGTACCAGACCATGCCCGCCTCGGTATCGGTCCGGGAACGGTCCATGGAAAGGGCCACCGTCATCTTCCCCTGCGCCACCGTGACAAAGTCGGGCGAGGGCTTGACCGCCACCGTGGGCCTTGCCGTGGACTCGAACGACGCAAGATCCCCGGCCCCCCGCAGCACCGACCACTGCGCAAACGCCCCGGAAGGCATGGCCACAGCCAGAAAAGCCAGCACAGCAAGCATGTGTTTCATCGTACACACTCCGTTTTTTCCGCCCCGGTTCATCCGAAGCAGAATGCCAGCCTAGCAGAAGAGTACGGAAAAAGAAGACGACAACACATGAAAAAGCATGAGTAATCATGCCCTGTTGCAGAAAATAGCGCAGCCCTGCATGAGCCTGTGCTCCAGAACCCGGAGACAGGGAGGAGCATTCCTTCCGGGGCATGAAGAAAGGGCGGCCCCAAAAGGAGCCGCCCTTTGTGCTCTGAACATGTTCTTTCCCCGGGCGGGGAACAGATGTCGTCCTGCCGCCGGAAAAGGCGGCCGAACGCATCAGGAAAGCTGCTGTATGCCGTCGAGCTTCCAGCTGTCGCCTTCCTTGCGAGAGCAGACGAAGTGCCAGACTTCGCGCACCTGTTCGGGACGGGCGGCACGCTGATCTTCGCGCATGAGCACGTCGAAATACACGGCCACACGGCGCAGATCGCCCTCATCGCGCACTTCGAGAATGGAGGCGTTCACCAGCAGGATTTCCGTCTTGCCGGGGTTCGGGTCTTCCCTGGCCTGTTCGCGCAACTCCTGCATCACGTCTTCCGTGGCGAAATTGGCGATGTCGTCGAGGTCGCGGCGGTCCCACGAGCTCTGCAGGCGGGTATAGGCGGCCTTGGCGCCGCGCAGGAATTCATCCTGATCGAAATCGGCGGGAATGTCGGCAGCAGGCTGGGAGGCCTGAGCCGCCTGGGCCTGCGGTTCGGAACGCAGACCGTCCCATGCGCCGCCGCTCTGGGCGTAGGGCTGGGAGTCTGCCGGAGTATCCTGATAGTTCATGCTGCGGGGCACTTCACGCTCGTTGCGGGAATTCTCCTGCGCGCCGCGGAAACGGCGGAACAGACGCACGCCGAAGTACACGAGAAGGCCGAGAAGAATAAGATTCATGAGGCCGCCCACCATGCCGCCTGCCATACCGTGGCCGCCAAGCAGAGAACCCAGCATGGTACCGGCAAGAAGACCGCCGAACAGACCGCCGAACAGGCCCGTATTGTTACGGGTCATGGTTGCTGCGCCGCCGTCGGCGCGGCTGGAGGCAAGGGGAGCCTGACGATTGACCGAAGAAGAACCTCCCTGAAACGCCCCGGACGGAGGCGTGGCCGGACGGCTCATGATGGAGGAACTGCCGAAACTGCGCCCTTTGCCGAGGCGGGCGGCATCCGCGAAATCAGGCGCGGCGAGGGTCAGCGTAGCGAGGCAGGCGGCGCAGAGGGCAAGGGCTTTCCATTTTTTCATTTTTTTTCCTCATAGGATGGGTTAGCCCGACACGCCATGCCGGCGAGCCGGGACAGTCAAGATGACCATAATCACGAAAAGCAGAAATGGGAAGGGGGAAAGAAGGACTTTTCCTGCCCGGGAGCGGAAAAAGACTGCACGCTCCCTCCACGGAGAACTCTTTCCGTACAGATTGTGCAAGATAACGAAACAAAAAGAAAGAAAACTGCTCCCATGAACATAAAAGTGACGATAGCTTTCCGTGAATAAAAATCCGCACTTTCTGAACAGTAAGTGAAAAAGCACATATTCCCTTCCCCTACCTTATGATACTGCATCATGATCAGACAGGAAAACAGGGAAAAACGGCGCATGCTTCTCAGGTATCGTACAAGAGCTCCATATATGCATTTACGCCTTGCCGGCACCGCAGGGCCGATGCCGTCAAGGCAGGGGTAAAAAAAGAAACATGCGCCCGAAAGGCGCACAACATACCGGCTTTACATCAAAAAAAAGCCGCGCTCCTCAAGCCTGCATACGGCTGGAAAAGCGCGGTGAAACATGGCGGAATCTTCACCGAAGGCGCTACTCCATGGCGCGGATGAAGAGAATGACGGCCGCAATGGCAAGGAAGATCAGCACGATGCGCTGAAACACCTTCTGATTGATGTGCCTGCCTATGCGAACGCCCAAGATCTGCCCCACAAGGCAGCCTGCAAAAGCGGCAATCGACACCTGAAAGAGCGTGACCGTATACAGCCCGGCCACCGCCTGAGAGGCCACGGAAAGCACGCCGGTAAACACATAGAACACGCTCATGTTGCCGCGCGCACGGTCGGGTGACCAGTGCTTCATAAGCACATAGATGCCGAGCGGCGCGCCCACCATGGCCACGGAACCGCTGACGAAGCCGCTGACAAGGCCGCCGATGAGCCCGATGATCGTGGAATCGGGCAGGCGGTAGGTGGCAAAGCGGTGAAAGCACTGCATGAGAATGAAGCAGGCAAGCATGGCGCAGACCATGAGCTGAAGAGCCTGCATGGAGGCGATGCGCAGAGTCAGCGCGCCGAGCACGCAGCCGGGCACGGCCCCGATGACCAGATCGCGGATATCCTTCCAGCTGCATGCCTTACGATAGGAATAGGCCAGATGCACGGTACCGAACATACCTGCCAGGCAGGAAACCAGCACGGCATCGCTGGGCGAAAGCACCACCGTCACGAGCGGCATGGCGATCATGATGGTTCCTATGCCGGTGGCCCCTCCGACGATGCCGCCGAAGAACCAGCCCAGAGCAACCATGAAACAGGTCCAGACAAAATCCATAAAAGCCCCCCGCAAAAAATGTCGAGCCGGGCGCAGGCCTGAAGCAAGCGTCGCGGAAAAATGCCCTGCATCAGCCCAGACGATGCCGCATGCGATGCTGCAGAAAACACTCCGCCTGCCGTTATACTCCGCCGTATTGCCCCTGTCCAGAGAAGGCGGAAAGGCCGGAGAAAGTTTTATGAAAAGATTCCCCGAAGGAAAAAAGGGGGGGGGGCATATATGCAAAAATTCCGCAGAACCAGGGCGATACGTGCAAAAATCGTCTTTTTCCGCTTCGCTTTTCTCTTCCGCGCTGAAGGCCCGGCGCAGCAAACATGTTCCGCCCTCAGAGAACTCCTTTCCGGCAGGCGGCAGGTTCTTGACGGAATGCGCTCTCCCGGGTCTTGCCCTGCGGCTGTTCCGAAAAAAATGCCCTCCTCCGCTTCCGGCGGCAGGTTCCGCCGCCAGCCCGATGCGTAAAGCTCCTCTCCCGGAACAGGAAACAACAGAAACAAATTGCCCGAGAGTCTTAAAAACAAAAGGGCGGAAGCCGAAACTTCCGCCCCCGGAACCGGAGCGCGCCGCGCTCCGGTTCTTTTTCAAAGGGTTATTCTTCTTCCCACTTGATGAAGCCGGGCTTCACATCGGTCATGGCATTGACGATGAGTTCGACAAGGCCGCCGTACTGCATACCGTTCTTCTCAAGCAGGTTGTTCTGTTCGAGCAGTTCGCGGATCTGGCCCTTGCAGTTGGAGCAGGGAGCGCAGATGTACTTCTTGACTTCAGGACCGAGGCAGTCCTTGAAGGCTCCGCAGATCTGTTCCATCTTCTTGCGGCCGGTGATGTTCATACGCCATTCGTTGATGTTGTTACGCGTCATGATGGCGAAACCGGAACCGCCGCCGCAGCAGTAGTTTTCCACGCCGTGAGGCGTCATTTCACGGAACTGCGGGCAGATGGCGTGCAGAACGTCGCGCTGGGGCTTCACAACGCCCATGAGGCGCACGAGGTTGCAGGGGTCGTGCAGGGTCACGGGGAAGTTGTTGCGGCTGGGATCGAGCTTCAGGCGGCCGCCGAGCACGATGTCGCGCAGCACGGGGAAGCAGCTTTCGCGCGGGATGTTCAGGTCGGGGGGCAGGATGCGGTCGGCAATGACGGTGAGGGCCTTGTGGGCGTGGCCGCATTCGCCGAGCACGATCTTCTTGACGCCGAGCTTCTTGGCGGCTTCGGCGTGCTTGATGGCCACACGGGCGGCCTGCACGTCGTCGTAGAACACGCCGTAGTTCACGGAGTCGTAACCCGCGATTTCGGAGCTGAGGGTCCAGGAGAGGCCGGCAGCTTCGAAGATGAGGGAGAAGGCCGCGATGTTGTCGGGCCAGGCCAGCATTTCACCGGCGTTGTGGATGAGCAGAATGTCGGCGTTGGGCACGTCCCAGGGCGTCTTGAATTCGTACTCGGTGGTTTCCACGTAGTCTTCATCGATGAATTCCACGGTTTCCTTCACCACGTCGGGATTCATGCCGGTGGAGGAACCGACGTCGAGCTGGAGCTTGGTGCCCTTTTCATGCAGTTCGCGGGGGTTCCAGCCGAATTCCTGGCTGAAGAGCTTGCGCAGTTCGCGGGCGATGAGGCCGTTGTCCACGCCGATGGGGCAGACCTGGGCGCAGCGGCGGCACAGGTTGCAGCGGTAGGAAAGTTCGGCAAGACGGACCACGGTCTTCCAGTTCAGGTCGATGTCGCCGTAGCGCCACTTGGCCAGAGGTTCCTTCTTCACATACTGCTTGTAGATGCGGCGGAACAGCTCGGAACGGAAGTTCGGACGATACATTTCATGTTCGCCGGACATTTCGTACAGGTGGCAGGCCGCGGAGCAGGAGTTGCACTGGGCGCAGTAGTCCATGGTGGTGTCCAGCATGGCGAGGCAGGTCCAGTTGTTCTCGGGCGTGAAGAGCTTGCGCACGCCGTCGAGGAAGCGGTTGACCAGTTCTTCCTCTTCGGCCTTGGTCTGCGGCACGGGAATGAGAAGGACGTTGATGTCGTCGAGCAGGCAGCAGAACTGCTGCTTCTGAGCGTCGGTAATGACCTTCCAGGGGTAGGTCTGGTAATCGACGGGCATGGGACGAAGGGTGTTCACGTCGACCGTGGTGAGGATCCCTTCTTCCGTCGAGAGGTCATTGAAGGTAAGTTCCTGCGAAGTTTTCATGTGCGGCTCCTTAATCCTACTTCTCGTCGGGGTTGGAGGTGGCGACCTCTGCCCAGGTCTTCTTGCCGTCACCCTGAACGTGAGGGCCACGCCAGCTCACGGGGAGGTTCAGGTTGTTGGCCAGCTGCTTCTGAAGCTTGGGGTTGTTGATGGTGGGAGCGTCGCCCCAGCGGATGTCGTGCCAGGTGAAATACTTCATGAAGAAGTGACCCAGGAAGCTGTAGGGAACCCAGAAGAACATGAAGAAGCCGACCAGAAGGTACAGCACGTACAGAGGAGTCAGCTCCATGGCGGTGAAGGTCATCATGCCGTAGATGAAGCTGTTGCCCATGAGGGCGAAGTCGTACACGCCGTGCCACAGGCAGAGCATGAGGCCGAACAGGCCGTACACGCCGAACAGACCGAGGTTGAAGAAGTGTTCGTTGGTGGTGTACTTGCGAAGGCCCTTGTCGCAGATGCGGCGCTGGATGAGGCCGACGGAACCGAAGAGCAGACCGGCGAAGCCGAGCACGTCGCAGATCACGGTGACGGCGGTGCAGAAGGTCACGAAGCCTTCAGCCCCGGCAAGCATGCCGATGGCGGCGAGCACGGTCATGCCCATGGCGCCCATGAGCAGGTACAGACCGATGTGGAAGGGATAGGTGCGCACCCAGAGCGTGCGGTTGTGTTCCCACACGGCCTTGAGGAAGAGAGCTTCGATGAGGAAGCCCTTGAGGGCGCCCACCATGCAGCTGCGGTGCTTGTCCTTCCACCATTCGGTGTTTTCCAGATAGCTGCCGCCGTATTCGACCTTTTCAGGGTCTTCATGCGCCACGGGATACAGTTCCCAGCGCAGATGCTGAGGTTTCTTGAGGTAGCCGATGATCTTCATCAGAGCGACGGCCACAAAGGCAATAACGGCCACATAGGCCAAACAGTAGAAAAAGATGCTCATGGTTGTCTCCTGTCGCGTTGTCCGCCATCTTGCATCCTGACCGGAACCGTTCTCCCGGTCATCAGTTCCGCACCAAGCTTCCAGACCGCCCTCTGCAGCCCGGCCGCAGGAAAAAAGGGAAAGAATCATTCCCTTCCGTCTGACAGAGGCCACAGCTCCGGCGGCAGGACCGGCGCGGGGACGCACCGGAGGAAAGCTGGTGAAGATTACCCTGAAAAAAGCAAAAAAACAAGTCCGAGTTCACAAGAACTTTCACAAGGTCACAGCGCACAGAGACGGCCCCGGGAGGAAAGTCTTGCTCCCTCCCCCTTTAATAAGTACACTTCGCCTGAATTCAAGCCATGGAGGACGGATGTACGTTTATCTCATAGGCGCAGGCCCCGGCGACCCCGGCCTGCTCACCTGCAAAGGCAGGCAGGCGCTTTCCGAAGCGGACGTGGTCGTGTACGATTATCTGGCGAGCGACGAGCTGCTCGCTCTGGCCCGGCCCGACGCCGAATTCATCTATGTTGGCAAGATCGCCGGCAATCATGCCATGAAGCAGGGCGACATCAACAGGCTTCTCATCGCCAAGGCGAAGGAAGGCAAGGTGGTGGCGCGTCTCAAGGGCGGCGATCCCTATATCTTCGGGCGCGGCGGAGAAGAAGCCGAGGAACTCGTGGACGCGGGCGTACCCTTCGAGGAAGTGCCCGGCATTTCCAGTTCCATAGCGGGCCCCGCCTATGCGGGCATTCCGCTCACGCACCGTGCGTGGTCCTCCTCCGTCACCATCATCACCGGCCATGAAGACCCGACCAAGCCCGGTTCCGTGCACAACTGGGACGCCCTGGCGCGCAGCGCCTCCACGCTGGTCTTTCTCATGGGCATGAAGAACCTGCCGGACATCGCGGCAAAACTCATCGCCTCCGGCATGGACAAAGACACTCCCGCCGCTCTGGTGCACTGGGGCACCACCAGCCGCCAGAGATCTCTCGCCTCCACGCTGGCCGATCTTCCCGACGCGGCCGTGCGCGAGGGCTTCACCAACCCCTCCATCATCGTGGTGGGCGACGTGGTGCGCCTCAAGGACAAGCTCGACTGGTTCGAGAAAAAGCCCCTGTTCGGCCGCACGGTCGTGGTCACCCGCGCCCGCGAACAGGCCAGCGAAAGCGCGGCCCTCTTCGCCCGCAAGGGCGCGCACGTCATACAGTTCCCCACCATTACCATCAGCCCGCTCAGGGACTACGGCGAACTCGACGAGGCCGTGGCCAACCTTTCCCGCTACGGCTGGCTGGTGTTCACCTCGGTCAACGGCGTGCGCTTCTTCCGCGAACGTCTGCACGCCCTGAAACTCGACGCCAGAGCGCTTCACGGCGTGAAGGTGGCCGCCATAGGCCCGGCCACGGCAAAGGCCGTGGAAGCCATGGGCGTGTACGCCGACCTCGTGCCCTCCTCCTATGTGGCGGAAGGCGTGGCCGAGGCCATGCTCAAGCTCGGCATGAAGGGACAGAGAGTGCTGCTTCCCCGGGCCAGGGAAGCCCGGGAGGTTCTCCCCGAAGCCCTGCGTGCCGCAGGAGCGGAGGTGGACGTCATCACCGCCTATGAGAACGTGCCCTCCGAGGAAAACCGCGAAGAGGTGATGAAGGCTCTGGAAGAAGGCAGACTCGACTGCGTCACCTTCGGCTCCTCCTCCACGGTGCGGAACTTCCTTGCCTCCATCCCCATGGAAACGCTGCAGAAACACCCCGAAGTACGCTTTGCGGCCATCGGCCCCGTTACGGCGAAGACCATGCATGAGATGGGCATGAACGTCGACATTCAGCCGGAACAGTTCACCATTCCCGCGCTGGTGGACGCCGTGTGCGCCGCCTTCGCCCGCCAAGGAGCCGCGGTATGACCCTGAAACTCGGTATTCTCGCTTCGGGCAGCGGCACCAACGCGCAGGCCATCATCGACGCGGCCGAAGCCGGCCGCCTTGATGCGGACATACGCATCATCATTTCCAATCGCCCCGGCGCAAAGGTTCTGGAGCGCGCGGAAAAGCACGGCATCGCCCGGCTGTGCCTCGACCATAAAACCTTCCCCGACCGCGAAAGCTACGACAGGCGCGTGGTGGAGGAACTTCTTGCCGCAGGCGTGGACACCGTGGCCCTTGCCGGGTACATGCGCCTCGTCACGTCCGCCTTTCTCGACGCCTTCCCGAACCGTGTTCTGAACGTGCACCCCGCCGTGCTGCCCGCCTTTCCCGGCACGCACGGCGCGCGCGACGCATGGGAATACGGGGCGAAGTTCAGCGGCTGCACCGTGCATGTGGTCGACCCCGTCATGGACGGCGGCCCCATCATCATACAAGCCACGCTTCCCGTAAGGCAGGAGGAAAACGACGAGGAGCTGCTCAACCGCATCCACGTCTTCGAGCACCGCATCTATGTGCAGGCTCTTGAGTGGCTCGCCGAGGGCCGCCTGCATCTGGAAGGCCGCCGTATGCTGCTTGAACCGGCCTCGAGGCCCCTTGCCCCGCAGCCCGAACTTGCGCTCGTGTGGCCGCCCCTGGAAGAGGGCTTTTAAGCGCGCTGCGCTTCCGGGCGCCCGCGCCCGGCTCACTTCGCGCGGTTTTCCGCGCCCGACACGGCTGCCCCGCAGCCGGAGGTTCTCTATGAAAGCTTCCCGACTTTTTGCTTTGTGCGCCCTTGTATTCTGCCTGTGCGCCTCCACGGCCCTTGCTGCGGACGACGCCCGCAGGACCGAACGCCGCACTCCCGTGATCGTGGAATTCGAAGGCAACGACGCCATCGGCGTCACGCTGTTCTCCCGCCTGCAGAGCAAGATCAACAGCGCCAATCCCGCCAGCCCCGTCCGTGAGGCGAAGTTCCGCATTCTGCTTTCCACCGCTGCGGAATTCCCCTCCCGCCCGGGTGTGGGTTCCGTGTACGCCGTGGTGTGGACCCTCGCCCTTTCCGAAGGTTCCATGGAATACTACCTGGTGCGCGATCTCGGCATCGTCACGCCCGACACCGTGGACGCCGTGGTCGACCGCATCGTGAGCCGCACCGAGGGCGTCGCCGCCCGCTACGGCTACCTCGACCGCGAAAAATAGTCTCTGCCCCAGGGGCCCCGCGCAACGCCTCCACCTTCTCCGTACGGTTCGTTTCCGCAGCGCGCACACCGCGTTCGTGCTGACGGCAGGCGAAGCCTGCGGAGAAGAAGGCTTCTGCGCCGGGGCCCCTGCCGTTCAACGGCGAGGTGAAGGTGAACGCCCTTTTGAAAAACATCGTCGACTGCTGGCGCGACGGGCACAAGGTGGCTCTCGGCATTTTCCGCTTTCTCATCCCCATCGTCGTCATCGTGAAGATTCTGGAGGAAAGCGGACTCATTCCGTACCTGTCCATACCTCTCGGCCCCGTCATGGATCTGGTGGGACTTCCTGCGGAAATGAGCCTTGCGTGGATATCGTGCATTCTCGTCAGCATGTATTCCGGCCTCATGGTGCTCATTTCGCTCTCGCCGCAACTGCCGGATCTTTCCGTGGCGCAGATGACGGTGTTCGGCGTGATGGTGCTCATCGCCCACAGCCTCATCCTCGAGGTGCGCATCGCCGGGCAGTGCGGCGCATCCATGTCCTTCCAACTGGCGCTGCGCCTTTTCTCCGGCATTCTCGCCGCCTTTCTGCTCCACCTTTTTCTCGACGGCGCAGGACTTCTTCAGCAGAAGGCCGACATTCTTCTCGCCGCCGAACCCACGGCAGACCTCGGGGCATGGCTGATGCAGCAGATCATCACGCTCATGGAGATGTATGCCATCATCTGCGCCGTCATGCTTCTGCAGAAGGTGCTGGATACGCTGCGCATTTCCGAATTTCTGGGCAGACTGCTCGGCCCCGCGCTGCGCCTTCTCGGCGTATCCTCAAAAGCCGTTTCCATCATTCTCATCGGCTTCACCATGGGCCTGCTCTACGGCAGCGGCATACTCATCAAAAGCGCGCAGGAAGGTTCCCTTTCCCGCCGCGACGTGCTCTGCTCCGTTTCCCTGCTGGGCCTTTCCCATTCCCTCATCGAAGACACCATACTTCTCGCCCTGGTCGGTGGAAGTCTGTGGGGTCTTCTGGGCTTCCGGCTCCTGTTCACGCTGGTCATGGGAGCCTTCATCAACGCCTTCTACCCCGCTCTGGAACGCTTCGCCGCGTCCAGACCATGAGGAGCGCCATGAAAACGCTGTGGATCAATGCCGGAGAGCTTTCCGGCGACCTTCAGGGCGGAGCGCTGCTTTCCGCCCTGCGCGAATACGCGCCCGAAGACGCGCTGCGCGTCGTGGGCATGGGGGGCGACAACCTCGCCCGGGCCGGACAGGAAAACCTGCTCCGCGTGGAGCAGCTTTCCGTCATGGGCATTGTGGAGGTCATCACCAGTCTGCCGCGCATCTTCGGCCTGCTCAGACGCATACGCCGGGAAATGGAGCGCCTACGCCCCGATGCCGTGCTGCTCATCGACGCGCCGGAGTTCAACTTCCGCGTGGCGAAGATCGCCCACCGCCTGGGCATTCCGGTCTACTACTTCATTCCGCCCAAGGTCTGGGCATGGCGCACGGGCCGCGTGAAGTTTCTGAAAGAGCATGTCCGCCGCATCTTTTCCATCCTGCCCTTCGAGGTGGACTTCTATCGTGAACACGGCATGGACGTGACGTATGTGGGCAACCCGCTGGTGGATCTTGTGGATTACGAGTCCATCAGGGATGTCCCGCCCGTGCAGAACCGCATCGGCCTCATGCCCGGAAGCCGCAGAAAGGAAGTGGAATCGCTGCTGCCCGCCTTTTCCGGCGCGGCGGCCCTTCTTGCAGAGCGCTTTCCCGAACTGGAATTTCACTGCATACGCGCTTCCAGCTTTTCCGAGGAATACCTGCGTTCCCTCTGGAAGGCTCCCGTGCCCCTCGTCATGCACGACGGCAGGGACCGCTACCGTCTCATGCGCACCTTCCCCTGCATCATGGCGGCATCGGGCACGGCGACGCTGGAAACGGGCCTTGCCGGAGTGCCCACGCTTGTGGCCTACAAGGTTTCTCCCCTCTCCTACCAGATTGCGCTGCATGTGCTCAAGGTGAAGTGGATCAGCCTGACCAACCTCATCATGAACCGTACCGTCTTTCCCGAACATATCGAAAAGGACGCCGATCCTGCGCCTCTGGCCGCGCGCATGGAAGAATGGCTCAGCCGACCCGAAATACTGGAAGGCATACGGCGCGACCTTGACGAGCTCCGCGAAAAATGCGGAAAGCCGGGCAGCGCGAAACGCGCCGCCGAAGCCCTGTGGAAGGAACTGGCCTGAGACGCGGGAAAACGCTTCCGCCCCTTCCCGGAAAACACGCCCGGCAGGTCAGCCCCGGGCCGTTGCGGTCGACACGTCATCGGCAACGCACCGGCCGCTTTGCGCAGGCCGTTTTTTCCGTATGTGCCTGCGAGATGCGGAAACGGGAGCAGACTCCGCAGCATGGGAGAAGAAAAAAGCCCGCACGGCTACCGCCGACGGGCTTTTTCCCCACATCTGCCGGACCGTCAGCCGGCCGTAAGGCCGCCGTCCACAAGATAAAGACCGCCAGTCATGAAGCTTGCCGCGTCGGAGGCAAGAAAATACATGAGTTCCGCCACCTCTCCGGCTTCCCCCACTCGGCCCAGCGGATACAGCCCCGCTTCCGTGCGCCAGTAGGCCGAAGCGTCGCCGCCATGCGTGATGTCGGCAAAACTCTGGAACAGCTTTTCCGTAAGCGGCGTGCGTATGGTGCCCGCACATACGGCGTTGACTCTCACGCCCTTCGGCCCCAGATCGATGGCCAGACTTTTCGTTATCTGCCCCAGCGCCCCCTTGGTCAGACCGTAGCCGAAGCTGTTGGGCTTGCCCACATAGCACTGATCGGAAGCGTTGATGACCACGCTCCCCCCGCGCTCCAGCAGGCAGGGCACGGCGGCACGCAGGGTGTGCACCGTCCCTTTGATGTTGGTGTCTATCATAAGGTCAAGCTCTTCCTCGCTGATATCCAGCATGGTGTTGCAGCGATGAATGCCCGCATTGGCCACAACGGAATCCAGCCCGCCGAATCTCCCGCACGCAGCGGCGACGGCCCTGTCCAGATCTTCACGGGAGCGCGTGCTTCCCTCAATGAACAGCGCCCCCGTTTCCTGGGCAAGCTTCGTTCCATCTTCTCCATTGATGTCCATAAACGCCACGTTCCACCCTTCCCGGGTGAACTTGCGAACGCACGCGGCGCCTATGCCCGTGGAGCCGCCCGTGATGAATACCGTTTTTCTCATCTCGCTCATGATGATTCTCCTTTACTTCTGTACAGGTCCTATTTCTCCGTCACGGCAGAGAGCTTCGATGACGCGGCTGCAGGCGGCTTCCGCCTCCCTGAAAAAAGCAGTTCGGACGCATCCGCAGCATGTGCCGTGTCGCGAACGAGCAGATGCAGGGCCAGAAACTCTTACTGCCGCAACTCATATACACGCCCTTACGGCATATATTCACCGCAAAAAATCACCTTTCTCTCTTTATCACATGACACGAACAAATATCAACCATACCTGCCGCACATGCTTTCCTTTCCGCGGGACATCTTCATCATCAATATCTTCTTTTTCCCGCGATCAAATCAACATTCATCGCATCATCACGGCATAATCATTCATTTTTTAACAAAAAACAAAATGAAGCGGCTTTTCTTCATAAAACAAAAAATATATTACGTCTGGAACATGTCTGCCTTATATGTTTACTTCAAGTCGCGCTCGCATCATTTCATAAAAAATTCCCTCGACCCAGAAAGACGTTCGGCTTCCGTGCCGATACGTTTCCGAGGAAAACGGTATGAAACGGCCTTGGCAGGCCCGGCCCGCATGGGACACATTCCCCTCTGCGGCAGACACGATCTTCTCGCGGAAGGCATGAAGGACGGTCCGCCCTTATTTGTTAAAAATTCCCCCCGCAGGTACCTGCCGAAAACATGCGCAGCGTTTCCCGGAAGACGCAGGTCGCGCCTGCGCCGGAAAAGGCCGGTCTGCCCGAAAACACGGAACGCGGGAAAAAGGCGGACACGGAAAAAGCCCCCGGCCGCAAGGGCTCCGGGGGCTTTCGCGCATCTGGTGCGGCGTCTCTCACACGCCGCCGGGGCTGTCCGCCTTTTCCACGGGCGGGAGCCTATCGTTCCGCAACGGCCTGAATGGCCGGGAACATGGAGTTTTTCTCCGCAAGCATGATGCTGGCGCCGGGGTGGGTCGTCGCCACGCGCACCAGCGCATCCTGCGATTCCTGAAAACTGGCGTACGGCCCTATGGCCATGACGCCGTCCTGCGTATGCAGCAGGGACGCCGCGTCGTACAATCCCAGGCGGATGAGGCGGGAAAGCTGCTGTGCCACCGTTTCGTAGGAAACCTGGGTTTCCCGCAGCTTGACGAAAAAGGCCTGCGAGCGGGAAAGCGGCCTGCCGTCCTTGTCCCCCACCACTTCAAGGGAGACGCGGGAAACGCCCGTCTCGCTGAGACCAAGGCTGTCGGCAGCCGCGTACGACAAATCGATAATTCTGTTCTTGACATAAGGGCCGCGGTCGTTGATGCGCACGATCACGCTTTTGCCGCTGTCCTTATGTTCCACTTTGACCAGTGTGCCGAGGGGAAGCGTGCGGTGAGCCGCCGTCATGGCGAACATGTCGAAGGCTTCCCCGGTAGCGGTAGACTTTCCGTGATGCCAGGGGCCGTACCACGAGGCCACACCCGACTGGAAAGAGGCATCCTGGCCATAAGCCGACGGCGCGACAAGCAGCAGGCACAAAAGCCATGCCCCCGCAAACGCCATCAGACTTCGGTAGGAAGATGATGTCATGCAGACTCCGGGTTGAGATGAAGTCACGCCGCCGATCCGTCTGCGATCCTGGCTGCGTGGAGCGGAAATCGCCCTTTTTCCTCCTCCTTCATGGCCGCTCCCGGAAAAGGAGCGCGGCTCCGATGCGCGAAGGCAAGCCGAACAGTCCTTCCGGCGAGACGCCTCGGGAGGAGGGAAAACCTCGGGGCAAAAACGCTTGCCGGGCGTTTTTGACACCCATACATGTCTCATAGGGGGAAAAGTATCTCACCCGGCGAAAAATATGTCAAGCAGGTCTGTATAATTACGCGATTTCTTCTGTAACGGCATCATACGCCATGGAATGAGACTGCAATTTTCCGCCCCTTCCGAAACGTCCGGCCGGGCCTGCGGCTTGCGCCGGAGAGCCCGTCGTACTACTATGGATCACTCCCCAAACATGCCGCAGGTATCGCCATGACACACCGTTCGCTTCGTTTCGATCCCCAGGATTATCAGCTTCTCACCATGATCAACCGAACGGTGAGCAAAGGCCGGGATGACGGGTCGAGTCTCATGCCGCAGCTCAGCCCTTCCGGCATTCTGGAACTGGCCGTGCCTGCGGAAATGCGCATGGCCTCGGCGGTGCTCCGCCTGCTCGACACCCTCTCCCAGGGCCATGCCGACGACAGACTCGAAGCCCTTTCCGCCCTGCGCGACGAAGTGCTCGTCATGGCGCGCACCTCGCTGCGCATCAACACGGGGCGTGTGCTCGTGCAGCTCATGAAGGAACTCGTGCGCTCTCACGGAGACTTCGAAACGCAGCTTCGCCTCGCCCACGACTTCCGGCAGGCCGCCACGGGCCGCCACGCCGTGGTACGGCGGCTGCTGCACCGCTACTACATGCTGGAAATGCCCGAGGACTGGAATCAGGCCGTGTTCGACAACCATGTCCACGACGCCAACACCAAAGGCCGCAAGAACGCCACGCATCTCATCATGGACGCATGGCTCAAGGGCATCCGCTCCCTCACCGTCATCTATTACAACTACGTCGCCCCCGAAGCCGCCCGCGAACTGAGCAGAGCCGCCGCCATCATGGGCATTTCCGTGCGTATCGGCCTGCTTTTCCATGCCCCGCACCGCGGCCGCTTCGTCGACCTCATCTGGATTCCGCGCGGCTTCACCAACGACAACGACTTCATCGCCTTCCTCTCCTCCCCTGCCATGTCCACCCTCATGAACGAGGGCCGGGCCGCCACACGGTGGCTGGAAAAGCGCATCCTGCGCCTGCTCGACGCCTGGAACGAGGTGGAACGCCAGCGCCTCGCCCCCATGCTGCACGCCGTGCCTCAGCCTCTGGACGCCCACGAATTCATGATTTTCGTGGGGCACGGGCAGGCTTCGCTTTTGCATCTTGCCGAATTCATCCATAAAAAAATCTTTCCGCTGCTTGAGGACAGGGCGCGGGAGCTCTGCAGACTGACGGCCGACCCCGAAACGGACGAGGAAAAGAAGAAGGCGGCGGCCAGGGAACTTGAAGAACTCGACAGGTTCACCACCGAAGCCGTGCTCTCCCGCCTCAACGACCCGGAACTCTTCCCTGAAACGGCACAGCTTCAGAACGCCTGCGACTCCGCCGAATGCCCCGAACTTCTGAATCAGACGCCCCTGCACCTGCTCACCCGCCTGTGCGAACTGAAAAGCGGCTGCCGCATCACGCTGAATCTCGCCGGCCTGACTGCTGAAGACGTGCTCAACCTTCTGTGGGACTGCCAGGGCCGCATCACGCACCTTGAGCTTTTCAACCTGAAGGACTGGCAGAACGGCGACATGGAGCACCTGCAGAAAATCAACGAGCTGCAGCGCGCCATCAACGCGGGCAGCGTGCCGCTTTTAAAGCAGATCATCATGGCCATGCTCAAGGAGGCCGCGCCCGGCGCCTTCCCCGGGCTGTCGGAGGAGGACAGCTTCAGTACGCCGAGGGGAAGCGCGACTCTGCACTCGGCCGACATGCCCAAATCCCCGCGCATCCGAAAGCTGCGCATCATTCTGCAGAATATTCCCGTGTTGTGCGGCTACTACCAGGACGCCAAGCTCCGCGCCACCATGGGCACGGACTCCACAAGCCGCCCGGGCCACCGTTACGGCATGGGTCTCGCCTACCCCGAAACCCTGCCGCGCAGAGCCCGCCGGGAGCTGGACGACCCGCGCCGTTCGGCCCATCTTCTGCTGCCGCTGCGTACCGAACTTCTGGAACAGATCACCTACAGTTCCGACGCTCCAGGGGAGGAACCTTCGAGGCTGGCCTCCTTCCTGCGCCATATTCCCTGGCTGCGCCATGCGGGGCAGACCCGGCACACGGAATGGACGCCGGTGTCGGAAAACACCCTTGTGTGCAACAACGGCAACTGCAGCATCGCCACCGCCGACGTAGGCTCCATACAGGGCAACATCATCACTCTGGGCGGTACGGATGCCAACATGACCAACGGGTTCAGCCCGAAGGAGAAACAGGCCGAAGGCCCCCTGGAATGGCTGCGCTGCCTGAATACGAACCTTGCCAACGCCCTGCGCGTGGTGGTGGGCTTCATTCCGGCATGTCTTTCCTTCCTGATGACGCAGACCGGCTGGCTGGCATGGCTCGGCGCGCCGCTCTGGTTTCTCATTTCCGGGCTGCGGAACATCCTTCAGGCCGTGCTCGGCAGCGGCGGACTGCACCGCTCCTCCGTGCTGCACTGGAAAAACTATGTGAGCTGGTCGGCCGTGTACGATTCGCTCATGTACAACGGCCTTTCCGTGGTGCTGCTGGAACCCGTGCTCCGCTGCCGGGTGCTGGAACAGGGACTGGGACTGAACGCCTCAAACGCCCCCCTCGTCACCTATACCGTGCTCATCGCGGGCTGCGCCCTGTTCAAGGCGACCACGCACGTTCTGCGGGGCTTTTCCACCAAAAGCATTCTGGTGGGGCTGTTCTGCACCTTCCTTTCCCTTCCGCTGGCGCTTCTTCTCCACATCGTGCTCGGTTTTCTTCTCTCTCTGGCGGGCTGCGGCCCCGAGGCGCTGAACAGCTCCGCCGCCTTTGTGGTGAAACTGGCTTCCGACACCGTCATCGGCATTGCCGACGGCATCGCCGACAGGGAGCGCAATATCCGCAAGCGCCTTGCCGACTACAAGAGCCGCCTACACGAATCCCTGACACTGTATGCCAGACTTGAGGAACTTTTCCCGGAAAAGAACGTGCCCGCCATGCTGGCCCGGCCCGACGCCCTGCCCAAGACGCTGAAGGCCATAGAACCGCGCCTGTGGCTCAACATGGTCATCAACGCGCTGGATCTCATGTATTTCTGGTACTACCAGCCGAGGGCGAACTACGCCTTCCGTATCTGTATGCGGCATTTCTCCCGCAGCGAACGTGTGGTGCTGCTGCGTATGCAGCAGATACTCATGCTGGAACGCGAGGTAAGCCAGCTTCTGGTCAACGGACTTGTGGGCCGCAACTTCGCCGCGCCGCTTTCCTTCTACCTCGCACGCAATGAGGAATATCTGAAGAAAATGAAGGAAGTCTGCCTGCCGCAGGAAACGCAGAAAAAGAACGCGGCAAAGACGGCATCGGCCGCCTGATTTCCCGCAGACGAAAAACGGCTGCGCGCACCCGAAAAAGCGCAGCGTATGCCGCTTTTTTATAAACGGAGGGCAGAAAGCTTGCGGCCCCGGAAAAGGCCGATGAAACGTTTTACCCCGGCTCCGCAGGGAGGCAAAAGGCTTTCTCCCGCAGGAAGCCTTTCGCACGAAATCCGCCCGCGAACGGGAGAACGATTCGGAAGCGCCGCTTAAAAGGCGCGTCTACCAGTTTTCGAGGCCGTCCACCCGGGCCAGCGCCATATAGAGGACGATGCCTGCGGACGTGGAGAGATTGAGGCTTCGGATGCAGTCCCTTATGGGAATGCGCACATGCGCCTGCGCCATGTCCTGCACGCTCTGGGGAAGCCCTCTGGATTCCGGGCCGAAAAGCAGGCTGTCTTCCGGGGAAAAGGCGAAATGCTGCACAGCGTCCCCTCGCCTTGCGCTGGTGGCCACAAGGCGCCTGCCTGCACCGTCGGCGGCAAGATACGCCTCCAGCGAAGGCCATACGCTCACATCCACATGCGGCCAGTAATCAAGCCCCGCCCTGCGCAGATGCCTGTCGTCGATGGAAAAGCCCAGGGGTTCGATGAGATGAAGCCGCGTGCCCGTCCCCGCGCACAGGCGGGCGATGTTGCCGGTGTTCGGCGGAATTTCCGGGTGATAAAGAACAATGTGCAGCATGAGTACGCGCTCCCGCGCCTGTTGAACGATGCGGCGTCACATCGTGTGCCGGATGAGCCCAAAAGAAAACGTCCGCGCAGGAGCACGGACGACAAAAAAGACGGCAAAGCACGGCTCCGCCTGAAACGACAGGGAAAAAGGGGCGTTGCCCCTTACGCATCAATGGTGCTTGTTGGGGGAAGTCTTCTTGATGTAGGTGAGGGCGCAAGCAACCGAAATGATGCCGATGAAGAAGAAAAAGTAATCCATGACGCTCTCCTGTGCATAAAGGAAACGGCCCTGCAAAGGGCAACACCCGGTGAGCATATCCTCAAGAACGCCTTTGTGCAAGAGGGGCGGCAAAAGCCTGTCGCCATCCGGGATGAAGGGGGCTTCCTGCTCCGTTGCGGGCCGGAGCGTCATGGGCTATCATGAAAAGGTTCCTCTCACCATCATCAAGGAGCATGTCATGATCCGCGTGGATCTCCATACCCATACCAACCACTCCCACGCCCGCGACAGCGTCCGTCAGATGTTCGAGGCAGGCCGGGAAAAGGGGCTTCTCGTACAGGGATTTTCCGAACACTCCCCGCGCCCGGAAGGTTACGACTATCCCAGCGAATACCGCGATCACCTCGCCGCCACCTTCGACGCCTATCTGGCCGAGGTGGACGAGCTGAAAAAGGAGCAGGAAGCCTCGGGCGTTACCGTTCTGCTCGGCCTTGAGGTGGACTGGCTGGAAAAGGAAGAAGCCTACATAAGGCAGATGGTTGCCGCTCATGAGTACGACTATCTCATTGCGGGCATCCACTTTCTGGATCGCTGGGGATTCGACGCCTCCGCCTGCGACTGGGAAAAGCTCGACCGTGAGGAACGCTTCCACCTCTACGGACGCTACTACCGCACCATGAAGGCCATGGCCGACACGCGGCTTTTCCAGATTGTGGCGCACCCCGACCTCATCAAGATTTTTTCCGTGGACGATTTCCGCCGATGGCTCGCCCTGCCCTCCTCCATGGATCTCATCGGCGACGCGCTCACCGCCGTGCGCGATGCGGGCATGGCCATGGAAATTTCCTCCGCAGGTCTGCGCAAGCCCTGCCATGAAATCTATCCCGGCCCGGAAATTCTGCACCTCGCCCGGCAGATAGGCCTGCCCATCACCTTCGCTTCCGACAGCCACGCCACCGAACAGGTAGCCTGGAACTTCGACGCGCTGGCGCGCTGCGCCGCCTTCGAGGGCTGGCGCGAAAGCATGGTCTTCCGTCGCGGGGAGGTCATGTCCCTGCCCTTCACCACGGACTGAACCTATAACACGCCGCAGCGCCTGCACGGTGCAGGGGCTGCGGCGCGGCAAACCGGATGCGGAAAAGGCGGCCCGAGGCCGCCTTTTCCCGTTGACGGACCTTTCTCCCGGAAAGGCCTTTCCCGGAAAAACGGAGCCGCGCCTCAGCTTCCGTGAAACGGCCATACAAACATGTTTTTTTCCGCAATAAAAAAAACATGTACGGCAAAAAAAACGCATAAAGGAAAAAATCCCGCCGATTGCGGGCATCACTGTGGAGAAAAAGAAGAAGGTTTCTTTTCTCTGCATGGAACATACAGACCTCACAGAGCATCATGACCTCATGCACGGCAGAAAAGCGTTGTGAACGCACGCTGTCGTTTTCTGCACGAAAAGGCTTTTCCTTCGCTTTTTCGTCCGTCTGAGGCAACATGCAATACTTTGCAAGCTTTCCGCCCTTGGCAGAGGAAGAAAGCGTGGTTATTCTTCCCTGCAAGGCCTTCATGCCGTTCACATCGAGGAGCAATTATGACCAGCCAGCTTAAAACCCTTCTTCTCATGGCCGGCCTTTCCGCCGTGCTCATCGTCATGGGCAGCGCCCTCGGCGGCCGTCAGGGCATTCTCGTCGCCCTTGTGTTCGCCGTCATCATGAACATCGGAAGCTTCTGGTTTTCCGACAAGATCGTGCTGTCCATGTACCGCGCGCAGGAACTTTCCCCCGAAGACGCCCCCATGGTGCACGACATGGTGGCCGACCTCGCCCGCCGGGCGGGCGTGCCCAAGCCCAGGCTCTACATCGTGCCGCAGGAGGCTCCCAACGCCTTCGCCACGGGACGCGACCCGGAACACGGCGTCATTGCCGTGACCGACGGCATCATGCGCCTTCTGCCGCCGGAACAGCTGCGCGGCGTGCTGGCCCATGAAATGGCCCACATCGCCCACCGCGACATTCTCATCCAGACGGTGGCGGGCGTGCTGGCCTCGGCCATTACGGCCATCGCCAACATGCTGCAGTTCAGCATGATCTTCGGCGGCGCGCGCGACGAGGAAGGCAACAGCAATCCCCTCGCGGCCATCGCCATGATGATACTCGGCCCCCTTGCCGCCGCCCTCATACAGATGGCCATTTCCCGACGCCGCGAGTACATGGCCGACGCCGCAGGCGCTTCCTACTGCGCCGACCCCATGGCCCTTGCCGGAGCGCTGAACAACCTCGACGCCTACAGCCGTCATATTCCCATGCAGGCCAACCCCGCCACGGAAAACATGTTCATCGTGTCGCCCCTTTCCGGGGAATCGCTGCGCCGCATGTTCAGCACGCATCCGCCCATGGAAGAGCGCATCGCAAACCTGCAGGAAATGGCCCGCACCGGCCGCTACCCCGGCTGATGCCCGGCGGCCCAGAGGCCGCTCCGGTAAAAAACAGCTCTCCGCCGCAAAGGGCGGGGCCGGATATTCCCCGGCCCCGCCCTTTTTGCGCTCCGGGCACTTTCGCCTTGCCTTTCCCCCGGCTTTACGCCACCCTTGCAGCCATACCACGGACGTTATTTTTCCGCACAGGATACCCCATGATCACTCCTCTTTTTTCCGCACCCGACAGTTTTGCAAGGCGCGCGCTGGAACAGCTTTTTCCCGTGCTCGACGCCGTCATGCCCATGACCGGACAGCAGCGGCGCGACCTGCCCCTCGCCTGCCGCGATCTTTCCGCCCTGCTCACCACGGAACGCGACGGCCTTGCCCGCCCCTACTGGACTTCGCCGAGGCTTACTTCCGCGTACCTGCGCTACTTTCTGCCCTGGAACCTGGTACGGCTTTCCGCGCTTCTGCCCGGTCTGGACTTCGGCAGCATTCCTGAGGAGCCTCTTATTCTCGACATGGGCAGCGGCCCGCTTACCCTGCCCATCGCGCTGTGGATATCCCGGCCGGATCTTCGTTCGCGCCCCGTCACCGTGGTGGCGAGCGACACCACGCCCCACATTCTCGAACTCGGCCGCAACATCTTCGAAAAGCTGAGCGATGCGCTCGGAGAAAAGAACCTCTGGACCATCCGCACCATGCGCGCCTCCGTTTCTCTCGCGCCGCGCCGCCTGTATGCCAGACCCGGAGCGCTGTGGCTGGCCTGCATGGGCAACGTTCTCAACGAAATGGAGGAACGCCGCGCCAGACCCGGCCACAGAATGGGCGAACGCATGCGCGAACTTCTGGAAAGCCTCTGGGACATGCTCGGCGAAGACGGGCGTATCCTTGCCGTGGAACCGGGAACCCGCCAGGGCGGACGCCTTATCGCGCACCTTCGCAAAAGCGCCCTCGGCGGCGTGGAGGAGGAATCGGAATACGACGACCTCACCGCCTTCGCCCTGCGCGAGGAGCAGGCCGGGCGGCGCTTCATGAACGAGGACGACGACATGGAGGATGAGGACGAGGATTTCGGCCTCCCGCCGCTGTTCGAGCCCCTTTCCCCCTGCCCCCATGCGGGCCGATGCCCCATGCTCGACCGGCGCTCCACCGCATGGTGCCACGTCAACGCCCCGGCGGAAGGCGCGCCTGAGTCTCTGCGCGCCCTTTCCGCCAGGGCCGGACTGGACAAGGATTCCATAAGTCTTTCCTTCCTTTCGCTCAGAAAGCTGGAAGACGGGGAACTGTCGCCCGAAGAACATTCCCGCCCCCGGGCAGGAGTACGGGCACGCATCGTTTCCGACGCCTTCGTGGTGCCGGGCTATCCGGGCCGCGCCCGCTATGCCTGCGCCTCCCCCGGACTCTGCCTCATCCCCGCGTCCTCACACCTGCCGCCCGGCGCACTGTGCACGGCCTTCCCCACCAGGGAACGCGACATGAAATCCCGCGCCGTCATTCTTGACCTGGAGGAAGCCGGACGGATTCCCCGGCGGAACGAGGAACGGGGAAAAAGACCCTTCCCTCCCGGACGCGAAAGCGCCCCCTTCGCCCGGAGGGGAAGAACGGAAAGAAGAGACCGCGCCGGAAGTCCCTTCCCCCAAAAGAAAGATTCCCCAAAAAGGCGTGAAGGCTCCCGCGGCTTCTCCAAAGGCGGAAAAAAGAGCGGAAGCTGAGGTGCGCGCCGCCTCTCCGGCACTTTTTTGCAAAACAAAAGCCCCTGCCTCTGGCTTTTTTTCGGGAAAGGAGCATACTTTTTTCACCCGGACAGCACCGGGTTCATGCTCGTAAGGAGACTACCCATGAATTCTTCCATCGCCATCATTGCCGCCATCGCCGTCGTCGCCGTTATCGCGGTTCTTTTTCTGAGAAAGAAAAACGCCCCCGTCAAAGAAGAGGCCCCGGAAGAAAAGGGTCCTCAGGGGGATCCTGAACTGTACGCTCTCGGGATGAACCCCATCTCCGAAAAGCCCATCATGTACGCTCTCACCACCTGCCAGCACTGCAAGAACACCAGGAAATTCCTGGATGCCAACAACGTCGACTACATCGTCATTTATCTGGACGAGTATTCCGGCTCGCAGCGTTCCGACCTCATGGAAAAAGTGCGTACCTACAATCCTCGCGGAACCTTCCCCACCATTCTCGTGCCCGGCGGAAAGGTGATTGTCGGGTTCCGCAAACAGCTCATGCAGGAGGCACTGATCCATGACGCCGGAACAACTGCTTGATTGTCTGGCCAAGGGGGCCGCAGCCAAAGGATACTATCTTCACGCCGATCATGAACACTGCCTCGGTACGGCGGAAAGCCTGCTGGCCAACAAGGAGCGCTACGGCTACATGTGCTGCCCCTGCCGCCTTGCCTGTTCCGACAGGCAGCAGGACAGCGACATCATCTGTCCCTGCGTGTACCGCGATGCCGACATAGCCGAATACGGGGCGTGTTTCTGCTCCTTCTACGTTTCCGAGGAACATAAGGACGACCCGGACTTCTTCCCCGAAGTGGAAGAACGGCGCGATCCTTCCCGCGGTCTGTAATAACAGCGAAAATCCTTGCCCTGTCATGCGGCGGATGCCATACTTTTTCCATACACGGAAAAAGGAGCCGGTATGCGCCGCATATTCTTGTCCGCCGCTCTCGCGGCCGTTCTTCTCTGCCTTCCCTCTCCCTCCCCCGCCGGCGATGCGCCCGCGCAGAACGCGCGCCTCGTCAAAACCGTAATCCTGAGCCGCCACGGCGTACGCCCGCCCACGCAGTCGCCGGAAACGCTCGCCTCCTGGAGTTCTCGCGCCTGGCCTGCATGGAACACGCCGCCCGGCCATCTTACCGAAAGGGGCGCAGCCCTCATCCGCGCGGAATGGGAGGTCATGCGTCAAGACCTTGCCTTCGACGGGCTTCTGCCCGCCTCGGAATGCCCGGAAAAAGGCAGCGTGTTCCTCTATGCCGACAACGAAGAACGCACCCTTGCCACGGCGCGCGCCATGCTGGAAGGCCTTGCCCCCGGCTGCGGCTTCGAGGTGAATGCCGGCCATGCCCGCCGCGATCCCGTATTTCATCCCGTGAAAAGCGGCTTTCTGCCTTCCCCGCAGCTTTCCGTGCAGGAACGGCGGGAGCTGGAAAGGCAGATTGCCGCCGTACAGAGAAGCACGGAAAAAAGCGTGGCGGAACTTTCCTCCGTACTCGGCAGGAGTCCGGCCATGTGCATACCCGGCGTACCTTCCTGCACGCTTGCGGACATGCCCACCCTTCTGCACTTCCCCGAAGCGGGGCGGCCGGAAAGCGTTTCCCTGAGCGGAGGCCTGGCCACGGCCTCCACCCTTGCGGAAATTCTGCTGCTGGAAAGTCTGGAATGGCCCGGAAAGGCGCAGTCTCTGGCGACGAAGATTCCCGATCCGCTGCCTCAGGGGCCGGGTACGCCGGTGGAAATCAAGGCAAGAGAGATCATTCTCGCCCCGCGTTCCGACAGACCGGGCGTCGCCGTTCTTCCGCCTCTCTCCCGATGGGAGGCCGCCCCCATGGAGGAAGGCGGGATCATCATGGTCAACCCGGATACGGCGCTGCGCCTTCTGCCCGTGCACACGAAGGTGCAGAGCGCCGTGCAGCGATTCCCCGCCGTGGCCGGACAGGAAGGCATGCCCCTGCTCGTTCTCATGGCGGAGGCCCTTGCCGGGGAATCGCCCGTCAGGGCGGCCAACGAGGCGAAGCTTGTCGTGTTTTCCGGGCACGACACCAACATGGTCAATATCGCGGGGCTTCTGAACCTGCACTGGAACAACGGCCCCTTCCCTGCGGACAGCACGCCCCCCGGTTCCATGCTGGCGCTGAGGCTCTGGGAAACGCCGCAGGGCCGTATGGTGCAGGCTTCCTTCCTCTGTCAGCGCCTGAGCGCCTTTTTAAGTACGGACAGCGCAGCCATGCGAGCCTCCGCCCTGCATGAGGCGCCGCTTCTCCTGCCCGGAGCATACGCGGACACTCCCGCAGGCCCGGCCCTGCCTTTGAAGGACTTTCTCCTGCTTGTGCGCGGTATGGCGGGAAGCGAACTTTCCGTAAGGACGGCTCTGCTCTTTGCCGCGCAAAAGAACTGAAAAAACGCCTCTGAACCGGCATGACGTATGCCGCGCCCGGGCGCGGCATACGTTTTTCAGCTTCTCCAGATACGCAGGAACGACGCAGGAGAGCCGCCTCCGTCGATGTGCCTGAGCAGCGCGCTGCCGAACACCGCCGCATCGGGACGTATCTTTCCGGGCAGGGCGGCAAGCTGCTCCGGCGCACGCAGGCCGAAGCCGAGGGCCGCAGGCAGGGCAAACACCCCGCGCACGCGCGAGAGCACCTCCGGCACCTCCGGGGGCAGGCGATCCCTCTCGCCCGTGGTCCCCATGACGGAAACCACATACACATAGCCTTCCGAAACATCGGCGTAGAGCTTCATGCGCTCCTTCGGGGTATTGGGCCCCACAAGAGGGATGAGCGCCAGAGAATGCGCGGCGAGAATCTCCCGTACCCGTCCGGCCTCGTCATAGGGCAGATCCGGCACGATGAAGCCGTGCACGCCCGCCTCTTCCGCTTCGCGGGCAAGCCTTTCCAGACCGTACTGAAGGAAGGGATTCATGTACCCCATGAGCACGATGCCCGCCCGGAACCCGCCTTTGCGCGCCTTGAGTCCCTGCAGAATGCCGCGGAGCGTCACGCCGTCATTCAACACCCGCTGCGAAGCTTCCGCCACCACGGGGCCGTCGGCCACGGGGTCGGAAAAAGGCACGCCTATTTCCATGATGTCCGCACCGTTTTCGTCAAGCTCGCGGAGAATGTCCCAGAATCTTTCCCGTGAAGGAAAACCCGCCGTCACAAAGGGAATGAGCGCCGTGCGGCCCGCCGCGTTGGCGGCGCGAATCTTCTTTTCCAGAATATGCATACTTCACCTCGCGGCCGTGCCGCTTTTTTTTAACCGCAACATGCGCTAAAGGCCGAGGGCCTTTTCCACGATGTCCATGTCCTTGTCGCCCCGGCCGGAAAGGTTGACCAGCACGCGGCTTTCCGGCGCGAAGTCTTCGGGATGGGCAAGCACATAGGCAAGCGCGTGGGAGGATTCCAGAGCAGGGAGTATTCCCTCCGCCCGGCAGAGCTTCTGAAACGCGGCAAGGGCCTCGTCGTCGTAGGCCACCGCATATTTCACGCGGCCCGAGGCGGCGAGATACGCGTGTTCCGGCCCCACGCCGGGGTAATCCAGACCGGCGGAAATGGAACCGGAAGGCAGAATCTGCCCGTCCTCATCCTGAAGCAGCATGGTGTATTCCCCGTGCAGCACGCCGGGACGGCCGAGATTGATGGCCGCCGAATGCATACAGCCTTCCTCTCCCGTGCCTCCTGCCTCCACGCCGATGAGACGCACCGGGGCATCCGGCACGAAGGGCGAGAACATGCCTATGGCGTTGGAACCGCCGCCCACGGCCGCCACCACGGCGTCGGGCAGATGCCCCGTCTTCTCCAGCATCTGCGCGCGGGCCTCGCGGCCGATGACGCTCTGAAACTCCCGCACGAGGTCGGGGAAGGGATACGGCCCCGCCGCCGTGCCGAAGCAGTAATGCGTGCTGCCCTGAAGCGATATCCACGCGCGAAGAGCGGCGTTGATGGCGTCCTTCAGCGTGCGGGAACCGCTTTCCACAGGCACCACTTCCGCGCCCATGAGGCGCATCCTGCGCACGTTGGCCGACTGCCGCTCCACGTCTTCCGCGCCCATGAACACGGTGCACTTCATGCCGAGCCTTGCCGCCGCGGCAGCCGTGGCCACGCCGTGCTGCCCCGCGCCCGTTTCCGCAATGAGGGCCGTCTTGCCCATATGGCGGGCAAGCAGCGCCTGCCCCAGGGTATTGTTGATCTTGTGCGCGCCGGTATGCAGCAGATCCTCGCGCTTGAGCCACAGCTCAAAGCCCAGCTCCGCCGACAGCGAGGGGCAGAAGGTGAGCGGCGTTTCGCGGCCCGCATAGTCGTGCAGCAGCTCCTGAAGTTCCTGCTGAAATTCACGCGAGGGCAGTATGGAGGCCATGGCCTCTTCCAGTTCCACCAGCGGCGGCATGAGCAGCTCCGGCACGAAGCAGCCGCCGAAATCTCCGAAATATCCTTTTCTCACAGCGTATCTCCTTCCGGCCCGCACACGGCGCAGGCCGCCGAACGCTCCGCCTCTGCGGAGCCTGCGCCGCCTCCGGCGGCTTCCCACAGTCGCACCCTCTCCACGGCCTGAGTCATGAGCGATTCATCCTTCACGCCGGGAGAGGTTTCCAGTTTCGAATTGAAGTCGAGCCCGTCCGGCGTGCAGAGGCCCAGAGCCCGCGCCGCATTCTCCGGACCGAGCCCGCCGGAAAGAAACCACGGGTGCGGGAAGCGAAGTCCGCTCAGCGCCCCCCAGTCCAGTTCCCTGCCGCTGCCCATGCCCGCATCGAGAAGATAGCAGCCGCATGTTCCGGCAAAGGCGGCGATATTCTCCTCAAGCTCCTTCCGCGAGGCGCAGCCTGCCGGCCAGAGTACGCGGATGACGCTCTCCGCCGGAAAGGCCCGGGCGAAATCCGCGCTCTGTGAGCCGTGCAGCTGCACATAGTCAAGGCGTGCAAGGCGCACGATATCCCGTATCTCTTCCGCGCTCTGCCGCACGAAAACGCCCACACGCTTCATGCCGTGCGTATCCAGCGCCGAAACCTGATGCGGCGTGACGTTGCGCGGACTCGCTTCATGAAACACGAAGCCGCAGAACTCCACGCCGAGCTCCGCCGCGGCATCCACCGCGCGCTGACTGCTCATGCCGCAGATTTTAATCCGCATTCCGCACCTCCCCTTTTCCGAGCAGCTCAGCAAGCGCCTCGCCGGGTCTGCCCCCTTCCATGAGGGCCGAACCTACAAGCGCGGCGGAAAAGCCCCGCTGCGCGGCCTGCTCAAGGTCGGCGCGGCACCCCATGCCGCTTGCCGCAATCCAGAGTTCCCCGCGTTCCGGCGGGCACGTTTCGATAAGGCGGAGGCAGGCGCTTCTGTCCACTTTGAGACTTGCAAGATCGCGCGCGTTTACCTGAATGATGCGGGCCCCGCTTTCGCGCGCAAGGGCGAGATCCTTCTCGTCAAACACCTCGACCACGGCTTCCATGCCGCCCTTCTCCGCCCTTTCGCGCAGGTCGCGCAGCGTACGGGCCGAAGGCGTGAGCCTCACGATGAGCAGCAGCGCCGAGGCGGGCGTAGCCAGCGTGGCGTCCACCTGCGCGGGGTGGAAAAGAAAATCCTTGCGCAGAAGAGGCGGCCTTTTTCCCCCGCGCTTCTCCATGGCCGCCGCCATGCGGGCAAGGTAGGAAATGTGCCCGTGGAACCAGCGCTCCTCCGTCAGCACGGAAACGGCGGCAGCTCCCGCCTCCCGGTACTGCCGTACCACGTCTTCCGGCTCCAGAGACTCGCATATCACCCCGCGCGAGGGCGAGGCGCGCTTGTATTCCGCAATCACGGCGAGCGGCCCGCCGCCCGCCTCCAGAGCGCGGGAAAAGGAGGGGCGTTCCCCGTTCCAAGGCCGAATCTGCTCCGTTCCCTGCCGCGTCAGTTCCTCCACCTCCCGCCTCTTGGCATCCATGAAGCGTTCCAGTCCCGTCATGACAATACCCTCATGCCTGCGCCTTCCTCCACGCCCTTCCGGGCCATGGCCACGCATTCTTCAAGGCTCTTCGTTTCCTCCAGCATGTAGATGGCGAAGGCCGCGTTCACCACAACCATGTCGCGCATGGGGCGGGGCCCGCGACCGGCCAGAATTTCCTTGAGCACGGCCGTGGCCTCCTCCTTGTCGCGCACTTCCAGATCTTCCGGCTCGCAGGGAACGAAACCGTAAAGGGAAGGATCGAACACCATTTCATCCATCACGCCGTCGGTAATGAGCACGATGCGCGTTTTCCCCATGGTGGTCAGCTCGTCGTAGCCGCCCGCCCCGTTGAACACCGCCACCTTGTGGAAGGGACGCCGCTGAAGCGTGGCCGCAATGAGATCCACCTGCTCCGGGTCGCCCACGCCCATCATGAGGTAGTCGGGGCAGGCCGGGTTCAGCATGGGGCCGAGCATGTTGAACATGGTGCGCATACCGAGCTGCTTGCGTACCGGCCCCACGTTGGCGAAGGCCGGGTGGAAATAGGGGGCGTACTGGAAGGCGAAGTTGCGCTCCTTCAGCATTTCCACGATGGCGTCCGGGTCCTTTTCCATGGGAATGCCCAGTCCTTCCAGGGCATCCGCCGCGCCGGAGGTGGAGGAAACCGCCCGGTTGCCGTGCTTGAGCATACGGTATCCCATGCCCGCCAGAGTGAGCGACGTGGCCGTGGAACAGTTGAAGGAATGCTTGCCGTCGCCGCCGGTACCCACGATGTCGATGCACTTTTCCGGCACGCCCGGCACCTTTACGGCGCGGGAAAGCATGATGCGTATGGCGGCGGCCAGCTCGGAAGGCTTTTCGCCCTTCATCCGCAGGCCCATGAGCAGGGCCCCGGCCTGCGCGGGCGTCATGGTGCCGTCCAGCATGGAACCGAAGGCCACTTCCGCTTCCTCCTCCGTCAGGTCGCGCCCCCGGGATACGGATTCCAGAATGGAACTGATGGTGGGCGCGGCGTGCACCGTGGGCAGGAGACTGCCGGGGAAGTTTTCCAGAAGGCGCAGACCGTCCGGCGTGAGTATGGATTCGGGATGATACTGCACGCCCACCCACGGACGGTCCCTGAAGCTTATGGACATGACCTCGCCCTGAGGCCCGCGCGCCGATACCGAAAGAAGCGGATTCCTGTGCTCGTCGTCCAGCCGTATGACAAGGGAATGGTAGCGTCCCACGATCATGGGGTTGGGCATACCCCGGTAGATGCCCTTGCCGTCGTGCACGATTTCCGACGTCTTGCCGTGCATGATGACGGGGGCCGCCGTCACCTCCGCTCCGGCGTAAAGCCCCAGTATCTGATGACCGAGGCATACGCCGAGCACCGGAATGCGGGGACTGAGCTGCCGCAGAAACTCCAGGCAGTACCCGGCCTTTGAAGGATGACCCGGCCCGGGGGAAATGCAGACCATGCGCAGCGAAGGATCGTTGGCAAGCGCCACCAGACCGGGATCGTCGTTCTTCACCACGCGGGGCCTGTGCCCCAGGCGGCAGAAGGCCTGCACCAGATTGTAGGTAAAGGAATCGTAATTATCGATAAGCAGGAACATGGAATTCTCCCGGGGTAAAACATGCCTGACGCATGATGGCCGACTTGTTGCAGACCTCCTTCCATTCCAGAGCGGGGGTGGAATCGTGTACCACGCCGCTGCCCGCCTGCCAGTACAGGCGGCCGTTTCTGACCCACATGCTGCGTATGGTGATGCCGGTATCGAGATTCACGCCGTCCTTGTCCAGGCCGAGCCAGCCTATGCATCCGCCGTAGGGGCCGCGGGGAACCTTTTCCATCGAGGAGATGATTTCCATGGCGCGCAGCTTGGGCGCGCCGCTTACCGTGCCCGCCGGGAAGGTGGCCGAAAGCACGTCCACGGCGTCCAGCCCTTCTTCCAGCTCCGCGGTAACGCGGCTTGTCAGGTGCATGACGTGGGAAAAGCGCTCCACCATCATGAGCCGCTCCACCTCCACGCTGCCGGGCAGGGCTATGCTGCCGAGATCGTTGCGGGCCAGATCCACCAGCATCATGTGTTCCGCCCTTTCCTTGGGATCGGCCAGAAGGTCGGCGGCAAGCTCTTCATCCTCATCCACGGTTCTGCCCCGGCGCCGCGTTCCGGCTATGGGCGCGGAAAGGAGCTTTCCCGCCGTACAGCGCACCATGACTTCCGGCGAGGAACCGAAGAGCGTCACGCCCGGCAGACGCATGAAAAACATGTAGGGAGAGGCGTTTTCGCTGCGCATGCGCCGGTAAAGCGAGAACGGGTCGCCTTCAAAGGGCGTGCTGAACTGCATGGAAGGCACCACCTGTATGGCTTCGCCCGCACGCAGCATTTCCCGTATGCGCTCCACCGCGGCCTCGTATTCTTCGCCGCCCTTTTCATAGTCCTCTTCCCTGCCGGGCACGGTGCACAGACCCGGATCGCGCCCGCTGCCCACCTCGCGGTGCTCGCCGAGGCTCACTTCGGCAAGGCGGTTGTACATGTGGTCGAAAAGAAGAAGCGTTCCGGGCAGGCAGAGCACGCATTCCGCATCCTCGGGCGGAAGAAATTCCGCCGCCTTCGGCTGGAAGAGCCCCGCCATGCCGAAGCCGAAGTAACCGCACAGCGAACGGGTGATGGGCGGAAGATTCGCGGCCTGCGGATCGGGCAGAATTTCCAGCGAACGCATGATGCGGCGCAGCCCTTCCACAAAGTTCATGCCGTCGAACTCCATCAGGGGAGCGAAGCGCTCATCCTCCACGCGGCAGACGAGCCGCCCCCTGCGGCAGGAGAGAAAAAACGCCATGTCAAAGCCGAGCACGCTGTAGCGTCCCCATCGTCCGTCCACTTCCGCGCTTTCCAGCAGTATGCCGTGCCCCTTCCCGGCCATGCCGAGAAAGAGACTGATGGGCGTGTCCATATCCGCCGGAAGCCGGCGGACGCTCTGACGCACTCGAAGAGGAAACGTGTTGGCTTTCATGTCGATGACCTTGTTTTTGATGCATAAAAAAATGCCGCCCCCGGAGAGGGGACGGCATCGGCTTCTTCCATGCTCGCAGGCACAGGATACGCGCTAAGACCGCACCTCTCCCTGAAGAGGGGTACGCCACCACCACTGACCGGCGAAGGATACGGTGAGGGCGAAAACGGACATAGACACTCCTGAAATATGCTCGGCCCGCGAAAAAACGGGCTTTTTTTTCTGTGTATGCAAGGTGTTTTTTTTTGTCAATGCACGGCGGAACATTTTTCCGGACGGTACGAAAACGTACCGGCGCGAAGAGAAGGACTTTTTTCTTCCGGTGCTTGACAGCGTTTCCGAACCGGAGCTATGGAAAGGAAAAAGGTGAACATCATGCTCAGTTCCTACCGCCCCGGCTCCTTTACCTTCGCCAGCAGCTTCGGTTGCTGGTGCCATGCGTATTATTATCCCGGGCTCTGCGGCGGGCTGTGCTGATTTTTTCCGTACAGGACTATCAAGCCGCAGGCATACACCGCCGGCGGCTTTTTTATTTCCGCCCGGCGCCTGCAAAGGGGTTTTTCCATGGAAGTCGGCGCTCTCAGACGTTTCAACCACATCATCAATCCCAAAACCGGCCGCGCCATCATCGTTCCCATGGATCACGGCGTGTCCGACGGTGCGCCCCGCGGCCTGCGCGACATGGCGAAGGCCGTGCAGGACATGGATGAAGGCATGGCCGACGCGGTGCTGCTGCACAAGGGGCTCATCCACAAGGCGAAATACGAATCGCACATGCGCCTCGGCTTCATCATGCATATTTCCGCCTCCACCAGTCTTTCGCGCAGGCCCAACAGGAAAATGCTCGTGGGCGACGTGGAAGAAGCCGTGCGCCTCGGGGCCGACGCCGTTTCCATTCACATCAATCTCGGCGACGACGACGAGAGCATGATGATGTCGGACGCGGGCAGGGTGGCCAAGGAATGCAGCCTGTGGGGCATGCCTCTGCTCATGATGGTGTACGCTCGCGGCCACGACGTGGACAGCTACGATCCGCGCAACATCGCCCACTGCGCCCGCGTAGGCGCGGAACTCGGGGCCGACATCGTGAAGGTGCCCTACACGGGCGATCCGGAAAGCTTTGCCGACGTGGTGGAAGACTGCGGCGTGCCCGTGCTCATTGCGGGTGGGCCGAAGCTCGATTCCACGCGCAAGCTCCTGGAAATGGTGCACGGTTCCCTTCAGGCGGGCGGCTCCGGCCTTTCCGTGGGCCGCAACGTGTTCGAACACCCCCGCCGCGTGGAACTGCTGCACGGGCTGCGCGCCATGGTGCACGAAGGAGCCTCCGTGGAAGAGGCTCTCGAGATCATGGGCGAGAAATAACGGCGTCCGGAAGAGAAAAGTTTTCTTCCTCCGCCATTTTCCTGTTGACAGCATTCTTTTTCTGGGATTAGTAAATTTTTAAACTCAGTATGGTTGTTGTTATGCGTACTCTTTCTTTCGCCACCGCCCAGTATGAAACCACGGCTTTCCGCTTTGGTTTTTACTTTTATTTTACCGGGTCCTGTGGTCGGAAGGGTTGCTGACAACTGTTGATTGCAAACTTCGGGCCGCAGGCGAAACAAGCCGGCGGCCCTTTTTGTATGGAATATTCGCCGCCACGCAGCCCCCAACGTTCAAAAGAAGGAACGCATTATGGAACTCGGCACCAAGAAAAGACTGTCCCGCATTTTCAATCCCGAAACCAAACGCGCCATCGTAGTTCCCATGGATCACGGCATGACCATCGGCGCGCCCGACGGGCTGGTGGACATCCGCAAGGCCGTGGACGACATGAATGAAGGCGGAGCCAACGCCGTGCTCATGCACAAGGGCCTCATCCGCGCTTCCGGCTGTGCCGATGCCAACGCCGACCTCGGGCTCATCATGCACATCACCGCATCCACGGCGCTTTCGCCCAACGGCAACACCAAGGTGCTCTCGGGCACGGTGGAAGAGGCCATACGCCTCGGCGCCGACGCCGTTTCCATCCATCTCAACCTCGGCGACCCCAACGAAAAGGAAATGCTCTACACCGCGGGCGTCATCGCCGATCACTGCAACCGCTGGGGCATGCCCCTTCTCATGATGCTCTACGGCCGCGGCGGCCTCATCCGCGACAGCTTCGCCGTGGACATCGTGGCCCACTGCGCCCGCGTGGGTGCGGAACTCGGTGCCGACATCGTGAAGGTTTCCTACACCGGCAGCCCGGAAACCTTCCAGAAGGTCACCGAATGCTGCTGCGCGCCCGTGCTCATTGCCGGCGGCGAACGCATCGACTCCACGCGCAAGCTTCTGCAGATGGTGCACGACTCCCTGCTCGCGGGCGGCGCGGGCCTTTCCATCGGCCGCAACGTGTTCGAGCATCCCCGCCGCGTGGATCTCATGCGCGCCATGAACGCCATCGTGCATTCCGGCGCTTCCGTGGACGACGCCATGGCCATCGTGGGCGAAGACAAATAAGCCGGGGAAAACGGATCATGAACATTTACTTCAAAAGCGTGCCCTTCAGCAAAAGCGACGTGACCCTCGCCCTGGAATCCGGCGTGGACGGCGTCATCGTCCCCGCCGACAAGGTGGAATCCGTCTCCCAGCTTTCCCGCACCGCGGTCATCGCGGAAGAGGACATGCCCTCCCGTTCCATGTCCACCAAGGCCGACGAGGAAGCCATACGCGACGAACTTCTCGCCGGCACGCAGGCGGTGCTCGCCCGCGGATGGGAAATCATCCCCGTGGAGAACCTGCTCGCCCAGTGCCCCCATGTCGTTGCCGAAGCGGGCAATCTTGAGGAAGCCGTGCTTGCGGCGGGTATTCTTCAGCGCGGGGTGCAGGGCATCGTGGTGCTGCCCGAGGCCATAGGCGACCTCAAGGACATCGTTTCCCGCTGCAAGACGAGCCGGGAACACGAAGAACTTCAGGAAGCCGTGATCACCCGCGTGGAACCCGCCGGACTCGGGCACCGCGTATGCATCGACACCATGTCCATGCTGCACCGCGGTCAGGGCATGCTGGTGGGCAATTCCAGCGCCTTCACCTTCCTTGTGCATGCGGAAACGGAGCACAACGAATATGTGGCCTCCCGTCCCTTCCGGGTGAATGCCGGGGCCGTGCATGCCTACATCCGCCTTCCCAATGATACGACGACCTACCTTTCCGAAGTGGAGGCGGGCCGGGAAATGCTGGTGGTGGATCATACCGGAGCCACGACTCTGGCCGTTGCCGGAAGAGTGAAGATAGAAGTGCGGCCCATGCTTCTGGTGGAAGCCGTATGCGGCGACAAAAAGGGCGCGGTCTTCCTGCAGAATGCGGAAACCATACGCCTTACCGCGCCGGACGGAACCCCTGTGAGCGTGGTGAGCCTGAAGCCGGGCGACAAGGTGCTCTGCCGTACCGATGAAGCAGGGCGGCACTTCGGCATGCGCATCAAAGAAGACATTCAGGAGAAATAGTCATGGCGGAGCCTTTCCAGATACCCGGTCTTGCAAAACTGCGCGAGGAAATCGACGAGGTGGACTCCGCGCTTCTCACACTGCTGAACCGGCGCGCGGGGCTCAGCCTCGCCGTAGGTCAGGCAAAAAGGCAGGTCGGGGGCAGGGTGTTCGACCCTGCGCGGGAAACACTGCTTCTGGAAAGGCTCGCCGGACGCAACGAAGGGCCTTTGAAGGCGGAACACGTCACCTCCATCTGGCGTGCCATTCTCTCCGCCTCCCGCTCTCTGCAGAAGAACTGCTCCGTGGCCTATCTCGGGCCGGAGGGCACGTTCTCCTACTTTGCCGCCGTGGATTTCATGGGAGAAGCCATGGAATTCACGCCCTGCCGCGACTTCAACGAAATATTCCGCGGCATCATGCTGAAGCAGTTCGACTTCGGCGTGATTCCGCTGGAAAACTCCATACACGGAACCATAGCCCAGAGCTTCGACCTGTTCTCCGAGTACAACGTCACCATTCAGGCCGAGTTCTATTCCCGCATTTCCAACAGCCTGCTCAGCCGGGAAAGGGAGCCTGAACAGGTGAAAACCGTGTACTCCCATCCCCAGCCGCTGGGCCAGTGCGCCGCATGGCTGCGCACGCACCTTCCGCAGGCGCGGCTTGTTTCCGTGGATTCCACGGCGGCCGCCGCATGGAAGGCCTCCACCGAGGAGGGCGCGGCCTCCATAGGCCACCGCAGCATGGCGGAAAAGCTCGGCATGAACTGCCTTGCCTGCGACATTCAGGACGACGCCTCCAACTGGACGCGCTTCGTGCTCGTTTCCGCGGGTGAAAATTCCGCCGTGCCCCGCCGTGCCCCGGCGGACGCGCCGTTCAAGTCCTCCCTGCTCTTCACCGTACCCAACAGGGCCGGAACCCTCGCTTCGGTGCTCAACGTGTTCACCCGTCACGGGGTGAACATGACCAAGCTCGAATCGCGCCCCCTGAAGGGCGCCGCCTGCTGGGACTACATCTTCTTCGCCGATGTGGAATGCGACCTTTCCTCCCCGGAATGCACGGAGCTCGTCAACGATCTTCGCGCAGGCTGCTCCTTCGTGCGCGTGCTGGGCTGCTACCCCGAAGGGCCCCGTCTCGATTCCACCGCAAACACCACAGGATTCTGATTCATGATCACGCTCAAGGCCCCGGCCTCCAAGTCCGTTTCCCACCGCATGCTCATCGCCGCCTCTCTGGCGCAGGGCCGCTCCCTGGTGCATCACGCCCTTTCCAGCGCCGACCTTGAGCGCACCCGCGAAATACTCCATGCCGCAGGAGCTGTGCTGGAAGATCTGGGCGGCGGAAGCTGGAACGTGCAGGGCATGGAACACGGCCCTGCGGGCGGAAGCTCCGCTTCCGTAAGCTGCTATGTGGGGGAATCGGGCACCACCTGCCGCCTGCTCACCGCCGTTCTGGCCGCAGGGCGCGGAAAATTCCGCATTCACGGCGTGGAAAGAATGCATGAGCGGCCCATCGGCGCACTGGCAGACGCTCTTTCCGCCCTCGGCGCACATATCGAATTTGAACGGAAGGAAGGGTATCCCCCGCTTCTTCTCTCCACCGAAGGGCTTTGCGGGGGAGATGTGAGCATGAGCGTCGACGAATCCAGCCAGTTCCTTTCCGGGCTGCTGCTCGCCGCTCCCTTCTGCCGCGAAACGCTCCGTGTGTCGCTCAGCGGTTCCAAGGTGGTATCCTGGCCCTATGTGGGGCTGACGCTGCAGGTGCTGGAGGACTTCGGCATTTCCTTCATGGTGGAGGAAAAAGAGGGGGAAGACTGGCATGAGACGCCGTGGAAGAGCGTGAAACATGCCCGGCCCGGGAAGCTCCGCATCAGCGTGCGCCCCGGCGCGTACCAAAGCGGCGAATACCGCGTGGAAGGTGACTGGTCCGGCGCATCCTACCTGCTCGCAGCCGGAGCCGTGGGCAGAGAAAGCGTGCTCGTCACCAATCTCCGCCCCGATTCCCTGCAGGGCGACCGCGTCATTCTGGATATTCTGCGCGCCATGGGCGCGGATATCACCGTACGGGACGACGGCATTCTGGTCAGCCCCGCGCCCCTGCACGGCATCACCGTGGACATGGGCGACTGCCCCGACCTCGTGCCCACCGTGGCCATGGTCGCGGCCTTCGCCTCGGGAAAAACGCGCATGGAAAACATCGCCCACCTCAGAATCAAGGAATGCGACCGCATTTCCGCCTGCGCCTCGGAGCTGGCCCGCGCGAAGGTGCGCTGCGAGGAAGAGGAAGGCGCGCTCACCGTGCACGGCCTCGGGCCGGATGTGCCCTCCATCCCGGAAGGCACGGTATTCTGCACCTACAACGACCACCGCATCGCCATGGCCTGTTCCCTGCTCGGACTCGGCCGGGGGCAGCGCGTGGCGGTGGACGACCCCGCCGTGGTCCGCAAATCCTTCCCCGAATTCTGGAACGTGTGGAGCGCCCTTTCATGAGCGAACGCATCGTCATCGCAGGCTGCCGCGGCCGCATGGGGGCCATGCTCATGGAAAGGCTCGGGCAGAGTCCGGCCTTTTCTCCCGTGGGGCTGGATCTTCCCTATGAGCCTGCGGCCATGGAGGAAGCCTGCCGGGGAGCGCGCGCCGTCATTTTGTGCATCCCCGCCTCGGCCATTGCCGGAACCATAGAAAAGCTCCTGCCCTTCATGGAGCCTTCCACCATTCTTTCCGACATCACCTCGGTGAAGGAACTGCCCATGCGGCACATGGAACGGCTGTGGGACGGCCCCGTGGTGGGCACGCACCCGCTTTTCGGCCCCGTGCCCGCGCCGGATCTGGAACTGCGCGTGACCATAGTGCCGGGCAGGAACTCCTCGGAAGAGGACGTCGCCTTCATGGAACAGGTGTTCCGCAGCTTTTCCTGCGTCACCTTCCGTGCCACGGCGGAAGAGCACGACATGGCGGAAGCCAGGATACAGGGCATGAATTTCATTACAAGCGCGGTGTACTTCGCCATGACGGCGGAAGACCCCGCGCTTCTTCCGTATATTACCCCCTCCTTTCTGCGCCGCATGAATTCCACGGAAAAGCAGCTCATGGAAGACGGCGCGCTTTTCACCTGGCTTTTTGAGGCCAACCCGCACAGTCAGGCCATGGTGCGCCAGTACCGCAACCTGCTTTCCCTTGCCGCCGCGGGCGACGTGGATCTCATCCTGCACAAGGCCCAGTGGTGGTGGAAGGAAGGAGAGGAAAAAAGAAAAATACACGAGGAAGCCCGCAAGGTGGCCCTCCAGTCGGCCCGGGCAGGGCTGAAAAAAGGAAAGAAGTGATGCGATACAGTCTGTTCGGCGAATCCCACGGCCCGGCCATAGGCATTGTTCTGCAGGGCGTTCCCTCCGGGCTTGAGCTCGACATGGACTTCATCGGCGCGGAAATGGCGCGCCGCGCTCCGGGAAAATCGCCCCTCGCCACGGCCCGCAGCGAAAAGGACGCCGTACGCATCATAAGCGGCGTGTTCGAGGGCAGAACCTGCGGCACCCCCCTGTGCGGCATCATTGAAAATACCGATACCCGCTCGCGCGACTACGCCGCCACGCGGTATCTGGCAAGGCCCGGTCATGCGGACTTCACCGCCCATCTGCGCTATCAGGGTTTCGAGGATTACCGGGGCGGGGGGCACTTTTCCGGCCGCCTCACGGCTCCGCTCGTCTTTGCCGGGGCCGTGGCCAAGCTGCTGCTCAGGCAGAAGGGCGTGGAAGTTCTCGCCCGCATAAAAGAAACGGCGGGAGTGGCGGATATTCCCCTCGACCTTGCACGGCCCGATGTGGAGGCCCTTCGTGCGGCTGGCCGGAAAGCCTTTGCCGTTGTGGACGATACGCGCGGCGAAGCCATGCAGAAGGCCATTCTCGAAGCGCGAGCCGAGGGCGATTCCGTAGGCGGCGTCATCGAATGCTTTGCCCTGAACCTGCCTGCAGGACGGGGCGGGCCCGATTTCGACGACAATATCGAAACCGCCATAGCGCGCCACGTCTTCGCCGTGCCTGCCGTCAAGGGACTGGCCTTCGGCTCCGGCTTCGGCTTTGCCTCCATGCGCGGCAGCGAAGCCAACGACGCCTTCCTGCCCGGAGAGGGCATACATACGCGCACCAACCATAACGGCGGCATCAACGGCGGCATTTCCAACGGCATGCCCGTGGTCTTCAGCGTGATCATCAAACCCACGCCCTCCATCGGAAAGGAACAGGACACCGTGAACATGAGCACCGGCGAGGCGGCCAGGCTCGTCATAACCGGCAGACACGATCCGTGCATACTCCCCCGGGCCGTGCCCGTCATCGAGGCGGCCTGCGCGCTGGCCCTTTCGGAAGTCATGGGAGAAAAGGCATGAAGAATCTCGTGCTCATCGGCCTTTCCGGCTGCGGCAAAAGCACCTTCGGCAGAAGGCTTTCCCGCAGACTGCACATGCCGCTCTTCGATACCGACGTCATGATCGAGAAAAAGACCGGCCGCATCATCGCCGATATCTTTGCAGAAGACGGCGAAGCCGCCTTCCGCGACATGGAATCGGCCTGCGCCAGGGAAGCCGCAGCCATGGAAGGCGTCATCATCTCCACAGGCGGAGGCATGATACTGCGCGAAAAAAACATGGAAGAACTTTCCCGCAACGGGCTTGTCGTGTTCATCGACCGCCACCCCTCGCATATCCTGCGCTCCACCACTCTGGGCGACCGGCCCCTCGTGCAGAACGACAGAGACCGGCTTTTCCGCCTCTACGCGGAACGCATCGCCCTGTACCGCCGTTATGCCCACATCACCGTTCCCAACCACGGCGGCCCGAGAACCCTCAAACGGCGCATTCTTCAGATACTGCGCCGCTTCCGGCACGAAACAAAGACAGAACTGTCCTGACCTGCCCTTCCGCCGGGAACGTTTTCCCTGCGCCTTACTTCATGACATGCGGAGCCGCCATGAACAGCATTCTGACAGGAAAAAAACTCGCCGTCATCGGCGACCCCATAGAACACAGTCTCTCCCCCGTCATTCAGCAGGCCATGCTCGATGCTCTGGGCATAGCCTGCACCTATGAACGCATCCTCGTCAGCGCCGGAAGCGTCTCGGCCTGGCTTCCCGTCGCGCCCGACCTGAACCTTGCGGGGTTCAACGCCACCATGCCGCACAAGACCGACCTCGTACCGCTCATGGATACCCTTTCCGACGATGCGCGCATGTACCGTTCCGTCAATACCGTGGTCATACGCGAAGGGCGCTTCCACGGTTACAATACCGACGGCGAAGGTTTTCTGCGCTCGCTTCTTGAGGAAGACATTCACGTCCGGGACATGCGCGTGGTGGTCTACGGCGCAGGTGGAGCGGCCCGCTCCGTGGTGCTCAAACTCGCTGCGGAAGGAGCGGAAAGCGTGACCGTGTGCTGCCGCACGCCGCAGAAAGCCGCGGAACTTGCCGCAGCCTCCCCGCGCATACGACTGTGCCGCATGACGGAAAAGGCCTGCGAAGCGGCGCTGGCCGAAGGGGAACTCTTCATCAACTGCACGCCTCTGGGGATGCAGGGCGTGCAGGCGCAGTTTGAAGACTTTTCCTTCCTCGACATGCTGCCCCCCTCCGCCCCCGTATGCGACCTTATCTACCGGCCTCTGAAAACCCGTCTTCTGGAAGAAGCGGAAAAACGCGGCCATGCTGCGATGAACGGACTCGGCATGCTCATCCATCAGGCCATACTGGCGCTGGAGCACTTCTCCTCCCTGTCTCTGGATGCTCCGCTCATGAAGGCCGCGGTCATGAAGCGCCTGATTCCCGTGCTGAAGGCCTCGGCCTGACGTTCCGGCAGAAATTACGGAAGCTTTTCCGGGCAAGGCCCTGCCTTCCCGAAAAAACAGACCGACCGGCTTTCGCCGCCGGACAGGCCTTTCCCAGCGCTGCAGCACGGCGGCTTTTCCTGCGGATACCAAAAAGAAAAGGCTCTTCATGTGCTGACACGAAGAGCCTTTTTCAATTTTTTAAGGCGAGATGAAAGCCCGTCCACGGGAGGGCCGCCTTTCCTGTGCGGTGAGTCTCTCTGCGGGCGGTATCCGGGTTACCCCTGCAAATCGGCGATGATACGGCTGCCCCAGGCTTCCACGTCGTCCCTGCTGCCTGAGCAGTCGCCTTCCACCTTGAGACCTTCTTCCATCATCACGGCGCCGAGAGAGGAAAGCCTGTCCTCCATCACGTCCACCGCGCCGCAGAAATGTTCAAAGCTGCTGTCGCCGCTGGCAAAGCAGGCGAACTTCTTTCCCTTCGCACCGATGGAATCGAATTCTTCAAAAAGGGTGTTGAAGTCATCCTGCAGTTCCACTTCATCGGTTCCCCAGGCGGAGCAGCCGAAAAGAACGGCATCATAGCCGTCGCACAGGCCTTCGGCCGTGACATCGGCGGCGTTCTTCACCACTACTTCATGACCGGCCGCGCCGATCTGTTCGCCGAGAGCTTCCGCAATACCCGCGGTATTGCCGGTGGTAGAACCATACACGATGAGAACCTTCATAGTTTTTCTCCATAAAAAGCCCCCGGAGAAAAAGGCCATAGGGCAGATGTCCGCAACGGCCCCATGCCGTGCGGAACGGCCTCCCCTTCCGGGGGCATAGAACGGGTCCGCATGTTTTTTTTGCACGGCGGAGATATGCCGTCTGTCTCCGCCGTGCACGACCAGGAGTACTCACCCCGCCCATGCGGGGTGGATGCAGGACAGAAAATCGGCCGGACCTCTGCTGTGAGTCAGAAGCCCGGCAGGGGGGGGGAGGAGACTGAAACCTTCAAGGTTCCAGAGCAAATTTTTGCCGGAATGCCAATGGCGGGCATACCGGCAATGCGGAGGAGAAAACCTTGCGGAAACACCTGTTTTTTCCGCAAGGCTATGGCGAATATGAAGATGGACCAGCATGTCCATGCTCCTGCCGCAGGGCGGAGAAATTCTGCCGGAGCATCCAGACACATGCTCCGGCCCGGGCATTGCAATACACAACGCCCCTGTATGGAGGCATGAAGCGCTCGGATCGCTTCACGCTGTTATGGGCATGAATACGGTGCTTTTTTCGGGCCGTTCCCCACCATGGGGAACGGCCCTCGCCGCACCAGGAGACTGAGGCTGGCACCTCAGCACGGAATACGACCCGGTCGCATTCCAATATCGTGCGAAACCGTGCGGTTCCGCGGAAATTTTGCCGTCTGACGCCTCCGGCAAAACGCCGGGTCAAGCCATCGTCAGACGGCTTGGGGGGGGGAGGTCAATACCCCTGTCCTGAATCAGCCGTTGCGAACCCTGTTCCCTTGTCAAAGATCAACGCGCGTTTCGCGCAGGCGGAAGCGCCGCCCTTCCGCTTCTTCCGATGCTGCCGGAAAGAAGCCTTCCCGCGGGATGCCTTCGCCTTCCGGCTTCTGCATCCCCCGTTGAAAAGAACACTAATGAAAACGAATTTCAATGTCAACTTAAATCTCAAAAAATATCTCCTTTCCGGAAAAATTTTTCCATTTTTGTTATAACTATTGAAATTATTTATATTATTTGGTTTTCCATTCCGCTTTCCGCCAGGAGGCCGTATCTGCTCCGCCCCTTCGGCCCTCTCCGCCCGCAGCCCGGCCCTCCGGCGGCAGGAACACAGCCCTTTCCCAGCCCCAAAAGCGGGCGGCAAAAATGCTTCCATGCTCCGCGCAGACCGGAGGAGAAACCGTGCCCCATGCCTTCTCCGTTTGCCCTTTCCCTCCCACGTCTCTTCTGAACCGGCACGACAGACAACCATGCCCCGACAGAACAACGCCCGACCACCCGTATCGGCTAGTACCGCACAGACGGGGTCGATGATCCCGAACGGAACGCGGCGCTTTTCCGTCTGCCGCGGGCAAAAAAAAAACGGCCCTCAAGGGGCCGCCCCGGCATTATCTGCCGAGCTTGAAACGTATGCGGAGCACACCGCCGTCATCCGGCTTCCACTCATGGGATACCCAGACAAAGGTGCCGCATTCCGCCGTATGCGCGACATGTTCGCCTATGCAGGGGCAGGCATCCAGCGCGCCGCCGGGGGCATCGGGGTCGCCTATGAACACGATGCGCAGCGTATCGCCCGCACTTTCCGGCAGGCGGGAGAGGTTGAAACGCTTCGCGGCTTCCTCGCGGGTCATGTCTCTGGCCACGACGGGCAGATCGCGGGCGAGAACCTCGTTCACCTCGGCGGTGATGCTCTCCACTTCCTCAGCGGAAAGATCATGCGGGAAGTGAAAATCCACCTTGGACTTGTTGGCATTGATGTGCGTGGAAAAACAGCGCGGGCAGCCGTAGCGGCGGATGAGCACGCCGCTCAGGGCATGTTCCGCCGTGTGCATTCCGGGATCATATTCCTTGCTCATGAATCATTCCTTAATAGTTAAAGGGTACGCTGCGGAACGAAGCTCTTCCCCAAGGAAAGCCGTCGGAAAGGCCCGCACGTTCCTGCGCACAGCACCGGAAGCAGACGGCCTTTCCGCTTCGTTGTCCTGTGCTACCGCAAAATCCCAGGAAGGAAAAGTTCTCTCCTCTGCATGTTCCCGCGGACGGAACGGCACGCCGCACGTCCCGTCCGCATCGCTTTGCTTCTTATAAGAAGCAGCTGTCCCCGTCGCTCAGAAAGCGGCCGCCAAAAAGTTCAACATTTTTTCCCCGGAAAAGCGCTCTTTTCCGCCGTTTCCGTTCCTTTCTTCCTTCCCTTCCGGGGGTTCCACTTTCCTTTTCCATACCGTGCCCCACCGGAAACAAAACACGGCCATATATTATATTATTTAATAATATTCAATAGTTATTATAAAAAACACCTCCCGGAAGAGGCGTTTTTCCCTTGAAAAAAATATTTTTTTCTCGGCTAACGGCTTGAAATGATAAAAAAAGAAATAAAAATTTTTGAACCTTTTTTATTTTATTAACATTTTATTCACATTTTTTTATTGATTAATTCACAACTTAATTCTAAGCTCCGCTCATGGAAAAAGAGGGATTTTCCATAACGGTTTCATTTGACAAAACTTTTCAAAGGAATGAGACAATGAAAAAGCTTACTACGCTTCTTCTGGCCGCTGGCATGGTGTTTGCCGCGTCCGCTCCGGCTTCCGCCGTGGATGTGAAGGTTGATGGTGACTATAACCTCCAGTTTACTCAGGGCCACCGCTTCTGGGATCAGGGTACTCGCGCTGACAAAGGCACCAATGACAAGTTTGACCGTGTTCATCAGCAGGTGAACCTCGGCATGACCTTCTCCGTCTCTGAAGATCTGTCCGGTTACTTCCAGGTTCGTTCCTATTGGGACTGGGGCCAGAACCAGTACGGTGCGACCGGAGATCTGGGTTACGGCTTCGCTGGCAACAGAAACAACAACGTCTTCATGCGTCAGGCCTACATCGACTGGGTCATTCCCAGCACCGAAGTGAAGGTTCGCATGGGCCGTCAGAACCTCGGTCTGCCTGCTCTTGCCGATGGTAAGAACATTGCCATCTGGTCTAAGGATCCCGTCGACGGTATCGCTGTTACCGCTCCCGTGTTCGACTGGATGGACGTGAACGCTTTCTGGGGCCGCTATGCCCGCAACGCTGAAGCGACGCAGTGGACCAACTACTCCGACTCCATCGATGCCTTCGGTCTTTCTGCCGATATGACCTTCGACGGCTTCAAAGTGTCTCCCTTCGTGGCCTACGCTGCTGTTGGCGACGGCATGGATCCTTCCGCTTGGACCAACAACAACGCCCATAACGCCGATCTCCCCAACATCGGTGCCGCAGGCAAGAGCAGTATCTACTGGGCCGGTATCACCGGTACCATGACCTACTTCGATCCCTTCACCGTGAAGGCCAGCTTCGTGTACGGCAATCGTGACTTCACCAGTGACGAAACTGCTGCTCTCGTCGGTCAGCCCAGCCAGCATGGTTACTTCATGGAAGGCAGCGTGGCCTACAAGACCGCTTACGGTACTCCTGAACTGCTCGCCTTCTACGGCTCCGGTGACGACAAGGACGTACAGTACGCTTACCAGGAAAGCATTCCTTCCCTCGGTGGCCGCTTCAAGGGTTCTTATGCTTTCTTCAACGGTTCCGGCCTGCTTGATAACGAAATCGAAAACAACCACAATGGCAACGGCGCTTGGGGCGTCCGCCTCGGTTGGAAGGGGCTCTCCTTCATCGAAGGCCTTTCTCATGACTTCGCTGTCATCTATGCTCAGGGTACCAACGATTCCGCCAATACTCGCTTTGGTCTGAATCCCTCCAGATACATGACTACCGACGACTCCATCGTCGAACTCGACTTCGGTACCACCTACGAAATCTACAAGAACCTGACTGCCTACCTCGAAGCCGCCTATGTGTTCGAAGATTTCGAAACCGGCGCTGCGAACAACCGCCTCGCGTCCTACAGCGACGCTTGGAAGCTCGCTTTGCTCTTCCAGTACAAGTTCTAATCCGGCGTGGACCTAGTCCGCTCCTGATATGAGCCTCCTTAGCGGGAGAGGGAAACCTCTCCCGCCTTTTTCATACCCTGCCTCTTCCCTCCATACGAAACCTGCCGCGAGGTACCCCCCGGCCTGTTCCTCCGCGCCGTCGGTCCGATTCCGCAAAATACCTCTGCGACAGAAGAGGGGGATAAAACGCGAGCCCCTTATCTGCCGCCTCACAGGGCGTAACACAGCCCACTTCTGCACAACGCGGGCCTGCCTGCCAGAAAGCCGCGCACCTTTACTGAAGGCACGCGGCTCCTCTTTTCATCAAAAAACGCTTCTGTTTTTCCTGCGTCCGGGAAGGCGTACCGGCTCTGTATCAGGAAGAAATACGGGGAAATCTTCCTGCCGGGGCAAATCCCGCCCTCTCGAATCCGGGGGACAATGAGGAAAGGGTCAGCCCCTGCGCCGCTCATCTACACGGAAAAGCAGCTTGCTCTCACACGGCGGAATGCTCCCATTCCCTTTTCAGCACGGCATAAACAAGGGTATTTTCATACACGGGAGTACCGTTCTCATCACGCGAGAAGGAAACAAACTCCACAAAGCGCCCTTCCAGACGCATACCGAGCCGTTCACACAGCCTGCGGGAAGGAAGGTTCCCCTCCTCCACATAGGCGAAAACGCGTCTGGCCCCCCTGCGGGAAAACAGAAAGTCCACATAGACGCGGGCGGCCTCTCCGGCATAGCCCCGGCCCTGAAAACGCCTGTCGAATATCCAGCCTACCGACCAGGTATCCGGTCCCTCCTGCCGGGAAAACACGTTGCCGAGCATGCCGCCGCTTTCCTTCCGGCATACGGCCAGCTGCGTCCCTTCCCTCTCGTTTCTTCTCCGGCGGGCCTCAAGAAGAGCCTCCCCGAGGCTTTCCAGACGTTCATCAAAAAAGCAGCTCACATCAGGCCTTCCGAACAACGCCAGAAGCGCCGGAGCATCCCTGTCTTCAAAAGGCCTGAGTACGAGTCTCTCCGTTTCCAGCCTCAGCATATCACCTCCTTCCTGTCTGCCTTCCGCGCACGCCCCTGTCGCGCCGAAACATACGCCCTTCCCCATGCAGCGGAAAGGCGGTCCGCTCCCGCATGTCGGTACACCGCCCTTCTGCGACACCATACAGAACTGAAGCTGCCCTGCAACAGCATGGCCGTACGCTGCGCTGTCCAGAGCTTCCGGGGCAGCGGACACATGCCGAAGCGCGGCGCCGTGCAGATGCCGCGCCTCGGCAAGGCTCACACTTCGACATAATGGCTGAGCCCGCGGTGCACTTCTCTGGCGCTTTCGGAAAAAAGCCTGTCGAGCCCCTCCACGCCTGACGTCTTGAACCCGGCCAGCCCTGTGTTCATGCGCTGCATTTCAAGATTGCCGCCGTTGATGGCCACCTGCTGGAATATATGTTCGTCCATACTGGTGCGCGGCTTATCAAGCGGAGGAAGACGGCCGCCCCGTTCATACATCTGCAGGGCCAGAGTCTTGCAGGCCACGTCCATCTGACCGGTACGGTCCTTGCCGCTCTTGCAGTTGAACAGCGGCATCATGCCCATAAGATGCCCCAGCATGGCCAGACGGGCGGGCAGACGGTAGGGGTCCTCGCCGGTCTTTTTGAAGCCCTCGTTCTCCCACAGGTCTATGATCTGGCTGCGCAGAGCGGCGACCATATTCTTGTTTCTGTCGGAAACATTGGGCCGGTTAAGATACTGCGCCACCATGCCGCCCTGCCAGTCGGGCTTCGTGCCGAAGAGCCGGGCCATGGCCTGTTCGTTATAGAGCATCGAGGTACTCCAGCCGCCGAAAAGGCCCTTCCCCGTACTCTGCGCTCCCGCATTCACCCCGAAATTGAAGGTAATCACACTGGGGCGCACCGTTACCGTCTTTGTTCCGCCTGCGATGGGTACGGTAATCCGGCACAGGCCCCCCTGACAGGCATCCTGCCACGCATTGCACTGTTCCCGGAGGTGGTTTCTTTCCGCCCAGCCTCCCGAACGACGCCACACGTCGGGAGTGAGCAGACTGGTGGAAAGCAGAGGCAGGTCGATGATATCCCCCGGTTGAGAGGCCTGCGCCCGCTGCAGAAGTTCGGGAGAACTCTGCAGGGCTGCGGCAAAAATCTCCTGAGCCCGGGTGTTGTTGGCCTGCACTCGATCTGCCGGATTCGTCAGTGTGTACGCGCTGTTGACGCCGTGACGGATTCCCCTGAACAGGGTGGTGCCGCCAACGCTTATTTCCGTACTGGCAAGATTCACCGCATGTCTTGCCTGCCCTCTGTCGCCGCAGGAAACGCCCTGAAGGTTATCCTGCGCCATGTTCTGACCGATGATGCCGATATGCCGGGCGGGCGTGATGGTGGACTGAGCCGTCACGCTGCCGCCAGCCTGGCCGAAGTACTGCACATCACGCTGAATGACGTTCCACGGCTGGGAGTTGAGCACCTGAACATGCGCCGCCTTGATATCTCTGGCCAGTTTTCCGGCAGACAGGTTCGGAAGAATATCGTGCAGCTCCCTGCCGAGCGTCTGGGGAAGCTTCCTGAAGGCATCCAGAACACTCTGGGAAACTCTGGCGCTGTCGGGCACATTCTGCATGGCCGGCGGGCTGACCCGGAAGGCCTGCACTCTGCCGAGCAGGCCGTTGAGGTCGGCAAGCTGCCTGTTCAAAGTCGCCGCCTGTCCCGGAGAAGCACCGGCAAGCTCCTGATTGAGCCGGGCAATCTCCCGGTTGATGACCATTTCATACGACTCATAAATCTGCTGAAAGGCCGTGCGGACATTCTTGCCGGAAAAAGGATTCTGCTCTTTCTGTGCAATAAGCATGTCGGCCTTGCCGCGCAATTCTCCGATGAGACCGGTCACGCAGGACTGCAGCCGGGGGACTCCCGGCGCTCCCGGCGGCAGTCCGCCCTGAAATGCCGACAGCGCTCCCTGGAGCTGAACGAGCTTCTGCTGGACTTCGATCAGAACGGCCGAGCCCTTCGCGACTTCCTCATCGCTGAAAAAATCTCCCTCCAGCACTCTGACGGCCTGCTGCACGAGGCTCATAAAATCCTCTTCCCCTGCGCCGAAGCGCGCCAGCTCCTGCCGTATTTCCGGCATGAGCGTTCTGGAGCCTGCAAAGTCCCTCAGCCTGTGTCCCAGGTAGGAAACATTGTACCGGGTGGCCGCATCCAGAAGCTTTGCCAGTTTCGTACCGGTGAAGCGTGCTCCCCGCAGGCTCTTTTCACCGATGTATCGATTGAAGAGAGTAGTGCCCACAGCCTTGCCGCAGTAGGCGCATACACTGTCGCGGACACGTTCGGCCGCAGCCCGGCTTTCCTGCTTCTCAGCAAGTCGCCGGGACAACTGCCAGAAACGGGCTCTGGTCGTGGATGTCGTAAGCTGTGCATTGCTCCGGTCAAGGCGGATAAAGCTTCCCTGAGTCTGGCTCAAGGACCGGAGATGCGCCATGGAATCGATAACCGGCATATTCTCCTCCTATACCTTGATGTAAAACGGCTGTTCGCTCTCCATAAGCTCATCGCCGAGGCCTGAGAACCGCTTTTCCCAGAAAGAGACCAAAAGAACAAAGGACTGCAGGAAGGCGCCGAGTTTTTCCACCGTAGCCTGTTCCGGCAGCCACATCTGCTGAAGAAGAACCGTGTCGCTCTCCGGGGCAAGGGTGATGGTCGCTCCCATGGTATCCTGCCACATGAGGTTTGCCGTAAGCAGGGCGCGCAGCTCGCGCCGGGAGACTTCCTCATCCCTGGAAAGGGTGCCTATGCTGCCGAAGGCGATGAAGGTTCCCTGCGCTTCGTCAAAACGGATATGCACCACATGCTCATCCGCGGAAACAAGCATACAGTAATTGTCTTCATCAAGCTGCAGGGGTTCCAGCTCTTCCTGAAGAGAAAATTCTTTGAGAAGCGTATCGGCGGTTTCGTAGCTTATCACGGTGTCCTCCTTGTCCTGCCTGTATATGTGAAAATCAGGGAGCGCTCCGCACGGATGCCCGCAGGGTACTCTCTGCAAGCCGGTGATTGACAACAATATTGGCATGTGAAGCGTACACCGAAAGACTAGCAAGTTTCATGCCAATGTGACGATACGCTTTCCGTATCGGCTCCACGGACTCGTATGCCCCCGGTCGTAAAGCCTGACCGCATCCGGCAACACGGTCCGCGGCATCCCCCGGAAGACAACTCCTATCTTCAGAAAGCCGTGAACGTCATTATGGAAAAAATAGCTTCCCGGAAGAGAAAGAGCAACAGATACCACGGGCCTGCCCCGACGGCAGGAAAAAGAAAGCGGCCTTTTCCGGTGAAGACATGCCGTTTCTTCCGTCATGAACCTTGCCGCATACGGCCAGGAACATGCAGACGGCGGAGCTCCATGCGCCTTTTTCACAAAGCATTAAGATTGTACAACATGCTCATGGTCATACGCTTTCCGGCTCCCGCAGGGCCGGAGATTTTCGTTTAATCTCAAAGGCCGTGATTCCCGCCTGAGGAAATCACGGCCTTTCTCTTTTCCGGGCAAGATTCCCGGCTCACAAAAACGGTGTTGTTTCCGTATCCGTATTTCAACGAGCGCCTCGCTCCGAATCATGCCCCTTACCACATGTTCTGTCATATTTCCCTGCCGCCCCAGGGGCCTCACATTATTTTCTGTCATGACCTGTGGTTATTCTGGCAGCCATGTTAAAATACAGCATCGGAACAACCGCAAGAAAAGACGCCGCCGCCATGATGACATAGACCACATTGATATTCCATATCGATGCGATAACCCCGAAAAGCAACGGAGTGAAAATATTTATGATTCCTCTTACAAACGAATTTATGGAAAAAATTTTGTCATAGTCTCCTATATCCTGAAAAGGAACGGTAATGATGGCCTGAATAACTGGAACGGTTCCTTTTGTTAAAAGACCTATAAAGAAGGCAAAAAACATGATGACGGGTAACGACGTGGAATAGATGATCAAAAACAAAAACAGGGATAACACGCTCTCTGCAACGATAAATACGATCTTCGGGCCATACCTGTCCAACAGTCTTCCGCAGGCCATCTTTCCCAGAAAAGAACCGACCGTGAACCCGACGGCGAAAGTTCCCACTATCCCGGGGTCAAAACCTTTGAAAAGTATGAGCATCGGTAAAAACGTAAATATTTTTTCATTACCGAATGTATTGAGAATACTTGCCGCCATGGAAAGAATGACGGACCTGTCCTGTAATATGTTGAAGGATGGTATGGATGATCCGGCATGTACAAATCTTTCTTCGACGGCATCTTCTTTTGAAAACAAAAATAATAAAACGGCAGAAACAAGTCCGACTATTCCAAAGAAAAAACTGACAAGTTTCCATCCTGAAACATTAAAAAAGGTAAAAGCAGAAAGATACCCGGCAATCGCTATGAAAGGTATTCTTCCTATATCCCCTATGGCGGCAAAGTCGCTCAGTATTCTTCCCAGCTTTTTCCTTTCCGTATGTACTGTCAGGTAGGAAAAGCATATATTATGAAATAAGCTATATCCAAACATGACAATCGTAAAACTTATTCCTGCAAAAAGAAAACCCGGAGAAAACGCAGCAGCCACGAAACCGGCTCCGCCCACGCCGATCAGCAGGGAAATGGTTTTCAGGGGACTTAAATACCGGGAAAGAAACATGGTTGCCAAGCCCGCAACGGTTCCCAGGGCAGTCCCACAGGAAACAACCATACCGATTTCCTTTTCCCCCAGGCCATACGCCAGAGCTACGAACGTCAGAAGCACGGGTACGGCATCGAAAAAGCCGTCGTTCATGATATGATATGCATTCAGGAGTACATACTTCTTTTGGGATAGCATAAGATCACCCAAGATTATTTTCATTACTTTCAGACAGAAAGGGCTGAAAAGCTCAACGCCGGGTCGGAAGGAATCACGACTAAAAAATAAGCTCCGGCAACGTTCTGGCAAGTCCGTTGAGAAAAAGGCCCCTTGTTTTACGTAGTTAAAGGCTTTGCCTTTTGGGAACTCCCTGCATGGCGGGGAGTTTTCGGCCTTAAAAGAAAGCGGACACGGTTTGATACGCCGTGCCCGCCTTCCGGTCAGAGTTTATGGATCAGTTCTTAGAACTTCCAGCTGATGCCCACGTTGACGCGCTGGTCGGTTTCATGACGGGAAGCCTGAACACCGTAGTTCAGACCGAACGCAAGATTGCCCTTTTCCGCCTGAACGCCCACCATACCGGCCCAGCTCGTGGAATCCATGATGCGGGTGTTCATGTCGCTCCAAGCATCGATGCCGGAGAACTTCACCCTGGTGTTGGCATTCTTGTCGCCGGCAGCGGGAATGACGGACACATCGGCCTGAGGCTTCACGTTCCAGCCAGCCACCTCGATGTTCTTGGTCACGGTTACGCCGATGGGGAACTGCACGATGTTCTGCGTATCGGACTTCACGTTGTTGAGCGTGGAACCGTTCACCTTCAAATTATAGCTGTCCGTGTGCAGACCGGTGTAACGCACGCCCGCATGAGGCAGAATATCCAGCCAGCTTGTCCTGATCTGATATTCGGCGCGCAGATCGGCGGTGAAGGCGCCGGTATCCACATCGGCATCGGCATGTCTCATGCCGAACGATGCGGGCAGACTCATCGTTACGTCATGACTGCCCATGTGGTAGCCGACCGAAGCCAGAATGTTCAGACTGTCCAGGTTCCAGCCCGCATACAGATTCACGCCGCCGAAGTTGTATTCGTTCTCGGTGGAAGTGGCGGTACCCCTGGTTTCGGACTTGCCGCCGCCTCCGTTGAGGGCGGCGCCCATGCGTACGCTGCCGCCCGCAAGTTCACCCACCTGCGTGTCGACGCCGAGGGCGATGCCGCCGTAATTGCCGCGTACGGAAGCGCCGGAAGCGCCCATGCCGTGCGTATAGGTGTTGCCGTACATGGGAGTGGCCCAGATATCCAGTCCGTCCTGATGAATGCTGTTGCCGGAATCAAAGTTGCCCAGCGAGAGATGATGCAGAACCGTATCTGATGCGGCGTCGGCCAGGCGCAGGGAGGTGTTCTGCACGCCTGCCGTCACGGACGCGCGGGAAACTTCATTGATGGCATCCACGGCCGTGGAAACGTCTCCGTAGCCGGAAATACCGTTGGCCGTTCTCAAGGCTCTCGACAGGAACTGCGTGCCTTGTTCGCCACCGTCGTAGTATGCCCCGCCCGTGCCTATCTGATGGGCCAGGTTGGCGCTGTCCATGGCTGCCGCCACCGATCCGTCAAGACCGGGGAGAGCCTGTGCGGCTGCTACTGCCTCACCGGCCACCGTGCCGTCGTCGCCTCGGCTCAGGGATACCAGCGGGTTGTCGGTGAGCAGGTTGTCTCCCGTCCAGGCGGTTTCGCCAAAGGTGATGCTGTTGGCATCAAAGCCGTTGCCAAGGATAACATAGGTTTCGCCGGCCTGTGCGCCGGTGATGGCGAGCTTGGCGCCGTCTTCAACCAGGGCATCGGCTGAACCACCTGCATAGGAAATCGCGCCCGGAACAGCGGCCTTGGCGACAGTGGTGTAATGCACATAATCATTGGCACCGTTGACGACAAGCAGGGTGTCGGCTTCCTGAGTGAAGGAGCCTGCCGCAAACATGGCATCAGCAAGTTCCGAGACTTCTCCATTCACGGTCGTGTACGGAGAAGGCTGTACGCTGGTGTACTTGTCGGCACTTATATAGACGTTGAAGCTGTCGCCGGGAGTCGGGTTGTAGGAGGAGTCTATGCCATCCTGGAGTTCCAAAGGCTGGTCGAGTATCAGAGCAGAACGCACACCATCCTGTGTGGGTGTCTCATAACCCGTAAACGTCTTCATCAATCCATAGATATTATCGAGAGTTGCTCCTTCGCCCAGCCCTATGACCGCATTGGTACCGACAGCAATATGACCGTCGCCGATCAAAACACCTTCTTTGCTGTCATCGGGGGAAAGCTCTCTAACGGCAGCCAGCGCATATTGAGAATCCCAACGGGATTCGGTGATAAGGACACCATCATAAACGATAAGCTTATCCAAATCCAGGATGGTGGCAGCGTTAGGATTCTCACCATGCACCCGGGCTCTTCTGGCAGGAATATTGAAGCTGACTTCCTTGAGAGTCGCCTGCATACCTCTGGCAACGGCGAAAGTGCCGCCTTGAATAGTCATGACGCCACCGGTCAGCGTGCTCTTTTCCGTTCCATTGCCTATGAGCCCCATACATGCACCGGTAGTTACGTTGCCAAGTACGTTATGAGAGCCGACAGTATTTTCAAGGTCAAATCTTCTCTGGGTGACACTGTCGCCGGGAAGGTTGACAGCTCCCCAGATTTTCACAGAACCCTGGTTGTTGTCCAAGGTATTGTCAGCATTTCTGAAGGTCTCTATATGATCGGCGGTTAAATTACCGAAAGTGGTAATCTCGCCTGCTTTGATGTAGCCGTCAGCGGTGACATTACCAGCTTTAATATCAAGAGCCGAGTATACATCACTACCGCTGCTGTTCTGACCGATAACGCCGAATTTACCGGACTGAGCGTCGACGATAATGTTGCCTTTGACATTAACATCATCGTAGGTTCCATTATTCTCCGTCATCAGCGGTGTGGTCATGACAAGGTCGGTATCAGAAGAAACAGCTGCTGCACCAGCTGCGCCTGCCCCGCCCATCACCATCATACCCGCCACAGCCAGCGAGCCGAACACATTGATAAGGTGACATTTTTTCAGAACAGCCCGATACCTGTTAACCAGATTTCCTATAGCTCCCTTTGTCAGCATAACGCCCTCCAAACCTCTTAATGTGTTTGTTTTCACCAGGTAAACCATCATACAGCGCGAGAGCAGCCTTAATATTAATGAAAAAAGTGATTTTTTTCACTCTTCAGGCTGCAACGTAACCATACCGTATCGGTTATCACAAAACCATCCATCATTCCAGCAGAAATTATTTTCATAAAGCAGTATCTCTCTTCCTCATGTATAAAACTATGCGTTTTTACTGAATATTACTGAAGAAAAAAACGAAAACAGGCCGCGCCGCCAGCCATGAGGCTCCCCCTGCTGTAAGAAATGTGCCGGAACAGCCCCTGTTTTCATCGGGATTTCTGTTCCCTCATGGCTCTGCCCCGGATAAAAATGTTGCCATCCTACATTTCTTTGCGGCATCTGAAGCGTTATTTTCCCTCAGGCCAGTGTCGAGAGCTCGTCTGGAGTTTCGCCGGAAGAGGACCGGAGATCATCCGAATCGTATGCCTTTCTTATCAGCGGCGGCGAGGACTTACGCCTGCGTATGCTTTCCCCTTCGTTCCGAGCAAAGAAGGAACGCCCCACTTTTTCTCTTGGAAAAGCTGCTCATGAAGGGCGTCCTCATCCCCGATCTTGCCTGCATATGCCTCGATGCTCTCTTCCATGCCCTTCTCGTCATTCAGAACATCCTGGAGAACGCAAGAATCCCGCATCCGAACGACGTTTCCCGCTCCTGCCGTGCCGATTGCTTCTTCTGCTCTTGAACTCGCGAAGTGCAGGTCCCCGGGCAAACCGGGCTCTGCCCCACGCCGCGTTCTCTGGCAAAGTCCCGGCTCTCAAACAGACGGGGAGCAAAAATTGCAGATTCTGGCGGGCATGGACGTCATCGGCGTTGAGCTTCGAGTCCTGCATGACCGACAGGTGAAAAGCCGGTCCGTCCTTCACGGCGCGGTGTGGCCGATTAAACACCTCATCCGGTAGAGGTGCGTTTAACCAGTCAGGACCACCCGTAAAACGGGTGGCTTGACCAGCCCTGTAAGGGCTTGTTACTTACTCGCGCCTTAAGGGCGCCGGCTTGAACTTCTCTGGTCGGCGCCCTGCCTTTTTTTCAACAGTTCAAGCCCCCATGTACTTTGACTCGTAGCCTGCTCCTAAAGGAGCTTTCCCTGCTTTGGACTGAACGGATCCGTATATTCCCTGCACGTCCTCTTATCAAGCATGATATCTTCTCTATCCTGATCCCGTATATATTTCCTGATCGTTGCTTCGTTCAAACCTACTGTGCTGACGTAATATCCCACGCTCCAGAATCTCCGATTGCCATACCGGTATTTCAGCTGGGAAAATTTATCAAAAATCATCAGTGAACTTTTACCCTTTATATACCCCATAACCGACGATATCGCATACTTTGGCGGTATCATGACAAGCATATGCACATGGTCTATCATCATATGTCCCTCAATAATTTCGATTCCCTTGTAATTACAAAGCTGTCGTATTATTTTTCCTATTTCTTCACGGTATTGCCCGTAAATCACTTTTCTCCTATACTTCGGAGTGAAGACAATATGGTACCTACACAACCATTTCGTATGTGCCAGATTTTGTTCTTTCGCCATAAAAAAACACCTTTTCGATGTGGACGGGAGCCTGAACAACTCCGTCTTATCGAAAAGGTGTTTTTTTAGGTATAACCATTTTGTGGTCCACCCGCTAAGCGGGTGGTTTTCTGTTTCGGTCGCTTCCGCTCCCTCAACTGCCTAAAGGCCTTAAAAAAACGCCCTGTGATTTCTCACAGGGCGTTGATTTCTTTTTGGCGTCCCCAGGCGGATTTGAACCGCCGTTGACGGCGTGAAAGGCCGCTGTCCTGGGCCGGCTAGACGATGGGGACGTGCTGCGTTGGTGTTAATTACCGAAACGGCTCGGTATCGTCAAGCATTTTTTCTTCATCCGTGCGTTTTTTTCTCGCCCTGCCCTTCTTTTCAAATTCTTCCCAGGTCTGCGGGTCCCGGCGCTGCCACGCGCCTTCGTCGAACATTTTCCGTTCGATGGCGGCAGCCGCCTTCTGCAGTCCCGTGCCTTCAAGGGCGGAAACGGCAATGGCGTCCGGCCTGTCCAGAAGCAGCGGAACCCGGTCGTTCACGGGCACGGCGTCCCACTTGTTCAGAAGCGTGACGCGGGGAACGCTCTGGAGCCCCATGTCGGCCAGAATGCGCTCCACCGACTCCATCTGCTGGTCGCGCTCAGGATGCGAGGCATCCACCACATGGATGAGCAGCTCGGCCGCTTCCAGCTCCTCCAGCGTGGCGCGGAAGGCCTCCATGAGTTCCCGGGGAAGGGAGCGGATGAATCCCACGGTATCGGCCAGCACAAGTTCCCGCTCTTTGGGGAAGCGCAGGCGGCGGGTGGTGGGGTCGAGCGTGGCGAAAAGCTTGTTTTCCGCCAGAACGTCGGCTTTGGTCAGGGCGTTGAGCAGGGTGGACTTTCCGGCGTTGGTATAACCCACCAGCGCGGCCAGAGGCAGCCCCTGCCTTGCCCGGCGGGCCCTTGTGTGGAATCGCTGGCGACGCAGTTCCTCCAGATCCCTGCGGATGCGGGTGATGCGCTCGCGGATGCGGCGACGCTCCAGTTCCAGCTTGGTTTCGCCCCGCCCCTTGTTGCCGAAAATGCCGCCTGCCAGGCGGTCCATGGAGCGGTGCTTGCCGGCAAGGCGCGGCAGGGAATACTGAAGCTGGGCCATTTCCACCTGCAGCTTGCCCGCCTTCGTAACGGCGTGCCCGGCAAAAATATCGAGAATGAGCTGCGTCCTGTCCATGACGCGGCGTTCCGTCAGCTCCGAAAGGCTGTTGAGCTGCGCGGGACTGAGTTCCCCGTCGAATATGACCAGAGAAGCCTGCCCCTGAAGGGCCAGCACTTCCAGCTCGGCCAGCTTGCTGCGGCCCAGAATATGGCGGGGATGAATGGCGGCGACGCGCTGTATCATGCTGCCCGTCACCTTCACGCCCGCAGTGCGGGCCAGTTCCGCAAGTTCGGCAAGATGCCTCTCCTGCACGGCGCGCGGTTCCAGCGAAACGGAAACCAGCACGGCCCTCTCGCCGCCCTCTTCCTCGCCGGTGCTCACCGCATCGTCGAGAACTCGGCCGAACTCCTCTTCCAGCGTTTCCGCCTGACGGGTGAAGTCGATATCCACCCTGTCCCACGCCGTCATGTCGCCCACGGCGTAGCCCGAATCCTCCTGCCCCGGCGCGGGCGGCATGAGATGGGCGTTCTGGAACATGCGGGGCTGGCCCCACTCGTCCACGGTGAGCACGCTCACGGAATCAAGACGCAGGAAAAGAAGATCCATGAGGTCTTCGTGGGAAAGACCGTCTGGAACAAGATGCGTATGCAGAAGGCGCAGGCCGCGCAGACGGCCCGCGCCCGTACGGACATGGGGAAGTTCGGGAATGAGAATGGAGGAGGCATCTCCCACGATGACCATGCTCACCCTGCCCTGCCGGTCCAGCGCAAGGCCTATCTGACGCGACAAAAGGCGGGAGAGCGCCGCAAGTTCCCGCGCCTGTTCAGGGCTGTAACCGCCCTGAGGCGAGTAGCGGCGCTGCCCCAGCCTGTTGAGAGCCTTAAGCTCACTGGGCTTGAGACCGGCGGTATTGCCTTCCACCCGGGCGGCTATTGTACGCCTCCGGCCATCCAGGTGGCGATCATGTCGTCGTAGTTGGAGGTGGTGCGGAAGGTGGCGGCGGCCATGCGGCGGCGGAATTCGATGCTCACGCCGCCCTTTTCGATTTCTTCCATGGCCTCGGCATAGTAGCTCGGGTCGGACAGCACGAGAATGCTGTTGAAGTTCTTGGAAGAAGCGCGCAGCAGGCAGGGACCGCCGATGTCAATTTCCTCGACCATGGCGAGAGGATCAAGATGCTTTTCCAGCGCGGACTTGAAGTCGTACAGGTTCACGACCACCAGATCGAAGGGCTTGATGTCGAATTCCTCAAGCGTCTTCATGTGTTCCGGCACGTCCTTGTTGGCGAGGATGCCGCCGTGGATGCGCGGATTGAGAGTCTTCACGCGGCCGTTGAGAATTTCGGGAAAACCGGTGACGTCGCTCACCGCCGTCACGGGAAGGCCCTGATCCTTCAGAAACTTCATGGTGCCGCCGGTGGAAACCAGCTCGACGCCCTTTTTGTGAAGAAAAGCGGCGAATTCCGCAAGTCCGTCCTTATGCGTCACGCTCAGAAGAGCGCGCCTGATGGGAAGAAAGTCCATCGTAACCCCCTTGATGATATGATTTCATACTGCCAAAGGAGCGGTCAAATGGCAAGCGCCGCAGGAGGATATATCCCGGGAACATACCGGATTAGCAGGAGTTTTTCCTTTTTTCTCCATGATTTGCCGATCTGAAAAACGTGCATTTCGCCTGCGGAAGGAAAGAATGCATGCCAGGAAGTCTTCCCAACTCAGGGCGGCCCTCTCCTACGGAAAAAGCGCCTCCCTGCAGGAGGCTTTTCCGCAAATCACAAAGCGGCGGAAGTACCCCGGGCAGCGGCGCGCCGCTTCTCTTCCGCCTCGGCCTTGGAGCAAAAAAACGACACGCCTTTTTCCTGACGGCATCGAACGGAAAAATGCCCCGGTGCAGCGCCTTCCGCCGCACGCGCACGGCGGAAAAGAAAGCCCCGCACCTCAGCTTTTCCCTTGACAATGCCGCCCCTCGGATAGAAAAAAACACTGCGACATACGGCCCTTCACGCCGAGGAGAACAGTCATGACGGAATCTTTTGCCGATCTTTTTCTGAGAGCCATGCACTACGAACACTGGCTCCGTTTCTATTTTCTGGAAGATATGGAGGAGCCGGAAGGCGGCCCCATGCAGGCTTCCCCGGAACGGGAACTGGCCGTGGAAGACATGGACGCAAGACTTGTCGTTCCCGCCGACGTGGCGGCCCGTTCCCGCAAGGAAGAACCCGGACTTGCCGGAATTCTCGACGCCATTCAGGGAAAGCCCGTTTCCATGGAGCTTTCCAGAGACGTGATATTCCGCTGGCTGGGAGAAAAAACGGGAGTGCGGCCGGGCAGCGCCGAGTTTGAAAAGAACATGAGCGCCCTTGCCGGAGACGCCGACTTCCGCCGCCGTCTGGACTGCTTCCACGGCTGGGTTCAGGCGCTCGCCAACAACGAAATCGACCTCAAGGGCAACGCTCTGCCCCCCGGAGCGCCGAGAGACGAGAGCATCCCCGCCTTTGCGGAATGGGAAAAGGCCTTTGCCTTCTGGTTCGGTATGCAGAAGCCCTTCGACCTTGGCCCCATGGAACAATAAAAAACGCCTCTGCGCGAAGTTCCCCTGCAAAAACCTCCTTTTCGCCGCGCTGCCGGAAAACGTATGGAAAGCTTCCCGGCAGGAAAAAACAAAAGCGGCATACGGCGGAAACGCCGGGCCGGGCCCGGCAGGCGCAGCAACGCAGGCACATCTCCCGCATGAAAAAACACGGTCCTTCCCGAAGGAAGGGCCGTGTTTTCTTTTCTGTTTGCGGCGGAGAATGCGGCTCTTACATGACGCCCTGCTCAATCATGCTGTCGGCCACCTTGCGGAAGCCGGCGATGTTGCCGCCCATGACGTAGTTGCCGGGCTGGCCGAATTCTTCGGCGGTATCGTGCGCTGCCCGGAAGATGCCGGCCATGATGCCCTTGAGCTTGCCGTCCACTTCGTCGAAGGTCCAGGAAGTCATGCCCGCGTTCTGTTCCATTTCAAGCTGGCTGGTGGCCACGCCGCCGGCGTTGGCGCACTTGGCGGGGCCGAAGCAGATGCCGGCCTTCTGGAATTCGGCCGTGGCTTCCAGGGTGGAAGGCATGTTCGCGCCTTCGCTCACCAGGATGCAGCCCTTGGAAAGGAGATTCTTCGCGTCGGCAAGGGTGACTTCGTTCTGCGTGGCGCTGGGGAAGGCGAGATCCGCGCCCACGTTCCACACGGGATGTTCGCCGGCGGGGTAGTCGGCCACGGGAATGTAGGTGGCATCCTTGCACAGTTCCGCATAGCGGGTAAGGGAAGCGCGTTCGCGTTCCTTGACCTGCTGAAGCACTTCCAGATTGATGCCGGAAGGCTGGTAGATGCAGCCTCTGGAATCGGACACGGTGACGGGGGTGGCGCCGAGCTGATAGAGCTTCTTCACCGTGTAGATGGCCACGTTGCCGGAACCGGAGACGGCGGCCGTCTTGCCTTCGATTTCCTTGCCCACGGCCTTGAGCATGTTGTCGGCAAAATACACGTTGCCGAAGCCGGTGGCTTCGGTGCGGGCCAGAGAACCGCCCCACTTGAGGCCCTTGCCGGTGAGCACGCCTTCAAAGCGGCTGGTCAGGCGCTTGTACTGACCGAACAGATAGCCGATTTCGCGGCCGCCCACGCCGATGTCGCCGGCGGGCACGTCGCTGAAGGCGCCCACATAGCGGACGAGTTCCGTCATGAAGGCCTGGCAGAAACGCATGACTTCGGCGTCGGACTTGCCCTTGGGATCGAAGTCGGAACCGCCCTTGCCGCCGCCGATGGCGAGACCGGTGAGACTGTTCTTGAAGATCTGTTCAAAGCCCAGGAACTTCAGAATGCTCTGGTTCACGCTGGGATGGAAGCGGAGCCCGCCCTTGTACGGTCCGATGGCGGAGTTGAACTGCACGCGGTAGCCGTTGTTCACCTGAATGCGGCCCTTGTCGTCCGTCCAGGCGACACGGAATTCGATGAGGCGTTCGGGCACCACGATGCGCTCAAGAATGGCGTTTTCCTCGTACTTGGATTCCTTTTCAAACAGAGGTTCCATGGAAAGAAGCACTTCTTCCACGGCCTGGAGGAATTCCGGCTGATGAGGATACTTGGCGCGCACGCTCTCCACTACATTCCGCACATAATTGTTGCCCATGACTCACTGCTCCTTGAAAAATGGACAGGGGTTCAACCCCGGATACGCTTTGACGCACGCCCGCCTGTAAATACATTTTTGTTAAAAACAGGCGTTTCATGGCGTTGACGACTATCGAGTATCCCTATTTTCCCCGAGAATCAACTCCTTTCGTGACAAAAACGAAATTTTTTTCATTGATATTATTTATTGAAATAATTCATATTTACATTTATGTGAATATGAATTTATTTTTTTATCATGTTTTTCAACATGTTACAAAATAACATTTTTGTACTCTTTTTTCTCTCCGTACGCCCGGACGGACTCAAAAGGCGGCGCGAGGCGAAGAAACGACGGCAGCGTCCGAAAGGCCGAAGCCCGGAGCGGCGGGAGAGGCCGTTCCGGGAAGGGGCGGCAAAATGCCGCCGCGGAAGAAGCGTCCGTTGCGGCGGGAGAGAGATCACTCTTCCCCCAAAAGTTCCGGGCATGAAAAAACGCCCTTTTCTCCAGGGAGAAAAGGGCGTCGCAGCCAAGGGAAAAACGGTTCAGCGCGCGCGATCCACGGCGTAGCTCAGAAGATTTTCCAGAAGCTCGCCGAAGGCGATACCCTCGGCTGCCGCCTCCTTGGGCACAAGGCTTGCGCCGGTCATGCCGGGCAGGGTGTTCACTTCAAGCACGAAAAGTTCCCCGTCGTCCCGCAGGCGGAAATCGGTACGGCTGTAACCGGAAAGACCGAGGCAGCGGTGGGCGGCAAGAGCCATGGCCTGCACCTTTGCCGTAAGCTCCGGTTCCAGAGGCGCGGGGCACAGCTCCTCCGCCCCGTCGGGCGCATACTTGTCGTGAAAATCGAAAAATTCCCGCCGGGGAACGATGAGCACCGGGGGCAGGGCCTTTTCCTCTCCCGGACGGCCCACCACGCCGCAGGTGACCTCGCGGCCGGGAATGAGCGTTTCGATGAGCACTTCCTGATGATGGGAAAAGAGCGTATCCAGCGCCCTGTCGAGTTCCGCCTCGTCGTTCACGCGGAAAAGGTCGATGCTGGAACCGCCGGTGTTGGACTTGACGAACAAGGGATACGCCAGGGAGCACTTCCAGCCTTCGGCGGGACGGAAGGGAAGAAATTCATAATCGGGCGTGGGAATGCCCGCGCGGCGCATGAGCGCCTTGCCCGCCGCCTTGTTGAGCGCAAGGAAGGAACCCGCGGGGCCGCTGCCCTGATAGGGGCATCCCGCCTCGTCGAGCAGGGCCTGTACCAGGCCGTCTTCTCCGGGCTGTCCGTGCAGGTTCAGAAAAGCCGCATCGTGCCTGCCCGCCTCGCGGAGCAGCGCCTCAAAACCGTCGGAAAGATCAAAGAGCGTCACCTCATGGCCGCGGGCGCGGAGCGCCCCGGCAATGGAAGCCGCCCCCTTCAGAGAAATCTCGCGCTCCGTGGACCAGCCGCCGGCAACAAGAAGAATACGCATCGTATCCATTAAAGAATTCCTACCCTGTCGAATATGGCCTGCTCCACGGCCTGTACATGAGCATAGTTTTCGGCAATGGTCTCCTGCCTGTCCGCGCTGATGCCGTAGCGGACCAGAAGATCATCGAACCTTTCCCTGATGGAAACCACCTCGGAGTGACGCACGCGCTTGTCGGCATAGGCCACGATGACGGGCAGGCGCATGGGGTCGCGCACATCGTCCATGTCGCCGCCGCTCCAGGGCCATTCCACATGGAAGAGCACCGCCTGCGCAATAAGGGGATTTCCCGTTTCCTCCCGCACCCAGGCCGCGCCGAGCTGGGCGTGGCTTCCTCCGTGCAGGATGGTGTAGTTCTTGGCGATATCGTGCAGAAGGCCCGCGGCACGGGCAAGAGGCACGGAAAGCGGACGGCCCGCCGGAATGACGCCCCGCTCCACGGCGCGGGCCGTTATTTCCACGGCCACGCCGGCGACGGCGCGGCAATGATCGCGGATATGCGGCGGCACTTCGTACTTGTCCCACAGCTGGGCGCACTGCCGCTCGTCGGGCACGGCCCAGGAAGGGTCGGCCGGAAATTCAAGAGAAGGCAACATGGGCAACCTCGGAAAAAAAATCAGACCCTGCCGGTATGGCCGAAGCCCCCGGCCCCGCGCCCGGTTTCGGAAAGCGTTTCCACGGCCAGCGGTTCCAGCCTGCATACGGGCTGGAATACGAGCTGCGCCACACGCTCCCCGCGCCGAACGGACACGGCCTCGCCGGAGGTATTGAGCAGCCAGACCACGACTTCGCCCCGGTAGTCGGCATCTACCACGCCCACGCCCTGGGCCACGGCAAGGCCTTTGACGGCCCCGAGACCGCTGCGGGAATAGATGAAGCCCGCCACGCCGGGGACCTGAGGCTCCACGCAGATGCCGGAAGGCACGGCCGCGCGGGCCCCCGGCTCCACGACGAGTTCCTCCTGCTCGAAGCAGGCGCGCAGATCCATGCCCGCGGAACCGGACGTGGCGTAGGAAAGGCCGTCGCCGTAAAGGGTCGCGGCGTCGCGCAGATAACGAACATGAACAGTGGCCATGAAAACCTCGTCGGAAAAAAATAACGGCACCTTCGCCCCGAACCGTCGGCGGGGCATGTGCGCCGGAGGGAAGAAAGAATAGCCCGAACGCGTTCCGTGGGCAAGCGCCCGGCCCGCCCCCCGGCGGAAAAGAACCGGAAAAACCTTCCTCCCGCCGCTTCCGGCGAGGAGAAAAAACGTCCCCGCAAGTGTTCCGTCACAGCGCTTCAGCCCCTTTCGCAACGTGCCGGAAAAAATCTCATTTGGACTTTACCCCGTCATTTTCTTGACAGAATGCCGTAGTGACACTATCGTCCTTTCTTCTCCGTTTCTCTGGTTAGGGCACGAAAGTGCCGGTAAAACGTCTTGGTTGAACCTATATCCACAATCGGGACTTCCCGTAAAAACAAGGTTGTACAATGGCTCGTGTAACATTTGTCGTTGACGGCGAATTCATGCGCAAGCGCATCATTTCGCTCAAGGCTTTCTATTTCGACGGGCAGGGCATACGCCGCCACTGCCTTTCCCACCTCGCCCCCGGGGAAACCGTGGGCCGCATTCTCTTTTACGACGCCCTGCCCTTCACCGGCAAAGGCGAACATCCCCTGAGCGGTCCCATGGACTTTTCCCAGACGCCGCTCATCGCGCGCAAGCAGCAGTTCCTGCAGTCGCTGCGCGTGACGCCCGAAATCACCCTGCGTCTCGGCCGTTCCGCCTGGCAGGCCGGACAGTGGCAGCTTGACGCCAACCGCCTCGGCGAACTCATGGCCGGGGAAATCAGCGTGAACGACATCGAGGCGGGCGACATCTACCCCGACATCCGCCAGAAGGGCGTGGACATGCTCCTCGGTCTGGACATCGCGGCCATCGCCTACAAGAAGCAGACGGACAGGCTCGTCATCGTGGCCAACGACGCGGACTATGTTCCCGCCGTGAAGCTGGCCCGCGAAGAAGGCATCAAGGTGGTGCTCGATCCTCTGTGGACGCGCGCGGCGGAAGATCTGCGCGAACATGTGGACTATGTGTGCAACAAGCTGCCCCGGCCGCAGCACGCCAACTACCCGCACGGCATCCACATTTTCGACGACCCCAAGGAATACAATCCCTGCCCCGTTCAGGAAGAACATACGGAAGAAGAATAAGCTGCCAGGCCTGCCCGTTCGGGCAGGCCTTTTTTGTTTCAACTTCCGGGAAAGGAGGACGGCATGTGCGGCATTTTCGGCATCGTCGGTCATGAGGACGCGGCGAGACTCACCTACTTCGGGCTGTATGCGCTTCAGCACCGCGGGCAGGAAAGCGCGGGCATAGTCTCGTGGAACGGCAGGGAAGGTTCCTGCCATCTGCATTCGGGCATGGGGCTCGTGCCCGACGTCTTCCATGAGGAAGACCTGAAGCACCTCGACGGTGAAACGGCCATAGGCCATGTGCGCTATTCCACCACGGGCAAGCCGCAGCCGCGCAACGCGCAGCCGCTGCTCGTGCGGGTGAGAAACGGCGTGCAGCTTGCTCTTGCCCACAACGGCAACCTCACCAATGCCGCCGAGCTGCGCCGGGAGCTGGAAAACGACGGCTGCATTTTCCAGACCACCATCGACAGCGAAATCTTCGTGCATCTCATCGCCCGCGCCCTTTCCACGCGCACGCTGGAAGAAGCCGTCATCGAGGCCTGCAGCAAGGTGGAGGGAGCCTACAGTCTGCTCATTCTGAGCGAAGGCGTCATCTACGCTTTGCGCGACCCGCACGGTTTCCACCCCCTGAGCATGGCGAGAATGGGCGATTCCTGGGTCTTCGCCTCGGAAAGCTGCGCCTTCGATCTTCTGGAAGCCGATTATGTGCGCGAGGTGGAACCCGGGGAAATGGTCGTGGCCGAACAGGGCTATCCCACCTGCCGGAGCGTGCGCTTCTGCCGCGGGGAAAAGCCGGTACGTCAGTGCATTTTCGAGCTCGTCTACTTTGCCCGGCCCGATTCGCGCATTTTCGGTGAAGACGTGTACCAGTGCCGCAAGTGCATGGGGCGCAATCTCATCCGCGAATCCATGGCCGATGCGGAATGCGTGGTGCCCTTCCCGGATTCGGGCATCTACGCCGCTCTCGGCGTGGCGCAGGAAGCGGGCGTGCCCTATGAACACGCGCTCATCCGCAACCACTATGTGGGCCGTACCTTCATCCAGCCTTCCCAGAGTATGCGCCAGTTCAGCGTGCGGGTGAAAATCAATCCCGTGCGCTCCATGATAGAGAAGAAAAGCCTCTATGTGGTGGACGATTCCATCGTGCGCGGCACCACCATCCGCACGCGCGTGGCCAAGCTGCGCGAACTCGGGGCAAGGGCCGTGCATTTTCGCGTGAGCAGCCCGCCCATCAAGTATCCCTGCTTCTACGGCATCGACTTCCCCTCCCCGAACGATCTCATCGCCACAAAGTATTCCCCGGAGCAGATCTGCGCCATGCTCGGCCTCGATTCGCTGCATTATCTTACGAAGGAAGGCCTTCTCGCCTCCGTTTCCCAGCCGGACAGATACTGCACGGCCTGCTTCAGCGGCGAATACCCCACGCCCCTGCCCGAAGTAAGGGACAAGATGTCGCTGGAATACCGCCGCAGAGGCGACGTGCGTTTTTCCGGCTGAGGAGAAAGGTATGGAACGACCGCTTCCTTCCAGCATTCCCGCCACACCGGGCGTGTACCTGTACAAGGACGCCTCGGGCCGCATCATCTATGTGGGCAAGGCCGGAAACCTGCGCCGGAGAGTGCTCTCCTATTTCCGCCCGGCGGATCAGCTCACGGCCAAGACTGCGGCCATGATAAGCCGCGCGGCGGACATAGAGTTTCTCAACACCACCTCGGAGAAGGAAGCGCTGCTGCTTGAAGCCAGCCTCATCAAGAAGCACCGCCCGCACTACAACATCTGCCTGCGCGACGACAAGCAGTACGTCATGTTCCGCCTTTCGGAAAAGGAGCCCTTTCCCCGGCTGGAAATCGTGCGCCGCATGAAGAAGCGCGACGGAGCGCGCTACTTCGGCCCCTTTACCGCCGGGCTGGCCGCAAGGGAGACGTGGAAGACCATACACCGCATCTTTCCCCTGCGCCGCTGTTCCGACAGGGCCATGAAAAACCGAGAAACGCCCTGTCTCTACCACCACATACACCTGTGCTCCGCCCCCTGTACGGGCGAGATCACGCCCGAAGCCTATGCGGACATGACGCGCCGCGTCACGCTGCTGCTTTCCGGCAAGTCCCGCGAACTCGTCGACCTTCTGCAGAAAGCCATGGAAAAGGCCGCGGAAGAGCTGGAATTCGAAAAGGCCGCCACCTTGCGCGACCAGATACGCGCCATAGAAAAAACCGTGGAGAAGCAGGGCATCGTGCTGCAGAACGGCGCGGATATGGACGTTCTCGGTCTGGTGAGCCTGCCCGACGGGCTGGCCCTCGGCGTGGTCTTCGTGCGGCACGGCCTTGTGCAGGACAGAAGCGCCTTCTTCTGGCCCGGTCTCGGACTGGAGGACGCCTCGGAACTTCTCATCAGCTTCCTCGGCCAGTTCTACCACGCGGAAGGTTCCATTCCCGCACGCATCATTCTGCCCTACCTGCCCTGGGAGACGGGCAGCTCCGGGTCTGCCTTCGCCGTGGATTCGCAAAGCGCGCTCGTCACGCCGCAATCCTCAGCCAGCATGGATTCCCCCTTCATGGAGGGCGGAGCCTACACCCCCTGCTTCTGCGGAGAAGACACGCTTGCCGCCTCCGCCCGCAAAACAGGAAGCTCGCCCGTCCCTGAAGAAAAAGCTCCCGCGCCCGGAAACGGCCCGGCAAAAGCCCCCTCGCTCATGGAGGAGGCGCTCGCCCTCCTCAATGCGCAGGAATGCTCCGCCCCTGCGGAAGGCGACGAAGGCGGACGGGAAACGCTGGAAGAGGCGCTTGCCGAGCTGCGCGGAGGCCCCGTACGCATTGCCGTGCCGCGCAACGAGGAGGAGCGCCGCCTTATGGACATGGCGCGCAGCAATGCACGCGAATCGGCCAGAAACCGCCGGGAAGCCTCGCTGGCGGACAGGCTTGCCGCCGTGTTTCACTACGACAGGCCCGTGGCCCGTGTGGAATGCGCGGACGTTTCCCACACCGGGGGCGAATCCACCAAGGTGGGCGCCGTGGTGTACGAAGACGGCCGCCCCCGCAGGGAAGACTACCGGGTATGGAACATCGAAGGCGCGGAAGGGGACGACTACGCCGCCCTCTCCCTCTGGGCGAAACGCCGCCTGGAACACGGCGAGCCCTGGCCCGACCTTCTGCTCATCGACGGCGGTCGCGGACAGCTTGCCGCCGTCTGCAAAGTTCTGAGCGAGGAACTCGCCACCGAAGGCAGACTGCCCTTCCTGCTTGCGGGCATAGCCAAGGCGCGCGACGAAAAGGGTCATGCCGACCGCCGGGCGGGCAATGTGGCCGACCGCATCTTCGTGCCCGGACGCAGCAATCCCCTGCCCCTGCGCGAAGGATGCCCGGAACTGCTCTTTCTGCAGGTGGTGCGCGACGCGGCCCACGATTTTTCCATCGGCAGGCATCGTCAGGCCCGCGCAAGGCAGGCCTTCAGCGGAGAACTCCGGCAGCTTCCCGGCATAGGGCCGCACACCGCGCGCCTGCTCTGGGAAGAATTCGACTCCGTGGCGCAGATGAAGGCCGCAACGACTGCGCAGCTCATGGAACTGCCGGGCATAGGCAGAAAAAAGGCGGAAGCGCTGCGCGACGCGCTGCAGAAGCTCTAGCCCGCCGGAAGACGGTTCCGGACGGAAGCGGCCAGCTCAGGCAGAAAAAACCGGACCGCCCATGCCGTACGCGACCGGCGGCCGCCCCAGGACGCCCCTTTTCATACAGCACACGGATGCATCTGCCTTGCGTGCCTCCCCGGGATTTTCCCTGTTGACGGGCGGCCCGAGTTCTGAAAAGGGATAGCGCAAAGGCGCATCCGCCCCTGCTGTTGCGCCCTCCTTCAGCTATGGAGCACGTCATGGGCTTTTTCCTTGCTCTTCTTTCTTCGGCCGCCTTCGGGCTCATTCCCCTGTTCAGCCTGCCGCTCATGCAGGGCGGCATGAGCGCGGGGTGCGTGCTGTTCTACCGCTTTCTCTTCGGGTCCCTGGCTCTCGGACTCATCGTGGTTCTGCGCCGCGAAAGGCTGGCCGCTCCCCTGCGCGAACTGGCGGCCCTCGGACTTTTCAGCATCATGTACGCTCTGGCGGCCCTGCTCATGTTCCACGGCTTCCACTATCTGCCGAGCGGCGTGGCCGCCACGCTGCAGTTTCTCTACCCGCTCATGGTCATGCTCATCATGATATTCTTCTTTCATGAACGCTTTTCCCTGCTCACCGCCTCATCCGTGACGCTGGCCATTCTGGGAGTCTTTCTGCTCGGCGGGGGAGAAGGCGGAAGCGTCAGTCTGAAAGGCATTCTGCTGCTGCTTGTTTCCGCCCTGTGCAACGCCGTGTACATCTGCGGCCTGCACGTCGCCCGCATCCGCAGCATTTCCGGCCTGAGCATCACCTTCTGGGTGCTCTTCTTCGGCATGATCGTCTCGTTTCTGAACGCCGTGCTCACCGGTTCCTTCGTGGGACTCCATTCCTGGAATGAGGCGGGCCTTGCCGTGCTGCTTGCCGTCATCACCGCCGCCGTCTCCAACCTTGCGCTGGTACTGGCCATACGGCGCATAGGTTCCACCCTGGCTTCCATTCTGGGCGTGATGGAACCGCTCACCGCCGTGGCCGTAGGCATACTCGTCTTTCACGAACCGGCCAATGCGGCCGTGTTCTCCGGCGTGGCCGTCATCTGCGCAGCGGTGCTTCTCGTGCTGGCCGGCCCCATGATACAGGAACGCTTCGGCGGCAGACGCAGCGTCCGTGCGGAGCCGGGCAGACGCAAAGGCCAGAGCTGAACGCATACGCCGCCCTTCCCAAAAACAAAGGCGAAACGTCCCTTTGGAAAGCGCACAGGGAACCTGTGCTCTTTTCGTTTAAAAAATTCCGGCTCTTGCCAGAAAAAACACCCCTCAACAAGGAATATACGGGCAAAAAATGTCCTCTGGGGAGAGAAATGAGGAAGAAAATGCAAGAAGCGCGCCCCGCAGACGGGAAAATATTACGCATCTTGCATTCCGCAACAATGGCGGCAGCGCATCTTTCCGAAAAAAAAACGGGAAATACTTTGAAACGTGACAATGACGCCGCGCTTTTCTATATACTGGCCGTGTGGTCCACATGACAAGAAAACCTCTTTCTCAAAGGATATACGCCATGACCAGAAAGCCCGTCATCATCGCCCTCCTTGCCGCCACCTTCGCCGCCGCCGTCCCCGTCGCCGCCATGGCCAACCCCGATTTCCACGGCCGATATGCCCGCGACTGCCGCCGCGCCGCCCCCTGCGAATCCATGCCCAGGCTGACGGAAGAACAGCGCGCACAGATGGTCAAGCTCCACGAGGAACACCGCGCCGCCGTGGCCCCCCTGCGTGAACAGATTGCGGAAAAGCGCATGACCCTGAACGCCCTTTCCCGCAACCCCAACACCTCCCCGGATGAACTGCGCGCCCTTACGGCGGATATTTCCAGGCTGCGCGCAAAGATGCGTACCGTGAACGACGACTTCCGCGCCAAAATGCAGAAGCAGGGCCTGCCCTGCGCCGAATTCGGCCGCCACGACGGCTACGGTCCCCGCCATCACGACGGCTACGGTCCCCGCCATCACGACGGTTACGGCCACCGGTATCACGACAACTGCAGAATCTGAACTTTCGGGAAGCGCTTCAGCTCCTGAGCGCTTTCCGTAAACCAAGCGCCTTTCGTCCGCCTTCTCCCCCTGCAGCGGCGGACGGAACAACGCGAAGCATATACTCCTCCTCACGAAAAAGGGCCTCCCTGCGGAGGCCCTTTTTCACTTGTGCGCTTCAGACGCGGTCCTTACTTCGCCCGGTTGGGCGGAGTGGAGGTGCGACCGGGCCAGAGAATCTTCTTCTCATCGAGGGTAAGCCTGCCGGTCACGGAATCCACAAAACCCACGGGAACGAAGTTCACGGTCTTGCCGTCTTCCTTGTAGCCCTGGCAGTTCATGATTTCCACGGCCATGATCTCGCGGTCGTTGGTACCGGGGGCGAGATTCTGACGGCCCGAAAGCCCCTCGAAGGAAAGCGCGCGCAGCGCGGCCATGAGGTTGTCGCCCGTCACTTCCTTCTTGTCCGAGAGCACGTCCTTCATGGCAAGACCGAGGGCCATCATGTGGTCATAGGACAGAACGCCGTAGAAAAAGGCCTTGGAATTCATGTCCACGGGTTTGCCTATCCTCTTGGAAAAACGCTCGGCAAAGGCGTCGAGTTCCTTGCTTGCCGGCAGCTTGGTCATGGGGGCAAGATAGCCGAACGCGCCGTTGATGGCATCGGGCTTTTCGTCGGCGGAGGTCATTTCCGCAGCGAAGATGCTGTAGCCGGGCTTGTTCATATCGAGGTTGGTGAGGGTTTTGAAGGCCGTCACGGTATCGGGGGTGGGCATGGTGATGAAGATGCTCTTTATGCCGAGCTTCCTGACCATCTCCATTTTCTCCTGCACTTCCTCCACCGTGGCGTTGCGGGAATAGCCGAAGGAAAGCCTGACGTTGATGCCGAGCTTGTCCGCCTCGTTCAGAATGACGGCGGCGGCGCCGGAACCCCAGGCGTCCGTGGTATGGAAGAGAGCGATTTCCTTGATGTCGTAATGCCGGGCCACTTCCAGCAGGTAGCCTTCATAACGGGTGCTCGGCGTCACGTTGCGGTAGTAGTACGGAAATTCCGAAGGGGAGCTCAGGCTCGCCGCATTGGCACCCACGGAAACCACGGGCGTCTTGTACTTTTCCGCTTCCCTGGCGATGAGCACGGCCGGGCCGCTGCAGTCGACGCCCGTAAGAGCCACGATGTCCTTTTCCAGCAGACCTCTGGCCTTTTCCGCCGCGCCTTCCGGCCAGCAGAGATAGTTGACCACAAGTTCCGGCGGCATGCTGAGGGTATCCTTGCCCAGCATACCGGAGGAGTTGATATCCTCCAGCGCCATGTAGGCGCCTTCCAGCTCATATTCGCCCCAGTCGGCATGGCGGCCGTCATGATAATCGAGCGTGTACATGCCGCCGACCTTGTACTCCTTCGCCTCCGCCGCGCCTGCAGCCGCAAGACCGAAAAACAGAGCCGCCGCAGTCATTCCCAGCACTTTTCTGGAAAACGTCATATCTTCCTCCTTCAGGGCCTCTCGCCCGTTTTTCCCTCATGAAATGCAAAAACGGTGCCAAAAAAAATAACCCGTCATTTCAGGAAGATGACATCTTCACTCTTTTTCCGAGCGCCCTTCCATCCTGCCGGACAGGACAAAACGTGCGGAAAAATCCCGCTTTTCAGGACTCAGCGCGTGAGATCGTGCTCCTTGAGCAGCGCATAAAGCCGGGAGCGGGAAAGCGCGGCAAGCGTGCAGGCCCTGCCCATGTCGCCCTCCGCGCGCTCAAGAACCGCGGCAAGGTAACGCTTCTCCTCCCTGCGCCGCAGCTTTTCGCGGAACTCCGCATAGGTAGGCAGGGGGCCCTCATCCGGGGGCATGTTCCGGGACGCCGGGGCCTTCATCCTCGAACTTGCGGCATGGATGCGGATGCAGGTGGAAAGATGCTGGGGAAAAATGATCCGTTCCCCGCCGGAGGAAAGAACGGCCCTCTCCATGACGGCGCACATCTCCCGCACGTTTCCCGGCCAGGCGTAGGCCCTGAGCGCGGCCTCGGCTCCGGCGGAAAAGGTTTTGCCGGGCAACGCGTATCGGCGGGAAAACATGTCCCGGAAGTGTTCCGCAAGGGGCATGACGTCTTCCGGTCTTTCCCTGAGGGGCGGCAGGGCCACATGCACGGACTGGATGCGGTAAAAAAGATCCTGCCGGAAGGAACCTTCCGCCACCATGGCTTCCAGATTTCTGTTGGTGGCCGCAATGAGCCTGAAATCGCAGGGATATTCCCTGCGGGAGCCGAGCGGACGCACCTTTTTTTCCTGCAATACGCGGAGAAACACCTTCTGAAGGGCAAGGGGCAGTTCCCCTATCTCGTCCAGAAACAGCGTACCGCCGTCCGCATCGGCCACAAGCCCCGTCTCTCTGGTGACGGCTCCGGTGAAGGCTCCGCGCATGTGCCCGAAAAGTATGCTTTCCGCAATATCTTCGGGCAGGGAGGCGCAGTCCACCACCACGAAGGGCCCGTTGCGCCGCCCGCTGTTTCTGTGCACGGCATGGGCGAACACTTCCTTGCCCGTTCCCGTTTCCCCGGTCAGGAGCACGCTGACGTCGCTGTCCGCACAGTCGGCAAGCAGGGCAATGCAGCGGGAAAGCGCGGGACTTTCGCCCACAATGCCTTCCCGGCAGAAAACCCGTGTCCGGTCGGAGGGAAGCGGCGCCGCGCCGTGATTCCGGTGATATAAAAGCGCCTGTTCCAGCGCTTCCAGAATGGTGTCCAGCGAGTCGCCCTTCTGAATGAAATCCCATGCTCCCGCATGAAGCGCGCGCTCCACAAGCTCGTGCTCGTCGCAGCCGGTCACCACGATGACCTCGGGGTGAGCCTCCCCTTCCAGAAGTACGGGCAGCAGGGAAAGCCCGTTGCCGTCCGGCAGGGAAATGTCCAGAAAGGCCACGTCGAAGCGGCGCTCCTTCGCCGCGCGTTCCGCCCCGGCAAGGGTGGAAACCGCCGTCGCCTCGCAGCCGTGACGGGAACAGGCCCGCCGCAGCACATAGGAAAAGGTTTCATCGTCGTCTATGATGAGTATTCCGGCCATGAGCACTCTCTTTCTTCCGGGGCGACAGCCCCCCTTATACCGTCCGTTCCCCCCGCGGCACTGCCGGAAACACCGCTTTTTCCCCCGCGGGAAGAGCGGGGCACATACACGGAAAAACACGTTCCGCCGGAGGTATTGTCCGCCAGGCGCACCGCGCCGTGATTGCGCTGCGCGAGGCTGTGCACCTGCGCAAGCCCCAGGCCGCAGCCGCCGCAGTTCTCCTTCGTGGTGAAGAAGGGATCGAAAATGAATTCCCGTATCTCCGGCGCAATCCCCCTGCCCGTATCCCGTACATCGAAGCGCACATAGGAACCTTCGGCAAGCTCCTCAAGTTCCGTATCGCCCCGCTTTTTCTCATACGGAAGGGCCCGTACCGAAAGACGGCCGCCTTCCGGCATGGACTGCACCGCGTTGACGCCGAGGTTGAAAAGAATCTGATAAAGCTCGGTGGGCACACCGTGCACGGCGGCCCCGTTCGTGGCGTCTTCCACCTCAAGGCGCACCCCGTCCTCAAGGCCGGGCCGCATGAGGTTCTCCCATTCCAGAAGCAGCGCCTTCACGGAAACCTCCTCCGCCCGCCCGGCCCTTGCATGACTGCCGTCGGTCATGCGTATCTGCGCCATGATATCCCTGCCCCGGGCCGTGGCCTCAAGAATACGCCGCACATCCTCATGCGCGGGATTCGAGGCGGGAATATCCTCCAGAGCAAGCTGCGCGCAGGCGGAAATACTCCCCAGAATGTTGTTCACGTCATGCGTGACGCCCCCGGCCATGCGGCCGACGGCCTCCATCCTGCGGGCGAGCTGACTGCGCCTTTCAAAGGCGTACTGTTCCGCCATCATTTCCTTTTCCTGCCGGAGCAGAGCCTCCGCCTTCTGCCGTATGCGGAGCAGCCTCACCAGAAGAACGATAATCCCGCAAAGCAGAACAAGTACGGCAAAGGCCGGAATGAGCACCGCGCGGTGCCGGGAAAAAAACGACGGCGGGCGGTTGACCACCCCGGCAAAGGCGGGCAGCTCGTCCTCATCCAGTCCGTAGTGACGCAGCATGGGATAGTCGTACAGAAGCGCGGCCGCAGGTTCGCGCATGACGGGAATATCCTCCGGCGCAACACCGCGGAGAATCTCCAGCGTCATTCTCGAGGCCTGATCCGCATGAAAGGCGTTGAATTCCCCCTGGCCCGCCAGCACGCCCCGGCCGATCTGACTTTCCCACGGAGAATACATGGGAAGATCCGTCCAGCTGCGGAGGAGCTGAAGACTCTCGTCCATGGAAAAGTTCTGCCCGTCCGAACTTCTGTAGTAGCCGAGGTTGAGCAGCACCGCATCTTCCGGCAGCGCCTTCAGGGCCTGCTCCATGGCCCGCGGAGGCAGATCCCCCAGCATGACGATATCCACGCCCCTCTCCCGGGCAAAGGCGGAAAGCTCGGCCCCGGCCTGGGCGAGGGCCGTTTTCGACGATGTGGTGTCGCCGCATATCACCGCAAGATGCCGCGCCCGGGGATGCACCGCGGCCACGGCCTCGAGAAGACGACGGATGGAAAAATTCTCCACGATGCCCGTGTAGTATTCCCGCTCCTCATGTATCCGGCCCTCCAGATCCGCCACGCCGCAGAACACCACCGGCACGCGATGAAAAAGGCTTTTCCGGTTGGTCAGCACGAAGTCGAGGGCGTCATCGTCTATGGCGATGACCACGGAAAGAGGAACATTGCGGTATTTTTTCTGAAAAAGACCGACCAGCTCATCGTTGAAGCTGCCGGAGGAATTTCTCTCGTAGTCGAGATATTCGGACCAGGTGCGTATCTGAAATTCCTTCTGCCCGTGCATGTTCATGAAGATGCCCTTCTGAAGGCTGTCTTCCCAGAAATGTCCGGGGTGAAAGGAATTGATGATGAGGATGTCGGCAACGGGCCGCTCTGCAGCGCGGGCGGAAAAAACGTCTTCCCCGAAGGGCGGGAAAAGAAAAAAAAGCGCGCAGAAGACTGCGCTCCACACGCGGTATGCGCCGCGCCCATGCCCGCCTGCGCGCCTCTTCATGCCGTCAGAACCCGTCGGCGGAAGAAGCGTCCGCGCCGTCCTTCAGCGCAGCCAGTCCGCCCATGGCATAGCGCAGCATGGCATCCACCATGCGCTCGGGATAATCCTTGAAGCCGGGCAGAAGCAGCGCCTGAATCTTTTCGGGAAAAAGCACCAGAAACATGCAGGGCAGAAGCAGCATGGCCGCAGCCTCGCGCGCGCCTTCCGAATCGGGAGAAAAGCCCGTGATCTCGCAGACCAGGGAACGCACCACGTTCAGCTTGGGCAGAGCCGTGCCCACAAGAGGGGCGGGAAGATCGGAGGAAGGGGAAGCCACCTCGCGCAGCAGAACGGGAAGCCCCCACAGTTCAGGCGCCTTGAGGGCCGCGCGCACCACAAGTTCAAGAAAGGAACGCAGCTTCTCCGCGGGCGCGCCGCCCGATTCCATGACGGCGCTCAGTTCCTCAAGACTCACAAGCTGACGGTGCGCCTCCACGAGCACTTCCTCATACAGCCCGTCCTTGCCGCCGAAATAGTAGTTCACGGCCGCGCCGTTCACTCCGGCCCTTTCGCATATTTCCCGGAGCGTGGCCTTGAGATAGCCCTTTTCGGCAAAGACGCGCCCGGCGGCCTCGAGTACCGTGCTCCGGGTGAAAAGGCCGTCCCTGCGGGGGGCGCTGCGCCTTCTTCTGCTGTAGGTATAGCTTTCTTCCCTCATGAGCCGACCATAGCAGGAAAAAATCAAATGTCAAATTCAAATATAAAATTGAACTTTGCATTTGACTTTTCCCCCGTTCGTTCCTACCCTTTCGGAAGAAGGAAAATTTTCAGGCGTCATGCCGCCTTACGAAAGGGTGCCGACATGAAAAAAACCGTCATCATTCTTGCCGTCCTTCTTCTCTGCGCGGCAGGCTGGTATTACGGAAGCCGCCTCGCCACGGACGAAGGACGGGAAAAACTCGTGCTGTACGGCAACGTGGACATCCGGCAGGTTTCCCTGGCCTTCGAACAGGGCGGCCGCATCACGAAGCTCTTCGCCGAAGAAGGCGACACCGTGGAAAAGGGAACCCTGCTTGCGGAAGCGGATGTGACCGCGCTCTCGCTTCAGGCCGAAAAACTGCGCGCGGACATTGCCGCGCAGGAACAGAACCTGCTCAAAATGCGGCGCGGCAACCGCCCCGAGGAAATCGCGCAGGCCGAAGCCGCCCTGCGTACGGCGGAAGCCTCGCTGGAACAGGCCCGGCGCGACGACAGCCGCATGGACAAACTGCGCCGGAGCAACTCCGTAAGCCTTCAGGAACGGGAAAACGCAAGAACCGCCCTGCGCGTGGCCCAGGGAAGGCGCGACGAGGCCTTCCATTCCCTTGCGCTGCTTCGCGAAGGCTTCCGCGAGGAAGACATCGCCATGGCTGCGGCGCAGCTTGCATCCGCCAGGGCGTCGCTCGCCATCATGGAGCACAGCATTTCCCTCGGAAAGCTGTATGCGCCCACCACCGCGCAGGTCACCTCCCGCCTCATGGAGGAAGGCGACATGGCCTCTTCCGCCACGCCCGTGTTCCTGCTTTCCCTCACCTCGCCCAAGTGGGTGCGCGCCTATGTCACCGAAACGCAGCTCGGCCGCGTCCGTTCCGGCATGAGGGCGGATATCCGCACCGATTCCTTCCCCGAAACCGTACCCGGCCGCGTGGGCTACATTTCGCCCACGGCGGAATTCACGCCCAAGAGCGTGCAGACGGAAGACCTGCGGACCTCGCTGCTGTATGAGGTACGCATCGTCACCGACGACGGGAAGGATATGCTGCGCCTCGGTATGCCCGTCACCGTGCTTCTGCATGAGGACGACGGTCATGGAAACTGACGCTCCGCGCCCTGCGCCTTCGTCCGACGGCGCTTCCCCCTTCTCCGGCAGCCTGCGGGAAGGGAAAGACAGCCCCTGCGTGGTGCGCGCCCGTTCCCTCTGCCGGAACTTTCGGGAAAAGAACCGGAACGTGACCGCGCTCTCTTCTCTGGATGTCGACATTCCCGCAGGCTGCATGACGGCGCTGGTAGGGCCTGACGGCGCAGGCAAGACCACCTTTCTGCGCATGGTCTGCGGCCTGCTGGCCCCGAGTTCCGGCACGCTCTCGGTACTCGGCCGCGACATGCCGCGCGAGGCGCAGGAGGTGCAGAACCGCATAAGCTACATGCCGCAGCGTTTCGGCCTGTATGAAGACCTGAGCGTCATGGAAAACATGACGCTGTATGCCGATCTGCACGGCGTGCCCGGCCCCCTGCGCGCCGGACGCTTCCGCAGTCTGCTCGACATGACGGATCTTGCCCGATTCACCGGCCGTCCGGCAGGCAGACTTTCCGGCGGCATGAAACAGAAGCTGGCGCTGGCCTGCACGCTGGTGCGTTCCCCGGAACTTCTGCTGCTCGACGAGCCTTCCGTAGGGGTGGACCCGCTTTCCCGGCGGGAGCTGTGGGCCATCATCGAAACCATGGTGAAGGAAGAGCATCTTTCCGTCATCATCAGCACCGCCTATATGGATGAGGCCGAGCGCTGCGCCCATGTGATCGTACTGCACGAAGGCCGCGTTCCTGCCCGCGGCACGCCGGAAGAACTGAAAGGATTGACCGACGGCCTCTGCCATGTCGCCTCCCTCCCTGCGGGCATGAAGGCGCGCACGCTCCAGGCCTTTCTGCTCGACAAAAGCAGCGTCGTCATGGATGCCGTGCCCGAAGGCAGCGGCGTGCGCTTCGTGCTCAACCCGGAAGACGGAAAAAACGGTCCGCCCGCGACGCTGTTCGACGCCCCCGGCATGGAGAACATCACCTGCCGCCCCGTGCCCTCCCGTCTGGAAGACAGCTTCATGCTCCTCCTCAGGCACGGCGGAAACGGAGAAGGGCACACCGCGCAGGACTCCGCGCCGCCCGGGGAGGAACGGAACCAAGAGTCCTCTCCTTACGCACCAGCGGGCGGAAGCGATGCGGAAACCGTCATTGAGGTGCGCGATCTCGTGCGCCGATTCGGCAGCTTCACCGCCGTGGCGAGCACCTCCTTCTCGGTACGGCGCGGCGAGGTGTTCGGCCTGCTCGGCCCCAACGGCGCAGGTAAAACCACCACCTTCCGCATGCTCTGCGGTCTTCTGCCCGCTTCCGGCGGCCACCTATGCGTGGCGGGGGAAAACCTGCGCACGGCGGCGGCTCACGCCCGCACGCGCATAGGCTACGTTTCCCAGAAGTTCTCCCTGTACGGCAACCTTTCCGTACTGGAAAATCTGCGCTTCTTCGGCGGCGTATACGGTCTGGGGCCCTTCGCCCTGCGTCGCCGCATCCGCGAGGTGCTTGCCGAATTCGATCTTGCCGGGCACGAACACGACATGAGCGGCAACCTGCCCGGCGGCTTCAAGCAGCGCCTGTCCATGGCCGTGGGTATGCTGCACAGGCCGGAAATCCTCTTTCTCGACGAACCCACCAGCGGCATAGATCCGCTGGCACGCCGCGTGTTCTGGCGGCGCATCACCTCCCTTTCCGAGGAGGGCACCACCATCATCATCACCACCCACTTCATGGAAGAGGCGGAATACTGCGACCGTATGCTTATTCAGGACGCAGGCAGGGTGCTCGCCCTGGGCACTCCCGACGAGGTGCGCCGCAGGGGCGGCAACGCCCCCACCATGGAGGAGGCATTCATCCGCATCGTGGAGGAATCCCGCGAAAAAAGACGGCGTGCCGACGCCGGGGAGGCTGCGTCATGACCGCTTTTCTCCGCCGCCTGACGGCGCTCACCGTCAAGGAACTGCGGCAGATATCCCGCGACCCGAGCAGCATCATGATCGGGCTGGCCCTGCCCATCATCCTCATCCTCATTTTCGGCTACGGCCTTTCGCTGGACGTGAACAACGCCCCCGTGGCCGTGGTCATGGAACACGACACTCCCCTTGCCCGCGACATGCTCTCCGGTCTGAACGGCTCCCGCTACTTTTCTCCGCGCTACGTCTCTTCCATGCGCGAAGCCGAAAGTCTGCTCAGAAAAAGAGAGGTGGACGCCATCATCCGCACCGCCAGCGACTTCGACAGCCGCTTCAAAAAAGGCGATGCCAAGGTACAGCTCATCCTGCACGGCGTGGACTCCACCACCGCCACGCTCATCCATCAGTATGTGAGTTCCATGCTTTCCCTGCGCCTGCAGTCGGCGCTGGAACGCGCAGGCAGGGAAAGCGCGAATGCGGGCAAAGGGGCCGCCGTGGTGCAGGGCCGCATATGGTTCAACGAAGCGGCAAACAGCACCTGGTATCTGGTGCCGGGACTCATCGTCATCATCATGACGCTGGTGGGAGCGTTTCTCACCGCGCTCATCATGGCGCGGGAATGGGAACGCGGCACGCTGGAGGCGCTCTTCGTCAGCCCCGTGGGCAGGGCGGAGATTCTGCTTTCCAAGATCATTCCCTATTTCATGCTCGGCATGGCCGGGCTTCTGCTCTGCCTTGCGGCGGCGCGCTGGCTCTTCGACGTGCCCATGCGGGGGAGCCTCACGCTCTTCTTCCTCTGTTCCTCGCTCTATCTCGTGGTGGCTCTGGGCATGGGGCTGGCCATATCCTCGGTAACGCGCAGCCAGTTCCTTTCCTGCCAGATCGCCATCGTGATAAGCTTTCTGCCCGCCGTCATTCTTTCGGGATTTCTCTTCGATCTCAGGAGCGTGCCCCTCGTGGCCCGCATCGTGGGCAACATCCTGCCCGCCACCTATTACATGGAACTTTTAAAAACGCTCTTTCTCGCCGGAAACAACGCCTCCATCCTTCTGCGCGATTCGGCGGCCCTGCTCTGCTATGCCGTGCTGTTCATGGGCGTCGCCATACGCTTCACACGCAAGAAACTGGACTGAGCCATGCATATTCTGCTTCTTCTCCGAAGACTGCGCAGTCTCTGCATCAAGGAGCTGCTCATCATCTTCAAGGACCCGGCCAACCGTCTGGTACTCATCATTCCGGTGGTCATACAGTCCTTCATTTTCGGCTATGCGGCCACCTACGATCTCAACTACATCCCCTACGTCATCTGCGATCAGAGCCGCAGCGCCCTTTCCCGCGACCTTGCCGCCCGCCTGGACGGCACGGAAAAATTCGTCCGTCAGGCCACGCTCTCAAGCACCGCCGAGGCGGAAGAATGGATTTACGACGGAAAAGCGCTGCTCGCCCTGAACATAGGCCCCGATTTCGCCGACCGCATTCTCTCCGGTCGAAACGCCGACATCCAGGTCATCCTCGACGGAAGAAACTCCACCACCGCAGCCATGGCTCAGGGCTATGTGGCCCAGATAGTGGCGGAATGGAACGCGCGCCTCGGCAGCGCGACTCCGGCAAGCCTCATCATGCGCGCCTGGTTCAACCCGCAGCTCGAAACGCGCTGGAACATCATGCCCGGTATGCTGGGTTCGCTCAGCATCATCCAGATCATGGTGCTCGCCGCGCTGTCCGTGGCAAGAGAGAGGGAACAGGGCACCTTCGACCAGATGCTGGTCACGCCCCTTTCCCCGTGGGAAATCCTCATCGGCAAGGCCATTCCCCCCATCGTGGTGGGGCTGGCCCAGGCCACGTTCATTCTGGCCATCTGCCTGTACTGGTTCCACATTCCCTTTGCAGGAAGCTTTGCCGATCTTTACATCTCCCTCTGTGTGTTCACCCTGAGCTGTGCCGGAATAGGCCTGTGCATCTCTGCAATATCCCTGAACATGCAGCAGGCTCTCGTGTACTGCTTCGTCACGCTGCTGCCCATGGTGCTGCTTTCCGGCCTCGCCACGCCGGTAAGCGCCATGCCGGAGGCGCTGCAGATCGCCACTTACGCCAACCCCCTGCGTTTCGCCCTCGTCTGCGTGCGGGGCGTGTATCTTGAAGGCGCAACCCTTGCCGACATTGCCGGAAACTTCGTGCCCATGCTCGGCGTGGCCGCCGTTACGCTTCCGCTCGCGGGCTGGCTCTTCCGCAACAGGCTGAGCTGAGGGCCTTTCCCTCTGCCGGAACTCCGCCCGCGAACTGGAGTCCCGCCCCGGGAGACCTTCCCGCGGCCGCGCGCAGCCCCCGGGGCTTCTCCCCGGCAGCGGCACGCCCGTCTGCCGTATGCGGGAATTGCCGGCGACGCCCTTTCCCTGACACGGCCGTCCGTGCTCATCCTGCGCTCCCCGCAAAAAAGCCCGGCCCGGGGATGAAAAAACGCTTTTTCATCGTGCGCCTGCGTCAGAAAGGCATGAAAAAACGCCGCCCCCGAAAATGCGGAGCGCGGCGTCGGAAAAGCCTGCGGGAAAAAGCCCGCCTCACGGGGCGTCGTTGCCCGGTTATTTCAGCCCCGCCATATGGTTGCAGGGGCCGTGCCCCCTGCCCGGAGCAAAGCTGTGCCTGAGGGCGAGATTCAGAAATTCCTGCGCCCGCGTCACGGCCACGCGCAGCGGCATCCCGAGGGCAAGCTGCGCGGCGATGCCCGCCGAAAGGGTGCAGCCCGTACCGTGGCTGTTCTGAGTATCCACATGCGGCTGACGCAGCGCCACGGGTTCACGCCCCTTTTCCAGAAGCCAGTCGGTAACGAACACGGGAGAGCCTTCGCAATGCCCGCCCTTCATGAGCACGGCCTGCGCCCCCATGTCGAGAAGGCGCGTTCCGGCCTCGATGATATCCTTATCGCTTTCTATCCTCATTCCCGAAAACAGCTCCGCTTCCGGCCTGTTGGGCGTAAAGAGCGCCGCGCGGGGCATGAGCCTCTGCTTCAGGGCGTCTATGCCGTTTTCCTCCATGAGTCTGTGGCCGCTCGTGCTCACGCACACCGGGTCCACCACCAGCGGAAAGCTCTGCGTATCCAGAATATCGGCCACGGCATGAATGATGCCCGCATTGAACATCATGCCCGTTTTGGCCGCATCCACCGAAAATCCGTCAAGAACGGTGGTAAGCTGAAGCGCCACGAATTCCGGCTCCGGTGCATGAATCCCCGTCACGCCGAGTCCGTTCTGCGCGGTAAGGGCCGTGATCACGCTCATGCCGAACGTGCGCATCATGGTCATGGTTTTCAGGTCGGCCTGTATGCCGGCGCCTCCGCCGGAATCGGAACCGGCTATGGTAAGGACATTGGGCATCTGCTGCATGAGGCGCTCCTTGTTGCGTTTTTTCTTCTGAAATGCCCTCAAAAACCGCGCCGCGTCAAGCTTTCAGCGCCATGCCGCGCCTAAAGTTCTTGATGGAACGCCTTTTTTTGGATAGAAGAAAACCTAATTCTATCTTTTCCCGAAAGGAGTCCGTGGATGCACCGTTTCAAATTCATTTCCGCTCTCCTTCTGGCGATGCTGCTCGTGCCCAGCCTGTGCTTCGCCGAAGGACATTTCCAGCTTCCCAACGATCTTTCCATCATGTGGGTCGTGCCCTTTGTCTGCATGCTGCTTTCCATAGCCATCTGCCCTCTGGCCGTACCCCACTTCTGGGAACATAACTTCGGCAAGGTGGCCGCGTTCTGGGGCCTGGCCTTCCTGCTGCCCTGCGCCTTCACCTTCGGCTTCGGCAACGCCTTCTTCCTGGCCGCCGAAAGCGTGCTGCTGGAATATGTGCCCTTCATCCTGCTGCTGCTCGCCCTGTTCACCGTGGCCGGCGGCATCCGCCTCAAGGGCACCCTCGTGGGCACTCCCATCGTGAACACCGCCATTCTGGCCGTGGGTACCATTCTGGCCAGCTGGATGGGCACCACCGGAGCCGCCATGCTCCTCATCCGTCCGCTGCTGCGCGCCAACGCCCACCGCAAGTACCGTGTGCATCAGGTGGTGTTCTTCATCTTCCTCGTGGCCAACATCGGCGGCTCTCTGACTCCTCTGGGCGATCCGCCCCTGTTCCTCGGCTTCCTCAAGGGCGTGAGCTTCTTCTGGACCACCGTGCATCTGTTCACGAAGACCCTGCTGCTCTCCGTCATCCTGCTCGCCCTCTACTTCGCAATCGATACCGTGCTCTTCAAGAAGGAAGGCAGCCCCATCCCCGCCGACGCCGCGAACTCCAAGGAAAAGCTCGGCTTCGAAGGCTGCATCAACTTCGTGTTCCTGGCCTGCATCGTGGCCAACACCCTGCTTTCCGGCCAGTGGACCGGTCCCACCTTCCACATCTTCGGCGTTCCCATGGAACTGCAGAACGTGGTGCGCGACATCCTCTACATCGTGATCGCCGTGGCTTCCTGGAAGACCACCGACATGGGCTGCCGTACCCGCAACAACTTCACCTGGGCTCCCATTGAAGAAGTGGCCAAGCTGTTCATCGGCATCTTCCTCAGCATGATTCCCGCCATCGCCATCCTCAAGGCCGGTTCCGACGGCGCTCTCGCCTCCGTGGTGAACCTGACCACCGATTCCGAAGGCCATCATGTGACCTCCATGTTCTTCTGGATGACCGGTCTGCTCTCCTCCTTCCTCGACAACGCTCCCACCTATCTCGTGTTCTTCAACACCGCCGGCGGCGACGCCGCCCAGCTCATGGCCGACGGCGAAGTGCTCGCCGCCATCTCCGCGGGCGCGGTGTTCATGGGCGCCAACACCTACATCGGCAACGCGCCGAACTTCATGGTGAAGGCCATCTCCGAAGAACAGGGCGTCAAGATGCCCAGCTTCTTCGGCTACATGGCCTGGTCCGTAGGTATCCTCTGCCCGCTCTTCGCCCTCGTCACCTTCCTCTTCTTCATGTAAGATGACAGAAAAGGTGAAAGCCTGAATTCCGGGGCCGTGCCGCAAGGCGCGGCCCTTCCTGTTTAACAGACGCGGAACATGCCGTTCCGTCCCCCGGGGACCGGGCGCTCAAAACGCCCCCTTCCCTTCTTCCCCGCCCATCCGCACCAGAATCTGTTCCGGTACGTCCTTTCTCCGTCATGTCGTATTCCACACGCAGGGGAAGCTTCCGCACAGCCGGCACGCAGGAGCATCCCGTCGGTCTCCAGCCCCGAGATGACGGACGAGGGGGAGCGCTATCTGCAACATCCGCCGCATGAAGGAACGAAAACGCCGTGTTCCATGGCGGATGGGGCTGTTCAGAACAAACGTTTCCCCTTCTCTCCGGTCCGTTCAGGCGCGCCTTTCCCACGCCCACGCGCCTGATTTCCACATCTCCTTCCCGGAAAAAGTCCTTGTCCTTCCGCATAGCCGTGCGCGCTTGTTGCAGCGAGCAAAGGCGTATATAGTGCCGGCACAGGATGTGTGCAGTCAGGCATCTCCGCCATGCTCCATGCTGTTTTCTCCGCAAACGACGCCGCATGAGGGAACACGGCAGTTCCCCTTTCCGCAGGTAATTGTTCCGGCGCCGCCAGGTTCGCCGCTTCTTCCCGCCATGCAGCGGCCATCCCCCAAAAAGCGGAACGACAACCATCATCACGGGCGACGATGCGCAGCCCGGACATCCATGAGGAACATCCATGAAACGAGTCGTCATCACCGGGGGAGCCTCCGGCATCGGTCGCCGTCTGGCAACGGGTTTTGCCGCCGCAGGCTATGAAGTTTTCGCACTGGACAAAAAGAACACGACCTTTACGGAGGAACATATCCGCTTTCTTCCGATGGACCTCGAGGACGAATCCCAGATTCACCAGTGCTTTCAGTCCATCATAAAGCAGCACGGAGAAATCCATGTGCTCATCAACAACGGAGCCGTCAGCAAATTCCACAAGCCCGTTTTCGAACTGACCCCGCAGGAATTCGACTGGGTGATACGAACGAACCTGAGGGGGGCCTTCCTCTGCTGCAGGGAATTCATCGCACAGCACAGCCCCGGCGCGTACGGCCGGATCATCAACATCGCGTCCACGCGATTCCATCAGAACGAAGCGGGCTGGGAAGCCTACGGCGCTTCCAAAGGCGGGCTGGTCTCGCTCACCAACAGTCTCTGCGTTTCCCTGTCCAACACCGGCATTACGGTCAACGCCGTCAGCCCCGGATGGATTCAGGTGGAGGATTACGAACAGCTGACCAGAATCGACCATGAGCAGCACCCGTCCGGCCGCGTCGGAAAGCCGGAAGACATCCTGTATGCCTGCCTGTTTCTGTGCGAACCGTCCAGCGACTTCATCAACGGGGCAAACCTTCTGGTCGACGGCGGCATGACCAAGAAAATGATCTATGCGGACGCGCTTGATTTCAACGCGTCATGACTGGATATCGCGGCATTTGGCCGTACGGGGCGGAACCGCTTCGAGGCCGAACCGTACGCAGCAGCCCCATGCCGGAACCTGTCCCCGTTCCAGGACTTCTTCTCTCCCGGAATGCCCCCCAAAAAACGGCATCCCTGAAAAGTCCCCTTCCATGAAGAAGCCGTGAGGGGCACGGCAACCGCAGGAGAGCACCAGCCCCCCCCGCATTCCGGGAAAGAAGCACCTTCCCCATGGAATGCGCCTTTTCCCGCGCACGGCCGGAGCGGCTGCCGGAAGACGTTTTCCGTCATGCCCGTCTTCCGCTCCACGGACGGCACGTTTTCCCGCTTCCCGCAATTCAGGCATGAAAAAAGGCCCCCTTTCCCCAGAGGAAAGGAGGCCCTGGAAAACCGTTCCCGGAAACTTACGCTTCGGGATCGAAATCTTCGGGGAAGTCGGCGTTGGTGTACACGTTCTGCACGTCGTCGAGTTCTTCCAGCGCGTCGGTGAGGCGCACCAGCTTCTTGGCGGCTTCCGCGTCCACGGGCACCAGCATACGGGGCACCATGGCAAGCTGCGCTTCCATCATTTCCACGCCCTGACCTTCCAGCGTTTCACGCACGGTATTGAAGTCGGTCATGGAGGTACGCACTTCCCAGGTATCGTCGTTGTCCTGCACGTCGTCGGCGCCGGCTTCGAGCACCATGTTCATCACGGTCTCTTCATCGGCATACTTTTCCTTGTCCAGGGTGATGACGCCCATGCGGTCGAACTGGAAGGCCACGGAGCCGCTTTCGCCCATGGCTCCGCCGTACTTGGTGAAGACGTGACGCACTTCGGCCACGGTACGGTTCTTGTTGTCGGTGGCGGTTTCCACAATGATGGCCACGCCGCCGGAGCCGTAGCCTTCGTACATGATTTCGCTGAGATCGCCGCCGGCGTCCTGGCCGGTACCCTTGCGGATGGCGGCTTCAATCTTATCCTTGGGCAGGTTCACAGCCTTGGCGGCCGCGATGGCGGAACGCAGACGGGCATTGCCGGCAGGGTCCCCACCGCTCTTGGCGGCGATGATGATTTCCTTGGCGGCCTTGGTGAAAGCCTTGCCTCGCTTGGCGTCCTGAGCGCCCTTGCGAAGTCTGATGTTTGCCCATTTGTTATGTCCCGACATGTATGCCTCCGAACAAAAAAGTGTTTACCCTTGAACAGGCCCCTTGAACCCCATGCCGACTTCAAAAATTTCCTTGCTTTCGGCCCGGGAACTCTTGGGTTTGAATGTTTTTACCGTGGTAAAGCGCGCGCGGAGCGCCTTTGCCAGCTCCTGAAAATCCGGCCCCATGAAAATCTTGGCGATGAAGCCGCCGCCGGGCTTCAAATAGCGGTCGGCCACTTCCACGGCCTCCAGGCACAGTTCCAGAGAACGCGCCTGATCGGTGAACTTCGTCCCCGTGGTACGGGGAGCCATATCGCTGATGACCATGTCGAACGGCCCCTTCTGCTCGAGCAGAGCCTCGAACTCCGGCGTACGCTCGAACACGTTTTCCTGAAGGAAGGTCACGTTCGGGGGGAAGGCCGTATCCGTGCTCTGAAGATCGCAGGAAAGCACAAGCCCCTTTTCGCCCACCCGTTCCGCGGCATAGAGCGACCACGAACCGGGAGCCGCGCCCAGATCCAGCACCTTCATGCCGGGCCTGAAAAGGCGGAAAGCCCTGTCCATTTCCTTGAGCTTGTACACGGAACGGGCAGGGTAATGTTCCTCTTTGGCCTTAAGAAAATAATAATCGCGATATACTTTCATGGCAGTCCGGGACTGTGTATCGTATTTCCTGGCAATAGCCAAGAGAACAGGAGCGGGAAATTTTTGGCGGGAAATCTTTTAACACATATCTTTTTGTTTTTCCAGCCCGTAATCAGGGTATTTCCCGAAAAGCCCGCCCGGCTCCCGCCGGAGGGAGCTGCTCCTCCCCTGCCTTCCCATACCTGAATAGGCAAAGGATATTAAGGTATTGTGCTCCGGCCTCACCTGCCTTTCCGCCGGAAGCCGCACCGATTTTCTGAAGGAACTTTTCCCGGACCTCTTCTCCCCTTCGGAAAATTTGCTTGACTTCTTATCAAGAATAATTATTATTTATTTCCGTAACGGGGCAAGCCCCGACACCTGCATCAAACATCATTCTACCAGGAGACGCACCATGCCTGCAAGATTTGAAGTATATCAGTGCAAACACTGCGGAAACATTGTTGAAGTTCTTCACGGCGGCGCCGCTCCCCTCGTCTGCTGCGGCGAACCCATGAAGCTCATGCGCGAAGGTTCCACCGACGGCGCGAGCGAAAAGCATGTCCCCGTCATTGAAAAGACGGAAAACGGCTATAAGGTGAAGGTCGGTTCCGCCGCCCATCCCATGGCGGAAGACCACTACATCGAATGGATCGAACTTCTCGCCGACGGCGTTTCCTACTTCGCCTTCCTTAACCCCGGCGACGCTCCCGAAGCCGAATTCTGCGTGAAGGCCGACAAGGTCACCGCCCGCGAATTCTGCAACAAGCACGGCCTGTGGAAGGCCTCCTTCGAGGGATAGTCATGAAGAAGTACGTCTGCAGCCTCTGCCGCTGGGAATATGATCCCGCCGTGGGCGACCCCGATTCCGGCATCGCTCCCGGCACCGCCTTCGAAGATATCCCCGAAGACTGGGTCTGCCCCGTCTGCGGCGCTTCCAAGGTCGATTTCGAAGCCGAGGAAGGCGAAGCGGAAAAGGCGGAAAGCGATATGGCCATGTGGCAGTGCCAGGTGGGCAACTGCGGCTATATCTACCGCCCCGACAAGGGCGACCGCAAGGGCAGGATTCCCGCGGGAACCTCCTTTGAGGATCTTCCCGACGACTGGCACTGCCCCGTGTGCGGCGCGAGCAAGAAAATGTTCAAGAAGCTCGCGTAGCGGGGGCACACGTTCATGATACACTGCAAGTCCTCCTCCACCTCCCGGCTGGAGGAACTTGCCGGAACCGGCGTGAAGTTCGAACGCATCCGCCGCATCACCGGCTACCTTGTAGGCACGACCGACCGCTTCAACAACGGCAAGCGCGCGGAAGAGCACGACAGAGTAAAACACTGCAACATGGAAACCTGGCGCTGAGCCGCAACCAAGGAGAACATCCCATGAAAAAGTACACCTGCAATGTCTGCGGTTATGAATACGACCCCGCCGTCGGCGATCCCGATTCCGGCATCGCTCCCGGCACCGCCTTTGAAGACATCCCCGAAGACTGGGTCTGCCCCGTCTGCGGCGCTTCCAAGGCCGATTTTGAGGCCGAATAATTTCCGACACATCCGTGTGCGGGCAGCCTTCGAAAGAAGGCTTCCCGCTTTTTTGTTTTAGCCAAACCGAGGAAAAGATGAGACCTGTCGAACTGAAGAAGGACATTTACTGGGTCGGCGCCGTCGACTTCGACATCCGCAACTTCCACCACTACAGCCGCTCTCCCGAGGGCAGCACCTACAACGCCTACCTTGTGTGCGACGAAAAGAAGGTGCTCTTCGATACCGTGAACGCCCACGAATTCGAAACGCTGGTGAAACACATTTCCGAAATCACCGATCCGGAAAGCATCGACTACATCGTGTGCAATCACCTGGAACAGGACCATTCCGGCGCGCTTCCCCGTATCGTGAAGCTGTGCAAGCCGGAAAAGATCTTCTGTTCCCCCATGGGCTACAAGTCCATGACCAACATCTATAATACCGAAGGGTGGCCCATCGAGATCGTCAAGGACGGCGACCGCCTGAACATCGGCAAGCGCAACATCACCTTCCTGGAAACCCGTATGCTGCACTGGCCCGACAGCATGGTATCCTATCTTGAAGAAGACAAGGTGCTCTTCAGCAACGACGCCTTCGGCCAGAACATCGCAAGCTCCTTCCGTTTCGCGGATGAATGCGACCGCACCGTGCTTTATGATTCCATGAAGCGCTACTACTACAACATCGTGCTGCCCTACTCGCCCCAGGTGCTCAAGACCCTGAAGCGCGTGGGCGATCTCGGCCTTGCCTTCGACATCATCGCTCCCGACCACGGCCTCATTTTCCGCACCCCCGAAGACGTGAAGTTCGTCATCGACTCCTACAGGGCCTTTGCCGAACAGAAGCCTCAGCTTCGCGCCGTCATCGCCTATGAAAGCATGTGGAACGGCACCACCAAGATGGCCGAAGCCGTGGCCGACGGCCTGGAAGCGGAAAACGTGCCCTATGTGCTCGTGAACCTCCAGAACAGCCACTGCAGCGACGTGATGACCGAACTGGCCGACAGCGGCGCCCTCATCCTCGGTTCCGCCACGCGCAACAACATGCCCATGGTCAACATGATGGCGTGCCTTGCCCATGTGAAGGGCCTGCGTCCCCAGAACCTCGTGGGCGCCACCTTCGGCACCTACGGCTGGTCCGGCGAAGCCCCCAAGATGATGGCCGACGCCCTTGCCGAAATGAAGGTCGAACTCGTAGGCGAACCGCTCAAGTGCTACTTCAATCCCCAGGAAGAAGACCTCGCCAGGTGCCGTGAACTCGGCGCCGCCGTGGCCCGCGCCCTGAAGGAAAAGTGCGGCGCCTGATCGCCTGAAGCCTGACGCGCGCCCGCCGGCTCCCGGCCGGCGGGTACGCGCTTCGGGCGGAACGCTTCGGAAGGCGAGCCTTCCCGCCTCCGCCCGGCACCACGAAACAACACCGCTTCGGCCGACGCACAGGCCGCACATCTGGATGCGCCAGAAAGCACCAAGGAGTTCAGCATGGATCTCATCCTCCTTTCCCGCCTCCAGTTTGCCATGACCGTTTTCTTCCACTTCATCTTCGTTCCCCTCACTCTGGGGCTTTCCATCCTGCTCGCCATCATGGAAACGCTCTATGTGCGCACGGGAGACGAGGACTACAAGAGAATGGTCAAATTCCTGGGCAAACTCTTCCTCATCAACTTCGTTCTCGGCGTGGTGACCGGCATCACGCTCGAATTCCAGTTCGGCACCAACTGGTCGCGCTACTCCGCCTATGTGGGCGACATTTTCGGTTCGCTTCTGGCCATTGAAGCCACGGTGGCCTTCTTCCTCGAATCCACCTTCGTGGCCGTGTGGACCTTCGGCTGGGAAAAGGTGAACAAGAAGGTGCACTGCTTCGCCATCTGGATGGTGGCCATTGCGGGCAACATCTCCGCGCTGTGGATCATCCTTGCCAACGGCTTCATGCAGCACCCCGTGGGCTATGTCATCCGCAACGGCCGCGCGGAACTCGACGACTTCTTCGCCGTCGTTTCCAACCCCTACGCCTGGGGTGAATATTTCCACACCGTTTCCTCTGCCTGGATGCTCGGCGGCTTCTTCGTGCTCGGTGTCGCCGCATGGCATCTCGCCCGCAGGAACGAAGTGGCTCTCTTCACCAAGGCCGTGCGCATCGCGGCGCCCTTCACCCTCATCATGGCCCTTCTCGTGGGCGTGGCCGGTCATCAGCAGGGTATGAACGTGGCCCGGTATCAGCCCGCGAAGATGGCCGCCATGGAATCGCACTGGACCACGCAGACCAGAGCTCCCATGTATCTTCTGGCCTGGCCCGATCAGGAAAACGGCCGCAATCTTGTCGAAGCCCTGCCCATTCCCGGCCTCATGAGCTTCATCGCCTTCAACGACGTGAACGCCGAGGTCAAGGGCCTGAGCGACTTCGCCAAGGAAGACATTCCTCCCGTTCTGCCCACCTTCCTTTCCTTCCGCATCATGGTGGCCATGGGCTGTCTGTTCATCTTCGTGGCTGCCTGGGCCTGGTGGCGCCGCAAGGACATCGCTTCCGACACGCGCCTTGCCAGAATCCTGCCCTGGATGATTCCCCTGCCCTACATCACCATCATGTTCGGCTGGACTGTGGCGGAAGTGGGCCGTCAGCCCTGGATCGTCTACAACCTCATGCGTACCTCGGATGCGGTGTCTCCCGTGCCCACCAGCTCGGTGCTGCTTTCCGTCATCGCCTTCCTGGCCATCTACACGCTGCTCGGTCTGATAGACATCTGGCTTCTGTACACCAACTCCCGCAAGGGCCCCGAACCCGCCAAGCCCGCTCAGGAGGCGTAACATGGAAACAATCTGGTTCTTCCTCTGGACGCTCCTCTGGGCCGTGTACTTCATTCTCGACGGCTTCGACCTCGGCATGGGCAGCCTCATGCCCTTCCTGGCCTCCAACGACCATGAACGCCGCGTCATCTACAATGCTCAGGGTCCCTACTGGGACGGCAACGAAGTGTGGCTCATCACTGCGGGCGGCGTGACCTTCGCGGCCTTCCCCAACGCCTACGCCGTCATGTTCAGCGCGCTGTATGCGCCCCTGCTCATCCTGCTGTTCTGCCTCATCTTCCGGGCCGTGGCCTTCGAATTCCGCGGCAAGGGCGATTCCTGCACCTGGATCTTCAGCTGGGACGTGTGCATGACTCTGGGGAGCTTCCTGCCCGCTCTGCTGCTCGGCGTGGCCTTCGCCAACCTCTTCATGGGCATTCCCATCGACGGAAACGGCGTGTACCACGGCAACATCCTCAAGCTCCTGAACCCCTACGGCCTTGCCGGCGGCGTGCTCTTCGTCATCATGTTCTGCTATCACGGCGCGCTCTGGCTGGAACTCAAGTCCGAAGGCAACCTTCAGGTCAAGGCCTTCAAGGCCGCCAGAGTGCTCTGGCCCCTGCTGCTTTCCATGGTGCTCGTGTTCCTCGCGCTCACCGGGCACTATACCGAAAGCTTCGACCGTCTGGCTCAGCATCCCGCCGCCTACGCGGCCCTTGCCCTTGCCGTCATCGGTCTCGTGGCCAGCCGCCTCTGCCTGCACTCCAGCACCCTCATCGCCTGGATATGCAGCGCCCTGTTCATCCTGGGTCTCACCTTCTTCGGCGTGTTCGGCATGTATCCCGGCATCATTCTTTCCAGCATTGATCCGGCCTACAGCATCACCATCTTCAACGGCGCCTCCAGTCCCCTTACCCTGAAGATCATGCTCACGGTCACCCTCTGCGCCGTGCCCGTGGTTCTTGCCTATCAGGCCTGGGTTTACTGGACCTTCGCCCACAAGGTGACGAAGGAAACCCTGAAGGACGAACACTCCTATTAATCAGCACGGGAGTTCCGACTCCCCGCCGATTCATGAAAATGCCCGCGTCGTTGTAAAAGGCGCGGGCATTTTGCGTAGAAAATTCCGACCGGATCTTGAAAAATCGGCATAACCGCCGCGGCAGCGCCCCGGGCACGAAAACGGAAGCACTGCGGCTCCGCCGCTTCCCGCGCATCCCCTTCTCCTTCACCGGAGCAGACGATACCAGACACCGCGGAGACTCACGCATCATCCTCCCGGAGCATGCTCAAAAACGCTTCTGAAGCCCTGCCATAAGTGATTTCACAAAAAACAGGGGAAGGAATGGCGGAAACAAAAAACTCGCGGCACATCAGCGCCTGCGGCCGTTTCCGCGGCGTCCGTGGAACCTGCCGTGCTCGAACCAGTACAGACATGCGGAGGCAAGGGCCGTTGCGGCAAGCGCAAGGAACATGCCTTCATACCCTGCCATCGGCACGAGAAAACCGAAGAGATACGGTCCCAGCCCTATGCCGAGATCGAAAAAAAGAAAGAATGTGGTGGTTGCCTGGGCAAAACGCGAACGTGTGACCAGCGTCAGCGAAACAGCCTGCCCGGCGGACTGAAAATTGCCGAAGCCCGCACCGAGAAGAAGCGCGACAAAAAGAAACTCAGCACTCGTCTCCGCCGTGGCAAGCAGCGTCATGGCCATGGCCATGAGAAGCAGCGCGGGGTAAAAGACCACGTTTTCCCCGTAATGATCGAGAATATGCCCGCTGAAGGGACGCGTACCCAGCGCTGCGGCGGCATACACAAGAAAGAACACACCCGCGGCCCAGGTGAGCCCCTTTTCTTCCGCAAAGGCGGTAAGGAAGGCCTGCACGCACCCATAGCCCAGGCAGGCAACCAGAGCCACCAGAGAAAAGCGGACAACGCGAGGGTCGATATAGCTGTACAGATCCGTCATGGAACGGTGCTTCTTCAGCATGGAGGGCATGGCCTGAAGCGCGCAGAAGGCCGCTACGGAACCTGCACCGGCAACAAGCGCCGTCCACACCACGGCGGCATAATCCGCGCTGCGGATGAGCGTGATGCCGAGAAAAGGTCCCGCCGCAAGCGCGAGCGCCGCACTCATGGTGAAAAGGCTAATGCCGAGTCCGTGGTACTGCCGCGGCACGACATAGGCCACAATGGTACCCGTGGCCGTACCCGTCACTCCTACGGCAATACCGGTGAAAAGACGCTGAAGAAAAAGAAGCGGGAGCGAACCTGCAAGGAAAAAGGAGGCCACGCTTCCGACATAGAGCAGGAGACCGGCAAGAAGAATGCTGCGGCAGCCGAACAGGGAAAGCAGACTCCCTGCGACGAAGCGCCCGGAAAGGCAGCCTATGACCATGATTCCGCTGGAAAAGCCCGCTACGCTCAGGCTTGCGCCGTAGGATTCGCGCACATAGAGCGTACCGGTGACGAAAATCATGTAATAGGCCGTCATGACAAGCAGATTGATGACGGCCACCACATTGAAATTACGGTTGAATATGGCCTTCAGGGTTCCGCCTGCAAGAATGCCCTTCTCTTCCTCCATCTTCTGCCTCCCTCCATGAAAAAAGCGCCCGGCAACGAACGTCCAGATCGTGCTGCGGGCGCATTCATGGAGATACGGATATGCGCGTATGCTGTCAACTCAGGCCCAATCGCGCAGGCACGTCGTCACCATCTTTCCGAAATGCGGATATTCTCCAAGAAAACTCGACTGTTACGCTTCTCTCCTGCACAAGCTGAAAACAAAGCCCCTCCGCCATGCATGATGACCGGAGGGGCCGTATTCGGGAACGCCCGGTTCGTCCAGACTTACGACCGGGATCAACGCCGTATCAACATACCGAGTTCCGCTGCCATCTTCTTATAGCGTTCCACTTCCTGATAAAGAAACGCTTCCGTTTCCTCCGATCCCATCCAGGCAATGGTTTCCCAGTTTCTCACCGCGTTCTGAGCGCCTTCGGATGCATAGATCTTTGCCGAAGCCTCTTCCAGTATCCGCACCACGTCTTCGGGCGTATCGCGACGTACCATGAGAGCTCTCCAACTGGTCTGCTCCCAGTCGTACCCCAGCTCCCTCATGGTAGGGACATCAGGATAAACGGGCAGTCTCTTTCCGGCAAACGTGGCCAGAGGAACGAAGTCGCCGCTTTTCACCCAGCGCTCGGCATCCGGCGGATGGGTGAGGAGCATATCCACACGCCCGTCGAGCAGCCATTCCGCCGCTTCCTTGGGGCTGCTCTGCTCCAGAAGCTGCACATCCAGATCCGTATGCTTCCTGATGAAATACGTCATACCGATCTGAAGAGAACTCGGCTTGTTGGTAATGGCGATGCGCACCTTTCCGGGATGGGCCTTGGCATACTCGACAAACCCCTCATAGGTGGAAAACGGCGCGTTCTTACCGGCAAACAGCACTATGGGCAGCAACGTCACACGCCCGATGGGACGGAAATCCTCAAGCGTAAAATCCACATGCTCCATCAGAGGCCCGAGGGCCAACGGTCCCATGCCTGCATAAAAAATATGATATCCGTCCGCAGGGGCCTGAAGTGTCTGCCGGGCGGCCTCGCCCTTCAAACCGTGCTTCATGACGAAAGGCTGCCCGAGCATCTTTTCCATTTCCGTGCTGTAATATTCCCCTATAGTATCATAGGAGACACGGGGAGCGAAGGGATGCCATACCGTCACGGGCTTTTCGGGATACCCTGCGGCGGACGCGAGCGAAGCGTACGCGAGCATGATGAAGGCAAGCAGAACGGACAGGCATTTTTTCATGCCGAACTTTTCCTGAAGCATAACCTCTCCTGTACGGTTCAACCCACTGCAAACCGTTTGCCGCCCTGCCCTGCTCCTGCGGCAGAGCCTCTTCTAGGACCAGCGGTGGAAAGAATGCAGTGTCACCACTTGCGGATTAAAAAAGACCACGCTTTCACAGATAAGCCTATCCTGCAGACTGAAATTTCTTTCATGCCACAAAAGCACGGGCGTTCCTTCGGGAAGACCGAATGCTTCGGAAAGCGTTTTTTCCATGACCCACGGGATAAACGCCATGAGCTTATGTGACAGCCTCTCGCCTGAAAGATGCTCCACAAGCTCGGCATATCCCATTTCCGAAAACACGGAACTGTCGTCCACCTCCCTGGCTTCAAAAAAATTATAGGTCAGCACCGCCGGACGCTCATCCTGATAATGAACGGTCTTCTGCAAAAGCCGGGGACTCGGCAGGGAACACTTCACGGGAAAATCTTCCTGCTCCACCAGTGAATCACCACGGGCGGGAAAAGGAACCTCCCGGACGGTCCTCACCGTATGGCCGCCTTCCCTCAGCATGGCCTTGAAGTCACGCTGTGCCTCGAAGCGCATAGGCGTATGAAGCACGCTGTACTGGATGACGTTGCCCACGCCGTGCCGCTTGGAAATCACTCCTTCGTGACAAAGAACCGCCAGAGCTTCGCGTACCGTGGGTCTGCTTACTCCCAGCATGTCCTTGAGGTCGTCTTCCGGAGGCAGCCTGCCCTTGTCGCTTTCAAAGCGATCGATCAGATCAAGAATCCGCTGACGAATCTCCTGAATGAGAACTTTCATACATCTTCCTCAATATAGGTAAGACGTCTTACCTATTTTTTACTCATAAGCATTATGAAGGTCAAGCCCTGCCGCGCCGGAAACATCATCAATTTCCGACAGGTCTCCCCGTCGGAGCTCCAGCTGAGGAAATGGTGAAACATACTCTTGATGCCTGCATTACAAAATCAGCCCCTCGCGTCGAAAAAACTACCTTCTGAAACTGAGGGTTAGAGGAAAATACCACTTTCCCTTTTCCTGATACGGTTTCCTGCAGATAACATATTCGCCTTGAAAGACATCATCTTTAAATAAAAAAATACGCCCTATTCCATAAGCAAAAGAATCGTATAGAGCCTTGTTTCCATATTTCAGCAGCTGTTCCGGTGTCCCCGTATTCTGTCCCATATAATAAATGATGCCGTCCTTTTCCTCATTTACATATTTACTGAATGACGTCATGAAAAGAACGATATTTCCCTTTTTTGTCTGATTAATACCTCCTCGACAAGCACCGATAAAGGAAAAGTATTTCTCCAGCTCCGCTTTTTCATATTTTTTCCCCGGTTCCAGTCCTGTACTTTTCCCGGAATTTCTCTTTTCATCTACCGGCACAGCCTCTGAGAACGACTTACATAATTTAAATACTTCCTTTTTTATGGATGAATAAAGAGCTTCATTTTCATTTTTTGTGAAATATATCGCCATTTCATCATTATTCACCTGACTGTAGTCGTATAAATTCATACTTCCCAGCAGAATATCGTTTTCCGTAAGAAAACATTTTGCATGGAGATTTTTCTTTTAAACAATTGTGACGCTACTTCCTCATGCAAAAAATCTTCACAATATATGATTCTTATCTCGACACCACATTCCCTTTTTCCCTTAAGAATATGATAAACTCGTGTATTCATTTTTATATAAGGAGATACTATGATAATAATTTTCTTTGCTTCTTCAAGCATTTTTTCAAGATACAAAGACATGGCCGCCGCAGTGACAAGCCGGGGTCCCTCATTCTTTGAAGAGGAAAGAAAATGATGAAACAGCGCCATGATACGCCCTCCCACATATATTTTCAAAAAGTATTATCTACATGACGGAAGAATGGCAAATCATGCCAGACTTCACATCAGAACACCGCTACAGGGAAGGAAAGACAGGTTCCTAAAGGCGGCGCATACGAAACGAGGCCGGTACCCGCCGCTCCTTTCGGAGGGAAGGCACCGGCCTCGTTGTTATGCAATGCGGGAGAGAAGCCTCCCTGCTGATCAGTCGTTCATCGCGTTGTTGATACCGGTTTCGATATCAGGGGCGATGATGGGGTTTTCCTCAAGGTCGCGCAGGTACTTGTTGGGGCGTTCCTTCTGGTCCGGCACCTCGATGTCCTGATTGACGTATTCGCGGTAGCCCGTACCGGCGGGAATAAGGCGACCCACGATGACGTTTTCCTTCAGGCCGCGCAGGTAGTCGTGCTTGCCCTTGAGGGAAGCCTCGGTGAGCACCTTGGTGGTTTCCTGGAAGGAGGCGGCGGCCACCCACGACAGGGAGCTCAGAGAGGCCTGCGTGATGCCCAGAACCAGAGGCTCGGCCACGGCGGGCTGGCGGCCTTCGGCAATGGCCTTGTCGTTTTCTTCCTTGAATTCCACCTTGTCCACCTGTTCGCCCACGAGGAAGGTGGTCTGCCCCGGATCGAGGATGGTCACCTTCTTCAGCATCTGACGCACGATGACTTCGATGTGCTTGTCGTCGATACCCACGCCCTGGAAGCGGTACACTTCCTGGATTTCGTCCACGAGGTAGCGGGCCAGGTATTTTTCACCGCGGGTATGCAGAATGTCGTGCAGTTCGGGATGCCCTTCGGTCACGGGTTCGCCGGCCTCCACATAGTCGCCTTCGGACGCGGTGATGTGCTTGCCCTTGGGAATGAGGTATTCCTTGGGTTCGCCCACTTCAGGACGCACGATGAGCTTTCTCTTGCCCTTGGATTCGCCCGCGTATTCCACGATGCCGGAGATTTCCGACACCACGGCCATTTCCTTGGGCTTGCGGGCTTCGAAGAGCTCGGCCACGCGGGGAAGACCACCCACGATATCCTTGGTCTTGGAAGTTTCACGGGGCTTACGGGCGATGATGTCACCGGCCTGCACGGCCTCGCCGTCCTTCACCATGATGAGGGCGCCCACCGGCATGGTGTAGGTGGCCGGGATGGAACCCGTGCCCTGCGCCGACGTGCGGGACTTGATGGTGCCGTCTTCCGCCGTGATGTCGATGGCCGGGCGGAAGCTCGTGGTGCGGTATTCCATGATGGTGCGGGTGGACTGGCGGGTGGCCTCGTCCATCTTTTCCTGCACCGTCTTGCCTTCGATGATGTCCTTGAAGCGGATGAAACCGTCCACTTCCGTGATGAAGGGTTCGTTGAAGGGGTCCCATTCGGCAAGCATCTTGCCCTTCACCACTTCCTCGCCGTCATTGACGTAGAGGCGGGCGCCGTTGGGCAGGATGTACTTTTCCGCTTCGCGGCCCTGTTCGTCCACGATGGTGAGCTGACCGCTCTTGCCGATGACCATGGCCACGCCGTCGCGGTTGATGACGGCCTTGACGCGGGTCAGGCTGATGCGGCCGGAGTTCTGCGCCTCGAAGCTGGACTTGGCCACCTGAGCCGAAGCGGTACCGCCGATGTGGAAGGTACGCATGGTCAGCTGCGTGCCGGGTTCACCGATGGACTGAGCGGCGATGATACCCACGGTTTCACCCACGTTGACGAGATGCCCGCGGGCGAGGTCACGGCCGTAGCACAGGGCGCACACGCCGCGTTCCGCCTGGCAGGTGAGCGCGGAGCGGATGGTCACAGTGCCCACGCCGGCTTCGTCCAGCGCGTTGGCCACCTTTTCGTCCACCAGAGTGTTGGCGGGGAACAGCAGTTCCTTGGTGGTGGGATGCATGACCGGGTAAAGCAGCACACGGCCGATGATGCGGTCGCGCAGGGGGAGCTTGATTTCGTTCCCTTCGCGCAGAGCGGTCATTTCGATGCCGTCCACGGTGTTGCAGTCTTCCTGCGAAACGATGACGTCCTGCACCACGTCCACGAGACGACGGGTCAGGTAACCGGAGTTGGCCGTCTTCAGAGCGGTATCGGCCAGACCCTTACGGGCGCCGTGCGTGGAGGTGAAGTACTGCAGCACGGTGAGGCCTTCACGGAAGCTCGCGGTAATAGGCGTTTCGATGATGGCGCCGGAAGGCTTGGCCATCAGACCGCGCATACCGCCGAGCTGTCTCATCTGGTCCGCGTTGCCTCGAGCGCCGGAGTTGGACATCATGAAGATGGGGTTGAAGCTCGTGTCGTCGGCTTCGCGGCCCGTCTTCGGATCCACCACATGGTCGACGGAAATCTCCTTCATCATTTCCTTGGAAATGTTGGTGGAGGTCTGCGACCACACGTCAACCACCTTGTTGTACTTTTCCGTACGGGTGATGATACCGTTGCGGTACTGCTGCTCGATGTCGTCCACTTCCGCCTGCGAAGCGGAAATGATGGCCTTCTTGCGGGAAGGAATGGTCATGTCCTTCAGGCCGATGGAAATACCTGCGCGGGTGGAGAACTCGTAACCGATGTTCTTCAGCTGGTCGCACAGGATGACGGTGTTCTTAATGCCGGCGGCCTTGTAGGCGATGCCCACGAGCTTGCCGATGGCCTTCTTGGTGAGCACCTTGTTGACTTCTTCAAAGGGCAGCACATGAGGCAGACGTTCCCATACCAGCACGCGGCCGCAGGTGGTTTCCACGGGCTTGCCGGAACCCATGCGCACCTTGATGCGCGCATGCAGGTCAAGCTGCTTGGCGTCGTAGGCGGCTTCCACTTCCCAGGGACCGCAGAAGGTCATGCCTTCGCCCTTGCAGAAGGAACGGTCCATGGTCATGTAGTACAGACCGAGAACCATGTCCTGCGAGGGAATGATGACGGGGCTGCCGTTTGCCGGAGAAAGAATGTTGTTGGTGCTCATGAGCAGCACGCGGCATTCGATCTGCGCTTCCACGGAAAGCGGGATATGCACGGCCATCTGGTCGCCGTCGAAGTCGGCGTTGTACGCCGTACACACGAGCGGATGCAGACGGATGGCCTTGCCTTCCACGAGCAGGGGTTCAAAGGCCTGAATGCCCAGACGGTGCAGCGTAGGAGCACGGTTCAGCAGCACGGGGTATTCGCGCACCACTTCGGCCAGGATATCCCACACCACGAGCTCCTCGCGCTCCACCATCTTCTTCGCGCTCTTGATGGTGGAAGCGTAGCCTCTCTTTTCCAGTTCGGAATAGATGAAGGGCTTGAACAGCTCGAGAGCCATCTTCTTGGGCAGACCGCACTGATGCAGCTTCAGAGAGGGGCCCACGCAGATGACGGAACGGCCGGAATAGTCCACGCGCTTGCCGAGCAGGTTCTGACGGAAGCGGCCCTGCTTGCCCTTGATCATGTCGGAAAGGGACTTCAGCGGACGGCCGTTGGTGCCGGTGATGGCGCGGCCGCGGCGACCGTTGTCGAACAGAGCATCCACCGCTTCCTGAAGCATACGCTTTTCGTTGCGGATGATGATGTCCGGCGCGCCGAGTTCCTTCAGGCGCTTCAGACGGTTGTTGCGGTTGATGACGCGGCGGTACAGGTCGTTCAGGTCGGAGGTGGCGAAGCGGCCGCCGTCCAGCGGAACCAGAGGACGCAGATCCGGCGGAATGACGGGAATGACTTCCAGGATCATCCATTCGGGCTTGTTGTTGGATTCCAGGAAGGCTTCCACGATCTTCAGGCGCTTGGTGAGCTTCTTCTTCTTGGTCTGGCTCTTGGTTTCCTGCGATTCTTCACGCAGCTTCACCTTGAGGGACGGCAGGTCGAGCTCTTCCAGAAGGCCGCGGATGGCTTCGGCACCCATGCCCACCTTGAGGGACTCGTCGCCGAAGCGTTCCAGGATCTGAAGATACTGGTCTTCGGAAATGACCTGCATGCGGCTCAGGTTGGTGGAACCCGGGTCCAGAACCACATAGGAGTCGAAATACAGCACCTTCTCAAGGTCGGCCATGGTCATGTCGAGCAGCGTGCCGATCTTGGAGGGAAGGGTCTTCAAAAACCAGATATGGGCCACGGGCGCGGCAAGCTCGATGTGACCCATGCGTTCGCGGCGCACCTTGGAGGCGATGACTTCAACGCCGCACTTTTCGCAGACGATGCCGCGGTGCTTCATCCGCTTGTACTTGCCGCAATTGCACTCATAGTCCTTCACGGGGCCGAAGATCTTGGCGCAGAACAGGCCGTCGCGTTCGGGCTTGAAGGTACGGTAGTTGATGGTTTCCGGCTTCTTGACTTCGCCGTACGACCATTCCCGTATGTTTTCCGGCGACGCAAGCGTGATCTGAATGGAATTCAGATTGCGGATGTTCGACACGCTGGAGGAGGCCGCCGTGTCGCGGACAGTAAACAGATCGTCCAGACTCATCTATATCTCCCTGGCAAGAGGGTTGGATTCATCTTTGCCTGAGCTAGAGGCAGGTGAGGAAAAGCCTCCCCGCATCCCTCGGGCGGAAACCGCCCGCCGCGCCCGGAGCGCGGAACCGGAAATTCTCCCGGAGGGATGCGGGGAGCTCCCCCGCTATTCTTCAATGACAGGAGTGTTCACAAAGAAGCGGGGCTTGGCGGGCTTCTTCGTTTCTTCCTGTTCAAGGTTCACATTGAGGCCCAGGGACATGAGTTCCTTGACCAGAACATTGAAGGATTCGGGCAGACCGGCTTCAAGGAAGTTGTCTCCCTTGACGATCTTTTCATACATCTTCACGCGGCCGGCCACGTCGTCGGACTTCACCGTCAGGAATTCCTGCAGCAGGTACGAAGCGCCGTAACCTTCCAGAGCCCACACTTCCATTTCACCGAGACGCTGGCCGCCGAACTGGGCCTTACCGCCGAGGGGCTGCTGCGTCACCAGGCTGTAGGGGCCGGTGGAACGGGCATGGATCTTTTCGTCGACGAGGTGATGCAGCTTCAGGTAGTACATCACGCCCGTGGTCACGCGGTTGGCGAAGGGCTCGCCGGTGCGGCCGTCGTAAAGCACGGTCTTGCCGTCGTTGGGCAGACCGGCGCGTTCCAGCCACGACCAGATCTGGTCTTCTTCCGCACCGTCGAACACGGGGGTCTTGGTGATGATGCCCTTGCGCAGGCCGAGCACGGCCTTGCGGAGCGCATCGTCATCCATGCTGTCCACCAGTTCGTCGATGGTCATGCCGTCGGCACGGGCGGCAGGCAGGTCGGCGGCGAAGATATCCTTCACTTCCGCACGGAGCTTGTCCATGGCCACGCCGTTGTCCACCATTTCGGCAAGCTGACGGCCCAGTTCCTTGGCGGCCCAGCCCAGATGCGTTTCCATGATCTGGCCGATGTTCATTCGGGAAGGCACGCCCAGGGGGTTCAGCACCACGTCCACGGGACGGCCGTCCTTGAAGAAGGGCATATCTTCTTCAGGCAGAATCATGGACACGACACCCTTGTTACCATGACGGCCGGCCATCTTGTCGCCCACGGAAAGCTTACGCTTGATGGCGATGTGCACCTTGACCATCTTGATGACGCCGGGAGGCAGATCGTCGCCTTCCGTAGCCTTTTCGCGCTTGGCGTCGTAAAGCTTCTTCACCACTTCGAGCTGGCGGTCATAGGCTTCCAGCATGTGGGTGATCTGCTCGTTGATCTCCTTGTTGCGCAGGATGTCGGCCAGGCGCTTGATGGGCAGTTCCAGCATGACGTCCCAGGTAAGTTCGGTGCCGGCTTCGGCCAGCACTTCGCCCTTGCGCTTGCCGGCAATGGCGACGGCGAGCACCTGACCTTCCATGAGAGGACGCATACGTTCGCGGGTACGCTCGGTCAGGGCGCGGACATGATCCGCTTCCTTGCGGTCGAGCTTCGCGATCTCGTAGGCCTCGATTTCACGGGTACGGTCGTCCTTCTCGCCGGAACGGCGGTTGAACACCTTCACGTCGATGACGGTGCCTTCGATTCCCGGGGGAACCTTGAGGGAGGTGTTTTTCACGTCGCGGGCCTTGTCGCCGAATATGGCGCGCAGCAGCTTCTCTTCAGGAGTAAGCTGCGTTTCGCCCTTGGGCGTGATCTTGCCCACGAGAATGTCGTCGGGCTTCACGGAAGCGCCGATGCGGATGACGCCGCTGCCGTCCAGGTTGTGCAGCATGTCGTCGCCCACGTTGGGAATATCGCGGGTGATTTCTTCCGGTCCGAGCTTGGTGTCGCGGGCGGCCACTTCGAATTCTTCGATGTGGATGGACGTGTAGATGTCGTCGCGCACCGCACGCTCGGAAATGAGCACGGCGTCTTCGTAGTTGTAACCGCACCAGGGCATGAAGGCCACGACCAGGTTCTTGCCCAGAGCCAGTTCGCCGTTTTCAATGCCGGGACCGTCGGCCAGAACGTCGTTCTTCTTCACCCTCTGGCCGGGATAGCAGGTGGGCTTCTGGCCGAAGCAGGAGTTCTGGTTCGATTTGTGGTACTTCAGAAGGTCGTAGCTGCGCACGCCGCCGCGATCTTCCATGTACAGGTCGTCGTAGGCCACGATGACGCGCTCGGCGTCGGCATAGCGCACCACGCCGTCGCCTTCCGCAAGCAGGCAGGCGCCGGAGTCGCGGGCCACGTCGTATTCCATGCCCGTGCCCACCAGAGGACGTTCGGAACGCAGAAGCGGAACGGCCTGGCGCTGCATGTTCGAACCCATGAGGGCGCGGTTGGCGTCGTCATGTTCGAGGAAGGGAATGAGCGCGGCGGAAATGGACACCATCTGGCTGGGCGAAATGTCCTGCAGGGTGACTTCGTCGCGGCTCGCCATGAGCACGTCGCCGCCGGTGGAACGCACGGTCATGTTCTCTTCGATGAAACGGCCGGTTTCGTCCACGGGCGCGTTGGCCTGGGCGATGATCTGGTCCTTTTCGCAGGAGGCGTCGAGATGCACGATCTCGTCGGTCTTGCGGCCGTCGCGCACCACGCGATAGGGCGTTTCAATGAAGCCGTATTCATTCACCTTGGCGTAGGTGGTCAGAGAAACGATAAGACCGATGTTCGGGCCTTCAGGCGTTTCAATGGGGCAGATACGGCCGTAGTGGGAGGTATGAACGTCGCGCACTTCGAAGCCCGCACGTTCGCGGGTCAGACCGCCGGGGCCCAGAGCGGAAAGACGGCGCTTGTGCGTCACTTCCGACAGGGAGTTGGTCTGGTCCATGAACTGCGACAGCTGGGAGGTGCCGAAGAATTCCTTGAGCACCGCAGCCACGGGCTTGGGGTTGATGAGGTCGTGCGGCATGAGGGAAGCGACTTCCTGAATGCTCATGCGTTCCTTGATGGCGCGTTCCATGCGCACAAGGCCGATACGGTACTGGTTTTCCACCAGTTCGCCCACCAGACGCACGCGGCGGTTGCCCAGATGGTCGATATCGTCGGGCGCGCCGTTGCTGTCCTTCATGGTCACAAGCACCTTGATGGCCGTGATGATGTCCTCGTCGGTGAGGGTCAGCACGTCCTTGTCGGTGTCGAGACCGAGGCGCAGGTTGAGCTTGTAGCGGCCCACGGCGGACAGATCGTAGTAGTCCGCGTTGCGGAACAGATTGTCGAAGTAGCTGGCCGCGATTTCGGGCGTGGGCGGGGAGCTCGGACGCAGACGACGGTAGATTTCCTCCTGCGCCTTCTCGGTGCTCGTGGTCTTGTCGAGCATGAGAGTGTCGCGGATGGAGGAAGAGGTATCGGCGCCCTTGGTGTGCAGGATGGAAAGGCTGGTCACGCCCGCTTCCAGCATCTGTTCGAGCAGGGAGGGCGTCAGCTCGTCGGCCGCTTCGGCCATGATTTCACCGGTGGCGGCGTTCACCACGTCTTCACCGAGGAAAAGACCGTTCAGGGAGTCGGGAGCAACTTCGATATATTCAATGCCCGCACCGGAGATCTTTCTCCAGTCGCGCTTGTTCAGCTTCTTTCCGGCCTTGACGATCACATTGCCTTCGGCATCCAGGATGTCGTTGTAGGCGATGCGGTCCTTGTCGTTGGCGTACAGTTCGGCATCGGCACGCATGAGCAGACGGGAACCTTCCAGACGATACTCTTCCTTCTTGTAGAAGGTGTCGAGGATCTGCGTCTTGGACATGCCCATGGCCTTGAACAGGATGGTTGCGGGCATCTTGCGGCGGCGGTCGATGCGGACGTACAGAATGTCCTTATGGTCGAAGTCGAAATCGAGCCAGGAACCGCGCATGGGAATGACGCGGCAGGAATAGAGCACCTTGCGGGAGGTGTGCGTCTTGCCGCCGTCATGTTCGAAAATGATGCCGGGGGAACGCTGCAGCTGATTGACGATGACGCGTTCGGTGCCGTTCACGATGAACGTGCCCTTTTCGGTCATCAGCGGAAGCGTGCCGAAATAGATGTCCTGCTCCTTGCCGTCACGGTAGGTGCGGGTGTTGGCTGCTTCGTCGACGTCATAAATATCGAGACGCACCTTGATACGCACGGGAGCTTCGTAGGTCAGGCCCTTGGAAATGCACTCGGCCTGGTCGTACTTTGGCTCGCTGATGTCATAACCCAGATATTCCAGGCTGGCGGTACGATTAAAATCTTCGATGGGGAACACGGACCGGAAGACGCCTTCCAGCCCCACATGGGGGTCGCGTTCCGATTCCTTGCGCCCTTCCTGCAGGAAGGCGCTGTACGAGTCCACCTGAAGATTCAAAAGGTGCGGAATGGGAATGGACACTTTGATTTTGCCGAATTGCTTCGTAAGCTGACCCATTACTTTACCTCAAGAATGGCAGTTGTCCGGCCCTGCGCCGGAAATGTGACGTAACGGAAGAAAGCCCTGACACAAACGAACAGACGCGGAAAAACAGGCAACAAAGTCCCCCGTCCCTGGCCCGGAGGGGGCGTTGCCTGTCCTTTATGACATCTGGCTAGAAAAAACGTTCAATGTGGGATGCCTGCATATCCGTCCGTAGAGATTATCCTAATGAGTCAGCCAGACTAACCCCTTATCAGGCAAATAGCAAGTGTTTTCATGACACCTTTTCCATATTTCAGGATAACCTATTTTTTCAGAAAAAACAATTCCCGCCTTCGGTTGACAAATGAAAATTTCTTCTTTTCCGCTCCGCGCGGTCCGGTATTTTTCTGTCGGCGACAACAAATCTTTTCTTTTCCCGGAAAGACGCATGGTGTTCCCCTCTTCCTCCCCGGCGCAGAAACACAAAACCGCAACGTGCGCCCTTCATTCTTTTCCGAAGGAACGCAAAAAAACATATGATACTGCGATGAGCCGGTGTAAAAAACGCGCATTCCGGCCCTGGAGGTGAGGCTTTTCCTCCATAACGCCGGATAGTTCTGCTTCAGCATGAACCGCTGCCTCTTTTACCCGGCCGCAAGTCGTCGGTACGCTGCAAAAACGTCCGCCGCTTGCGAAGTATGCATGTCTTCTTGAAGAATGGGGCTGAAAAGTCGAAGATGACAGTATGGGGTTCCGATGCCTCAGAAAGAACGACACCTGCCGAGAAAGGCTTCTGCAGAAGGCGGAGAACGTAGAAACGCATCTCTGCCCCCTCCGCCGCAACTGCCGGTTCCTGCTGCGGCACCCCTGTCGGCCCTACGGCTCCGACCATCCCGGTCCCGTTCCCGCAGCATGGCAGTCTCGTTTCAGAAAAGAGGCGTTAAACAGAAAAGGCCCCTCCGGGGAGGGGCCTCATATTCACCTGGCGGTGAAGGAAACTTACTTGATTTCGACGGTAGCGCCGGCTTCGGTGAGTTCCTTCTTGGCGGCTTCGGCGTCTTCCTTGGACACGCCTTCCTTCAGGGTGGAGGGAGCGCCGTCCACCTTTTCCTTGGCTTCCTTGAGGCCGAGGCCGGTCAGGGCGCGCACAACCTTGATGACGCCGATCTTGTTGGCGCCGACTTCCTTCAGGATAACGTCGAATTCGGTCTTTTCTTCTTCAGCGGGAGCGGCAGCGGCGGGAGCAGCGGCAACGGCCACGGCGGGAGCGGCAGCGGACACGCCGAACTTTTCTTCGAGTTCCTTGATGAATTCGGCCAGTTCGAGCACGGTCATGTTGGAGATGAACTCAACAACCTGTTCTTTGGTGATATCAGCCATGGTAATGACTCCTTAAAATTCTTTGACTTTTGATGGTTTGAGGCGAAATGGCGGCCGAAGGAACGCTTACGCGGCCTTCTTTTCTTCGATAGCCTTGAGGGCGTACAGAAGAGGACGAACCATATTGGCCATGAGAGACACGAAGTTGGTGGGCACGGCGTTCATGGTCGCCAGAGCCTGAGCAAGCAGCTGTTCCTTGGAAGGCAGCTTGGCGAGTTCGGCGATCTGAGCGGGGCTCAGAGCCTTGCCGTCAAGGCTGGCCTGGCGGATTTCCAGCTTGCTGTTGGTCTTGGCGAAGTCCGTGAGAGCCTTGGCCACCCCGACGGGATCCTTGAATCCAAGGGCGATGGCACAGTTATCCTTCAGAGAAGAAGAGATGGAGCTGTGTTCGGTGTCTGCTAACGCAATGCGGGCAAGAGTGTTCTTGACGACGTGGTATTCGCCGCCAGCGGCGCGCAGCGCCACACGGAGCCCGGTCAGCTCTTCCACCGACATACCCTTGAAGTCGGTCACAACCGCAAACGAAGCACGAGAGGCGACTTCTCTGACCTGCTCGATGATTACGGCTTTTTCAGACCTGTTCTTCACGTGATGCTCCTCACGATTGGGTGTTTGTCTTGTGGAATGCCGAGCCAAAGAATCTGTCTGAGCAGGGTATTAAGGCTTGCGCCACCTGCCGTCTTCGACCCGAAATTCCTTCCCTAGCCTAAAATATGAAAAGGCGGAAAGGCACCCCGGAAGGGGTGCCCGTCACTCAGCCTTCAATAAACTTCTTGCACTGGGCCATGTCGACCTTGAAGCCGGGGCCCATGGTGGTGGACACAGTCATGGAGAGCATGTACTGGCCCTTGGCGGCGGAAGGCTTCAGGCGCTGAACGGCGTCGAGAAGAGCCTTGAGGTTGTCCACGATCTTTTCGGGACCGAAGGAAACCTTGCCGAGGGGAGCGTGCAGCACGCCGGCCTTGTCCACCTTGAAGTCCACGCGACCGGCCTTCAGTTCCTGAACGGCCTTGGCAACGTCGAAGGTGACGGTGCCGGTCTTGGCGTTGGGCATCAGGCCGCGGGGGCCGAGCACACGGCCGACCTGACCGACCAGAGCCATGACGTCGGGAGCGGCAACGGCGGCGTCGAATTCCAGCCAGCCGCCCTTGATCTGGGCCACGAGGTCTTCAGCACCCACGACATCAGCGCCGGCGGCGCGGGCTTCAGCCTGCTTGTCGCCCTTGCAGAACACGGCCACGCGCACGGTCTTGCCGAGGCCATGAGGAAGGGAAACAGCACCGCGGACCATCTGGTCGGAGTACTTGGGGTCGACGCCCAGACGGAGGGCAACGTCGACCGTTTCATCAAATTTGGCGAAGGAAGCGCCAAGGGACTTGGCAACCGCGTCCTCCACGGAAAAACGCTGGGTCAGATCAATGCCTTCCAGCGAATTGCGATATTTTTTTCCATGCGTAGGCATGATGGTATTCCTTTCTTTGCGCTTGTCGTCTCGAATCTCCTGCCGGCATCATCGTACCGGCAGTACGGCCGAATCCAACGAAATAGGCGCGGCGCGATGAACGCGCCCACATATCACACGTACGGACGCCGTCTTGCCGCCTGGACGCAATTACTTGACGTCCAGTCCCATGCTGCGCGCGGTGCCCATGATGTTGCGCACGGCGCCTTCGAGATCCTTGCAGTTCAGGTCGGGCATCTTCAGCTTGGCGATTTCCTCAACCTGAGCCATGGTGACGGAACCAACCTTGTTACGGTTGGGCTCGCCGGAACCCTTTTCCACCTTGGCGGCCTTCATCAGCAGAACGGGAGCCGGAGGCGTCTTGGTGATAAAGGTGAAGGAGCGGTCGGCATACACCGTGATGATCACGGGGATGATCATGCCCTTCTGGTCCTGAGTACGAGCATTGAATTCCTTGCAGAACCCCATGATGTTCACGCCGTGCTGGCCCAGAGCGGGACCGACGGGCGGAGAGGGGTTGGCGGCACCAGCAGGAATCTGCAGTTTGATCTTGGCAACTTCTTTCTTGGCCATTGTCGTTAATCCTTATTTTGCGGTCTCAGGCACAGGCCTGACTGCTGTCGATGAAATATTTCAGAGCGGACCATCCGGTGAGGGCTCAGCCCTTGGTCACCTGGATGAAATCGAGCTCCACCGGCGTCTGGCGGCCGAAGATGGACACGGACACCTTGAGCTTGCCCTTGTCGTAGTTGACCTCTTCCACAACGCCATTGAAACCGCCGAACGGGCCGTCAATGACCCGGACCTCGTCGCCGCGATCGAAGTTGAACTTGGGACGAGGCTGTTCCTGGCGGGTTTCCATCAACGAAAGAATGCGCTCCGCTTCACCAGGACCCATAGGTGCAGGACGATTTTTCCCGCCCACAAAGCCTGTGACTTTGGGGATATTCTGAACCAGATGCCAGGAAAGGTCGGTCATCGTCATGCGGACCATGACATAACCGGGATAGAACTTTCTGGTCGTAGTGCGCTTCTGACCGCCTTTGCCGAGTTCGATGACTCGTTCGGTGGGCACGACCACATCGTGGATGCAGCCGTTGTCCTGGCCGGTGCGCATCAGTTCCCTGATCATCTGCTCGACCCGCTGTTCAAAGCCGGAATACGTATGCAGGATGTACCAGTGACCGGCATCCTGAGCGGCAGCAGATTCAGAATGGACGGGGAAGTCGGTGATGCTTTCTTGCTCAGCCATTGTATTGTACCTTGCGGACGTGGAGAAAGTGTGAACGAAAATTCCCTCAGGCGAGGATCAGACGAACCACACTGGAAAGGATGAGATCCACCACTCCGAGAAGGATGGCCATGACGGCAACAAAGCCGAGCACCACCATGCTGGTGGTACGGGTTTCTTTCCAGTTGGGCCAGCTGACCTTGCGCAGCTCAACGCGAGACAGGAGAAGATATTCCCTGAATGCAGCAAAGCGCGCCATCAGGCCACGATTTTCGCCGGCGGACTGGCCAGACTTGCTGGATGCGGCGGCGGGAGCCGTTTTAGGCTGCGAATTCGTTTCCGCGGCGTCACTCTGTTTCTTGCTCATGTTAGCCTCAAAACTGAAAAGACAAAAGAAATGGCAGGCCAGGAGGGATTCGAACCCCCAACATGCGGTTTTGGAGACCGCCGCTCTGCCGTTGGAGCTACTGGCCTGCGCTATGAAGCACTACTTCGCTTCGCGATGAGTCGTGTGTTTCTTGTCCCAGGGGCAATACTTCTTGACTTCAAGGCGACCGGTAGTGTTCTTCTTGTTCTTAACCGTGGCGTAGTTGCGGCGCTTGCATTCGGTGCAAGCGAGCAGGATGTTCACGCGCATGGTATTACTCCAAGATTTCGGTCACCACGCCGGAGCCGACGGTGTGGCCGCCTTCGCGGATAGCGAAGCGTTCACCGGGAGCCATGGCGATGGGGTTGATGAGTTCGACGTTGAAGGTAGCGTTATCGCCGGGCATAACCATTTCCACACCTTCAGCCAGCTTGATCACGCCGGTGATGTCGGTGGTGCGGAAGTAGAACTGAGGACGGTAGCCGGAGAAGAAGGGAGTGTGGCGGCCGCCTTCGTCCTTGCTCAGAACGTACACTTCGGACTTGAACTTGGTGTGAGGAGTGATGGACTTGGGAGCGGCGAGAACCTGGCCGCGTTCCACGTCTTCACGCTTGATGCCGCGGAGCAGAGCACCGATGTTGTCACCGGCCTGACCCTGATCGAGCAGCTTGCGGAACATTTCAACGCCGGTCACAGTGGTGGTCTGGGTGGGACGGATACCCACGATTTCCACGGTGTCACCGACCTTCACCACGCCGCGTTCCACACGACCGGTCACCACGGTGCCACGGCCGGAGATGGAGAACACGTCTTCGATGGGCATGAGGAAGGGCTTGTCGGTTTCGCGGACAGGATCGGGGATGTAGCTGTCGCAGGCATCGAGCAGTTCGAGGATGCACTTGGCATCTTCAGCGTGCCAGTCGTCGCAGTTCAGGGCGTTCAGAGCGGAACCGCGGATCACGGGGAGGTCGTCGCCCGGGAAGCCGTTGGCGGTCAGCAGTTCGCGCATTTCCATTTCGACGAGATCCAGCAGTTCGGGGTCGTCGACCTGGTCGCACTTGTTCATGAACACGATGATGTAGGGCACGCCGACCTGACGGGCGAGCAGGATGTGCTCACGGGTCTGGGGCATGGGGCCGTCGGTGGCGGCAACCACGATGATGGCGCCGTCCATCTGAGCGGCACCGGTGATCATGTTCTTGATGTAGTCGGCGTGGCCGGGGCAGTCAACGTGAGCGTAGTGACGCTTGTCGGTCTCGTATTCGACGTGAGCGGTAGAAATGGTGATACCGCGTTCCTTTTCTTCAGGAGCCTTGTCGATATCGTCGTAGGCGATGAACTGGCCCTGGCCCTTGAGGCCGGCGATCTTGGTGATGGCGGCAGTCAGAGTGGTCTTACCATGGTCGATGTGGCCGATGGTACCAATGTTGACATGCGGCTTAGAGCGATCAAATTTTTCCTTGCCCATGATGGTCTCCCTAAATGGTTACTTGCAGTTGTGGTGCCCTGTTTGAGCAGCGGACGCCGTCCTGTCCCCACATCTATTAAATAAGGGAACAGCCCTAAAACACGGACTCATGACGCGCCAGAGAAAAAGGGGGAGCAACAAGAAACAAAGTGGCAGGTGGAGCGGGAAACGAGATTCGAACTCGCAACCCTCAGCTTGGAAGGCTGATGCTCTAGCCGTTGAGCTATTCCCGCCTATGTGCCGTAGTCCCCTGACAGCGCGCACTGCCTCCTACAGCTATACCAGCGTAAAGCTGGTGGTGGGGGGTGGATTCGAACCACCGAAGTCTTACGACGACAGATTTACAGTCTGTTCCCTTTGGCCACTCGGGAACCCCACCACGCTATACAAAAACGCTTGCGCGTTCTTGCCGCAACCGGAAGAAGGAGCGTGACCTTCACCGGCTACCCGAACCTGATGGCCCGGGAAATTTGGAGCTCTTCCTCAACGTCGCCCCGAAATATGGAGCTGGCGATGGGAATCGAACCCGCAACCTGCTGATTACAAATCAGCTGCTCTGCCAGTTGAGCTACGCCAGCAGCAGGTATGGGAACTTACCTCAGAACAGGACTTCTTGCAAGAGAAATTTTTCCTTGCAGGGAAGTTCCCGCAAACAGCAAGAGACTTGTATCCAAGAGCCGAAACTTTGTAAAGCCTTTTCTTGCCCCTTTTTTCAAAAAAAATGCTTTCGGGCCGACTTTTCCGCTTAACATGCCGGTATCCGCTCTCTCCTGCACGGATACCGGCATCCCCGGATATGGGGGGGGCGCCGGAAACCGGCTTCTCCCCATGCCTGTACTCCGAAAAGCGCTTCCCTCTTCCGCCCGGAGCGGAGCGGCCGTGCGGCCTGCCCTTCTCCGAAGAATATCAAAACCGATACTGCAGATTCAGGCGGCCGCCCATGCTCTCCCGCTCTCCCGTACTTCCCGCAAGACCCAGATCAAGACTGAAGGGACGGGAAGACGACGCCACGTTCACCCCCAGCTCGAAGAGCGCGCTGTCCCCTTTCAAAGAAGCGTCGGGAACGGAAAAATCCCGGGCCGTCACATGGGCCGCACCGCCGAATTCCTTTTCCCAGGCAGCCCCCGCGTAGGGAGTCACCCCTTCGCACACCGTCCAGAAAAGACGGGCCCCCGCACGCACACGGCGGGAATCCACGCTTTGGAAGTGCACCATCTCTCCGTTCATGTCGGCGCTGTCGGCCTGCTGATGCGTCCAGAAAAACCTGCCGTACACATCAAGGGCAAGCGTTTCCGCCGGAGAAAAAACATGCCCCAGGCCTGCATGACCGCCGTAATAGAGGTTGGAAAGGTCGTATTCCGCAGGCCGGTCCATATTGTCCCGCAGATCGCCGCTGTACCAGGAAGTGACGATGTTGCCCGTGCGCCACACGCCTTCGGCATACCAGCCCTCCAGAGGTCCGGGCCCGGCCTCGATACGGGCAAGCAGCCCCCCGCCCGTATAATGACTTGAGCCGTTCCCCCTGACGTCCCCCAGAGAAAAGCCGTTGAACGTATCAAGATGCGCCCGGCCGAATTCGAAGAATCCGCCGAAAACTGCCTCATTCCCGTCCAGGTCCCATGTTCCCGCAAGCCCCGTCATGCCGGAAAAACCTTCCGTGTCCGCATGAGACCCGGTATTGTAGCGGGAGGTCCCGCCGTAGAAGGCGGCAAACGGCGTCCAGTCCCGGCCGGAACGCCGCAATGCCTCGCGGGCCTGAAAAAGCCCCGCGTCCGCCGCAAGATCCGCGCCCTGACCAAGCAGCCCGCTTCCTGCAGCCCGCGCTTCCGCAAGTGCCGCAATGCGCGGGTTCATGCGCTCTTCCGTGATCTGAAGCTGTACCGCCGTACCGGTATTGGTCAGCACGCCGTCGAAATACGTTGCATAGCCCTGAAGCAGACTGACCAGTCCGCCCTCCTGAGCTTCGGCCACGGCGCCGCTTTCATCGAGAAGCAGCGTAAACGTGTCGCCGAGATAGGCTCTGCCTCCGGTAATGATATCGGGAAGCTGAGCCGTTACCGTAGAACCCGAGAAATCTCCGCTCTGCGCGCCGGTCACCGTGAGCATGGGCACATCCACGGAAGCGCCGGGAGCAGGAAGAACGAAATGCAGGTTCTCAAAACCCGCCGCCCGCCGCACGCTTCCCTGCCATCCGTCCACGAAAAGCGTATTGCCGCTTTCGGTGGACGACACCGCATTTCCGTCCTCCAGGCCTCCGTACACGCCGGTATCGGAGGAAAAACGGGCCCCTTCCGCAATGACCACGCTGTTGTGCATGGCCACGCCGCCCTGCCCTACAGAACCGCCCACGACGTCGCCGCCCACGAAGGCATTGCGCACGAGTACGGTATTGGAGCCGGCGCTGCCCGCGCCTTCCACCAGACCGCCGTATACGTCCGTTTCCACACGTCCGCCGTCCGCCACGGCAACGATGTTGAAGTCCGCCCTGCTGCCCTGTACCGTCCCCGTGACGGCCGCGCCCACGGCATCGCCCGTCACCGTCGCGCCGCTTCCCACCACCACGGTATTGCGTTCCAGAAAGGCCGCCACGGAACTGTCCGGAGCGAATGCGCCGACCACGCTGCCGTCCACGGCGGCATTCATGAGCCGCACCGTGTTGTCGAAGGCCTTTGCCTGCCCGCCGTCGCTCTGTACGGAAGCCCCGAACACACTCCTGCTCGCGCCGCCGTAAAAAATCGCGCTGTTGCCGGAAGATACGGCATCGCCGTTCATGGCGTGCGTATCGCCCGCCACCACATGTCCAGCCTCACCTCCGTACACGATGATCGTGTTGCCCGCGGACTCGGCATTGCCGGAAGCAATGGCATAGCCGCCGTACATCAGCCCCACGGCTCCCGCCCTCAGCGTGACCGTATTGTTCGAGGCAAAGGAATCCGACACGGAGGAGCTGTCGCCGTAGGCTTCGCCGCCCACGACAAGATAAAGCGGCGCGCCGGCATCAAGATTCACGCTGTTGCCCGAAGCGGTCAGCGTTCCGGTTCCGTCGGAAAGCCTGGCATATCCGCCGTACACCGTGGCCCACGCCCCCGGATTCAGCGGGCCGGACAGACTCACCGTATTGTCGGATGCCGTGGCGTCGCCCGCATAGCTTCTGGCATAGCCCCCGTACAGGGAATAATCGAAACCGTCCAGTCCGCCCGTAACCGTCACGCTGTTGCCTACGGCCTCGGCAAAACCCGTACGGCTCAGGGCGGAACCGCCGTAGATATCCATGGAAACGCTGCCGCCCGAGATAGTCACGACGCTCCCGTCGGCGACGGCATTTCCCCCTTGGGAGCGCAGGCCGTACACATATCCGTAGCTGTCGCCGGAAGAGACAAAAGCGCTGCCGTTTCCCGTAAGATCCGATGCCCGCGCAAAAGAGCCGGGAAAAAGCATGAAAAGAATCGCCAGTACCCACGCAGAAAACGCTCCTGCCCACAAAACAACCATACCGCCCCGTGGAAAAGACAACGCCATACCCCCTTCTCAGAATGAATACTCCGTGAACGCCATGCGCCCTTTCCTTCACAGTATGCTTCATCCTCCGGGGGCATTCCATGATTACCGCCCGGCCCTGCCCTCTCCGCAGGGAAAAAGATGTCAGGGCGGCAAGCCTCCATGAATGAGAAAACGGCATGAACCCGGGCCTGCCCCCGGAACGGAGTAAGCCGCCCGCAGCGACCGTACCCCTCCCGGCCCTGCTCCCTTTCTGCGGTCTCCGGCAAAGCGGCTCCTCCTTTGCCGGAGACCACTGGCGTTTTCCACTCAGACGCAGAGAAGAAAAACAAAAAAAATTCATTCCGGCGTTGACAGGTTCAAAATCGATCTTATTGTAAAAGTATCCTTTCAGGGAGAGGCACTCCGAAAGAGAGCATCTCATGAAAGGAAGGAACAATGCATCCTCTCCATGCAAAGAAGGTTCTTTGCATAAGAAAAAGAGAGCGAGAACATTCCAACTTTATTACGATGCATTGATTCCATATCTCACGGAGGTTTTACTATGTTGCCCAGTATTTTTGGTGAAAGACTTTTTGATGACTTCTTCGGTGAACCCTTTATGCCCGCTTTCGTGAAGCACGACCCGCTTTTCGGCAAGAACGCAAAGCATCTGATGAAGACGGACGTGCGTGAACTGGAAAACACCTATGAGCTTGATATCGATCTGCCCGGCTTCAAGAAGGATGAGGTGAAGATCGAACTGGACGGCGGCTATCTGACCATCAGCGCCGCCAAGGCTCTGAACAAGGATGAAGACGGCAAGAACGGCCAGTATCTGCGCCGCGAACGCTACAGCGGCGAATGCAGCCGCAGCTTCTATGTGGGCGAAGCCTTGGAACCCAAGGATGTGTCCGCCACCTTTGAAGACGGCATTCTGAAGCTTTCCTTCCCGAAGGCTCCCGAGAAGAAGGTTCCTGAAAAGAAGACCATCGCCATTGCTTAACCCCCCTCTCTGCGGAGACCGTTTTTCTTCGGGAAGCGGTCTCCGCACCGGATGACAAAAGGCGCCGACAGGTTATCCTGCCGGCGCCTTTTTTATGCGCAGCCGATTCCGATGTTTTCTTTCAGAACATGTTCCGCCGTCGGCATCATGCCTGCACGTTTATCGGAAAAACGCATCGCTCCCGCGACGGCCGCCGCCGTGCATGGCCTCACGGGCGAATTTTAATCTCTCTTTACGCCCGGAGCACCAGCCTCCCCCGAAAAGCAGGAGCCTGTACCAAACGGACAAAACATCACTTCAGCGTATCCTTCATGAACAGCGCAGCCACAAGGGAAATAAAACTCCCCGCACAAAGCAGCCAGAAGGCGTTGCCGTAAGCCTGCATGGCTGTGGCTCCTTCGCCCATGCGCCAGGCGACCAGCACGCCCAGCAGCGCCTGCATGAGGGCCGACACCACAGGTCCCGTGCTGTTCAGAAAACCGCAGGCGGAAGCCAGCGCGGAGACGGGCACGCTTTCCTTGACCATGGTGAAGGAAAGGGGCCCCATGCAGTTGGAAACCACGCTTACGGCCACACCTGCAACGGTGAGCTCCACAAAGGAAAGCGGTTCCCCCGTGTGCAGGCAGAGGTACCCGAGCACCAGCGTTTCCAGAAGCGCCGCCAGCAGCAGAAACACCCTGCGGGAATGCACCACCCTGTCGGACAGCCAGGGAAAGACCATGAGAAAAGGCAGCGGCGTAAGCGACATGATGGACATGCTGAGTCCGGCCATATCCTTGGACAGCCCGTTGGCCTGCATGAGATAGCCGCCCCACCATGCCGTAAGCAGGGTGAAAAGGTTGCCGATCATGAACATGAACCACAGCACGATGAACCAGAAGTTCTTCATGCGGATGACGACGGCGATGCCGCTTTTCAGCTCGCGCACATTGTCGCGCATGGAAACGACATTCCGCCCGGCAGACTCTCCGTCGCGCAGAAGCATATATATCATGCCGCCGAGAAGCACGGTGAACACGCCCACCATGAAAAGCGCCGCGCGCCAGCCCACAAGGCCCGTCACGGCCACCAGAGGACTGGAGGCAAGCAGCGTGCCCACGGCGCCGCAGCCCGTGAGAATGGAACAGTACTGGGCATATCGTTCCGCAGGCACGCAGGAAGCCAGGAGCTTGTAGGCGGGCACATTGCAGGCCAGCGTCAGCCCCAGCAGAAAGCGGCATACCACCGCGGACATGAGACTTTCACAGAAGGTGAAGGCCATGCAGCAGAGCCCGGCGAGAATCTGATACAGCACCAGGGCGCGCCGCCCGCCCATGATGTCCGTGAGCAGGCCCGAAGGAATCTGCGTGACGGCATAGCCCAGCATGGTTGCGGAACTGATAAGACCGAACCCGGCCGTATCCACGGAAAAGGCCTTCATGAGATCCAGCGACAGCACGGAAGGATACACGCGCTGGAAAAAGCTCAGGGAATACGCCGTACAGAGCAGTGCCAGTATCCAGACGGGATTGACGATTTTCAGGCGGGTGAACATGCGGTCTCCATGATATAAGGCAGGCTAAACAGGCAGCATCAGCTCATGCGTACCGAAAAGGTTTCTCTCGCCTTGGAAGACAAAAAAACAGACTCCGACACCGGTAAACATGGTAACAGGCAATCTCCTCCGTAGCAACGCCGGAAACAATTCATCATCCCCATCCCCCCTAAGGATTATCAGAACTCCAGAAGACATTGAAAAAGCCCCCCCCGATCGAACGTGCCTATAACGAGGTATCGCCCTGCATTGATTCCACATCTTTCATGCTGCGCTCGCTGAGCACGACAATCCGTTATGAGCCGGAGCTTCTGGCCACCTTTCAGGCAACGCACATAAGGCAGAAAGACTTTCTCTTTCTGCCTTATGTTTTCTGGATGGGAATGGAGGAGGGAATGAAAAACTTAAAAGAAAAAGGGCTTACGATGTTCATCGTAAGCCCTTGAGCTTGCTGGTTGCGGGGAAAGGATTTGAACCAATGACCTTCGGGTTATGAGCCCTTTTTGACAGAACTTGAAAGAGTTAGACACAGCTGGATAGACTTTGATTTATTTTTATTTTCAATAAGTTATCAAAAATAAGACTTTGCCGCGCATTGACCTGAATGGTTAGAAATTGACGGTGTGGTTAGAAATAGGTTAGAAAAATTTTGCCGGTTAAAACCTGCTCCCGCGTATGAACCACAACCCAAGGCAGTTCATGGCTACCCAAAAACGGCGATACCACCCAAAAAAATGGGCTGGCGTTTATGTGTACGAAACGTCAGAAATGTATAATGGCGCGCCTGACCTGTGTTTCTACATCACGTTTAAATCCGGCCGCCGCCTCATCTGGGAAAAGGTAGGCAAAATTTCCGAAGGATACGGGCCGGACGTGGCGGCGGAAATTCGCGCTGATCGGATAAAGGCCATCAGACATGGCGAAGAAGTCAAAACCGCCAAAGAACTCCGCCGCGAACAGGCGGAGAAAGACAAGCCCTTTGCCGAAATTGCGGATGCATATTTTGACATCAAGGGGCCGACCCTCAAAGGGTTGACCACGGATCGCAACCGTTACCTCAAACACCTCAAACCGCTGTTCGGCAAGCGAAGCGTCTCGGAAATCACGCCCCAGATGGTGGAGGAGCTGCGCAAATCCCTGAGCGAACGCAAACCGGCCACTCTCTGGAATACTCTTGAGCTTCTGCGGCGCATCATCAATTTTGGCGTCAAGACCAACCGCTGCCCCAATCTTGCCTTTCAGATCGAAATGCCCGTTAAGGACAATGAGGTTATTGAGCATCTGACGCCGGAAGAAACTCGCCGCTTTCTGGATTGCGCCCGCACATGGCCAGCCCGCGATGTGGGCAATATGCTCCTGCTGGCCTTTTTTACCGGTATGCGGCGCGGGGAGATGTTCAAACTGCAAGATGAGGACGTGGCCTTTGACCTCAAGCTCATTCGTTTGCGCGATCCCAAGGGCAGAAAAACCCTCTCCATCGGCATGAGTTCCCTGGTGGAAGAACTGTTACAAGAACAAATGGCATGGCGTGACGAACATTTTCCCGGCAGCCCCTATGTTTTCCCCGGCAAAAACGGCGAGATGCGCAAAGACTGCACAGCGGTTGACCGCTTCCGCAAGGCGGCGGGCCTGCCGCCCAAGTTCCGGCCCTTCCACGGGCTGCGGCATCACTTTGCCGTAAGCCTCGCCAACAGCGGCAAATTCAGCATGGACATGATCTCGGAAATGCTGACACACAAAAATGTGGATTTCACCAAAAAGAAGTATGCCCAATTCCTGCCGGAGACCTTGGCCGCTGCCAGCAACGCGGCGGCGGACATTCTCTCCGGCCAACGGTAGCTTTTGCGGCTGTTCCGATTATCGTGTACACATGGTGAGGAAAAAGATAGTATTGTAAGGAGCAGGCATGGCATTCACACTTCAAACGCTCAGGGAACAGGCCGCCGCAGGCGAGGACAGCACACGCCAGTTCAAGTCCCGAATCGACAATGCGGATTCTCTGGCTGCGGAAATGGCCGCCTTCGCCAATGCCAACGGCGGCGTAATTTTTATCGGCGTGCAGGATGATGGAACACTGTCCGGCATAACATCCCGAGAATTGCATGATGCGAACCAGTTGATCGGCAACGCCGCCAGCCAGCATGTCCGCAGCCCGCTTGTGGTGCAGACGCAGAACATTCTTCTTGAAAATGGAAATGTGGTTATCGCCCTGACCGTTCCTGCAGGAATGGACAAACCCTACTTTGACAGGAAAGGCGTTATCTGGCTGAAAGCCGGGGCGGACAAGCGACGTATCAATTCTAAAGAGGAACTGCGCCGTCTTTTTCAGTATACCAGCCAATTCCATGCCGATGAATTGCCCACAAAGGCGGGCATTAACAAACTGGACAAGCTGCTGTTCCGGGATTTTTTGAAAAAGCGGTATGACAGTGACTTCCCGGATACCCACGCAGAACAACTGCGCCTGCTGCAAAATCTGAACCTCGCCGCTGGCGATGGCAATCTCAATCTGGCCGGAGTGCTGCTTTTTGCCGAACAGCCGGAGCTGATTTTTCCGCAGTTCGTGGCAAAAGGCGTCCGCTTTCCGGGAATTGCCGTTCATGCTGACAGCTACGATGACACCGAAGATTTTGAAGGTCCGTTGAGCAGACTTTTCAAGGACGCCCTGGCTTTTGTCATGCGCAACCTGCACAAGGTACAGGGCAAGAATGGCGTCAACTCACCGGGTACGCCGGAAATACCGGAACAGGTTTTTGAGGAACTGCTGGTCAACGCCCTTGTACACAGGGATTATCTTGTCAGCGCGCCCATCCGCATTTTCATTTTTGATGACCGCGTGGAAATCATCAGCCCCGGCACGTTGCCGAACAATCTGACCATAGCCAATATCAAAGCCGGCAATTCCAATATCCGCAACCCCATCCTGATTTCTTACGCCGCCAAGGGGCTTTTGCCCTACCACGGCATCGGCTCCGGCATTCTGCGCGCTCTTAAGGCATGGCCGGATATTGATTTTGAAGACGATCGGGAGAGTTCGCTGTTCAAGGCCATTGTACGCAGAACCCACCGGCCTGCGGAAAACACTGGGGTACTTGCACCAGAACTTGCATCAAAAACACAAAATTTGCACCAGAAACAAGGGCTTTCTGATGCAACTCTGCGCGATATTGCACCGGAAATTGCACCAGAACTTTTTGCGCTCCTTGAGCATATCTCCGCCAATCCGCGCATAACCACAACCGAACTCGCTACTGTTCTAAACGTGAGCCGACGCACGATTCTTTACAGAACAACCATGCTCAAGAAAAAGGGCATCTTGCGCCGCATCGGTCCCAGCAAGGGCGGACAATGGGAGATTCTCCCATGAAGTTTGTTCCCAACGGTTCGATTATCAAATTTCTGCTGATTGCTGTTCTGGGCTGTGGCCTTGCCTTTCTCATGGCATGGCTGACAACCATGTTTACCGTTATTAAAATTACGCAAGGCGTTTCACTTGCAGGAGTAGCGCTGATACTGCTCTGGTGCGTCGTGATCGGCGGGGCCGCTGTTTGGAGCATCTGCGCCTTTTGTGCGCTTTATGTGGGAACATGGCGCAAACATCACGTTGATCACGCAATCCGTCTGAGTGAAGCCATGCTCATGCTGCATGCTTCCACGAACCATGAACAGTTGGAAGCGCTTCGCCATTATCGTATCCGGGTGTTCAAAAGTCATGAAGCAATCCCGGCGGGAGGAAAACTCGGCGTGGATTGCCGTGAAGTTTCCAACTTTCTTTCTCCCATGCTCTTTGGGTTCAATAAGTTTTTTGCTCTCGGATCGCCCGAATATTGTTGCGATGCCACACAACTTTCCGCAATTGTGGAGGAAAATCAGACGCGCTGGTGTGGCGAAAGCAGTGTAGCTCCAAGCTGTGATGCCGCAAAACTCAACAGGGAGATTGAAGAGCTGAAAAAGAAATACAAGGAAATGACGGAGAAATATACCAGCGCAGCGGGACGAGAAGGCAAATTAAAAAACGAAATCGAACAAATAGAAGCACATATACACATTCTTGTCATATTAGCGAATAAGGTTACCAGAGAATTCACCCACCCACTCGCCAAACACGAAATTATGCGCCAATACAAGGAAATCGGCAAGACGTTGGGGGTTGAAAACGCTCCGGGCAATTACATAGAAATTTTTCGCAAGGCAATGCCGAAAGAGTATATCAACCACGGCGGAGCGCCTATTCAAAATCCCTGAAAGGCAAGAAACCTGACCTGCTCAGGTTCGCAGCCCTCAACTTGTCCCCGTTATAACATAGTAAAATAACATAAAAATTATCAACCTCCCTTTCTTAGGCCTAAGAAAGGGAGGTTTTGTTTCGCCTTTGCTAACACCCCGTCTATTCAGCGTTTTCCTCTGGGCATAGGGTGTGTTCTCTCCAGATGCTTCTGGATGGATTCATACACTTCAGCCTGAATACAGGGAGATGCTGATGGCGACCAAAAAATTATCACCGCAAGAAGTTGCCGACATGTACGGCGTGAAGACATGCACACTGGCCCGCTGGCGCTGTAAAAAAGTTGGCCCGCGCTACGCCAAGCTCGGCAGCCGTGTCATGTACGACATAGAAGACCTTGAAGACTGGTTTGCGTCACGCTGCGTCCATACCAGAGATTCCGCCCCTCAATTGAGGAAGCGATAATGAGCGCCGACATTCTGCACAGTTTTGCCGAGTGTCTGCGTGCAGCGGGGCTGGAGATCGAGGTCGTGCAGGCCGACGGCCTCCTGCACCGCTGTGGCACAGCGGACCGGCCCCATCGCAGGGACGGCGCGTACAAGGCGTTTCTGGATACTCCGGCCTCCATCTGGTGGAAAAACTGGCGCACCGGCGATGAAGGTACATGGACATACAAGCCAGCAAAAGAACTGACCGCCGCCGAACGGGATGCCCTGCGTGAACGCACCCGGGCCATCAAAGCGCACAAGGAAACCGAGCAGAACCGCCGCTGGCAGGCCGCCGCCAAACTGGCCGCGAGCATCTGGAACTGTTCCCGAAACGCCGGGGACGACCATCCCTACCTGCAACGGAAGGGAGTCCCGGCCATCGGATTGCGCCGGACAAAAGACGGGCGTCTGATTATCCCTGTTCTGAACCAGTCCGGCAGGATACAAAGTCTGCAATTCATCCTGCCGGAACAAACTGCCGAGGGTACGGACAAGTTCTTTCTCAAGGGAGGACGCACGGCGGGAGGCTTCTTTTCCTTTTCCACCGAAGACAGGAAGAAAGACGGTCCCCTGCTGATTGCCGAGGGGTATGCTACAGCGATCAGTCTTCATCTGGCGACCGGTTATGCATGTCTTGTGGCCTTCAACGCCGGGAATCTGAAAGCCGTGGCCGTCATGGCCAGAGAGAGGTATGCAAAGCGTGAAATCATCCTCTGTGCCGATAACGACACGGAGACACAAGGGAATCCCGGCAAGAAGATGGCCTCTCTGGCGGCTCAGGCCGTGGGCGGCAAGCTGGCCGTCTGCCCGGTTCATGAAGGCAAGGCGACGGACTTCAACGACCTGCACCGGCTGCGTTCTCTTGAGGCTGTCCGGGCCGTTGTGGAAGAAGCGCGAAAGCGGGATGACGACTGCCCCATGCCGGAAGGCTTTTTTCTGGTGAAGGAAGGCAGACGCGCCGGGCTGTACAAGCTGGAGACCAGATCGGACGGAGACAGTCAGGAAATCCGGCTTGGTCCTCCGCTTCTGGTCAAAGGCATGACGCGGGGAGCTGACGGCAACGAATGGGGCCTGATGCTGGAATGGATTGACCCGGATGGCAACAAGCACGCATGGGCCATGCCCGTGGAAATGCTGTTCCGGCAGGGAAACGACTGGTACAGCATACTGGCCTCCGGCGGGTGGTTCGGCAATCCGTCCACCCGGTCGAAGCTGGCGGCATTTCTATCCACGGTCCGGCCCCTCCGACGGATACGCTGTGTTTTGCGCACGGGCTGGCATGAATCCGTCTACGTGCTTCCCGATACCGTTTACGGCGTAACAGAAGAAGACACCGTGCTGCAATCCTCGCAGCATGGCGGCTTGTACCGTACATCTGGAACGATGGAAGGCTGGCGGGAGATAGCGGAATTGTGCGTCGGCAACTCCCGTCTCAGTTTCGCGTTATGCGCGGCCTTCGCCGGGCCTTTGCTTCGCCCGGCCGGTCTGGAAGGCGGCGGCTTCAGCTTTGAGGGAGGCTCATCCTCCGGTAAGACCACGGCATTGCAGATCGCCGCCTCCGTCTGGGGCGGTCATGAACATGTCCGAAGCTGGCGGGCTACGGACAACGGGCTTGAAGGCATCGCCGCCCTGCACAACGACAATGTGCTGATTCTGGATGAAATGGGGCAGGTCAACGGACGTGTTCTTGCCGAATGCGCCTACATGCTGGCCAACGGACAGGGCAAAGGCCGCTCGAACCGTGAAGGCGGAATTCGCCGTTCCCAGAACTGGCGTCTGCTCTTTCTCTCCAGCGGCGAACTGGGGCTTTCCGACAAGCTGGCCGAGAACGGTCTGAAATCCAGAGGCGGGCAGGAAGTGCGTTTCGTGGGGCTGCCTGTGGACTCGTCCATGCTCACCAGCCTGCATGGTCTTCCCGATGCCGGAGCCGTGGCCAATCGTATCAAGTTGCTTGCTTCCGAACATTACGGTCATGCGGGGCATGATTTTCTGCAAAAGCTGACGAAGGTCGAAACCCTGAACGCCGTCCGGGCGGAAATCGGCCCGGCAATGGCCGATGCCGTCAGGCATCTTGTCCCCGAAGGCGCTGACGGACAGGTACGACGTGTGGCCATGCGCTTCGCCCTGTGCGGCATGGCCGGAATGCTGGCCCTGCGGCTGGGCATCCTTCCCGAAAAGCTGGACGTATTGAACTGCATCGAAATCTGCTTCCGGGACTGGCTCACGGCAAGAGGCGGAACCGGAGCTTCCGAGGATACCGCCATCCTTTCCACGGTACGGCTGTTCATCGAACGGCACGGCGCAAGCCGCTTTCAGGATTTGGATACGCAAATGTCCACCTGCATCAACCGGGTGGGATTTCAGCGTACTCGCAACGGCACGACCGAGTATCTGATACTTCCGGAGAGTTTTCGGGCCGAAGTCGTCAGGGGATACGCAGAGGCAAGAGCTGTGCGTGTTCTGCGTGAAGCTGGATGGTTACGCACTCCTTCTAAAAACAGACTGAAACATCAGGAAAGGCTTCCTGGTCTAGGGCGCGTGCGTGTCTACATTGTTTGTTTGCCTGATGACCCGGATGAAGAAACTGCTCCTGCCTTGCCTGATTGAGCGGTGACAGTGGTGACAATGGTGACAAACCTACAGCCGCAAGGGGTTACGCCTGTCACCACTGTCACCATTGCATATTTGAGTGGTGACAGCCGAAAAGCATTGCCATTGCTCGATTGTCACCACTGTCACCGTTGTCACCACTGAAAATGAGTAAAGGGAAAAAACCATGTCCTACCTCGTACTCCACATGGACAAATTCAAAAAGGAAGCCATACGCGGCATCCAGAGCCACAACCGGCGGGAACGGGAGAGCCACAGCAACCCCGATATTGACTACGACAGGAGCGCGGCGAACTACGAGCTGCACGAAGTCGCCTCATCGAACTATGCCGAGGCCATTCAGAACCGCATTGACGATCTCCTGCTGGTCAAGGCCGTGAGAAAGGACGCCGTGCGCATGTGCGGGCTTATCGTCACCTCGGACAAGGCGTTTTTTGATGGTCTCACGCCGGAGGAAACAAGGCGTTTCTTTGAGGAGAGCAAAGCCTTTCTCACGGAGTTTGTGGGCGCGGAGAATGTCGTTTCCGCCATGGTTCATATGGATGAAAAGACACCGCACATGCATTTCCTTCATGTGCCGGTGACGCCGGACGGGAGGCTCAACGCCAACAAAATCTATACACGCCAGAGTCTGCGGAAACTGCAATCAGAGCTTCCCGCTCATCTGCAAAGCCGGGGCTTCGTCATTGAACGCGGCGTGGAACAGACGCCCGGTTCCGCGAAAAAGCATCTGGCTACCCGCGAGTTTAAGCAGCAACAGGAAGCATTGGAGAAACTGATTCAGGAGTCCGAAGAGACCGCACGGAATTCCCGGCAGCTTATCAACGCATTGGAACAGCGTGAAGAAGAGTTGAGAAAGAGCATTGAAGAGTATGAACGGCAGTCCGAGGATGCGGAAAAAATTCTTCGTGAAGATTCCTCTCTGCCGAAAGCCTCTCTTTTCAATTATCCGTCCATGCTGAAAAAAGCCTCTTCCCTCATTGAAGAACTGAAAAAGGCGCTTGCCGTCAAACACCTTGTCCAGACAGAGAAGGAAATTCTGCAACGGGAAGTGGATACCCTTCGCGGAAAGCTGACGTGGCTTGAAGCGGGATACACGGCCCACAGAAAACAAAGCCATGAGGAAAAAGAGGAGCTGGAGAAGCAGTTGAAGAAAATGAAGAGAATTATGGCAGGCTATCAGGAATTTCTGCTTCTGCCGGAAATCCGGCCGCTGCATATCGAGTTCGTGGAACGCAAGCGTGCCGAACAGCTTCAGCGGCAGCAGGAAGAGGAACGGCAGCGGCAGGAACAGGAGGCGAGGGACAGGGAGCGTCGGCAGGCGATGATCGCCCGTGGCATGAGGATGAGGTAAGGCGTCGGGGAGAAATCTTCGCACAGGCCGAAGATATAGCCCACTATGCTTCACTTCGTGAAGCGTGGGCGACCGTCCCGCTCGACCGGAAAGGCAAAATACCATCAACGAGGATTTTTTTGTCTGATATAGGTGTGCATAAAAATCGAGGCGTTGCCATGCGCAAGAGGCCTGACAAGCCGCATGAAAGGTGAATTCAAACTTCGGCTAAATATCTGACTGAAGTCCGCCGTCAGGAGGAATGTCGGAAAACAGGAACAGCCAGCTTCTACACCATGAGCAACGAGTTTCACTATTATTGATATTCCAGATGATGAACTGTGAATAAGAATGCACTGAGAGGAGAAATCGCCATGGCAAAAATTTATGGATATATCCGTGTATCCAGTACAGATCAAAATGAGAGTCGTCAGCGCATCGCTCTTGAGCAACAGGGCATACCGTCAGGTCATATTTTTATGGACAAAATGTCGGGCAAAGATTTTCAGCGTCCACAGTATCAGGCAATGCTCAGAAAGCTCAGGTCAGGGGATTTGCTCTGTGTCGTCAGCATTGACAGACTAGGTAGAAACTATGAGGAAATTCTGGAACAGTGGCGTGTGCTGACCAAAGAAAAGCATGTGGATATCCTCGTCCTCGATATGCCCATGCTCGACACCAGACGTGACAAAAACCTGCTCGGTACCTTCATTGCTGATCTTGTTTTGCAGGTACTTTCCTTTGTGGCTCAGAACGAACGGGAGAATATCCGTAGCAGGCAGGCCGAAGGGATCGCCGCCGCAAAACAGCGCGGTGTACGCTTTGGCCGTGAAATCAAGCCATTGCCGGATAATTTCTTGGAAAATTGCGCTCTTTGGCGTAATGGCCAAATCTCAGGTCTGGAAGCAGCCAGAAGATGCCGGATGCCTCAAAGTACGTTTTACCGAAAAGCCGGACGGCTTCTGGAAAATAGCGCTAATAGTGTCTAACAAGGTGTACTTTGAGAGGACGAGGGGCGAAGGAGAATTTTATTATCCAGTGAGGTTTGACAGCGACTATTTTTTTACCTAAAGGAAGAAAAATTGATTTCCCCAAAAAGTACAGTTTTTGGGGAACGGGTGGTGGCAATGGCAACATCTCTCCAAGTTAAATCAAAACAGCGCGTGGCCGCGCATGGCGAAGTCTTCACCGCCGAACGGGAAGTCAAAGCCATGTGCGATCTCGTTGCTGACGAATGTTCCCGTATAGACAGTCGTTTTCTTGAGCCCGCCTGCGGCAATGGTAACTTTCTCGCTGAAGTGCTTCGACGCAAGCTGGAAGTCGTAAAAAGACGCTACGGCAAAAGCAGGCATGAGTATGAGCGCTACGCTGTTTTGGCGCTGTCCAGTCTCTATGGCGTGGACATCCTGAGCGATAATGCGGAAGAGTGCCGTATCCGGCTTCTGAATCTTTGGAATGAAGAATACTACAACACTCTTGCCGCACCCGTCGATGGAGAGTTGCTTGCGTCTGTTCGGTACATTCTAGAGCGCAATATTCTGTGCGGCGATGCGCTCACGCTGCTTCGCTCCGATGGGACTCCCATCATTTTTTCCGAGTGGTCGTTCATTTCCGGCGACCTGATAAAACGCCGAGACTTTCGTCTTGACCAGCTCATGAAAGGCGAGGCGGAAAAGCAGAAGCAGCAGAATGTGCTTTTTATGCCCGGCTGGGAATACGACGCCGAGCTCGACACGCTGATTCCATCCCCCATTCAGGAATTCGAGCCCATCGAATACTGGAGACTGTGCCATGCATGATCTTCAGCATAACCCCGATGTTTTAAGCTGTCTGGCTAATCTTTCGAGTGATGAAGTCTTCACTCCTCCAGAAGTCGCCAATGCCATGCTTGATATGCTCCCGCAAGAATTGTGGCAGGACTCAAAAGCGACATTCCTTGACCCTGCCTGTAAGTCTGGCGTGTTTCTGCGCGAGATTGCCAAACGCCTCATCGAAGGGTTGAAGGACGAAATTCCCGACTTACAGACTCGTCTCGACCATATCTTCCAAAAGCAGCTCTACGGTATCGCCATTACGGATCTTACGGCCCTTCTTTCGAGACGCTCTCTCTACGGAAGTAAACGGGCCAATAGTAAATATTCTTTTTCGCGCTTTGATACGGCAGAAGGACTTATTCGGCTGAACCCAACATTACATCACACATGGAAGAATGGCCGTTGTGAATTCTGCGGAGCATCGCAAAGCGAATATGATCGCAGTAGCACACTGGAATCTCATGCCTATGAATTTATCCATACTCATAGTCCAGAGGCAATATTTAATATGAAATTTGATGTTATTATAGGTAATCCTCCGTATCAATTGAGTGATGGGGGAAATGGGGTAAGTGCTGCACCAATTTTTCAGCACTTTGTAGAGCAAGCTATAAAGTTTAAACCACGATATTTATCGATGATAATACCTGCTCGTTGGTATGCGGGTGGCAAAGGATTGAACAAGTTTCGAGAGCAGATGTTAAAAGATGCTCATATAAGAAAATTAGTGGACTTTGAATCAAGTAAAAACTGTTTTGATGCTGTTAATATCGCAGGAGGAATATGTTATTTTTTGTGGGATAGAGATTATAATGGGCAGTGTGAAATCACAAATTGGAATAATGAAGTATCCATTGTCATGGAACGACGACTTAACGAATTTCCTATTTTGATTCGTTCTAATTTGGCTGTTTCGATTATTCATAAAGTTTTAAATGTTACTCCTGATGTTTATAGCAATCATGCTTATCCAAGAAATCCATTTGGATTTGCTACAAATTATCGTGGACGAAGCGAACAAATGCCTGGAGACATTGAATTGTTGACAAGTGTTGGTTTTTGCTATGTATCTCGTAAAGATGTTACAAAAAATTTTGATATTATAGATAGATATAAAGTTCTTATTGGCCGCCTTGTTCCAAATAATGGAGAATTGGATGTGAATCCAAAAGATGGTTATAAAGTTATTACAGATACGAGAATTATTGGTCCTGGTCAAATAAATACAGAAACCTATTTAGATATTGGTGTGTTCGATACAGAGCAGGAAGCTGTTAACTTTGATAAATATCTCAAATCTAAGTTGCCGAGATTTTTGCTTAGACAGGCTATTTCTTCTCTGAATGTGACCAGAGAGTGTTTTCGTTTTGTTCCCTATCTTGATTTCAAAGAAGAATGGACAGATCAAAAGTTATACAAGAAGTATGGGTTAACAGAAGAAGAAATCGCATTCATTGAATCTATGATCAAACCTATGGATCTAGAGGCGTAGTACATGGCGCAATATTTTCCCCCTCGCCCTCACCTTACGCCTTGGATTTATGCCTACAGTAATCCTGCTCCGGCCTACAAAGGGTTGCTCAAAGTCGGATATACAACTCGCTTTTCTGTAGAAGAGCGAATCAAGGAGCAGTTCAATGTCGAGCAGCCTGAAGGTTTGAAGCCCTATCGCATCGAATTTAAAGAGTCCGCAATGCGGAGCGATGGCTCGGCGTTTACGGACAAGGATGTTCATCGTCTTCTTGAAAAATCTGGATTTATTCGCGTAGGGGGAGAGTGGTTTCGGTGTCGTGTGGAAGACATCAAATCCGCTGTGCTGTCTGTCCGGCATCGTATGGGGAGTATGACCGGCAGAACGCTGGATTTCGGTATGCGTCCAGAACAGCAGGCCGCCGTGGATAAGACCGCCGCCTACTTTCAAAGCGTATCCGCAGAGGGGAGAACTCCCAAATTTCTCTGGAACTGCAAGATGCGTTTCGGTAAAACCTTTGCCGCGTATCAGCTTGCCAAAAAAATGGGCATGAAGCGTGTCCTCGTACTGACGTTCAAGCCGGCAGTTCTCAGTGCATGGGAGGAGGACCTTGCGACGCACCTCGACTTCGAGGGCTGGCAGTTTATTGCCCGCAATACTGAGCTTACTTTTGAAAAAGCCGATAAAGCTCAACCTATTGTTTGCTTTGGCTCCTTTCAGGATTTTCTTGGGGTCAACCGGACCACTGGAGGCATCAAGCCGCGCAATGAATGGGTGCATACTTCCAACTGGGATCTGGTCATCTTTGACGAATATCACTTCGGCGCATGGCGTGAAAACGCCAAGAAGCTTTTTGAGCAGGAGGATGACGACTCCTACGACAGCTTTGACGTGGAACATTACGACCGGGGCAATGCCTGCGACGAACAGGATTTGCCCATTACAACGAAATATTATCTTTTTTTGTCCGGTACTCCGTTCCGAGCGCTGAATTCCGGTGAGTTTATCGAAGAGCAGGTATTCAACTGGACATATTCCGATGAGCAGAAGGCCAAAGCCAGCTGGCAGGGCGACAAAAATCCGTATGCTTCCTTGCCCGGCATGGTTATGATGACATACCAGCTCCCCGAAAATATTCGCCGCATCGCCATGCAGGGAGAGTTCAATGAGTTTGATCTCAACGAGTTTTTTGCTGCAAAAGGCACTGGATCGGGTGCAGAGTTTGTCCATAAGGACCAAGTGCAGAAATGGCTGTCGCTTATTCGTGGAGCCTATGAGGAAACACTGGTCGGGGATTTGAAGCTCAGAAAGTCGAAACCCGTGATGCCTTTTGCAGATGTACGCCTTCTGAATGTACTTCAGCACACCTTGTGGTTTCTACCGAATGTGGCATCCTGTTATGCCATGAAAAATCTTTTGAAAAGTAAGCAGAATGTCTTTTACCATGACTACGCGGTGAACGTTTGTGCAGGGGCTGAGGCAGGGCAGGGGGCGGAAGCGTTAAAGCCAGTTTTGGCCTCCATGAAGGGAGATCCGTTCCACAGCAAGACCATTACGCTTTCCTGCGGTAAGCTGACAACCGGCGTAACGGTGAAGCCGTGGACCGGTATATTCATGCTTCGAAATTTGAGCAGTCCTGAGACCTATTTTCAGGCGGCGTTCCGCGTGCAGAGCCCGTGGGAAATATCAACGGATGGAGGACAGAAGGAAATCGTCAAGAAAGAGTGCTATGTTTTCGACTTCGCTCTTGATCGCGCCCTTCGCCAGATAGCCGATTACAGTTGCCGTCTCGATGTACAGGGGCGTGACCCGGAAAGCAAGGTCGGTGAGTTCATCAGCTTCCTGCCGGTCATAGCTTATGACGGCATGGCCATGAAGCAGATAAGCGCACGCGAGATTCTTGATATGGCTATGGCAGGTACATCTGCTACTTTGCTGGCCAAACGCTGGGAAAGCGCGTTGCTCGTCAATGTGGATAACGACACGTTGGCGCGCCTGATGGCAAATAAGGAGGCCATGGATGCACTCATGAAAATTGAAGGCTTCCGCAGTTTGAACGAAGATATCAAGACCATTATTGCGAAGTCTGAGGCCGTAAAAAAGACAAAGAAAAAGGGTGAGGATCTGCCGCCGGAAAAGAAGCGAGAACTGACGCAGGAAGAGAAAGAGTATAAAAGTAAGCGTAAGCAGATCCAAGAAAAACTCATTAAATTCGCCACGCGTATCCCAGTGTTCATGTATCTTACTGATTACCGTGAGCAGTGCTTGAAGGATGTCATCACCCAGCTGGAACCTGAATTATTCCAGCGTGTGACGGGGCTGGCGGTAAAAGATTTTGATCTGCTCGTTTCCCTTGGTGTTTTCAACGATGCCCTTATGAACGATGCCGTTTACAAGTTCAAGCGGTATGAAGACGCCAGTCTCTGCTATACCGGCATAGACCTGCACGAAGGTGAAAAGCGTGGGGGTTGGGACACGGTCATCACGAGGGAGGAGTTCAAGAACGTGTTTGGGTAACACAGGTACTTCTCTCCTTAACAACTTGTAGCCTTCTCGCATAAAAGAGTGGGCTGTCCTAGGCTCAGGACTCATTATTTCCAACGACGTCAAAAAAGGATAAGTATGGATATGGAGGTTTCTATGTCCACTCTTTTTTACCTTTCTTCCGCTCAGATGGATGTCATTCGCCCTTTCTTTCCTCGTTCAAGAGGCATTCCCAGAAAGGACGATCAAAAAATTATCAGTGGAATTATCCATGTTCTCAAGTTCGGTCTCCGATGGAAGGATGCTCCAAAAGAATACGGCCCCTATAAAACTCTTTATAACCGTTTTGTCAGATGGAGTAACATGGGCGTCTTCGAAAAGATTTTTACGGCTCTTTCCGAAAGTACCCAGGACACATCCCTTCTCATGATTGATGCTACCTGTCTGAAAGCTCACAGAACTGCCGCAAGTTTGAGAAAAAAGGGCTTCCTCTCGCTGTATCGGACGCACAAAAGGAGGATTGAACACCAAATTACATGTAGTCTGTGACTCCGACGGACGTCCGATTCGGACATTGCTGACAGCCGGAACCATCAGTGATTATGGCGGTGCGGCATATCTCTTGCCAACTTTGCCTTCAACTCGAATGCTTCTTGCTGACAGGTGCTATGATGCCGGATGGATTCGCAGTTTTTTGAAAAATCGGGGTTGCACTCCCTGCATTCCTTCTCGGAAAAATGCCAAGAGTCAGGAATATTACGACAAAAAACAATATCGCCAGCGTCACAAGATAGAAAATATGTTTTCCCGGCTGAAGGATTGGCGTCGCATAGCCACGCGCTATGATTGCTGTGCTCACACATTCCTTTCAGCAATTCACCTTGCGGCTATCGTTATTTTTTACCTTTAATGAGTCCTGAGCCTACAAGATGGCCGCCATTCTGGACAAGTTCCCGAAGCTCCGGGTTTGCGCCGCGCATCTGGGGGGCTTCCGGCAAAGGAAGTACGCGCTGGACGTGCTGGCCGACCGCAACGTCTGGATGGACACGTCCTCCTGCATGTAGGAGATCGACGACGACACCCTGCGCGCCATCCTGCGGCGGCACCCGCGCGAAAGGCTGGTCTTCGGCACGGATTACCCCATCATGGACCCGCAGGACGAGATCGACGCCCTCCAGCGCCGCACCCGCTTCACGGACAGCGAGCTTGACGAGCTGCTCATGAACGGATCGGCCATGCTTTTTGGCTGAGCCCGGCCCCTGCGCTTTCGTCCACGGGCGGTTGCGCGGGAGGGGCCCGGCCCCGTGCACGGCAAGGCCCCGTTTCCTGCCGGGAACGGGGCCTTGTTCTGCGCGCCTTGCGGAGAAGGGGGGATCAGTTCTGCGGGGCTGCGAGGCGGGCGCCGGTGCAGCCCACGAGGATCAGCAGCATGAAGCCGGCCTGGGGCAGGGAGATGCGGTCTTGAAAGAAGAGCATGCCGCCCACGGCCACGCCGATGGAGCCGAGGCCGGTCCACAGCGCGTAGGACAGGCCAGCGGGCAGGAAGCGCATGGCGTAAGACAGCAGGCCCATGTTGAGGAAGCTCAGGACAATGGGGATGAGGGCGGCAACAAGGGGACGGGAGGTCGTGGGAGCCCATTTGAGGCTCAGGCCCCAGATAATTTCCGTGACGACTGCGGTGCACAAGGCAAGCCAGGGCATGGGGATACTCCTTGCGGCTTACGTGGTGAGCGCGGGCATGCGGAAGCCTGAAGATCATGCCCGCGTTCCTCCGCAAGGAGGGCGCATGTCGGCTTTCTACCATCCGGGGCATCCCGTGGCAAGTCCTAGGGGCTGTTTCTAAAAAGTTTATTGCAGCCAAATCAGACAGGCCGCTAACATGACATTTGCCCGGAATGTCGCGGCCAATTTTTCATAGCGGGTTGCAATGCGTCGAAATGACTTGAGCTTTGCAAAAAAGCATTCGACCAGATGACGCTCCTTGTACACATGGGCATCATACTCCCGCTGATGACGTCTGCATTTTCGGGAGGGAATAACCGCTTCCATCTTTTGTTGCCGTGCCTGCTCCAGCACTGCATCGCTGTCATAGGCACGATCTGCAAGGAGCTTGTCCGCGGACAAATCCACAAGCAATTCTCCGGCGGGTACCGTATCGTTTACGTTGCTAGGCTCAGGACTCATTATTTCCAACGACGTCAAAAAAGGATAAGTATGGATATGGAGGTTTCTATGTCCACTCTTTTTTACCTTTCTTCCGCTCAGATGGATGTCATTCGCCCTTTCTTTCCTCGTTCAAGAGGCATTCCCAGAAGGGACGATCAAAAAATTATCAGTGAATTATCCATGTTCTCAAGTTCGGTCTCCGATGGAAGGATGCTCCAAAAGAATACGGCCCCTATAAAACTCTTTATAACCGTTTTGTCAGATGGAGTAACATGGGCGTCTTCGAAAAGATTTTTACGGCTCTTTCCGAAAGTACCCAGGACACCTCCCTTCTCATGATTGATGCTACCTGTCTGAAAGCTCACAGAACTGCCGCAAGTTTGAGAAAAAAGGGCTTCCTCTCGCTGTATCGGACGCACAAAAGGAGGATTGAACACCAAATTACATGTAGTCTGTGACTCCGACGGACGTCCGATTCGGACATTGCTGACAGCCGGAACCATCAGTGATTATGGCGGTGCGGCATATCTCTTGCCAACTTTGCCTTCAACTCGAATGCTTCTTGCTGACAGGTGCTATGATGCCGGATGGATTCGCAGTTTTTTGAAAAATCGGGGTTGCACTCCCTGCATTCCTTCTCGGAAAAATGCCAAGAGTCAGGAATATTACGACAAAAAACAATATCGCCAGCGTCACAAGATAGAAAATATGTTTTCCCGGCTGAAGGATTGGCGTCGCATAGCCACGCGCTATGATTGCTGTGCTCACACATTCCTTTCAGCAATTCACCTTGCGGCTATCGTTATTTTTTACCTTTAATGAGTCCTGAGCCTACAAGATGGCCGCCATTCTGGACAAGTTCCCGAAGCTCCGGGTTTGCGCCGCGCATCTGGGGGGCTTCCGGCAATGGAAGTACGCGCTGGACGTGCTGGCCGACCGCAACGTCTGGATGGACACGTCCTCCTGCATGCAGGAGATCGACGACGACACCCTGCGCGCCATCCTGCGGCGGCACCCGCGCGAAAGGCTGGTCTTCGGCACGGATTACCCCATCATGGACCCGCAGGACGAGATCGACGCCCTCCAGCGCCGCACCCGCTTCACGGACAGCGAGCTTGACGAGCTGCTCATGAACGGATCGGCCATGCTTTTTGGCTGAGCCCGGCCCCTGCGCTTTCGTCCACGGGCGGTTGCGCGGGAGGGGCCCGGCCCCGTGGACGGCAAGGCCCCGTTTCCTGCCGGGAACGGGGCCTTGTTCTGCGCGCCTTGCGGAGAAGGGGGGATCAGTCCTGCGGGGCTGCGAGGCGGGCGCCGATGCAGCCCACGAGGATCAGCAGCATGAAGCCGGCCTGGGGCAGGGAGATGCGGTCTTGAAAGAAGAGCATGCCGCCCACGGCCACGCCGATGGAGCCGAGGCCGGTCCACAGCGCGTAGGACAGGCCGGCGGGCAGGAAGCGCATGGCGTAAGACAGCAGGCCCATGTTGAGGAAGCTCAGGACAATGGGGATGAGGGAGGCAACAAGGGGACGGGAGGTCGTGGGAGCCCATTTGAGGCTCAGGCCCCAGATAATTTCCGTGACGACTGCGGTGAACAAGGCAAGCCAGGGCATGGGGATACTCCTTGCGGCTTACGTGGTGAGCGCGGGCATGCGGAAGCCTGAAGATCATGCCCGCGTTCCTCCGCAAGGAGGGCGCATGCCGGCTTTCTACCATTCGGGGCATCCCGTGGCAAGTCCTAGGCTCAGGACTCATTATTTCCAATGACGTCAAAAAAGGATAAGTATGGATATGGAGGTTTCTATGTCCACTCTTTTTTACCTTTCTTCCGCTCAGATGGATGTCATTCGCCCTTTTTTTCCTCGTTCAAGAGGCATTCCCAGAAGGGACGATCAAAAATTATCAGTGGAATTATCCATGTTCTCAAGTTCGGTCTCCGATGGAAGGATGCTCCAAAAGAATACGGCCCCTATAAAACTCTTTATAACCGTTTTGTCAGATGGAGTAACATGGGCGTCTTCGAAAAGATTTTTACGGCTCTTTCCGAAAGTACCCAGGACACCTCCCTTCTCATGATTGATGCTACCTGTCTGAAAGCTCACAGAACTGCCGCAAGTTTGAGAAAAAAAGGGCTTCCTCTCGCTGTATCGGACGCACAAAAGGAGGATTGAACACCAAATTACATGTAGTCTGCGACTTCGACGGACGTTCAATTCGGACATTGCTGACAGCCGGAAGCATCAGTGATTATGGCGGTGCGGCATGTCTCTTGCCAACTCTGCCTTCAACCCGAATACTTCTTTCTGACAGGGGCTATGATGCCGGATGGATTCGCAGTTTTTTGAAAAATCGAGGTTGCACTCCCTGCATTCCTTCTCGGAAAAATACAAGAGTCATGAGTATTGCAACAAGAAACAATATCTCCAGCATCACAAGATAGAACACATGTTTTCCCGGTGAATGACTGGCGTCACATAGCCATGCGCTATGATCGCTGTGCTCATACATTCCTTTCAGCAATTCACCTTGCGGCTATCGTTATTTTTTACCTTTAATGAGTCCTGAGCCTAGCTCTTTTTTTCTAGCTAGGGTCAGGACTCATTAATTAAGGTAGAAGAGAACAGTGACAGCAAGACAAATGGCTGAGAAAAAAGTATGGGCACAGCGGTCATATCGGGTTGCGATACGTCGCCAGTCCTTCAACTTGCTGAATGTATTTTCAATAAGATGGCGACCTTTATACAGCGTCTTGTCGAAAGGAAGTTCTTCATTTCTGGTTTTCCGCGGTGGTATGCAGACGGTTATCCCTTTGGCTTTTAGAGATTCCCGCAACCAACTCGCGTCATAGCCTCCATCTGCCAGAAATATGCTGTTATCGGGAAGCAAGTGCTGGAGAATGGCCGCCCCCTTGTAGTCGCTGACCTGTCCTTCCGTCAGCAAAAGCAGGACAGGACGCCCGTGCCCATCACAAACGGCATGAAGTTTGGAATTCAGGCCACCTTTTGTTCGTCCTATGAGGCGCGAAGAATCCCCTTTTTGAGCAGGCTTGCCGCCGTGCGGTGAGCCTTGAGGTGAGTGGAGTCGATCATCAGTGAGCCATCAAAAGACGTTTTGTTGGCCAACTCAGTGAAAATTTTATTGAAAACACAGAATCTGCTCCACCTGATGAATCGATTGTACAGCGTTTTGTGCGGGCCGTACTCATCAGGTGCATCCTTCCACTGAAGCCCGTGCTTGATGACGTATATGATGCCGCTGACGACGCGTCTGTCATCGACACGCGGGGCACCGTGAGAACGGGGAAAGAACGGTTTGATACGCTCCAACTGGCTTTCGGAAAGATAAAACAGGGTACGCATGCGACACCTCCATGCCCTCTGCATACCCTGTTTTTGTTCCTTTGAAAATAACGAGTCCTGACCCTAGGACAACCCACTTCTATTCTTGTTGAACTCAGATAATTGTTAGGAAATGGTTAGGAATGGGGTAAGACGCGCCCTCAAGTGAGTTACTGTCTCAGCGAGAAGAGCACAGCCCGGAATACCCCTCCGGTATGTTTCCATTGGACGCACCGCAAGCGTCAGCACTTATCTTCCCCTTCTGGTTAGAAATAGGTTAGAAAAATGAAAAGGCACTTACGGTTAGAAAACTGTAAGTGCCTGATTTTCTTGGTTGCGGGGAAAGGATTTGAACCAATGACCTTCGGGTTATGAGCCCGACGAGCTACCAAGCTGCTCCACCCCGCGTCGTGTTCGCTATATATAGCGTTGACGGGGAAGGCTGTCAACAACTTTTTTTTGCTTTCAGAAAAATTTTTTTCGCTTTTTCTTATCCGTAAATAACTAATGGCTGACTTCCCCTTTTTTTTATGCTAAACTTCCCCCCATCGTATCATGTATATGGGTTTAACATCATGAAATTCTGGGAAATATCCGATTCGTTCTGGGAAGCCGTCAAGCCGCTCATCCCCGAAACCGTCCGCGATCCTGAAAAGGTGTACCAGCGCATTTCCGGCGGGGGCCGCAAGCCGCTTGATCAGCGAAAAGTTTTTTCGGCCATTGTCTATGTCCTGAAAACCGGCACACAGTGGAAGTCTCTTCCCAAGGAATTCTACGGCAGCCCGAGTTCCATCCATGCCTACTTCAAGAAGTGGGAAGCGCAGGGATTCTTCAGCGAACTCTGGAAGAAGGGCCTTGCGGAATTTGAAGAAATGAAGGGCATTGCGTGGGAATGGACGCTGGACACCACCAGAGTATCCAAGCCCGCAGCTCAGGGAGCCGGCAAGAGCGACGCTGCTCTGACGGACGGCCACGCCGGGCAGGATTCCCCCGAGGAATGCCGCATCTGGAGGCCCGTCATCAGCCGCAGAAGCCGCGAGCGCGCCAAGGAACTTTGCGACAAGGCCACGGCATTATTTACGGATACATTCAAATCTTGATTTAAACTATCAGCACAGCCTATTGTTCATCACATGGCTTCAGGCCTTCCGGGCCCGCCTTTTTTTGCATATCGGCAGCAGGAGTTATGTGATGAGTCGTTCCTATGTAAGCACACGAATCCTCTGTGTGCTGTGTCTGTTGACTTCCCTTTTCCTTCTCCCCTCCCAGCGCGCGTTTGCCGAAGGCTTCGCCATCATGGAGAACAGCGCCAGAGGCATGGGCCTTGCCGGCGGTCTCATCGCACGCGGCGGCGATGCCTCCACCCTCGCCTACAACCCTGCGGCCATGACGCTCCTTGAAGGCACGCAGCTGCAGGCAAACCTTGCCGTTTCGCAGTTCTACTGGGGCGTGGACACCCGCGACAGGGCGGGCAACGACACGGGCAACTTCCACAGCGCTCATCAGACCTGGCCCATCCCCGCCTTCTACATCACCCATCAGATCAACGACAAGGTGTGGTTCGGCCTGGCCTCCTATACCCGTTTCGGCCTGGGCGTGAAGTATCCCAATGAATGGCCGGGCGGCTACAACCTGCAGAGCGTGCAGCTCATTACCAGTTCCCTCAATCCCAACGTCGCCTTCAAGCTCAACGATCATCTTTCTCTGGCTCTGGGCGTGGAAGTGATGGGCGCATCCATGCAGATGCGCAAGAACCTCTCCAGCTATGCCCCCCTTGCCGCAGGAAGTGCACTCTACGGCGACCCCGGCGACGTGAGCATCAACGGACACGGCGTTTCCTTCGGCGGCAACGTGGCCCTGCACGCCAGGCTCAACGATCAGTGGTCCCTCGGCCTGACCTACCGCGCCCCCATGAGCCTCAAGGTCAGCGGCAAAACCCGCTACGATAACCAGATAGGAAAAACCTACTTCGGGCAGGCCCTCGGCCTCAGCGCGATCCAGAATTCCCGCCTGCGCGGCACGCTCCACCTGCCCGATTCCATCGGCTTCGGCGTAGCCTATAAGCCGCTGGAGAACCTGAGCTTTGAAGCAGACGCCGTGTATACGCTCTGGAGCCGCTTCCGCGACTTCAACATGTATATGAAAGATCCGGTGAACGCATGGCAGAACACCGACAGACACTGGGAAAACAGCTGGACGCTCGGCATTTCCGCCGAATACAAGCCCGTGGACTGGATGGCGCTGCGCCTCGGCTTCATGTATGAAACCTCTCCCATGAACCTTGGCAACGCCGACTACATGGTGCCTTCCAACGGCAGAAACTACTATACCGCAGGCGTGGGCTTCTTCTACAAAAACTGGACCTTCGACATCGCGTACATGTACATCCACAACCATGTGCTCGACTACACGCTTGCCGCGGCTACCAACCCCGGAAGCGGTGTGGTGGCAGGCCGTACCACGCATCCCCATGCCCACAACTTCGGCATCGGCATAGGGTATAAGTTCTAAGACGAGTTTCCCTGCAAAAACAAAAGAAGGCCGCCCGGGCGGCCTTTCTTTTTTAATCTGCGGCATCCTTTTCCGGCAGACAGGTACAAAAGCATGGAAGATTCTTCTGCCGATGCAGAACAACGTGCCTCAAAACATATACGGCAAAAGTCGTACCCCCGTGCTCTCTGAGAAAGATATGCGAAGCGCCGCCCCCACCCACAGAAAACACAGGCGCAAAAACGGGCAGCCATCCTCTTCCTGAAAAGAATTCTTCCTCAAGGAAACGCAGCAGCACCTCAGTTTTCCACACCGGCAGAAAAAACGGGAAAGAGACGTTACCGGCTCCGCGGATGCCGGCTCCACGACTTTCCCTTTTTTCCATGTCCGTCCTCTGCACAATACAGGCCGCACGCACCTGCGACGTGTCGGAGAAAAAACGCCCCCTGAAACAACGTACAACAAGGAAAACGCCCATGAAGCGGAGCGGATTGTACGCAGGGCATTCATGGGCGGACGATTGCGTCATCGCAGTGAAGCTATGCCTTCCACTGATCTTCCAGAGTCTCGGCAAAGGCCTTGAGCTTTTTCGGATCATAAAAATTGACCAGCCGGAGCGGCACGGTGGCCACGGCGCCGAATTCGCCGCCTTCCTTCAGCTCAAAGAACAGCAGGACCACATCCCAGGGAGCAAAGTAGCAGGAACCGTCGGGAGCTTCCATGCCTTCGCGGGCCAGTGCGAAACAGAAGGCGGAAAAACGCGCCGCACCCGTGCGGTACAGACCGGAAATCATGGCGCAGCGGTTTTCGTGTTCCGCATAGGTATCGGCAAAGGAACGGTAAAGCTCTTCCATCTGCTCTTCCGTGTACGGAGGCTGAAGCTGCTGAAGAGCATCGCAGAAGGGCAGGCAGTAATCCCGGGCGCAGAACATGTCCGTCCACTTCTCATCCCAGGAAGGGGAGGAAGACTGTATGGCCTTTTCCTCCGCCATACCGATGAAGGGCCGCAGGCTGCCTTCCTTATCAAAAAGATGTTCGGGAAAAGCCGTCATCTTGTACCCGTCGTCTTCCTCCCTCAGAAAAAGGCGTACCTTTTCTCCGGGCTTGAACAGGCCTTCCACACCATCGGCGGCCACGGCCCGCGTCATGAGGGGATACCGGCCCCACAGGCTGCGCCGCAACGGTTCCAGCAGGGAATAAGGCCCCAGCCTGCCATAAAACGCGGCAATCTCCTCCACGGAAAATTCCTCGCCTTCCTTCACGTTTTCCCAGCCGTTGAACGCCATGTCATCCTGCCTTGTTCGGGTTATGATTTCCGGGCATGGTACAAAAAAGAAGAAACGGTGAAAAGTCCGCCTGCCCATACCGGAACGACAGACGTTCCCGCCTTTTCTCCGGTGAAACAGGAGAAACGTACTCCCATCTCTTCCCGGACACGGGGGAGCATGACGATTCCGGGCCATTTCCCGAAAAAAGCGGAACATGCAGAAAAGGCTCTGCGCTTTAAAGGAAGGAACGGGGAGTTTTCTCCCCCGAGCTGTGCATCGGGCCCGGCCGTGCGCTCCCTCAGTCTGCAAGGCCGACAGGCTTTCCGAAACATGAAAAGAAAGATACCGGCGCTGCTTTTGCCGGAAGACAGGCCCCCTGTACGCGCTGAAGCGCCCCCTCCTGCGGATGCAGGGCACAAAAAAAAAGCACCTGCCGCAAAGGCCGGTGCCGAAATTCTGGTGCCGGAAGAGAGACTCGAACTCTCAAGGTGTTTCCACCGGCGGATTTTGAGTCCGCTGCGTTTACCAATTCCACCATTCCGGCACAGAAGCATCTATATAGACTTCACGGCGCAAGGTCAACCTCACGCGCCCGTCCGACGCGCCCGGCGGGGAAAAAAGAAGTCCCCGCTCCGCGGCGTGTCTTGCCTTTTTGGCCTGAACAAGCTAACCTGACCATCAAAATCTGGATCTGACATGAACGACACCTGCCCGACGAACGACCATAACAACGACAGCCCCCTTTCCGCTCAGGAAGATGCCGGCTGTCAGCCTTCCGACGTTCCCCTTACCAGGTTCCGCGCGCGGGCGCGTTTCTGTTTCCAGGGTTCCGCCCCGCATGAGGCGGCCTTTCCGTTTTTCCCCGTTATTGCGCCCGATGAGCGGGCTTTCCCGCGCCGGAGCCGGTTCATCCGGCCCTTGCCTTGCGGCACGGCATATTTTCCGGCCTGAACCTTAGCCAAGGAGTATCGTCTTGGACGGCGAATCCCACAGTACCGTGTGGTCGAAACTCAGTTCTTTCTTTTCCGGCAAAAACTCGGAAGATCATCTGGAACAGGCTATCCGCGAAGCCCGCGAAGACGGCGAGCTGAAGGCGGAAGAAGGTTCCATGCTGCTTTCCATCCTTTCTCTGGACGAGCTGCAGGTGCAGGACATCATGACGCCCCGCACGGACATCGACTGTCTGCCTTCCGGCACGACCATCCTTGAGGCCGCGGGCGCCATTGTGGAAACGGGCCATTCCCGTCTGCCCGTCTACAAGGAAACGCGCGACAACATCATCGGCATCGTGCACGCCAAGGACATGCTGAGTTCCCTCATGCAGGTGGAGCTGCAGAACTCCCCCGTGGACAGCATCATGAGCCAGCCCTTCTTCGTGCCCGAAACCAAGATCGCCAGCGAGCTCCTGCAGGAATTCCGCAGCCGCAAGAATCACCTGGCCATCGTGGTGGACGAATACGGCGGCACCTCCGGCCTCGCCACCATCGAAGACCTGCTGGAAGTCATCGTGGGCGACATCGAAGACGAACACGACGCCCCCAAGGAAGAAGACATCCGGCCTCTGGAGGGCGGCAGATACGAGCTTTCCGGCCGCGCCTATCTGGAAGAACTGGAAGAACTCGGCATACACCTGGAATCCGACGAAGTGGACACCATCGGCGGCTACCTCAGTCTGGACGCGGGACATGTTCCGCAGAAGGATGAGGAGTTCCGCATAGGAGGCTGGCTGTTCACCATAGCCGATGCCGACGCCAAGCAGATACACACCGTGATCGCCACGCGGGAACAGGAAGAATAACCGCCTGTAAGGCCATGGGTTCCGCCCATGGCTTTTTTTATGGGCGAAGCACGGCGGAACATGTTCCGCATGATTCCGTACCCCGCGGAAAAAGCCCTTCCCCGGGAACGTACCCGCCGGGGGCAGGCACGGCAGAGCGCCCCTCCGGCGCGACATGGGGGAGCGGCGCTTGATTATCTCGGGGCAACGTGTAATCATACGCAAGTTTAAACCCACTTTAGGAGCGGAATATGCCTAAGCGTACAGACCTTAAGCGCATTATGGTCATAGGTTCGGGCCCGATCGTCATCGGCCAGGCCTGTGAATTCGACTATTCCGGTACCCAGGCCGTGAAGGCCCTCAAGGAAGAAGGGTACGAAGTCATCCTTGTCAATTCCAACCCGGCTACCATCATGACCGACCCCGGTCTTGCCGACCGGACCTATATCGAACCCATCGAACCTGAAACCGTGGCCGCCATCGTCCGCAAGGAACGGCCCGACGCCATTCTGCCCACGCTGGGCGGCCAGACCGGCCTGAATACCGCTCTTGCTCTGGAAAAGATGGGCGTGCTCGCGGAATGCGGCGTGGAGCTCATCGGCGCCAACGCCAAGGTCATCGAAAAAGCGGAAAGCCGCGAACTGTTCCGCGCCGCCATGGAAAACATCGGCATCAAGGTGCCCCGCAGCGAAATCGCCCGCAGCATGGAAGACGTGCGCCGCATCGCTTCGGAAATGCCCTTCCCGCTCATCATCCGCCCGGCCTTCACGCTGGGCGGCTCCGGCGGCGGCGTGGCCTACAACCAGGAAGACCTGGAAGAAATCGCCGCGGGCGGTCTCGACGCCTCCATTACCAGCGAAGTGCTGGTGGAACAGTCGGTGCTCGGCTGGAAGGAAATCGAAATGGAAGTCATGCGCGACCGCAAGGACAACTGCGTGATCGTGTGCTCCATTGAAAACCTCGATCCCATGGGCGTGCATACCGGCGACTCCATCACCGTGGCCCCCGTGCAGACGCTCACCGACGTGGAGTATCAGAAAATCCGCGACGCCTCCATCGCCATCATGCGCGAAATCGGCGTGGAGACCGGCGGTTCCAACGTGCAGTTCGGTCTGAACCCCGAAAACGGCGAGCTGGTCGTCATTGAGATGAACCCCCGCGTGTCCCGCTCCTCCGCGCTGGCGTCCAAGGCTACCGGCTTCCCCATCGCCAAGATCGCGGCCAAGCTGGCCATCGGCTATACGCTGGACGAGATTCCCAACGACATCACCCGCGAGACCATGGCCAGCTTCGAACCGGCCATCGACTACTGCGTGGTGAAGATTCCCCGCTTCACCTTTGAAAAGTTCGCCGGAGCCAAGGACGAGCTCACCACTTCCATGAAGAGCGTGGGCGAAACCATGGCCATCGGCCGTACCTTCAAGGAAGCGCTGCAGAAGGGCCTGCGCTCTCTGGAAATCGGCGCTCCCGGCCTCGGCAGCAACTTCCGCGGCGCCCTGCCCGCCATGGACGACATCATGGCCAGGCTGCGTACGCCCAACTCCAAGCGCATCTTCGCCCTGCGCCACGCCCTTCTCGCGGGCATGAGCGTGGAGGAAATCCACGCCGTCACCGCCATCGACCCGTGGTTCCTGCGCCAGATCCGCGACATCGTGAACATGGAAGGCGAACTTCGGGACTTTGCGCTCGGCAACTCCATGACGCCGGACAACCCCGAGCTCACCCGCCTTCTGCGCCGCGCCAAGGAGTTCGGCTTCTCCGACAGGCAGCTTGCGGAAATGTGGAAGCGCCCCGAAAGCGACGTGGCCGCCCTGCGCAAGGCCACGGGCACGGAACCGGTGTACTACCTCGTGGATACCTGCGCCGCAGAATTCGAAGCCTACACCCCCTATTTCTATTCCACCTATGAGACCGGCCGAGAACTCGACGTGCACGACCGCAAGAAGGTCATCATTCTCGGCGGCGGCCCCAACCGCATAGGCCAGGGCATCGAGTTCGACTACTGCTGCTGCCACGCCTCCTTCGCCCTGCGCGACGAAGGAGTGGAAGCCATCATGGTCAACTCCAACCCCGAAACCGTGTCCACCGACTACGATACTTCCGACCGCCTGTACTTCGAGCCTCTCACCTTTGAGGACGTGATGCACATCGTGGAAACGGAAAAGCCCGACGGCGTCATCGTGCAGTTCGGCGGTCAGACCCCGCTGAACCTCGCCGTGCCGCTGCAGCGCGCTGGCGTGCCCATTCTCGGCACCAGCCCCGACGCCATCGACCGCGCCGAAGACCGCGAACGCTTCCAGGCCCTCATTCAGAAGCTGCACCTTCTGCAGCCGCAGAACGGCACCTGCATCTCGCTGGACGTGGCCAAGCGCGAAGCCGCCCGCATAGGCTACCCCATCATCGTGCGTCCGAGCTACGTTCTCGGCGGCCGCGCCATGATGGTGTGCTACGGCCCCGACGACCTCGACGACTACTTCCGCACCGTGGTGGGTACGGATACCCCCGAACACCCCATCCTCATCGACCAGTTCCTGGAAAACGCCATTGAAGTGGACGTGGACGCCCTGGCCGACGGCAAGGACGTGTATGTGGCGGGCATCATGGAACACATCGAAGCCGCGGGCATCCATTCCGGCGACTCGGCCTGCTCCCTGCCCCCCTACTCCCTGCCGGACAACATCGTCGAGGAAATCAGCCGCCAGACCATCGCTCTTGCCAAGGAGCTGCGCGTGGTCGGCCTCATGAACATCCAGTTCGCCGTGAAGGACGAAAGAATCTTCATCCTCGAGGTGAACCCCCGCGCCTCCCGTACCGCGCCCTTCGTGTCCAAGGCCACGGGCGTGCCGCTGCCCCGCCTCGCCACGCAGATCATGCTGGGCAAGACGCTTGCGGAACTCGACCCCTGGTCCATGCGCAAGACCGGCTATGTGTGCGTGAAGGAAGCCGTGTTCCCCTTCAAGCGCTTCCCCGGCGTGGATATTCTGCTCGGACCTGAAATGCGCTCCACCGGCGAAGTCATGGGCGTGGCCTGCACCTTCGACGAAGCCTTCCTGAAGAGCCAGCTCGGCTCCGGTCAGACCCTGCCCTCCTACGGCAAGGTGTTCATTTCCGTGAACGACCGCGACAAGGAATTCGTGGTGCCCATCGCCAAATCCTACGCGGACCTCGGCTTCGAGCTGCTCGCCACGCGCGGCACGGCAAAGCTCCTCAAGGACTCCGGGCTGGACGTGCAGCCCGTGCTCAAGGTGCATGAAGGCCGCCCGAACATCGTGGACATGATCAAGAACGGCGAAGTGGCCATGGTCATCAACACCGCTTCCGGCAAGCGCACCACCCACGACTCCCGGGCCATCCGTCAGACCACGCTGCATTACGGCGTGTCCTTTACCACCACGATTTCCGGCGCACGCGCCATTGCCCGCGCCATCCAGCATCAGCAGAACAAGGCCCTCCGCGTGGAGTGCATCCAGGACTACTATGCCGGAGCGATCAAAGGAGAACGCGCATGAAAGCTCTGCTCGCCCTCGAAGACGGCTTCACCCTTGAAGGCGAATCCTTCACCGGTCCCATCGAACTGACCGGCGGCGAAGTCATTTTCAATACGGCCATGGCCGGATACCAGGAACTGCTCACCGATCCCTCCTATGCGGGACAGATGGTGTGCCTCACCTATCCGCTCATCGGCAACTACGGCATCAACCCCGACGACATGGAATCGGAAAAGGTGCACATGTCGGCCCTCATCGTCAAGGAATGCTGCAAGGAGCCTTCCAACTGGCGCGCCACGGAAAGCCTGCCCGACTTCCTCATGCGTCAGGGCGTTCCGGGCATCGAAGGCATCGATACCCGCGCGCTCACGCTGCACCTGCGCAAGAACGGCGCCATGCGCGGCTGCATTTCCACCAGCATTCTCGACCCCGAGGAACTGGTGAAGAAGGCGAACGAACTGCCTTCCATGGAAGGCCAGAACCTCGTCACCCGCGTGGCACCCTCCGCCCCCTACCGCTGGGATGAAGCTGCGGGACGCCCCGCGCCCGTGACGCTGAACGCCGACGGCTCCTACAACTGGCCCGGCGGCAAGGCGCTCAACATCGTGGTGTACGACTTCGGCATCAAGTGGAACATCCTGCGCCTTCTTTCCGCTCAGGACATGGAACTTCTGGTGGTTCCGCCCTCCTTCACCTGCGAACAGGTGAAGGCCGCAAACCCCGACGGCGTTTTCCTTTCCAACGGCCCCGGCGACCCCGCCACCCTGAAGCCCGAAATTGCGGAAATCGCCAGGATGGCGGAAATCTTCCCCATCGGCGCCATCTGCCTCGGGCATCAGCTGCTCGGTCACGCTCTCGGCGGCACCACCACCAAACTGAAGTTCGGCCATCACGGCGTGAACCATCCGGTCAAGAACCTCCTGACCGGCCGCATCGAAATCTCTTCCCAGAACCACGGCTTCTGCGTGATTCCGCCCGAAGGCGTGGAAAAGGTGTATGTGAACCTCAACGACGGCACGCTGGAAGGCTTCCGCCATCCTGAAAAGCCCATCATGACGGTGCAGCATCACCCCGAAGCGGCCGCCGGTCCCACCGACAGCCGTACCTTCTTCACCGACTTCAAGGCCATGGTGCTGAAGGCCAAGGCCGGGAAGTAGGTTCTCCGGCAGAAAAACCATGATGCAGACGGGCGAGGCGCGACGCGCTTCGCCCGTTTTCCTTTTCCGCGCCGCCCGGATGAGGCATGATGCGGACACGTTGGCTTAAAAGAAAAAAAGCCTTACGCTTCGGCCTGAAACGGACTTCCCGTCAGGAATGCCGCGCAAACCGGCAAGGACGCTCCGGCCTTTCCGCCGGGAGTGTGCCTGAGCTTCGCCCTTCCCTCAGGGGCGAACCGAAAGGACGGACGCCCTCCCCGCAGGCACGGCAAAACGGCAACACCGCCCTTCTCCCAAAAGGGCGCGTCATATCGAGGATACCATGAACAGCGAAACCTTTGCCCTGAGAAGGGAAAACCTGCGCCGCCTCATGCATGAGGAAGGACTGGACGCACTTCTGGTCAGTCAGAGCGCCAACCGCTATTACCTTTCCGGCTTTGAGCTGCACGACTGCCAGTGCAACGAAAGTTCCGGCTGCCTCATCATCATGAAGGACGGCAAAGACTGGCTGTGCACCGATTCCCGCTATGAGGAAGCCGCCGCCAAGCTGTGGGACAGGGAACGGGTGTCCATCTACCGCACCTCTTCTTCCGAAGAACTCAACGGACTGTTCAAAAAGCTCTGCGGCGCCTCCGGCGTCATCGGCGTGGAGGAGGAACACCTTTCCCGCGCCTATGCGCGGCGGCTTGAACCCGGCCTCACGCTCAAGGGAGCGGACGGGCTGGTGGAAAAACTCCGCGAAATCAAGGACGAGGAGGAAATCCGCCTCATCGACGCCTCGGTCAAACTCAATCACCGTATGCTGGAATGGCTTCCCTCTCTGCTTGTTCCCGGCCAGGACGAAGCTTCCGCAGCCTGGGGCATAGAAAAATTCTACCGCGAGCACGGCGCTTCGGAACTCAGCTTTCCTTCCATCGTGGCCATGAACGCCAACGCCGCCCTGCCCCACTACGCCCCGGACACACCCGCCGTGTTCACGGAAAACTGCATGGTGCTGGTGGACGAGGGCTGCCGCCTGAACGGCTACTGCTCCGACCAGACGCGCACCTTCTGGATAGGCGACAGGCCCGAACCGCGCTTTACGGAAATGCTTGAGCGCGTGCAGGAGGCGCAGCGCCGCGCCATAGCCGCCCTCAGGCCCGGCATCACGGGCAGGGAAGTGCACAAGATTGCCGTGGACTACTTCGCCTCCTGCGGCATGGAACGGTACTTCACCCATTCGCTGGGACACGGCGTAGGGCTGGAAACCCATGAAGGCCCGCGCCTCAGCATATCCAACACCCGCCCCCTGCAGCCCGGCATGATCGTGACCATAGAACCGGGCCTGTACTTCCCCGGCTGGGGCGGCGCACGCTGGGAATACATGGCCGTCATCACCGAAGACGGCTGCCGCGTGTTCTGAGAAGAAAACACTCAAAAACGCCGGCCCCTGCCGCGCAAACGCGTGCGGCGCAGGGGGCCGGCGTTCTGTTACAAAACGTCACACTTCAAAAGTTGAAAAGCGGCGGGGAATGACTATAGTTAAAAGGCACAAGATTATCTGAGGCCGCAGCCCTGCATGGGAAGCGCGGCCCCGCCCTCAACCCCTTTTCAGGAGACACGCATGATACACCCCGAAAAGCGACACTTCATCATTGTGGCCAAAACGCTGGGCATTCAGGTGCTGCTTTTTGTCGGCATATTGTTCACGGTATGGGGTTCCCAGAAACTCTATACCCTCATAGACCCCGTGAAATTTCCGGTCTATCAGGTGAACACCGAAGAGCAGATGACGGAACAGGCCAAGGGCGCGGCCCTTCTTTCCGCCCTGACCAACCGCATGGATGCGGAACTGAACTCCACCTTCGGCTGGACGGCCAACGACATTCTGTTCAACCGCTGGATCATGGACAACCGCGCCTACCGGCAGTTCGGCACCTATGTGGCCACGAAAATGCTCTTCGACCATTATTCCACCGTCATCGCCAAGCTGGGCAGCAACGACAGAGAAAACGACCTTCTCTACAACGCGCGACTCAATCACTTCGCCATCAGCCCCCAGCGCTGGGGTATGCTTTTCATTCCCTCGGCGGAAGGTTCCTTCAAGAAGGCACTTTCCATGACGGAGCAGTACAAGAAGGATCTTCTGGCGGGCAAGGCCGTGTACAACTGCCGTACCGACGACATCTATTCCGCCTTCAATCTCATTCTCGGCGAAACCGTGTTCGGCTACGCCCTCGGACTGCTCAACGACAGCCAGGACCTGCCCTTCTACACGCTGGACAACCGCATCTACGAAGCTCAGGGCGTCATTCTCGTGGTACGCGACTACCTGAAGGCCATGTATGAGCTCTACCCCGAAATCGGCAACAAGAACAACGAACAGAACATGGCCGAGGCCATGCGCTACATGGACCTCATCTGCAACTACGACCCCATGTACATCACTTCGTCGTTCAACTCCGGGGAACTCATCATTTCCTACCTGCTCTTTGCCCGCAATCGCCTTACCGACATCCGCGACAGCCTGAGAATCTGAGGCATACCGCAAATTCTCATGTAAGAACAGCCTGGCCCGGCTTTTCCGTCTCCACGGGAAACGCCGGACCTGCTTTTTCCGAACACGCAGAAAACAAGAGAGGCAACGTTCTTCCTTGCGGTCTGTTTTCCTGCGCCTCGGAGAAATCTTCGTCTCCAGGACGCTGCAAGGGCATGGCCGCAGGCGAGCCTGCGCCGCCGACCCATGGCAAAAGCGTTACCGCCTTCTTCCGCACGGAGTTCTCTTCAGGGCTTCGTCACGCCGCGAACCTTCCAGACCAGCACGAGTACGGCAAGAATCCCCGCCGTGACGCCGGAAAAAAGGATGGCACCTTCGCCGAACATCAGAAACGTCTGAAAAACGACGCCGAGAAAGGAAAAAAATGCCGCCGATGCGTTCAACAGCTTCGACATGCTGCCGAACGAACCGGCATCAATACATACTTCATCGTATCTTCCGTAATGCTTTAGGATGAACGGCAGAACCACGCAGAAAAACAGATAAAAGTTTTCCCTGGGAAAATCAGGAACATGAGGCTTCTCTCCGTCTTCCCCCGCGTGGGAAGAATCGCGTTCCGCCATGTGCAGCGTTGCGGATTCAAACCACAACATGCAGGAAATGCCGAAAGAAAAACAGGACAGCAACTGCGTTGTGAGTTCTCCCGGGCATTCATTCCACGCCTGCATGAAATCCGTATACATTCTGTCGAGCATGGTTTTCCTCTTTTCCGGCAGGCATGGCCCGCACCTTCCCTCTGCCTCGAGGGAGTTTTCCTTTCCGCCGTATCAGGAAAATACATTTTTCCGGTCCCCGCATGTCCCGGCGGACACGGGCATTGACCTGCCCACCCCGGAAGCATAGCATTTTTTTGAAAAATGACGACGGTCCGGCACAAAAGCAAGAGGAACGCACAACGCCGGCCCGGCATCGTTCCGTCACGCCTTCCGGGGGAAAAGCAGCCCCGGCAGGACGCACCTTCAAAGAAAAGAGAATGCCGTGCAAACGGCCTCTTCTTCTCCCCCGCTTTCTGAAAGCCCCGTTCCGTCCGCCGGAAACGGACAAAGACATGCCATGATCGACTACACGCCCCACATCACACAGAAAAGGCTGACGGCCCTGCGCAGGCTGTTCCACAAACATGCCGAAACCGGCATGGCGGAATTCTGGACCACGGCGCGCATCGCGGAAGAGGCGGAAGCGCTCGGCCTCGCGCCCCTCATGGGGGAATCGGTATCGGCCCCGGAAGCGCGCATGGGCGTACCGGATGAGATCACGCTGGACAAGGCCCGGCAGCGCGCGGAAGAGGAAGGCGCACAAAAGCGTCTTCTGGACGCCATGAACGGCGTGACGGGGCTTGTCGTGGACATACGGCCGGACCTGCCCGCCCACACCGTGCTGCGCTTCGACATCGACGCCGTGGATGTACAGGAAAGCGGCAGCGCTTCCCACCTGCCCCGCAGGGAAGGCTTTTTCTCCCTGCACGAAGGCATCTGCCATGCCTGCGGGCATGACGGACACATCGCCCTGGGGCTGGGCCTCGCCCATGAGCTGGTACGTCTGCGCGAGTGCCTTACGCACAATGTGCGCCTGCTCTTCCAGCCCGGAGAAGAAGGCTGCCGTGGGGCGAGAGCCATGGCGGCGGCCGGGCTGCTCGACGGCGCGCGGCATATGGTGGCCGCCCATATCGGCATGTGGGCGGACTGCGACCACAGCCTCGTATGCGGGGCGCAGGGCTTTCTGGCCACCACCAAATTCGACGTGACCTTCACCGGACGCGCCGCCCATGCCGGGGCCGAACCGCACAAGGGCGCCAACTCCCTTCTCGCCGCCGCAAGCGCCGCACTCAACATGCACGCCCTGCCCCGGCACGGAGAAGGCGATTCCCGCGTGACCGTAGGCAGGCTCGAGGCGGGAAGCGGCCGCAACACCATTCCCTCATCGGCCCGCATGGTGTGCGAAACGCGCGGAGCCAGCACCGCCGTCAATGAATACATGTTCGAGCACTGCCGCTCCATCATCGAACACACGGCCGCCATGTACGAACAGCGCTGCGACATCCGCATCATGGGCGGCTCTGACGGAGCAGGAAGCGACGACGCTCTCACGCATCTTGTCCGTGAAATCGCCGGAGCCGTTCCCTGGTTCCGGCAGGAACTCATCCGCGACAGCGCCCCCGGCTTCGGTTCCGACGATGCCTGCGTGCACATGGCCGCCGTGCAGAAACAGGGAGGCGACGCCGTCTATCTCATGCTGGGGAGCGACCTTGCCGCAGGCCACCACGCCCCGGACTTCGATTTTCATGAAGACATGCTTCTGCCCTCGGTGGAACTTCTGACAAGACTCGTGATCGCGCTGGACAGACGCTGAACCGGAAAGCGCACGGACCGGCAAAACAGAAAAACCTTCCCTTTCTTCCCCTGCGAAGGCTCCGCCTCACCGCAACGGAGTCCCAGCTCTTCGCCTTTCACGGCCGGGGCGGGGAAAGGCTCTCTTCCTCGTCTGCCACCCCGGTATGACCCTGCGGGGAGCCTTTCCCGCGAAGCCCGGCCAGCATCGCCAGCGCTTCCGGCTGCAGAATTTCCAGCCTGCGCCGGGTGAAGGCCCCCACAATGTTCCGTTCCCGCAACTGCCGTATGATTCTTGAAACGGAACTGGGGTGAAGCCCGGCCTGCACGGCCAGTTCCTTCTGTCCCTGCCCCGAGCAGAAGGTTCCCGCCCTGCCGTCCGTCATCCGCACCAGCAGGCGGCATATGCGCTCAAGGGCAAAGCCCTCCACGGCGTCGCTGGCATAGTCGGAAAAAAAGAACAGCTTGCGGCGTATGGTCGCCATAAGGTTCAGCACCAGCTCGGGATATTCCCTGTAAAATTCAGGGTCGGACAGCAGGGAATATTCGAAGCGCACGCTCTGCACCTGTTCCAGACAGCGGTAGGACACATGGTTGTTCACCTGGGAAACGGCCGGCAGCTCATTGACGAGACAGAGCGGTCCGGCCTCGAACATGGTCCATTCCCTGCCTGCCGCGTTCAGGCACTGCATGGCGATGCGCCCGCTGAGAATGAGATGAAAAAAACGGCATCCTTCCACGCGCAGGCAGTCGTGCGGAAGATACTGTTCCTTCTCGCCGAGACATACGGCGGCAAGCCATGGCGCATTCAACTGTTCCAGACTGCGTTCCGGGGCGGAAGAAGCGGCGGACATGTTTTCTCCTTGGGCAGCAGCGTCGTTTCCATGCGGCTCAGGGCGCAGAGCCGGTCAATGTCGAGCAGGGGAATGCGCCCGTTTTCACGTTTGCCGACGATACCCCTCTCCCGCAGGGAAAAAGCAGGCGACACAGCGTTTCCTGCGTGACGCCGATGAGCGCCGCCATATCCTTCTGGGTCAGCGGAGGGGGCGACTGCGCCTCGAAGGAAAGCAGAAGACGGCACAGACGCGCGCCCGCAGAGCTGAAGGAAAAGGCGTGCGCCCGATACAGAAAAAGAAGATTGAGTCTGGCAAGAGAATGTACGGCGTTGACGAACAGCTCCGGGTGACGCCGGACAAACTCGGCCTGCGGCATGTCGTCGCACCTCAGCCGGTACAGACAGACCGGCTTTTCCGCGCTGATTCTGCAGGGAAAGGCGGCTTCCCCCTGTTCAAAAAAGGCGAAATGCAGCAGGCACTGGGGCCCCATCAGCAGCATGATCCGGCCGTTGCTCCGCGCGGAGGCATCATACAGCCTGACCATGCCCGAATGAAGGAAAAGCAGCTCGTTTCTTTCCGGTACAATATCCACGGGATTCCGCGCCGAGGCCTTCACCGCTTCCCTTTTTCCCGTCTCCATGAGCGACTTCCACGGCCTGTTCAGCCTTTCCACATAGACCGTATGCATGAAGTTCGTCCGGAAAAAAAAGGTGCCTTTCTCCTGGCCGCTCTGCTGCATGTGCGCCGCCTCCACCATAGCAACATTTCCACCCTGTCCGGTAAAAAAAGAAAATCCGGCCGTTATCGTCCACGCCATGCGGCGCAATGCATCCCTTTTCTGAAACGGTGCATCCGACGACGGTCGTTTCACGGGGATATGCCATAGTCCATGGGGAAAATAAAGGCCGGACTCAAAAAAAAATAAAAGCTGCGTAAAAATTGACTTCTGCTGTTTTTTGCAGACCGAATTCCGTGCTATGTGAAAATATCCTCAAGAATGGAACTTCCTGCAGGAGGGAAAACCTATGACAAAACGGTATCTGTCTCGTCGTGCGTTTCTGGCCGGGAGCGCGGTAAGCATGACGCTGGCGCATATGGGAAGCGTGGCCCACGCCTCTTCCGCGAAGAAGGAACCGCAGTGGGATGAAGTGTTTGACGTCATTGTCATCGGTTCGGGCCTGGCGGGCATGTGCGCCGCACTTTCCGCCAGAAAGAACGGCTGCAAGAACGTGGTCGTCATCGAAAAGATGAGCTATCTCGGCGGCAACTCGGCCATCGCCACCGGCGACTTCGGCGCCGTGGGTTCCATGCTCACGAAAAAGCAGGGCGTCAAAGACTCTCCCGAAGCCTTTGCCGCCGACATCAGCGCGGCCTGCGGCGGGCTGAACCATCAGGACCTGACCCTCACCGTGGCCCGCAACTCCGGCAGAGCCATCGATTTTCTCATTGAAAACGGCGCAAAGTTCAATGAAAAGACCATCCTGCTCGGCGGCCATTCCGCGCCCCGCGTGCATCAGGGCGTGGAAAGCTTCGGCACCAGCGTGATGATTCCTCTGTGGGAAAGCTTCGGAAAAAAATACGGCGGTGAAATCCGCACCCGCGTCAAGTTCGACAACTTCGTCATGAATGAAAAGGGCGAAGTCTGCGGCATCACCGTGCGCGAACGCTACGACTTCATCACCGGCTCCAAGAATGAGGACAAGGAAAATACCGGCGGCGTACCCAGGCGTTACGGCGCGCGCTACGGCGTCATTCTGGCCACGGGCGGCTATTCCCGCGACCTGCCCTTCCGTTCCGCGGAAGCTCCGCTGCAGGGCGAGGAAATGGCCACGCGCTGCCATGTGGGCAACACGGCGGGCGCCCTGCGCGCCGCCCTTGCCATAGGCGCGCGCAGCGTGCACACCACGCTCGGCCGCTACGGGTTCTACATCGCCTCCGAAGACCTCAAGATGGGTATGGTCATCGACCCCAAGACGAGCAGACGTTTCATCAACGAAGGCATGCCTCGCACGGATCTGGCCGTGAACATGCTCCTGTACATGCAGAAGCACCGCTGCATCCCGCTCGGCATTTACGACAAGACGGCCATGGACTCCTTCTTCGACCTCAAGCGCCGCGAAAGACTGCTGTTCTCCGGCGCGCTGCGTCCCTACGATTCTCTGGAAGAGCTGGCCCAAAAGGAAGGACTCGACCTTGCCGTGCTGAAGGAAAGCCTTGACCGCTACAACAGAGACATCGAAGCCGGTGTGGACAAGGAATTCGGCAAGAACATCGCAGATGCCAAGGCCGTGCCGCTTACCAAGCCTCCGTTCGCGGCCTGCACCATCGAACCCGACCTTTCCTATACGCAGGGCGGCGTGCTCATCAATACCAAAGGTGAAGCGCTGAGCGCGCTGGACGACGAGCCCATTCCCGGGCTCTACGTTGCGGGCGAGGCCTCGGCGGGCGTCTTCGGGGTAACGCGTCTTACCGCATGTTCGCTTCCCGACTGCGCAAGCTTCGGCATCATCACCGGCGAACAGGTGGCCGAACGCGCACGGACCATGAAGGCCTGAGACGACGCCCCTCCAAGAGGGCCGGAGACAACGATTGCGCGGAGGTGAAGCCCATCCTCCGCACCCAAGGAGTCCGTTATGACGAAAAACATCGCGCTGATCCTGGCCGCATCGCTCCTGCTGGCGGCGAATGTCGCCCGGGCGGAACAGAATGTGACCCATAAGCCGCATCACGCCAGCCTTTCCTGCCAGACCTGCCACGGCGACACCGAAAACAAGGTGCCCCCCGCCAATGAGGCATGTCTGACCTGCCACGGTCCCATGTCCGAACTCATCAAGAAGACGTCGGACTACAAGCGCAATCCCCACTACTCTCCCCACTGGGGCGATACCGTGGACTGCTACACCTGCCACAAGGAACACAAGGCTTCGGAGATTTCCTGCGCCACGCAGTACTGCCATGTGAAAAACTTTGAAGGCGTACAGCTCAAGTAGCCTCCCCCCCTCTGTACGGCACGGCGCCGACTCGGCCCGTGCTCCCATTACGGACGCCGCCGGAAGATATCCGGCGGCGTCTTTTTCCTGTATGCGGGGCGCATGGTTCCGGCCTGCGCCGTACCGTCACGGTCTCTCCCGCAGGACCAGTCCGCCGCGCTTCGGGCCGCGCCTGCGGCAGCGGACAAGAAACAGAAAGGTTCTGTTGCGGCAGGACATGACAAACGACGGGCAGCTTCTGCGGCACGTTTCTCCGCATCATCGTATCATACGCGAATGTAAGCATATATTGACTTCATTACCAAAGCCCGCCATGCTCCTTAAAAGAATTTCCCCCCGCATCGTTCCCGAGGCATGCAGGCTGTGCCGCTGCCTCCGCGCACGGTACGGTGCCGCCATGCGGGCAAAGATTTTTCCAGGGAGAAGGCCATGAAAAGATTTCTGACGTTCCTGACCGCAGCGTTCGCGGCCGTCCTTGTCTGCGCCACCATGGCGCCCGGTGCAGAGGTGAAAACGGACTACTTCACTCTCAACCTTCCTGAAGGATGGATACAGCCCCGGTCGCCGCAGGTTCCCGAAGGCGGACTGATGGTCATTGTGCAGAACCCTGCCGAACAGTCGGCGGTGAGCATTGCCGTCACCCCCGTGCCCCTGCCCGCCAAGGAACTCGCCGCCCAGACGTTCGCCAACATGAAGGCGGGCGGCTTCACCGTTTCCGAACCCCGCCCCTCGGGTGATTCCTATGTGGGAGAATTCTCCAGGTCTCAGACCGGGGGCGTGAGTTACTTCAGCTCCAACGGCAGGCTCGGCTGCGTCGTCACCATCGTCGGTTCGGATACGGCAAAGGGCAGAGAACTGCTGAACAACAACCTCAAGCCCGTCGACGCCCGGCTTTTCCCCTCTTCCTACTGAAAACGGCGGAAGAACCCCGCCTGCCGTAGCAAGAATCCGGGATCGCGCCATACGGTCCCGTTTTTTTCGCCTTTTCGCAGGTCGGTCCGCGAAGACAGAAACAGAAATTCCGTCGAAGTGCCGTTCGACGGACGGAGGATGCAGGCCGCATTCCGTTTCTCCCTCCGCGTTTTTCCGCATCTTGTTCCTTTCCGGGAAGCACGCTTTCTCTCTGAAGCCCCGCTTTCGTCCTTCGACGGATGCTACAGAGCTCCGCCCGACCATGGCGGAGAAGAAAAAACGCCGTTTTCCCTCCGCAACACGGCTTTTCCTCATGAAAAGGAGGAAAAAGCGGCGGCAATACGTTTCCGTCCGTCCGTGAAGGTTTTTCACAAAGGCCCGCTTCCGCGCAGAAAATACCGTGCGGAACGCCTCTGAAAAACATATCGCCTGTTCCGCAGGACGTTTTCCTACCTGAGGCCTATGTTATTGCCTGTAATATCAACAAGCTACCTTGCATCTGCGTTTTTTTCTTCTTGCGAAAAAAAGAACTATTGGTAAAAGTTCCGGCATTTCAGGAAAAACCGCTTGCATTGATTGTGGTTTTACCTTTATTTTATTACCGTAAAAATTGTATGCATTTTCCTGACTTTTATAACCCTTCGGGGAGGGGATGTCATGATCAGTCCTAATTTAATCAAAGAACTGAGTGCTCTGCTGGGTTCCGAAAACGTGTTCACCAGCGAAGCCGACAGGCAGTGCTACTCCTACGACAGCGCCGTGCTTCCAGCCAAGGTTCCGGCGCTGGTTCTTCGTCCCACCCAGACGGAGCAGATAGGAGAGGCCATTCGCCTCTGTTATGAGGCCGGGCTGGCCATCACCGTGCGCGGCGCGGGTTCCAACCTCTCCGGCGGTACGGTGCCGGATACGGTGGAAAGCGCCGTCATCCTGACCAACAGCCTGCAGAAAATTCTCGAAATCAACACCGAAGACCTGTACGCCGTGGTGCAGCCCGGCGTGGTGACGGCCCAGTTCGCCGCCGCCGTGGAAGCCAAGGGCCTCTTCTATCCGCCCGATCCCGGCTCCATGTCCGTATCCACCCTGGCAGGCAACATCGCCGAGAACGCCGGCGGTCTGCGCGGCCTCAAGTACGGCGTGACCAAGGACTACGTCATGGGTCTGGAATTCTACGACTATGAAGGCAACCTCGTGAAAACCGGCTCCCGCACGGTCAAGTGCGTGACCGGCTTCAATCTCGCGGGCCTCATGGTCGGTTCCGAAGGCACCATGGGCGTCATCAGCAAGGCCATACTCAAGCTGGTTCCTCCGCCCCGCGCCTCCCGCGCCATCACGGCCGAATTTGCCGACGTGCAGGATGCCGCCGACGCCGTGGCCGCCATGATCGCCGCCCATGTGGTGCCCTGCACGCTGGAACTGCTCGACCAGGCCACGCTGAAGTATGTGGAAGCCGACCAGAAGATCGGCCTTCCCGTGGACGCCGCGGCCATGCTGCTCATTGAAGTGGACGGCCACCCCGGCCAGGTGGCGGACGAAGCCGCCATCGTGGAGGAAGTGCTCAAGAAGTGCAACGCCACGGGCATCCACATTCCCAAGGACGCGGAAGAAAAGAACAAGCTGTGGGCCGCACGCCGCAACGCCCTGCCCGCGCTTGCCCGCGCCCGTCCCACCTGCGTGCTGGAAGACGCCACGGTTCCCCGCTCCAAGATTCCGGCCATGATTAAAAGCCTCAATGAAATCGCGGCCAAGTACAAGGTGGATATGGGCACCTTCGGCCATGCGGGCGACGGCAACCTGCATCCCACCATTCTCTGCGACAAGCGCGACAAGGAAGAATTCTCCCGCGTGGAAGCCGCTGTGGACGAAATCTTCGACGTCGCCCTCAAGCTGGGCGGCACGCTCTCCGGCGAACACGGCATAGGCACCGCCAAGGCCAAGTGGATGGAAAAGGAAACCAGCAAGGGCACCATTCTCTTCTCCCAGCGTATGCGCCGCGCCATCGACCCCAAGGGCCTGTTCAACGCCTGCAAAATCACGGGGATCTGACCATGAGCGACATCTCCCGTCTTGCACAGACACTGATGAAGCTGGACGACCGGCTGGCCGACTGTATGCGCTGCGGCCTGTGCCAGGCCGTCTGCCCGGTGTTCGGCGTCACCTATAAGGAATCGGACGTGAGCCGCGGCAAGCTGGCGCTGCTCGACAACCTTGCCCACAAGCTTATCGAGGACGCCGACGCCGTAGAGGAAAAGCTGAACCGCTGCCTTCTGTGCGGCTCCTGCCAGGCCAACTGCCCTTCCGGCGTTTCCATTCTGGAAATCTTCATGGAAGCGCGGCAGGCTCTGGTGGACTACCGCGGCCTGAACCCCATAAAGAAGTTCGTCTTCCGCGAACTGCTCACGCATCCGCAGCTTTTCAGCGCCATGATGCGCACCGCCGCGCCCTTCCAGGGGCTCGTCATGCGACAGAAGGGCGCGAAGACCTATGACATGCCGCTGTTCAAGAAGCTCATCGGTTCGCGCCACATCGCGAAGCTTCCCGCCAAGTCGCTGCACGCGAAGTACGGGGATCTGCACACCGAAGGGCAGATCGGCATCAAGGTGCTCTTCTTTGCAGGCTGCATGGCCGACAAGTACTATACCCAGCTCGGCGAGGCGTGCCTCAAGGTGCTCAAACATCACGGCGTGGGCGTGGTCATGCCTTCGGCCCTCACCTGCTGCGGCATTCCCGCTCTCGCCTCCGGCGACCGCACCGGTTTCGTGCTGGAAACGAGGAAGAACCTCGACGTCATCGGCCGCGAATTCACCGGCGGCGGCATACAGTACATTCTCACGCCCTGCGGTTCCTGCACCGCGACGCTGAAGGAATGGTGGCCGCACTTTGCGAAGGAATTCTCGCCCGAACATCAGAAGACCATCGCTTCGGTGGCTTCCCGCGTGATGGACATCAACGCCTTCCTCATCGACGTTCTGCATGTGGACACCATGGACAAGGGGATGCGCCGCCCCGGCGAAGTCACCCGCGTGACCTTCCATGATTCCTGCCACCTGAAGAAGAGTCTCGGCGTATGGGAACAGCCCCGCAAGCTCATCCGCCAGAACCCCAACTACGAGCTGGTGGAAATGGCGGAGGCCGACCGCTGCTGCGGCTGCGGCGGCAGCTTCACCCTGTTCCATTACGACCTGTCCAGGCAGATCGGCCTGCGCAAACGCGAAAACATCGTCCGTACCGGCGCCGCCGCCGTAGCCACGGGATGCCCTGCGTGTATGCTTCAGATTTCCGACATGCTCTCGCAGAACAAGGACGACGTCGTCGTCAAGCATCCCATCGAAATCTACGCGGAAACGCTGCCCGACTGATATTGTGAGGGGAAGGCCCGCTCTGCCGGGCCTTCCCCCGCTTCCCACCGCGTCATTCGCGGAACAATGCCAAGGAGTAACAATGACCCAGGATCAACTTGTTGAAGTGGTGAAAGCCAAGGCTCCCTCGATTCCCGCTTCCTTCTATGAAGCGAAGGATTTCGCGGATGCCATGCAGTACGCCGTGGACGTCACCGAAAAAAAGCGCCACTGCGAAGCCCTGCTGCCCGAAGAAGGCAAGCAGTACGGCCCTGCCAGCGAAAACGGCTTCCCCACCATGCTCGACCGCTTCATTGCGGCCCCCGGACTTTCCGATGAAGAATATGCCGTTCTGGAAGAAAAGACCGCGGGTACCGACATCACGCTGCTGCGTTCCGGTCTGCGCGACCACATGGGCGGCTTCGACACCAGCATCACCTGGGCCGAAGCCCTGGTGGCCGACACGGTGACGTGCATCGTGAACTCCAACAGCGAAGAAGTGCGCATCGGCACCATGGTGGCCGAAGTGTCCGTCATGCTGGTGCGCAAATCCACCCTGATCAACAAGCTGGAGGACGCCAACGACATCATGCTCGACCTGCTCAACAGAGGCGGAGCATCCTATACGGCCTTCATCACCGGCCCCAGCCGTACGGCCGATATCGAACGCGTGGGCGCTCTCGGCGTGCACGGTCCCCTCGAACTTCATATCGTGCTGCTGGAGGACTAAAAGATGGCCGACGTCAAGAACATGAAGGAATACCACGGGCAGATCCAGGAAGCGCTGGACGACAAGTTCCTCCGCGCCACGCTGGACAAGTTCGCCGTTGAATACAAGGCCAACCGCGTCCGCATCTTCGACGGCATGGACGTGGACGGTCTCGTCAGCGAAGTGGCCGACATCAAGGACAACGCCGCCCAGCACATGATGGAACTGTTCGAACAGTTCAAGGCCGAAGCGGAAAAGCGCGGCGTGCATGTGCACCTCGCCTCCACCGGCGCCGAAGCCAACCGCATCATCGCCAAGATCGCCAAGGAAAACAACTGCAAGAACATCATCAAGTCCAAGTCCATGACGGCGGAGGAAATCCACCTCAACGGCGCGCTGGAAAAGGAAGGCTTCCGCGTGGTGGAAACCGACCTCGGCGAATGGATCATCCAGCTGCGTCATGAAGGTCCCTCCCACATGGTCATGCCCGCCATCCACCTTTCCCGCTATCAGGTGGCGGACCTGTTCACCGACGTGACCAAGGTTCAGCAGGACAGGGAAGACATCCAGAAGCTCGTGAAGGTGGCCCGCAAGGAGCTGCGCAGCGAATATGTGAACGCCGACATGGGCATTTCCGGCGCGAACTTCGCCGTGGCGGAAGCCGGTCTCATCGGTACCGTGACCAACGAAGGCAACCTGCGCCTCGTGACCACCATGCCCAGAGTGCATGTGGTTCTCGCCGGTCTTGAAAAGCTCATTCCCACCGTGGCCGACGCGCTGAAGGTGCTGCAGGTGCTGCCGAGAAACGCCACCGCCCAGGCCATCACCTCCTACATCACCTGGATTGCGGGCGCCAACGAATGCGCCACCGATCCCGACGGACGCAAGGAAATGCACATCGTCTTCCTTGACAACGGCCGCCTCAAGATCGCCCAGGACCCCGCCTTCAAGGACATCCTGCGCTGCGTGCGCTGCGGCGCCTGCGCCAACGTCTGCCCCGTGTACCGCCTCATCGGCGGCCACAAGATGGGCTATGTGTACATCGGCGCCGTGGGTCTCGCCCTCACCTACCTCTATCACGGCGCGGACAAGGCCCGTGCCCTGGTGCAGAACTGCATCGGCTGCGAAGCCTGCAAGAACGTGTGCTCCGCCGGCATCGACCTGCCGCGCATCACCCGTGAAATCCGCTCCCGCATCGTGAAGAGCGAAGGCAACAATGCCGCCGGTTCCGTGATGAGCATGGTCATGAAGGACCGCGACCGCTTCCACAGCCTGCTGAAGTTCATCAAGTTCTCGCAGAAGCCCCTCACGGTGAAGGGCGGCCGCTTCATCCGCCACCTTCCCGCCGTGCTCATGGGCGGCGACCAGAGCTTCAGGCAGCTTCCCGCGCTCGCGCCCAAGTCCTTCCGCCAGCTCTTTGAGAAGGTGGTGAACAATCCTGCGCAGCCGAAGTTCCGCGTGGCCATCTTCTCCGGCTGCGCCCAGGACTTCATCTACCCCGAACAGCTCGTGGCCGCCGTGCGCGTGCTCAACAGGCACGGCGTGCATGTGGAGTTCCCGCTCAAGCAGACCTGCTGCGGCCTGCCTCTGGAAATGATGGGACAGCGCGAAACCAGCCTCCAGGTCAGCTCGCAGAACGTGAACGCCTTCGAACCCGGCAAGTACGACGCCATCCTCACCCTCTGCGCCTCCTGCGCCGGTCATCTGAAGCACGGTTATCCCGACCTGCTGAAGGACACCGAAGACAGGTATCGTGCCGGCATCTTCGCTTCGAAGATCATGGACTTCACCTCCTTCGTGTACAACAAGCTGGGCCTCAGGGCCGACGATTTCGTCAAGTCGAACGAAAAGGTCACCTACCATTCTCCCTGCCACATGCGGAACATGGGCATCACCGAAGAACCCCGCGCGCTGCTGAACATGGTGGCGGACTACACGCCTGCGGCTGAAGAAGACGTGTGCTGCGGCTTCGGCGGCACCTTCTCGGTGAAGTTCCCCGAACTTTCCGCCGAAATCGGCAGGAAGAAGCTGAAGAACAGCGAAGCCACCGGCGCCGCCACCATCGTGACGGACTGCCCCGGCTGCGTCATGCAGATCCGCGGCGTGGCCACGGCCAACGATTCCCCCATCAAGGTCGAGCACATGTCCGAACTGCTCGCCCGCAACATGAAATAATCTGAAACACCGGAGGGGAGGCGCTCCGCGGGTGCGTCTTCCCTCCGTACAAAACGCCCCCCGTAAAAAACTTTTCCGGCCCGGCCGGATAAGAACCTCTTCCGCCGCCCTGCCGGGCCACACGACCGGGCGGCAGGCCCGGGCGCACGCAACACGCGCCCATCCCCGGCGGAGCCCGGCAGACTCCGACAGGGAGGCATGTTCCTTCTTCTCCCTATGCCCGTCTACCTTCTTACAGTCAGAGGAGAGTTATATGAACATTGAACTGCTGGCACTTTTTGCCGTCGCACCGCTTCTCGTGGCGCTGATTCTCATGGCCGGCCTGCGCTGGTCGTCCATGCGTGCCATGCCGCTGGCCTGGGCCACGGGCGCGATTCTCGCCATCATCGTATGGCAGCTTCCGCTCATCCGCGTGATCGCCCTCACGCTTGAAGGCTTCATCACCGCAGCGGGCGTGCTCATCATCGTTTTCGGCGCTCTGCTCATCTACTACACGCTCACCTACAGCGGAGCCATGGAAACCATTCAGGCCGGCATGAAGAAAATCAGCCCCGACCGGCGCGTGCAGACCATCATCATCGGCTTCATGTTCGCCGCCTTCATTGAAGGCGCGGCCGGCTTCGGCACCCCCGCCGCTCTTGCCGCCCCTCTGCTGCTCGGCCTCGGCTTCCCTCCCCTCTGCGCCGCGGTCATCTGCCTTGCCTTCAACAGTATTCCCGTTACCTTCGGCGCCGTGGGCACCCCCGTCCTTCAGGGCTTCAAGTCCATTGAATCCCTCGCCATGAGCGCCCTCAACGTCGGCGATCCCGCCGTCGTGTACAAGACCATCGGCGAATACGTCACCCTCATGCACCTGCCCATGCTCTTCATCCTGCCCATCTTCCTCCTGGGCTTCATGACGCGCTTCTACGGCAAGAACAAGTCCTGGGCTGAAGGCTTCGCCGCGTGGAAGTACTGCCTGCTCGCCTCCGTGTGCTTCGGCGTGCCCTACCTCATCCTCGCCTGGACCGTCGGTCCCGAACTGCCTTCCCTGCTCGGCGGCATCATCGGCCTCGGCGTGCTCGTGAAGCTTACCCAGAAGGGCATCTGCGTGCCCGAGGGAACCTGGGACTTTGATTCCAGCGACAAGTGGGACCCCGACTGGATCGGTGAAATCAAGCCTTCCGACGTGACGGAATACAAGGAACACATGAGCCAGGTCATGGCGTGGCTGCCCTATGTGCTCTGCGGTCTCATCCTCGTGGTGACCCGCGTGCCCGCCTTCCATCTGAAGCCCATCGTCACCGACCCCATGTTCAACATCGGCGCTTCCAACATTCTCGGTCAGGAAGGCGTGGGCGCGTACATCGCCCTCATGAACCTGCCCGGCACGGTGCCCTTCATTCTGGTTTCCATCATCACCATCTTCCTGCACGGTATGCTGCGTGACGACGAAATCGGCACCAACAAGGTCAGCAAGGCCTGGTCCACCGCTTTTGTCAAGATGAAGGCCCCCACCATCTCCCTGCTCGCCGCCGTGGCGCTGGTGTCCATCTTCAAGGGTACGGGCGTGAGCGAAGCCACCAACCACGTTTCCATGCCCATGGCCCTCGCCCAGTGCCTGGCCGACCTCGCCGGCAGCGCGTGGCCCGCTCTGGCCTCCTATGTCGGCGGCCTCGGCGCCTTCATCACCGGTTCCAACACCGTGTCCGACATGCTTTTCGCCAACTTCCAGTGGGATATGGCCAGAACCCTCGGCTACACCGTGCCCCAGCACTTCATCATCGTGGCGGCTCAGGGCGCCGGCGGCGCCATGGGCAACATGATCTGCATCCACAACATCGTGGCCGCCTGCGCCGTGCTCGGCCTCATCGGCAAGGAAGGCGATATCCTGCGCCGTACGGTCAGCCCGTTCATCCTCTACGGCATCTCCGTGGGCATCGTGGCCTTCATCCTCATGTAAGGCTTCTTTTCCCCGCCATGAAGGCCGCCCTCCGGGGCGGCCTTTTTTGTCCCGGATGAGACAGCTCCCGGCACAGCTTCGGAAACTGCCGGGACTCGGGACGCACCGGGACTTTCGCCGTCAGAGAAAAGTACGGGAAAAAGAACGAAAAAAAAGCGGCCTCAGCCAAAAACAAAGCCCTTCCTCATCCCTTCGGAGCACAGTCCCCATGAGCCCGGACCTTGCGCAGCCTGCAAGTCCTGCCGAAAACCGTTTACCTCAAAAGACGATAGCTGATCAGGACATCGATGACCCGGGAAAAGTCCTCCATGCCGAGACAGGCTATTCCCGGGGCCTTTTTCTCCCGGCCCCCCCTCTCCATCAGGGCATGATACGTATGGGTATAACAGGTGTACAGCTTCTTCAGCACGGCAGAATCGTTTCTGAACAGATACAGAATATCCGTTCTGCTGTCGCTGCAGATATTTTTTATAGAATTTTCGATGGCTTTACAGAAGTAGTCGACAAACAGTTTTGCGTAATTAATTGAGGAGATCTCCGCTCTCACCGCGGATGAGAGCTCTTTTTCTCTGGGGATGATTTCATCCAGATCAATATCTTCTATAAAACTATCCATCAAGCTTTCATTACATTTTTCCAGCGTAAAATCCGACACCGACTTCCATGTCATATCCTTGTTTCTGAACAGCATAATACTTCACCATAAGAAAAATGATTTATCATAGAGTCTGTACCAGCACAAAAATATGAGTCAAAAAATATTGTGTCAAAATTTATTCCAACATTATTTTCTTACTACTATTTACGCATCATAAAAAATCGACGTATTGATATACGAATGAAAAATCATCTTATAAAAAATTATATTTTATATAAAATAAATTCATTCAAATTATAAACTTTTTGTTTTTATATTATAACATTTATATATCGATCCATATATCATATAAAAATTTGACACATAATCATTTACGACAAATATCATACCAGTTTACATACCATATTATGAATTATTATAAATTCATGGCAACGCAGAACGGCGTTTCTGCAACATTTTATTACATTTTATAAAAATACATTTTCACAGTACATTTTCTTCATAATGCGTACTTTTTCGATATTTCTTCTACTGAAAAATCTCCTCAACTACAAAAAACACCTAAAAAATCAGCGAGCACTCGATACCAAGGGGAGGACGACGCCCCAGCGCAACCAGAATGGTACTGGCCGAAGACTTTGAGGGTCTAAAAATATCCCGCCCATAAACACCGTATATATGCGGTGTTTATGTTTTGCCATTGACCAGTATTACATGTCAATGTCCAGTATTGATCTTGCCTTTGCCAAAACGCTGAAGCAGTTGCGTCGTGACAAGCGTCTGACGCAGGAAGAACTCGCCCAGCGAGCAGGACTTGACTATAAATATCTGCAAAAACTGGAAGGAAAAGCCCCCTCCTCGCCTACGCTGTCCACTTTGGAAAAGCTGGCTAAGGGATTAGACATATCGCTGACCGAACTTATATCACTTCTTGACGAATGGCGATCCTAGTCCCTCCATGCCGCAGCACCGTCCGTTCCCACGGAGCGTGAACCTTCCTTATCGCTCATGGCCGATACTGTATTCTCTTCCTTGATCCGAGGAGGGCAGAAGAGAACCGCTGGTTCTTTCCTTCGGCATTGCTGCAGGACGTCCTTGTATGCATCGCATTCCGTAAGTGCGTCTTCCCTCCGGCCAGATCACTTTTCTCCCGGCGCGGATAGCGATAGAATGGCGCATCATGCCGGGAGGCGGATATGGAACAGCATTCCCTTTTCCATCAGAAAGACACACAGCCTCTGGCCGCAAGGCTGAGGCCGCGCACGCTGGAAGAATTCTTCGGACAGCGGCATCTGCTTGCCGAGGGCAGGGTGCTGCGGAACCTCATCGAGTCCGACAGGCTTTCCTCCATGATTTTCTGGGGGCCTCCGGGCGTAGGCAAAACCACGCTTGCGCGCATCATCGCCGGACGCACGAAATCCTCGTTCATCGACTTTTCCGCCGTGACCAGCGGTATCAAAGAAATACGCGCCGTCATGCAGCAGGCGGAGAAAAACCTCCAGTACGGCAGCCGCACCATTGTCTTCGTGGATGAGATACACCGCTTCAACAAGGCCCAGCAGGATGCCTTTCTGCCCTTTGTGGAAAAAGGCAGCATCATCCTCATCGGTGCGACCACGGAAAACCCGTCCTTTGAGGTAAACGGCGCGCTGCTTTCCCGCTGCAAGGTTTTCGTTCTTCAGCCCCTTTCCCCCGAAGATATTACGGCGCTGCTTTCCCGCGCACTGACCGATCCGCGAGGCCTCGGCGAACAGCACATCGAGGTGGAAGAAGGCGTCCTTGAACAGATGGCCCATTTTTCCAACGGCGACGCCCGCTCCGCCCTCACCACGCTGGAAATGGCGGCCCTCAACGCGGAGACCGGGGAAAATCGGACCTTCATCAGCAGAAACACGCTGGAACAGTGCACGGCCCGCAAATCGCTTCTGTACGACAAAAAGGGGGAAGAGCACTACAACCTCATTTCCGCGCTGCACAAGTCCATGCGCAATTCCGACCCGGATGCGGCGGTCTACTGGCTGGCCCGTATGCTGGAAGCGGGAGAAGACCCGCTGTATGTGGCGCGCCGCATCACGCGCTTCGCCTCCGAAGACGTGGGGCTTGCCGATCCCCACGCTCTCGGCGTGGCCATAGACGCATGGCAGGCCTGCCATTTTCTCGGTATGCCCGAATGCAGCGTACATCTCGCGCAGGCCGTGATCTACCTTTCCGTCGCGCCCAAGTCCAACAGCGTCGACAGAGCCTACGCCTGCGCCCGCAAAGACGCCCTTTCCATGCTGGATGACCCCGTACCTCTGGCCCTCCGCAACGCTCCCACCAGACTGATGAAGGAACTCGACTACGGCAAGGGCTATCAGTTCGCCCACGATACCGAAGAGCGGCTGACGGCCATGCACTGCCTGCCCGATTCCCTGCTCGGCAGAACCTACTACCACCCTACGGAACAGGGGCTGGAGAGCCGCGTCAAAAACAGACTGGAACAGATAAGGGCATGGAAAAAAGAACATGAGGAAAAATCCTGAAAACCTCATGCGCGCATACCTTCTGCGGTCTTTCCCGGCAGCGGGCCTCTCCGTATCATGAGGAAAACGGGCAACAAATAACACATATAAAGTTTTACTCTTATAACTTTATTTGACAAATATCATATTTCACTCTACGGTGGAAAAACCTTATCTTCTTCCGTACAGGTCACCTGCATGAGCGCTACTCCCCCCACTTCCGGCAGCTCCGCTCCGTCCCGTCCGCCTTCCGGCGCTCTGCCCTCACGCGGCGAAATCTTCCGGCTCACGCTGCCGCAGATGGGACTCATGCTCTGCCATCTGGTCATTTCCATGACCGACGTATGGGCTGCGGGCAGGCTCGGAACGGACGTACAGGCAGCTACGGGAGTGGTAACACAGATCTTCGCGCTGCTCATGCTCATCACCTCCCTTATTGCCAGCGGCTGCATGGCCACGGTGAGTCAGTCTCTGGGAGCGGGGCTTGCCGTGCGCGCCAACCGCTACGCCGGGCTCATCATCACGCTCTCCGCATCCATGGGCACGGCGGTGGCAGGCCTCGCCCTGCTTGGCGAGCCTCTCATCTTCTCGGCCATGCGCGTTTCCGGCGAACTTCGCCCGGCGCTTTCCGTGTTTTTCACCGCCTACTGCTGCCAGCTTCCCTTTTACTATGTGCTCATCATGGTGAATTCCATTTTCCGGGCCTATAAAAAGGTACTGCTGCCGCTGATGACGCTTTGCCTCATGGCATCCGTCAACATGCTGGGCGATCTCGGCTTCGGTCTGGGCTTCTTCGGTCTGCCCGCATTCGGAGCGGCGGGCATAGCATGGACCACCTTTGCAAGCGCGCTGGCCGGTCTTGCCGGAAATCTCATCCTTGCGCGCCGTTACGGTATTCTGCGCCGCGCCGCCTTCGCCCCCTGGAAATGGAACAGGCGAGCCATGCCCTATCTCTTCAAGGTGGGCATGCCCGCAGCCGCGGGACACATCATCACGCAGACGGGGAGCCTCGTCACCCTCGCCATCATAGGCCTTCTGCCTGAGAGCACGAACATCCTTGCGGGCATGAGCGTGGGCAATCGCGTACACTCCCTTCTCATGTTTCCCCTGGGAGCATTCAACATGTCCATGGTCATCTTCTCCGGTTATCTTCTGGGCGGAGGAAGGCGCGAGGAGCTGCACGACTTCGGCCGCAGGATGGCCGTGACCACGGCGCTCGTCCTCATACCGCCCTCGCTGCTGCTCTGGCTTCTGCGTGCTCCCGCCGCCGGATTTTTCTCCGGCGATGCAAACGTGCTGGAGCAGGCTTCGCTCTTTCTGTGTTTTGCCTGCCTGTCCGGTCCCTTCGTCGGCATGACGGGCGTACTCAACGGCCTGTTTTCCGGAGCAGGCGCCACCGTTCTTTCCTGCCGTGTGGGAGCCGTCACCTGCTGGGCGGTGGGCATTCCTCTGGCGCTGACCCTCGGCATAGGGCTGAACATGGGAGCCTTCGGCGTATACGCCGCGGGCTTTGCCGGACAGATGGCAGCCTTTCTCTGGACTCTGAAACTTTTCCGCGGGAAGAAATGGCTTGAATATGGCCTGCGAAAACGGCACACTGCGTGAAAGCCCGGAGGCATCATGATGGAACATCTCCCCGAAGAACGGGATGACCGCGCGGAAAGGAAGGCCCTTTCCCCTGCGCTGGAAAACTACCTTGAAATCATCTTTCTGGAAGAGGCAAAAGAAGGCGCGGCACGCGCAAGCTCCATCGCCGACGCCGCCGGGGTAAGCCGCTCCACCGTGACGAGCACACTCAAGGTTCTCAAGTCCATGGGCTTTGTGGAATACGAGCCCTACAGCCTCATCCATCTGACGGAACAGGGACGTACCATAGGCCGCGACATCGCCCACAGGCACATCATCTTCCGGGAATTCTTCCTTCATGTGCTTCAACTGGACGAACATCAGGCCGACGCCGTGGCATGTGAGCTGGAACATGTGGTGCCGCCCCACGTCATCCGCCGCTGGGGGCAGTTCGTGCTGTACCTGCGTACCCGGGACTTCTGGAAAAACTGGCAGCAGGACTATCAGAAGGAACGCAAGGCCCTCATAGGCACCATGGAAAAAACCTTCCAGAACATGGGTTCTCTCGACAATCAGGACGAAGTGCGGGAACTTGCCCGCAAGTACCGCTGAGCATCCCCTGCGCCTTCCTGCGCCCGCCGATGACGCTTTCTCCGTACACGAAAAAGGCCGCGCCCATACGCGGCCTTTTCCTTTCGCTCCTTCCGAAAAAACGTAACTCCGGTACGTCAACGGTCCGTCAGCCGGTAATGCACGGGAATGAGCACCCTGATGCTGCCGGAAGACCCCACATCCAGCCCCAGCAGCTTTTCTCCAAGGCGTTTTGCCGCAGCATCGAGCACGGCGCGGCCCGAAGGCCCGGCCAGAGTACAGGAGGCGACGCGCCCGTCGGCTCCGACCTGCACCATGAGCGTGCAGGTACCTTCCGCACCGCTGCGCCGCCCCTGCCTCGGATAGCGCTTATGCTTTTCCACCACCTGAAGAATGGCCGCGAGCACCTCGCTTCTGCGGTTGTTCTCAACCTTTTCCGTACCTGCCGCGGCAGGCACGGAAGCACCCGTTCCGCCGGAAACGGCGGAAGTTTTTTCCGCCTCCTTCACAGGTCGTGCGGGAAGCGCCTGCTCCGTCTTCGGTATGGGCCGGGGGACTTTTTTTGCTTTCGGCTTCGGGGCGGGTTTTACCTCGGGCTTCGGCCTGACGGGCTTTGCAATCTCCGGCTCCGGTTTCGGTTCGGGCTTCTTCACCGCCTGAGGTTCCGGCTGCTTTTCCACCACGGGTTCGGGCTCTTCGGGAATGAGAAAATCCGACTCCTGCGCCAGAATCTTCTTCATTTCCGGCTGTTCCGCCTTCGACGGCGGTGCGCTTCTAAAATGCGCCTGTACCATGAACACCCTGCGGGCCTCGACGGCAGGCAGCGTGAGCGTACGCTCTGCAAGAAGAAGAAAAGCCGCCCCCATCAGCAGACTCATCATGCCGAACATGCCGAAAGCCGCCATGTTTCTGCTCCGGCGCCGTTCCTCCGTGCCGTAAAGCATACGGATGGGGCAGGTCAGGCTACCTGTCTGCGCCCGGCTGAGTGCTGATGACAAAGCGGCCCCCCTTTCTGACTTTGGCTATATCCACCACTTCCACGAAGGCTTCAAAAGGAGCCTTCTGGTCCACATACAGGTTGAGCAGCGCTTCCGGCCTTTCCGCAAGAATGGCATCCACTTCCGACTTGTCTATCCTTCTTCCTTCATAATGGAGACTCCCGTCGGCCTTGATGGAAATGACCTGTTCGCGCTTTTCCGCAGAGGCTTCCGACTCGCTGGATGCGGGAAGAATAATGTCGAGCACAGGCCTGCTGAAGGTCGTCGTCATGATGAAGAAGATGAGCAGCATGAAAATGGTGTCGATGAGCGGAGTAAGGTCTATGCTCGGTTCCTCTTCCAGACCGAAATTAAACATCGTCGTCTTCTCCCTGCCTGCCGCCGCTCTTTCTTCTCTGGCAGAATTCCAGAGCGCGGTAACTGTATTCCACCACTTCTATATGGAAGCCCTTGAAGCGCAGCATGAGAAAATAGTAGACCATGAGCGCGGGTATGGCCACGCAAAGCCCCATGATGGTGGTGATGAGCGCCTCCCATATACCGTTTGCCAGCATGGCCGTATCGGGAGCGGCGTTCTCCCCTATGGTCTGAAACACCGTCACCATGCCGAGAATGGTGCCGAGCAGCCCCAGAAGGGGCGAAAGAACGGAAATGAGCCGGAGATAGCAGATTTCCCGCGTGAGCTGTTCGAAATTGCGGTGGAACAGATAGGCTATCTCGGCGCGGATATCCTCCGAATGGCTCGAATGCGTCTGCACTATGTCGCGCACGATGCAGATGAGAGGGTTATCCCCCTGATAGTCCATGCACTCACCGGCGGCATCCTCCCTCTCCAGCTCAGGGAAGGTCCTGCGGAAATCCCGCCAGACAAGAAAAAGAAACACATAGCTCTTCAGCGCAAGGTACACCCCCGCGCAGGCGACCAGCGCCAGCACCACGCCCGCCGGTCCTATGGTCGCGTATATTTCCGACCAGTTCATCAACATCTCCCTCCATGCTCAGCGCCCGCCCTGCCTTCAGGGGGAACATGGGTAAAAGGCCATGAAAACGAAACCCGCTCCCGCGCCGGAACGACTCCCGGCGCGGAACCGTTACTTCAGCGAATCCAGAATATTGCGGAAAAATTCCTGCGCGCGGCGGCAGTCCCCGTCATCGGGGTGCCTGGCCGCCTCCTCGATGCGGGCCTTGCGCTCCGGCGTCATGGGATGCACGTTGCCCGCCATTCTCGCCATGACTTCCAGCACCTTGGGATCGATTCTGCCCTGGCAGAGCCAGGAACCGCATACGCTGTTGCCCCGGGCAGGCTCAAGGGCCAGCGCCTCGCCCTTTTTCATGCATTCTTTCGCATGGTCGGAATCGGGCCACGCCCCCAGCGTGCCGAAAAAGGCCAGACGCGCGTTCCGTATTCCTTCCAGCCAGGCGCGGGATCTGCCGTCGGGCATGCCCTTGTCCACCCAGTAGCCCAGAGCCACCAGATCATACCCTTCCACCGAGGAGGGGGCCTCTTCCACGGGGAACATGTCGCATTCGGGCAGAACGGAGGATACGGCCTGCGCCACTTTCTTCGTATTGCCGGTAAGGGAGGAGTACACAACAAGTGTTTTCATGCATCATCTCCTGGAATAAAAAAATGGTGATTAATGAGCCGTCATCATAAAGGCGGAACTCTGCCGCTTCAGGCGGCAAGGTCTTTTCTGAGCTTCAGGAAGGATTCCTTCACCGAGGCAATGACGACGTGATTCTCGCGCCCGGCATAGATGGAGAAGACCACCCTGCCTTCCGCATTGAAGAACTGCACGGAATGACTTTCCAGCCCCATGAAGGGCATGGAAAGGAAGGCGATATCCGTTATGGCGTCGGCCTTGATATGACCGCCGAGAGCCTCATCTCCCATGAGGTTGTAATAGCCGTGTCCCGGCCTGCCCGCGGGAATACGGCACTTTACTTCCAGGACGTGACCTTCGTGCTGTACGATGAAGGTGGCCTTCTCCCATGTGCCGAGGGCCTCCCACACCCGCGTGAAGTTTTCCCCGCCGGTGAAGGCGCACATCTCTCCGGGCAGAGCCCGGGCCACCTCCTTTTCCGAAACATGGAATTCCCGGGCAAGAGAAGACAGCATCCAGGGCTTCTTCTGCATGAGGGCGGCACTCACCGCCTGAGAAAGAGAAACGTCATTGCAGGAACCGTTCATGGGGCATCTCCTTTTTTTCGCTCTCCCCGACGCCCTTTGCCAGGGGCAGACGCAGTGCTCGCGTACAGGAAAGCTTCATAAGTTCAAGATCATGGGTAATCACCAGCACGCAGGCTCCCCTTTCGGCAAGAAGCTCCAGCGCCCGGGCTATGCGCAGCATGTTGCCGCCGTCCAGCCCGCTGGTGGGTTCGTCCAGAATGAGGACATCCGGTTTCTTGGCAAAAGCGCAGGCAATGACGAGGCGCTGCTTCTCTCCGCCGGACAGCGACTGCGGGTGTCTTCCCGCAAGGGGGGAAAGGCCGAACATGTCCAGAAGCCTCTCCACGGAAAAAGCCTCTTCCCCGCAGAGCCCTTTGGCATCACTCAGACGGCGGGCCAGCTCCAGACAGACTTCCAGTTCCTGCGTCACGGTTTTCATGTGCAGCTGATGATCGGCGTTCTGCAGCACGATGCCCACGCGGCCGAGAAGCGCCTCCGGGGCAATACCGGCGCCGTCGATGAAAAACCTCCCCTCCCTCGCCCGGTTCAGCCCGGTGAGCAGGCGGGCCAGCGTGGTCTTGCCCGCGCCGTTCTCCCCGATGAGGGCCGTCACGCCGGGCCGAAGAGAAAAGGAGACTTGATGAAACAGATCCGCCTGCCCCTTGTAGGCGAAAGAGAGTTCTTCCACACGAAGGCCGCGTTCGCCGCTTCCGTTCTCCCCTTTGTGCGTGGGCCTGTTCTCCGGCAGAAGGCGACGCACGTCCTCCACATGGCAGTCGCGCAGGCCGCAGGCTGCACGCAGCCCCTCGTCTTCCAGAAGAGCATAATTCCCCATGGCGCATATCTCGCCCTTCTTCATGACGAGCACGCGGTCGGCCACGCCTTCCAGCCAGTACAGCCGGTGATCCACCACCAGGATGGCCATGCCGCTTTCCTTCAGGGCTCGCAGACGGCAGGCCAATTCCACAGTGGCTTCCGGGTCGAGGTTGGCCGTAGGCTCGTCGAGCACCAGAGCGCGCGGCTCCTGCGAAAGAATGGAGGCAAGCCCCACCTTCTGCTTCTGCCCCTCGGAAAGCTCATGAATGGAATGATGAAGTACGGGGGAAAGCCCGAAGGAATCCGCAGCGCGGCGTACCTTCTCCCGCGTTTCCTCCGCGGCTAGGCCCCTCCATTCATGCACGAAGGCAAGCTCGTCCTCCACCCCCAGGGCGAAGAACTGCTGCTCCGGGTCCTGAAACAGCGTGCCCACCATGCGGGAAATATCCTTGAGCGGCATGGCGGAGGTATCCCTGCCGTCGATGAGCACGCGCCCCTTCAATGTTCCCCGGAAGTAGCCGGGGCAGAGACCGTCGGCAAGGCGCATGAGCGTGGTCTTGCCGCAGCCGCTCTCGCCGGAAACCAGCACCAGCTCGCCGGGTCGCACATGCAGATTGATGTCCTTCACGGCGCAGGCATCGGAAAAGGGGTAGGTATAGGTGACGTTTTCAAAGCGTATCATGTGTTCTCCCGGCACAGGCCTTCATCAGCGCATGCCCATGCTTTCGCCGCCCCATACGGCATGGCAGTACAGGGCGAGCGCCGCAGCGGCCACGGCCAGTACCACAAGCACGGTATCGCGCCGCGTCCATGCTCCCGCCCGGAAAGGCACGAAGCGCCCGCCCGCCTCCAGTCCCTTGAGTTCCGCCGCAATGCCCAGTTCCTCCGATGTTCTCAGCGAACGGAACAGAAGCGGAGCAAACAGAAGGCGCAGCATCATGAACGGATGGCGGCACATTTCCCCGAAACCGAGATTGTAGCCGCGAATCTTCAATGTTTCTGCCACCTGGCGGATGTCGTTCATGAAGGTGGGAATGAAGCGTATCATCACCGCGCCGGGAATATAGATGCAGAAAGGCAGACGCAGACTTTTCAGCGCCGTAAGCAGTTCCTGTATGCGGCAGGTGAGCGCAAGGGGCAGCACTACGTTCAGCATGACGGCTCCGCGCAGAAACGGCACGGCAAGCCCCCTGAAGGAAAAGGGCATGGCCGGCATGAGAGAGGATATGCCGAAGGTGAAGAGCGTTGCGATGCCCGCCATGACGCCCAGCACCGCGTATGCGATAAACAGCGCGCGAAGGCGGCGCAGGGAAAGCGCATAGAGAAAGGAAACCGTAAATAGCACCATCTGCCCCTCAAAGGAGGATACGGCGATGGTGACCGCCGAACTGAGCAGGGTGACGAACATGCGGGAACGCACGTCGAACGCAGATCTTTCCACCGCTTTCCCGCCTTTGCCTTCCCAGGGCCTACTGATGAATGATGCCTGCATGGCGCAGCTCCCTTACCGCCCGTACACCGGAAAAAAGTCCCCCCACGGAGCCCAGGTAGCCTATGGCCACAAAAGGCACCGCCATGACCATCATGGCCGGGTTTTCACGCAGGAACAGCCACGACACGCCGAGGGAAAGCACCTTGCTCACGATGTCGAACACCGCCGCGCCGATGACCGCGTTTCTGGCCCCGCCCGCCGTACGGCCCGGCCACATGGCCGCTTCCGCCGCAAGTGCGGCAACGAGCATGGGCGGCAGGAGCGTGACGCTCGCGCCGAGCAGCAGCATGCTCACGATGATGTTGATGACGGTGAAGAGCAAAAGCGTGCCCGGTCTGTGAACCTTGCACAGCATGACCACCAGAAGCGTGGTGAAAACAAGGTTCTTGCCCATGAGACTTATGGGGTTCATGCCCCCGCCTGCGAGCGCCACCAGAAGCGTGGCGACCTTGGAAGCCGCGGCGAACACGCCGATGACCACCAGTTCCCGGGCGCTCCAGCAGGAAAGAAATCGCGTCATGGTTCTTCCTTCTCGTCAGGAAAACATCCCGCCGTGCCGGGCACGGCGGGAACACGGCCGGGACAGCCCCGGCCGTACCTTTTCTCAGAACTTGTAGCTCAGCTTCACGTTGGCGTGGAGGCCGGGCTCAAGAATGGCCGTATTATACTGATAGCGCTTGTCGAAAATGTTCAGCACTTCCGTAAGCACGGAGAAGCGCTTTTCCTTGCCGAAATCGAAGCCCAGCGCGATGTTGGCCGTGGTGAAGCCGCCGAGATCGTAGTCGCTTGCGCCGGAGGCGGAACGGTACACGGTTTCGGACTGGCTGCGGCCGTACACGTCGGCACGGAAATCCACGGTTTCGGTAAGAGCTCTGGCATAGCGCACGCCGTAACGGCTCACCCATTCGGGCGTGGCGGTATCATAGGTCTTCCAGCCGTTGCCGTCGTCGTACTGACGGCGCATCCAGGTAAGCGTGGCATAGGGGGTGAAATCGCCCCAGGCCGTGGCGAAACGGTAGCTTGCCGACAGTTCGGAACCGAAAGTTCTGGCGTCGGCCACATTGGTGTAGGTGTAGACGCTGCTGCTGCCGGGTACGAGCACGGAGGCGATGTAATCGTCGGCAAGGGAGTAGAAGAAGGCCAGATCGAAATTCAGATCGCCGTGATTGTAGCGCGCGCCCACTTCAAAGTTGTTGGAGGTTTCGGGATCGAGGTTCGGGTTGCCGTAAATGGTGCCGCCGCCCATGGCCGTGCCTATGTACTTTTCCGTAAGGTTCGGCACGCGGAAGCCCTGCGCCCAGCTTGCGCGAAGAGCAAGGTCTTCTATCCCCGTCCACACGAGGCCCACGTTGAACACGGGACGGGATTCGGAACTGTCGCCGAGGGCGGCGCCGCCGGAACGCTCGCCGTTGTAGTGCGACATGGCCATTTCCACCACCTTGTCGCCCATCATCATGCCCATGCCCGCATAGCCGGTCCTGTATTCATCGCCGCGGGTCAGTTCCGTGCGCACATGGATCCAGCGCACGCCGTAGGTAAGGGCCAGATTTCCGGGAAGCTGGCTTTCCATGGAGGCGAACAGCGACTGATTGAGCTGGCTGCCGTCGTAGAACTTGGTGGTGCCGTATCTGCCTATCATCCCCATGGTGGGGCTGCCGAAGGGCAGGAACATATCCATGTCGGTACGGCCTTCGGAATCGAGCCTGTCGTAGTTCAGCTCATAGCCTGCAACAAGGTAGTTATCCGCGCCGAGCTGCCAGTCGGTCTGGAGGGAAACGCCCCTGCTGCGGATGATGTTGTGGGCGTAGTTGTCCATGATGACGTGCCCCTCGCCCTTCATGGTGACGGGCATGCCGTTGTAGGAGTACGACTCTCCGGTATGTACGGCCTGGCCCACATAGTTCTGCATGTCCTTTTCGTTCTTCTGATAATAGGCGTCGAAGCGAACACGGGCGAGATACTCGCTTATGTCCCGGCCTTCCGCGAACATGTAGTACTTGGTGCGCGCCCACTTGGGCACCTTGACGAAGAAGCGGTTCCCGTCCGTATTGTTGCTCATGGCCGTGGAGTTGAAGGAACCCTTATAATAGTCCAGGCCCGCGCCCATGGTGAAGTGTTCGGAAAAGTCGTAGCTCAGGAAGGCCGAGGCGTCGGTCTGACGGAAATTCGTATTGTCGAGCTCCCCTTCGGGCGTATGGATGTCTCCCTGATCGGAATGGGAGCCGGAAAGGCTGTACTTGAGACCGTCGAGATTGCCGCGCACGGCCATGCCTTCGGAAAAACCCCGGGACGCACCGCTGTAGCCCGTCCAGATCTCGCCTTCCACGGGCTTCTCTCCACCCTTTTTCGTGATGATGTTCACCACGCCGCCGATGGCGTCGGAACCGTAAAGCACGGAAGCCGGGCCCTTGATGACTTCGATGCGTTCGATACGCGAGGCGTCGATGAGCATGGGCGAACCGGACATGGACTTGTGCTCGGAAATCTTCTGCCCGTCGATGAGCACCAGCGTACGGAAGGCGTCCTCACCGCGGATGGATATGCGCTTGAGGCCCTGGGAACCGTCGTTCTGTATCTGTACGCCGGGCACGTCCTCCAGAAGTTCGCCCACGGTACGAGCGCCGGAACGCCGCACATCCTCGGCCGTCATCACGGTCACGCTCATGGGAACCTGCTGCAGCTCCTTTTCCACTCTGGTGGCGGTGACGTACACGTCCCCCGCCTTCACGGCGTCTTCCGCATGGGCATACGGAACCCCGGACAGCGCGCAGGCCAGAACAGCGAAAGACGCGGCCCACGTCGTCGATTTCATTTTCATCATCCAATCCCTCTCGTTGGCGTTTCCCCTCGGGAAACGGACGTATATGCAAGGCGCGCCCCTTGTCGCACCTTGTGCGGCGACCCTTCCCTGCCCTCCCGGAAGGGCCGCCGTTCATTACTTATGCTCATCCAGCGTATGCTTCAGAAAATCCTGCAGAAGCTGGGAAAGATTCACCTGCCAGAACTGGCCCGCAAGCGTGAGCACCATCGCGCCTTCGCGCATTTCCACAAGCCCGGCGCGCGTCCACTGTTCCAGCAGAGGCGCAAGCGAGGCGACCACCTCTACCTGAAAACGCCGTTCCAGCCCGGCCAGATCCACCCAGCCCTGTTCCATGGCCGCGGCCACGGCGCGGAAAAAGTAAAAATGAGGATCGGGCCGCGTAAGCATCATGACGGGCTTGCGGCCCGCGTTCACCATGTCCTGCCAGGTCTGATAGCTGCTCTGATTGAGGTAGAACCAGCCTGCGAGATTGCCGCCCGCACCGGGGCCGAAGGCAAGGCAGTTCGCGCTGCCCTTCACCTTGAGATTGTACAGATTGCGTTCGCGGCTGGTGCGCGCCCAGTGCGTCAGAGAAAGGCGGCGGTAAAAGCGCCTCTCAAGCTCCTTCACCGCGGCGGCGAACATGGCCGACTGCATGGGAACATCGGCGGAGGCGGGAAGCCGCCCCTCACTGATGGCTCTGCCGAGGGGCGTCTGCCCGTAGACGTTGAGCTGGTAGCAGTCCATGCCGTCCAGCTCCGCGGAACAGGCGACGGCGATGTCGTCCATCCACACGTCCATGCTCTGCATGGGAAAACCGAAAATGAGATCCACAATCACGGCGGCCTGATTGTAGCTCTTCAGAAGTTCCAGCCGGCGCAGCACCTCTTCCTGCGAGGCAAGGCGACCCATGGTGCGGCGTATCTTCGTGCTGAAACTCTGTACGCCCAGGGAAAAACGGTTGGCGCCTCCCGCAAAGCAGGCTTCCATCTTTTCCGGGCCGAAGTTGTGCAGCCGCCCCTCCACCGTCATCTCGCAGTCGTTGGCAAGCGGCAGATGCGTGCGCACGGCCTTCAGCAGACGTTCCAGGTCTTCCGCCTCCAGCGCAGTGGGCGTGCCTCCGCCGAAATACACGGCATGGACGGGCCCCTCGTTCTGGGCGCGTCTTTTTTCCCACAGGCGGAGTTCTCTGATGAGTGTATCCGTATAGCGGGCGCTTTCTTCCCGGCTGTAGCCCTGATTATAGAAACCGCAGTACAGGCAGTGCGTTTCGCAGAAGGGCACATGAATATAGGCCACGCTGTCTCCCCTGCGGGGGACGTCCAGAAGCTTCTCAAGGCTCCCCTCAACATCGGAAGGAGCCACCATGTTCCCTCCCACTCCGGGGTGAACCGCAATCTTCCCGTCGAAGGCACGGGAAAGCGGATCCACCCCTTCCCTTGCGAAATACTTTGTCAGGCTCCAGGCCTCCCCCTCTTTCCCGGAAGCGGTAAAGGCCATGCCGTTCATGCGCATATCTTCGGAATCTATCCGCTCTTCCCGAATCTGTTCTCTGGCGGCGTTCATGTGTTCCTCTTTGAGTTTTCGCGAGGCGTACAAAAGTTATACGGCTCAAACTTTTTTTCGAGTAATATGGAAATTGAAATTCATTGTCAACTTAAAAATACCTTTTCAGGTCGATCACTGTGCATATTCCGCCGCAGGCGGCATCCGGGCAGGGCGAGGGAAGAAAGAGTCGCCGGAAAAAATCCCCGAAACCGGTGAACTTCCGCTTCCGTCGAAAACGCCGTCCACGGCGAAATATGCCGGAAAACGGATGCAACAATCCGCAGACTCTCCGCTCCGCGGCACAGTCATGTATCATTCATATACATGTATCGTTAATACATGTATAAAAAATATACAGTTCCGACTTTTTCACAGCCTTCTTCCCGTTTTTATGATAGTATATTTTTCATGGCACGGCTTTTGCATGTGTTTTTTATCACATTTCTTTTCCCCCTACAGCGCAGGCATTCCCGCAGCCGCCAAGGCTGCTTTCCTGCCGCGACCTCTGTACTGCGACAAGGAGTTTTCCATGATACGACAGTCTTCCATTCTTTCCGCGTTTCAGCAGCTTTCGCATCTGGCGGGGCCGGGCGCTCCCGTATGCGCCTGCGTAGCCGACGAACACGGCTTCATCCTCGGCTATACGCAGATGGACGGTTCCTCCTCCCGTTCCTTCACCATGGCACGGGCCAAGGCCTATACCGCCGCCCGCATGGGCCAGAGCACGGCGGACTTTCATGAACGGCTGGTGCGCGAAAAGCTCTCCCTTGCCGACTTCGGCGACGGACTCATGACTTCCGTACAGGGCGGCGTGCCGCTGCGCGATGAAAACGGAAAAATCCTGGGCGGCGTCGCCGTATCGGGACGACGCCCGGAAGAGGACGAATCCCTCGCCCGGCATCTTGCGGCAATGCTCATTTCCTGAGGAACCTTTGCGCGGAGCATTCCGCCCACTCGGAAGCTTTGCATGAAAAAAAGTTCAACCCACAGGCATAACAAGCTATTTCATTGAAATCCGTTCCGTTTTGCATCACACATGTCCAGGTGAGATTCCACCCCGGATGTCTGCATCATTTCTGCAGGAAACGGCGTCCGCCGGGAACGATGACCGCGGAAAACTTCCGGCGTCAACGGCATCTGCAAGAACGGGAACGGCGTGTGCGCCGTTCCCCGCTTCATCCGTGCCGAACCGGGCGCTGTCTTCAAGAGCGTGTATAACCCCTGTATTCATCCGCTCTCATTCGTCTTACGGAGGAACATATGTCCGGCGAAAACCCTACCTGCAACAACCTGCTGGCACTTCGGGAAGCCTTTAAAAAATACGAACCCATCGACCGCTCCCAGGTGAGACCCTTCATTCTCGCTTCCTGGGAACGCTGCCGCGCCTGTTCCGACAGGCGCAGAATAGAAAAACCCGTTTCTCCCGAGTTTCTGGCCGATGCCCTGAAGCGGAACCACGAACTTCTGGAAAGCTCGGTTCCCATCATGGAAAAACTCTTCTCCTCCATCAGCGCAGCCCACAGCGTCATCGGGCTGGCCGACAGCTCGGGACTCATCCTGCACATCGTCGGCCATGAAGAGGACATCAACGCCCTCTCCGTATTCCAGAAAGGGCTTTTTGCCACGGAAGAACACTCCGGCACCAACGGCATAGGCACGGGGCTCGTGGAACAGCGAGCCATTGAAATCATAGGCGCGGAGCACTACTACGGCAACGCCACGGAATGGAGCTGCTGCAGCTCTCCCATCTACAACGAAAACACGCTGGTGGGGATACTCAACATTTCCATCAACGTGGAAAACCATCATCTGCACACCATAGGCATGGTGGAGGCCGCGGCCTATGCCGTTTCGGAACAGCTCAGACTCCGTCTCCTTCTGAAGGAGCAGAACGCCATGCTGGAGTTTCTGGATGAAGGCGTGCTCATTCTGGACGGAGAAGGACGCATCCGGGCCATGAACAACAGGGCCAGGGCCATGCTCGGAACAGGAACGTCCACCGGCAGCGGTTACCCCGTGGGCGCGCACCTTGGCGAAATCATCCTCTCCGGCGAAGGACTCGACGGTATGCTCGCCGCACGAAGACGCATCAACGACAGGGAAACCACACTCAAGCTGGCGCACGGAGCTTTTCAGTACGCCGTTTCCTGCGCTCCCATCGAAGACGGAGGCTCCATCATCACCCTGCGCAGCATCAAACGTATGCGCGAATACGCCACGCGCATGATGAGTTCCGGCGCGGCCTATTCCTTTGAAAACATCGTGGGCGATTCCACCGCCATACGCGAAGTGATACGCCTTGCGCGACGGGCCTCTCAAAGCGACATCACCACACTCGTACTGGGGGAATCGGGTACGGGCAAGGAACTCTTCGCCCAGTCCATTCACAACGCCAGCGCCCGAAGCGGAGGTCCCTTCGTGGTGGTGAACTGCGGTGCCATTCCCAGAACGCTGCTGGAAAGCGAGCTTTTCGGCTATGAGGACGGCGCCTTCACCGGAGCCAGAAAGCAGGGCAAACCCGGCAAGTTCGAACTGGCCGACGGCGGCACCGTGTTTCTCGACGAGATAGGCGAACTTCCTCTGGATGCTCAGGCAAGCCTGCTGCGCCTTCTGCAGGAAAACGAGGTCGTCCGCGTAGGCGGCACCACGGCAAAACACATCGACATCCGCGTGCTGGCCGCCACCAACCGCGATCTTGAGGAGGCCGTGCGTCAGAAAACCTTCCGCAACGATCTGTACTACCGCCTCAACGTGCTCACCATCACCATTCCGCCGCTGCGCGACCGCAAAACGGATATACGCCTGCTTTCCGCCTTCTTCCTCGACAAGTTCTCCCGCGCTCTGGGCAGGCCCGGCGCAGGCTTCACCGAAGAAGCGCTGGAAGCCCTGTCCCTCTACTCATGGCCGGGCAACGTCCGCGAACTGGAAAACGTGATAGAACGTACCATCAACATTTCCGCCTCGCCGCTCATTCAGGTTTCCGACCTTCCGGCCCATATTCTCCAGAGCCGTTCTCTGGAAGCTCCGGTATCCTATTCCCAGCCCGCATCCCGGAACAATCTGCTGAAGGCGCAGGAAATGGAAACCATCATGGAAATGCTCCGGCAGACGCGGGGCAACATGCGTCTTGCCGCCCAGGAACTGGGCATAGCCCGCTGCGTTCTGTACCGCAAAGTCAAGCAGATGGGCATGACGCCCGACATGTGGCGGAACAAATAGCCCTTTTTCCGCCCCTCATGTCTCTTGGAGATACATGTTATCTGATACATGTCTCTCCAAGAGACGAAGAGACACTCCCCCCGGCATGCGATACATATTTCTAACCTGCCGGATTATCATGCTTTCGTAAACTTTTTCACTTTGGCACGCTTCTTGCTTTTAAGGAGACAACTCTCAAAGACAGGAAGCAGTCCATGTATCGTTACGCCCGCATCAACATGTCCACCGGCAACGTCCGGGTTTTCGACCTCCCCAGGGAACGATGGATGCTCGGCGGCCGTGGGCTGATAAGCCAGGTTCTCTATACGGAGATGAACCCGGGCGCCGATCCGCTCAGCCCCGGCAACGTGCTGGTGCTCGCCTCGGGCATGTTCGCAGGCTGCCCCCTTTCCTGCTTCGATGAAGTTTTCCTCGGCGCGAAAAGCGCTTCCACCGGGCAGATGCAGATACTCCGCTTCATGAGCCGCGCCTCGCGGATCATGGCTTCCATGAACATGCGCCTCGCCATCATCGAGGGCCGCCCCTCCACGGAAAAACAGTACGTTCTCGTCATGGACAGGGGACGCGTCGAACTGCAGCCCGTAAGCGAACTGCTTCCCGGATCTTATGAAGAGCTCGGCAGCTATGCCCTCAACGAGGGCCTGCACCGGCATTTCGGCGGCAACGCCTGCATCATGTCGTGGGGACATGCCGCCGCCGTGGGGAGCCCCGAAGCTTCCCTGCTCGTTTCCGGTTCTTCCGACAATATATTGAAGAATATCCCCGGCCTGGGCCTGAGCGCCGTCATGGCCGCCAAAGGATTGCGGGCCATCGTTCTGCGCGGCGGAGCGCCTCTTCTTCCGCAGAAAACGGCAGGCGGCCGGGCGGACAGCATCTGCCGCGACACGGCATGCCTGCTCCGCTGTGCAAGAGTCCACAACGATCTGGAACATACTCCCTACGGTCAGGTCAGCCTCTGCCGGGCCTGCATGGAAAGCACCCCGCCGCCCTGTCTGGAAAGAGTATGCACCGATCTCGGCCTTTTCCCGGACGGTCTTTCCCCGGAATTCGGCGAACTCTCCCTTGCCGATGAAGATGCGCTGCGCCGCCGCCTCATGGAACGCTGTCGTGAGAGAACGGATGCTGCAGATGCTGTCTTCCCCGGAGAGGACGCCGCCTTCGAGCAGGCCGGAGCCGCCTTCGACAGCATGGGTCTGTGCCGAAACGCCCTGCCTCCTGAAGAACAGGAACGGACGCTGACGCTCATGGCGGATCTCGCCCGCGCCGTCTACGGGGGCGAGTGGAGCAGAGACTCGCTTCTGCGCATGGGCGCGGAAACCATCAGCAGGGAAAGGGCGTTCAACGACTGGGCCGGCCTTCAGCCTGCGGAAAACGAATAACCCGCCCTTCACGGACGGCAAGGAGCCTTTATGAGCATCATCGACATGCGTTTCCGCCCGGCTACGCGCGAAACGCTTCAGGGCATTCTCACCAATCCTCTCTATCAGGCCTTCAGTGCGGCCACGAACTTTGCCGCCCGCCCTGCCAGAACACTGGATGAGGAAGTGGCCATGCTGCGCGATCTCGACGTGGTGCACGCCGTGGTCACCGGGCGCGACATCGCCTCCAGCGTGAATACCGCCTCCACCAATCCCGGTATGCTGGAAAGCATCCAGAAGTATCCCGACTTCTTCACCGGCTTCTACGGCATCGATCCGCTGCTGCGCATGGATGCGCTGCGCGCCTTCCGTCGTGCGGTGAAGGAATACGGCGTGAAGGGCGCCTCCATCGATCCGGCCATGTCCGGCGTGGCCGTCAACAGCGCCCTCTACTACCCCTTCTACGCCGCCTGCTGCGAAGAAAACATTCCCGTGGCCATCACCACGGGCTGCTCCTGCGGTATGCCCCACGTGGTGCTGGAGCATCACGCCCCCTGGCTCATCGACCGCGTGGCCTCCGATTTTCCCGAACTGACCATCATCGTCAGTCACGGAGCCTATCCCTGGATCATGGAAATGGTGGGCGTGGCCACGCGCCATCAGAACGTCTATCTCGACTTCTCCGCCTGCACCATGCTCTTCAACGTGGAGCAGTACGTCCATGCGGCGAACCGCCAGCTCATGAACAAGGTGCTGTTTGCAAGCGCCCACCCCTTCGACCACATCGCCGATACGCTGAAGCTCTACGACTCCCTGCCCTTCACGCAGGAGGCGAGAGAATGCGTCATGTACAAAAACGCGGCGAAGATTCTCGGACTCTGATCCGCTAACCCCGCCCGGCATTCACCGGGCGTGAGAACTACGCATCCAGAACCGGCCGCAGCGCCGGAAGCACACGTCATGGGGTCATGCCGTGCGTCATGTTCGGATGAGACCCGTCCCGCAAAACATTCTAACGGAGGAATCTATGAACAAGTTCCTGAAAGGTTGCCTGGTCTTCGGCCTCATCGCCGCTTTCGGCGCCGCCATGCCCCAGCAGAGCGAAGCCAAGGAGAAAAAGATCCTTATCCGCATCTCCCACACCGGTTCGGAAGGCAACGAATTCACCATGGGCTATGAGAAGTTCAAGGAACTTCTGGAAAAGAAGACCAACGGCCGCGTGGTGGTGAGAATCTACCCCAACGCCGTGCTCGGTTCCGACCGTGTTGCCGGCGAAGCCGTGCAGCAGGGCAACCTGGAAGTGGCCTCCATCGCCACCAACATTCTCTCCAGCTTCCACAAGAGCGCCCTGGCCTTCGACATGCCCTACATGTGCGATCCTGAAAAGATGATTCCCTACATGCAGGCCCTCGCCTACGGCGATCTGAACAAGTATCTGGTGGAACAGCTCGCCACCGTGGATCTGTATCCCTTCATGTTCAACGCCACGGCCATGCGCTCCTGGGCCTTCACCTCGAAAGACGTGAAGAGCGTGGAAGACCTCAAGGGGGTGAAAATCCGCTCCACTCCCTCCCCCATCGACATCGCCAACTGCAAGGCCGTGGGCATGAACCCCACCGCTCTGGCCTTCGACGCCGTGTATCAGGCCCTTCAGCAGGGCACCGTGGAAGGCGAACTGCTTTCCTTCCTCTCCATGAAGAGCTTCGGCCGCGCCGAAATCCTCAAGTACATGTATGTGACCCAGCACAACTTCCCCATCCACATCGGCTGCATGAGCAAGAAGTTCTACGACTCCCTGCCCGCCGACATCCAGCAGGCCGTCATGGAATCCGCCAAGGAAGCCCAGGAATGGGAATGGACGCTGCTCGACCAGCTGGAAAAGGAAGGCCTCGAATACTGCAACCAGAACGGCGTGAAGGTGAACTTCCTCGACGACGCCCAGAAGGCCGCCCTCAAGGAAAAGTTCAAGGTCGTGTGGGATGAGTTCGGCCCGCAGCTCGATCCCAAGATGGTGCAGCTGCTCCAGGACGCCCAGAAGTAATTCCCCGGCCCGGAGCGTGAACACTCCGGGCCTCTTTTCCTCGTACGGCAATTCAGAAAGCCAGACTCTACTCCCCAGGTTCGGGGCTTTGCTGAAATGGGTACGCGCCGCAGAGTGGACGCGGCCCGGCCGCAATAAACAAACATAACGCAATGCTCCGGGAGGAGTTTCATGGTCGACAACAAGCTTGCACCAAACCAGGGCGGCATCCTGCACTGGCTTGACGAAAACTTTGAAAAACCTTTTCTGGTCATCGCCCTTCTGATGTCCATAGCCCTCATCACCTATCAGGTACTGTTCCGCCACATCGCCACGAACATACTGGGCATTGCCGGTTCCACGGCGGAAGTGGAAGAACTTGCCGTGTGGTGCTTCATCTGGCTTTCCTACCTTTCCGTGCCGCTGCTCATCAAGGCTCGCGCCAATATCAACATCTCGCTGTTCTTCGATGCCATGCCCAAGCGCATCCAGAACATGCTCTGGGTGCTGGATGAAGGACTGTTCCTCGTCTTCACCTGCGTTCTGGCCTACCTCTGCTACAACCTTTCCATGCTTCAGCTGGATAAGCCGCAGTTCTCCCCGGCCATGGGCGTTTCCTATTTCTACCCCTATGTTGTTCTGCCCATCAGCTTCGCGCTCATGAGCATACGCCTTATCCAGAATCTCATCCGGCAGATCCGTAAAACGGGCCTTCTCGATTCCGCCATCGCCATTGCCGCCGGTCTGCTGCTCGCCACGCCCATCATTTTCCAGTGGGAACTGGAAATCGTCACCGTGCTCGGCTGCACCATGTTCGTCTGCCTCATGCTCGGCGTGCCCATCGCCGTCACCCTCGGCTTCTCCGCCATGGCCGCCCTGTACAATTCGGAATTTCTGCACATTTCCACGCAGGCATCCACATGCTTCTCCGCGCTTGATTCCTTCACCATCATGTCCATCTTCTTCTTTGTGGCCGCCGGCGTGTTCATGGGCATGGGCGGCCTTTCCAAGCAGCTCATCAACCTGGCCGACATTCTTGTAGGCAAGGCCGTGGGCGGCATGGCCCTTGCCACCGTACTCACATGTATGTTCTTCGCCGCCATCTGCGGTTCCGGCCCGGCCACCGTGGCCGCCATCGGAGCCATCACCATTCCGGCCATGGTGGAACGCGGCTACGACAAGCGCTTCGCCGCCGCTCTCGTGGCCTGCGCAGGCTCCATCGGCGTCATGATTCCGCCGAGCAACCCCATGGTGGTGTACGGCGTCATCGCCAAGGCCTCCATCGGCAAGCTCTTTTTAAGCGGCATCATTCCCGGCATTCTCGTGGGCGCCGTGCTCATGGGCTGGAGCTACTACCTCAGCAAAAAAAATAACTGGAGAGGCAATCCCGAAAAGCTCACGAAAAAGCAGATCCTCCAAGCCATATGGGAAGCCAAATGGGCGCTCATGGTGCCCGTCATCATCCTCGGCGGCATCTACGGCGGAATCATGACTCCCACCGAAGCCGCGGCCATCAGCGCAAGTTACGGCCTTCTCGTCGGCATCTTCGTGTACAAGGGCATCAACCGTCACAACTTCTTCAGCGTCTGCATCGAATGCTGCACCACCAGCGCCGTCATCATCTTCCTCATCGCCATGGCCAGCAGCTTCGGCTACCTGCTCGCCCTTGAACAGGTGCCGGAAAGCATCGCCAAGGCCATTCTCTCCGTCACCAACGACAAGTATCTTGTACTGCTGCTCATCAACCTCTTCCTGCTGGTCGTGGGCGCGCTCATGGAACCTGCCGCAGCCACCATCATCCTCACCCCCATCCTCGCCCCCATCGCGACGAAGCTCGGCGTGGATCTTATCCACTTCGGCCTTATCATGACCGTGAACCTCGCCATCGGCTTTGTCACGCCCCCTGTGGGCTCCAACCTCTTCGTGGCCAGCGCTACCAGCGGGCTGAAGGTGGAGGCCATCGCCAAGGCGGCCATTCCCATGATCATTCTCATGATTGCGGTGCTCTTCGTTCTTACCTATGTTCCTTCCATCTCCCTGTTCCTCCCGAACCGCATGATGTAACTCTCTCTCCGGCATGATGCGCGGGGCATCCCCTGCGTCCCGCGCATCTTCTTCCCAACAGCGGAGGCTCTCCGCTTCTTCACAGGAGTTTTCCATGAGCTGTTGCTGCGCTCTTTCCACTCAGGAAAAAATTCTTCAGGACAAGGCCGCGGGCAAGGACAATCCCAACCGCGCAAAGCATCAGAGACTTTTCGACATTCTGGAAACCTTCGACGGCATGGCTCCCATCATCGACGCGGACCGCGCCCTGCTCTTCACCCAGTCCATGAAGGAAACCGAAGGTCAGCCCCTGAATCTGCGCTGGGCCAAGGCCCTCATGAACATCGCCAGAAACATTCCCGTACATATCGACGACCGCCAGCTTCTGGCCGGACGCTGCGGCACCACGGGCCGCTACGGCATTCTGTACCCGGAACTGGACGGCGATTTCATGGCCGACGCCCTCGATGCCCTGGCCGAAGCGAAAACCGCCGCTCCCATCAGCGTTTCCCCCGAAGTGGCGGCCATAGTCCGCAACGAGATCACCCCTTACTGGAAGGGAAAAACCTTCCATGAAGATCTCAACCGTTCCCTGCCGCCGGAAGTGCACCGCCTCGCCTACAACGACGAGCTCGGCATCAAGACCCGTTTCGTGGTCAGCGAAAACGCCTCCTACCGCTCCAGCCAGCAGTGGGTGCTCGACTACGCCAAGGTCATCGACCGGGGATTTGCGAGCATCAAGGCCGAGGCCGAGGAAAAGCTCGCCGCCCTCGATCCCCTCAGCCCCATGGACACGCTGAAGAAGCGCCCCTTCCTGGAAGCCGTGATCATCACCTGCGACGCCATCGTCCTGTGGGCGCACCGACATGCGGAGCTGGCCCGCTCCATGGCCGAAACCGAAAAGGACCCCGTCCGCAGGCAGGAACTTCTGGACATTGCCGAACGCTGCTCCCATGTGCCGGAATTTCCGGCCCGCAACTTCCGTGAAGCCGTGCAGGCCCAGTGGTTCGCCCAGATGTTCTCCCGCCTGGAACAGCGTACCGGCACCATCATTTCCAACGGCCGCATGGACCAGTACTTCTACCGTCTCTACAAGCAGGACGTGGAGGCCGGAACCATTACCGACGACGAAGTGCTGGAAATGCTCGACTGCATGTGGGTGGGCATGGCCCAGTTCACCGACATTTCCCTTTCTCCCGGCGGCCTCGCCACGCAGGAAGGCTACGCCCACTGGGAAGCCGTGACCATCGGTGGACAGACCCGCGACGGCAAGGACGCCACCAACGAGCTTTCCTACCTCATTCTCAAGTCGCGGCAGTCTTCCCCCATGCCCTACCCCGACCTTGCCACGCGCATCCACTCCCGTTCTCCCCAGCGCTTTCTGTGGGAGATCGCGGAAACCATCAAGGTTGGCCAGGGCTATCCCAAGCTCTTCAACGATGAGGAAATCATTCCTCTCCATCTGGCCAAGGGCGCGCCTCTGGGCGACATCTTCGACTACACGGCTTCCGGCTGCGCCGAAATACGTATGCCCAACCGCGACACCATGACGAGTTCCTGCGGACAGGTGAACCTCGGGGCTGCGCTGGAAATGGTGCTCCGCAACGGCCGCATGAAGAAATACGGCGACGAGGTCATCGGTCTGGAAACCGGCGATCCGCGTTCCTTCTCCGGCTGGGAGGAATTCTGGCAGGCCTACCTCAGGCAGCAGGAACACCTTCTCGCCGCCTCCTATGTGGAACAGTGCGTCATCCATCATACCCGCGCCCGCCACTTCGCCGGACCTCTGGCCTCCTGCCTGCATGACCTTTGCATGGCCTCCTGCATGGATCTGCATACCGATGAGAAAATCCCCGGCGGCATCGACCTCGGTTTCGTGGACATCATCGGTTTCGCCACGCTGGTGGACTCGCTGAGCGCCGTGAAAAAGTGCGTGTATGAAGACAAAACCGTCACCATGGACGAACTCATCCGCGCTCTGGACGACGACTTTGAAGGTCACGAAGCCCTGCGCCTGCGCCTGACCCGTGCACCGCGTTTCGGCAACAACGACATGTACGCCGACTCCATCGGACTCGCCGTGGACCGTGCAACGCAGGAATACTGCCACAAGTATGCGCCGGAAACCGGGCTGCACATCGACATCCGTACCGTGTCCGTCACGGCCAACGTGCCCCACGGCAAGGAAGTGGGCGCTCTGCCCTGCGGCCGCAAGGCCTGGATGCCCTTCTCCGACGGCTCCTCCCCCGCGCAGGGGGCGGACCTCAACGGTCCCACGCAGTCCATCATTTCCAACTACAACACCAAGAACTGGGACTACAACGAACGCGCCGCCCGCCTTCTGAACATCAAGTTCTCTCCCAAGTGCCTGGAAGGCGATTCCGGCACGGAAAAACTGGTGAGCTTCATCCGCGTGTTCTGCGACCTCAAGCTCTGGCATCTGCAGTTCAACGTCATCAACCGTGAAACGCTGCTCGCCGCGCAGGAGGACCCCAAGCGTTACCGCAACCTCATCATCCGCATCGCGGGCTACAGCGCCTACTTCACGGAACTGTCCCGCGATCTGCAGAACGACCTCATCAGCCGCACGGAACAGACCAGCATCTGACCTGCGCAGTCCTCGAAAAGGCCGCCCGTCCCGTTCCCCCGCCGGGGCGGGCGACCGCCTTCCCCTCTTTCCCGGAGATGATCCATGTACGCAGATGCCATGGAAAAAGGCGTCGTCTTCAATGTTCAGAAATACTCGGTGCACGACGGCCCGGGCATTCGCACCATCGTCTTTCTCAAGGGGTGCCCGCTGCGCTGCCGCTGGTGCAGCAACCCCGAATCACAGCACATCGCCCCGGACATCGCCTGGAACGATACGCTGTGCATCGGCTGCCGTTCCTGCGTGCAGGCCTGTCCGCAGAAGGCGCTCTCCCTCTCGGCTCAGGGCATTTCCAAAAAGCATGAGCTTTGCACGGGCTGTCAGGCCTGCGTACGTGCCTGCCCTGCGGACGCCATGTTCCTCTACGGAGGAGAAAGCCGGGTGAAGGACATTCTCGACGATGTGGAAAAGGATTCGCTCTTCTACGCCCGCTCCGGCGGAGGACTCACCCTTTCCGGCGGAGAACCCCTCTTCCAGCCGCGCTTCGCTCTTGCTCTGCTGCGGGAAGCAAAGGAGCGGCACATTCACCGTGCCATGGAAAGCTGCGCCTTCTGTCCCGAAGAAATCTTTCTGGAGGCGGCGGGGCTGCTCAATTACCTTCTCGTCGACATCAAGACGCTTGATGAAGAAACGCATCGGCGCTTCACCGGACAGTCCAACAGACGCATTCTCGACAACATCAGGGCTGCACGGCAGGCATTCCCCGACCTGACCATCCATGTACGTACTCCGGTGATCCCCGGCGTCAACGACACGGAAAAGGCCATTGCCGACATCGCCGCCTTTGCCAGGGAAACGGGCGTTCAGGCCTACGAGCTGCTCGCCTATCACAAGATGGGCGAATCCAAATACCGTTTTCTCGGTAAGGAATACCCCATGGGCGACGCTGTTCTGGATGACGCCGGGTTCAAAAGACTTCAGGCTCTGGCGGCCTCCGTCATGCCCGCTTCTCCCGTTTCTGCATCCTGAATCCCTTTCGCTGCCATCTTCCTCCACCGCCTTCCCCGGAACGCGGTGCTCTCCCTGCACGCCCCGAGCACGGGCCGAAGCGAAGGCTCTTCACCTCAAAAGGAGAAAATCATGCACTTTTCCCTGCTTCAGAACGTAAAAATACTGGAAGAAAACGGAGCCGTCCGTCAGCTCGGCTCTCTCATGAAGGAAGCCGGATACCGCCACGCCTTTCTTGTCTGTGATGAAGGCATAGTCCGCATGGGCCTTGCCGGAAAAATTCAGGACATCCTCGCTGCCGAGGGTCTCTCCTGTACGCTGTACGACAAAGTGCAGCCCGACCCGCCCGCCTTTCTGGTGGACGAGGGCGCAGCTCTCTGCCGTTCCGCGGGCTGCGACTGCGTCATCGCCGCGGGGGGCGGAAGCTCCATCGATACGGCCAAAGGCATCAACATCCTGCGCTTCAATGAAGGGCATATTCTCGACTATGCGGACCCGGCCAGAAAAATGACCCCCGCGCACGGACTCATCGTCATCCCCACCACTTCCGGCACGGGCAGCGAACTTTCCAACGGACTCATCATTTCCGATACCGAGCGGGGCATCAAGGCTCCCATCCTTGCGGTGGAAGGCATGAGCGAATATGCGATTCTCGACCCCGAACTCACCGCCGGTATGCCTCCCATGCTCACCCTCATCACGGGGCTCGACGTATTTTCCCATGCCTGCGAATCGTATATGTCCGTCCTTGCCTCGTCCATGACGGACATGATCTGTGAAAAAATCATGGAAGACGTTGCCGCCTTCCTGCCCCGTGCCGTACGGCAGGGTAGCGACAAGGAAGCCCGGGAACGTATGCTCTGCTGTGCAAGTCTCGGCGGCTGGATGCTGGCCTGCGCCTCCGCCCATGTGGGACACTCCATCGCCCATATCATCGGCGCAACCTATCACATCCCCCACGGCAGGGCCTGCGCCTTCAGCCTGCCGCCCACGCTGGAGTTCATGGCCTCAACCTGCCCTGAAAAAGTCAAAAAGGTGGGTATGCTGCTGGGAGCCGCCTTCTACGGAAGCGAAAGCCCGGAACAGATAGGTCAGAGAACCGCAAGAGCCTACAGGGACTTCTGCGCCGGACTCGGCCTGACCGAACTGGGCGTGAAAAAGCCGGGCGATGCCGAACTCGACGCGCTTGCCGACGCCGTGGCTCATGAGCCCCTCGCCACTCTGTGCCCCGTTCCCGTGACGAAGGAAAACATGCGCCCGCTGCTGGAAAAAATGTTCTGAGTCCGTTCCCGGCCGTTTTTCACCGGTCGGGAATGCACTTCTTGACAGGAATCCTCTCTTCCCCTAGAAAAACGGCAGGGGCGGTTAGCTCAGTTGGTAGAGTATCGGTCTTACACACCGACTGTCAGGGGTTCGAGTCCCTTACCGCCCACCAGGAAAACACATCTTAAAGCCTCATAAAGCTTCAAACGCCTTGTGAGGCTTTACTTTTTTCTTTTTCTCCGCTTCATGACCTCCCATGATGTCGCTATACATGTCACTGAAAAGGTGCCATTTTTAGTGACACATTCCTCTTTTTTCCGATGGCACTATCGGAAATGGCACTACAGGGGGCAGCCATGGCACTGACTGACACGGCCCGGCCCTGCCCCAAAAATCCATAGAAGTTCCCCGCAGTCTGTAACCGTCTGCGGGGACTTTCTTTTTTCTTTTTCGTTCGCCTGGCATGAACCGGCGTGAACCGCGGCAGTACATGGACGACGCCATTTTTTGTTGGTACTTTTGTTGGTATCTGTTCCCGTCTGCCGGGAATGAAAAGTCGAGATACCAACAGGAAGTTTCCATGCCGTTGACAGATTCCAGGGGAAAAGCGCTGTTCGGTCGCGCCCGGAAAGGGGAGAAGGTGGACAAGGAAGCCGACGGCGGCGGGCTGAACCTGCAAGGCGGAAAATACCGGGACTCTCCTGTCGCTTTGCCGGAAAGCGGAAAACCCTGCCCCTCGGAGTGTCCCCGGATGTATCTCTGAAGGCAGGCAGACCAGAGGCCATGCCCGGCGGACAGAGAAAGGCGCACAGCGCGGAAGAGCAGCGCCGTGCCACGGAATCCGCCGTGACTTTTACCGGAATACGCCCGGAACACGGCCTCATCTGGCCCTGCCTCTTTACGGAAAAGAAACCAGCCGAAGCGCTACTTTTTCCAGAGCGAAGGGTGCAGCAGAATGAGCAGCGCGTAAAATTCCAGTCGCCCTGCAAGCATACAGAAAGAAAGCAGCACCTTGACACCTTCCGGCATCCAGCCGAAGTTGTCCACTGCTCCTACGCAGCCGAAGCCCGGTCCGGCGTTGGAAAGGCAGGTAAGCACGGCGGAAAAACCCGTCAGAAAATCGATGCGGTAAAAAAGCAGTACGCTCGTGCATACAAAAAGCACGAGCAGATAGGTGATGAAGAACACCCCGGTACCCGCAATGATCTTTTCCGAAAGGGGCCTGTCCTGAAAACGGATGGATGAAACACCCCGGGGGTGCAGCATGAGAAAGAACTCCCGGCGCAGCACCTTGCCGAGCACCATGATGCGCATGATCTTGAAACCGCCCGCCGTGGACCCCACGCAGCCGCCGACGAAAATGGCAAACAGAAAAAGAGGCGTGATGCCGATGGGCCAGAGGCTGTAGTTCTCGCTGACGAAGCCCGTGCTTGTAATAAGCGAAACTATCTGGAACGCCGCTCCCCGTATCAGCCTTTCGATATCGGCCGCAGACTGCACGGCAAAGGCTCCGCTCCCGTACAGATAGCCCGCAGTAAGAACAATAAGAAGAGCGCAGAGCAGCACGAAGAAGCGGCACTCCTCGCTTCTGCCGTAGGCGTTCCATGTACCCGTGATAAAGCGGAAATGCAGCGTGAAATTGATGCCCGCAAGGAACATGAAGGCAATGATGATCCACTGCACCACCGGAGAAAACGCCGCAGCAGAGGCGTTTTTCGTGGAAAAGCCGCCCGTGGCGAGAGTGGTGAAGGCATGGTTCACGGCATCGAGCAGATTCATCCCTGCACAAAGCAGGCACAGCACCATGACGAAGGTAAGCACGCAGTAGCCGCCCCACAGAATCTTGGCGGTATCCTGCATGCGGGGCGCCAGCTTGTCGGGCGTGGGGCCGGGCACTTCGGCCCGGTAAAGCTGCATGCCGCCCACCCCGAGATGCGGAAGCACGGCCAGAGAAAGAACAATGATGCCCATGCCGCCGCACCACTGGCTGAGACTGCGCCAGAAAAGCAGGCTCTGCGGGAGAGCCTCGATATCGGAAAGCACGGTGGAGCCCGTGGTGGTGAATCCTGAAACGGATTCAAACCAGGCATCCACGGGATGCATGACGCCCGTACAGATAAAAGGCAGCGCCCCCGCACATGTGGCGACTATCCAGCACAGGCCCACACAACCCAAGGCCTCGCTGTTGCTGAGAAGATTGCGGCGTTTCTTCCTGCCCGCATACACCATGAAAAGGCCGGAAAGCACGGTTCCCGCACAGGAAAGGGCGAGGCGCGCCGTCTCTCCGTCGCCATACCCGAAGGACAGAACGAGGGGCAAAAGCTGCATGACGCCCACGCAGGCCGTCATGATGCCGACAAGATAAAGAATATTCCAGAACGTCATCAGAACGTGGCCCCGCATTCGCAGGAAGCGTTTTCTCCGAGAATTCTTTCCAGCTCGGCGATACGATGTTTTTCCGCCAGAAGCAGCACCCTGTCGCCATCCGCAATGACGGTATCGCCGCGGGGAATGAACACCGTCGTTCCGTGCACGATGGCCAGAAAAAGCACGCCCTTCGGCAGGCAGATGTCGCGCAGCTTCCGTCCGCAGAGAGCGGATTCGCCCTCCACGAAAATTTCCATGGTTTCCGCGGATTCGTTGCTCACCGATACCGAGGCGAGTACGTTTCCATGCCTGATGTAGTGAAGAATGCTGTTGACGGTGGCGATGCGGGGGCTCACGACATGATCGATGCCCACGGTTTCCGCCAGCGTCAGGTATTCGGCCTTGTTGATGCTGGCCACGGCAAGGGGAGCGCCGAGCTTTTTGGCCAGCATGCAGGAAAGAATATTGGCCTCCTCATTTTCGGCAACGGCGACGAAGGCGTCCATCTCGCCTATTTTTTCTTCCTCAAGAAGGCTTCTGTCTCTGGCGTCGCCGTGCAGAATCAGCGTGGCATGCAGATCCCGGGAAAGCTTTTCGCATGCGCCCGCGTCGTTGACGATCATGCACACACGGACGCCCATCGTTTCCAGAAGCCGCGCCAGCGCCACGCCGATGCGCCCCGCGCCGTAGACGCACACGCTGCGCACGGGACGGCGCCTCTGTTCCAGCGCGCGCAGTATCGCCGGAAGCGCGGCGGGTTCGTAAATGAAATGAACCACGTCTCCGTGACGGATGACATCGGAGCCGGAAGGAACAATAAGCCTGTCGTCGCGGTATATGGCGCCGATCATGACGCGCTCTTCCTGCATCACCTCGCGGAAACGGAAGAGCGGAAGATCAATAAGCGGCCCCCTGTCCACCTTCATGCCCGTCATGCGTATGCGCCGGTCGGCGAACTCATGATACTCCACGGCGCCGGGCATGGTGATAAGCCGGGAAATGGTGTTGACGATTTCCTCTTCCGGGTCCACCAGAAGGCTTATTTCCAGCTTGTTTTCCAGAAAGCCCGGAAGAAGATGATAATCAGGCTTGCGCACGCGCGCCACCCTGATGGCGCGGGGAGCCAGTTCTCTGGCAAACATGCAGGCCATGATGTTCACTTCATCGGAATTCGTCACCGCAAGGACAAGCTCCGCCTTGTCTATCTCCGCCTCGCGCAGCACCTGCGGGCTTGCGCCGAAGCCCTCCAGAGTCTGTACGTCCAGCGCTTCCTGAATGTTGTGAAGCTGCTCTTCATCCTGATCGATGACAATGACCTGCCGATGTTCCTCGGCAAGCCTTCTCGCGGTATGAAAACCTACTTCCCCCGCACCGATGATGACGATCCGCCCGGAGGAAGGCCTGGTGGTTCCTTTGAAAAACATGACTGCTCCCGATGGAGATGATAAGGCCAAAACTTATATGTCTCAGAATACCATTATAATCATATTTTTCAACTTATCCATCAAAAACATACAATATTTATATATATTACATACAACAAAATTATTTTAACAACGATTAATATTCATATCAATAATATAAATAACTATAAATAGTATTTATTTAATCATATTTTTACTATCTGAGCATAATTCAAGATTCTTCATGTTGTGTTCCAGTCGACGGACAAACTCTTTACCTGGAGGAGTAAGTTCCGTTGTCTTCCTCATGAGTAGTCCGTACTGTAGCTGGGGAAGATAATGCTCCAAACTGTAGGCTTGTACGCGGGATATTGCCTGCGGAGTTGAAAGCAGGCTCCAAACATCGACAACGGCCGCACCACATCCCGCAGCCACATACTCCATAATCGTCTGTCGATTACTGCAACGTAAATTTGCACGCTTGGGAAATAACATCTCAACATCGGGAAAAAAGACGCGGGGAGCATCATCCTTATCCAGATGCGGACGAACGAACTCAATATATGGTACTTCCGCCAATTGTTCCCGTGTAGGCTCGTCATCCAGAACAAAATCATGCTCTCGGGCAACAATCAACATATGTGGTGAAGTGAAAAAAGACTGAAATACGCATGTTGAAGGAGGAGAAAGAACTCCCAACACGGCAAAATCATACATTCCCATTTCCAGATCCCTGATCAGCTTATCAGGATCACCGGGAAAAAGCTCCACGCGAACCTTGGGATAGGTCTGTAAAAAATCCCGGAGCGTATTCAAAAAAGGAAACATTTGAAAAACTGGACGCATTCCCGCAACCGAAAGTACGCCTCTCAAGACTCCATCCGTACATGCAAGCTCTCCCTGCAGCGCACTGACAACATCAAAGGTACGGATTGCCCATTTCAGCAGCTCCCTCCCTGCCGACGTCAGTATCAAACGGTTTCCACTCCTGGTTATGAGACTGTTGCCCAGAGCCTGCTCCAACGACTGAATCTGATACGTTATGGATGATGGCGTTCTATGCATGATTGCCGCAGCCCGGGTAACACTTCCCGTTATGGCAACCTGATAAAACCCTCGAAGCCATTGCAAAAAATCTCCACTAATTTCAGAGATCATTCGTTCACTACTCCCGGGAAGACTATTAGTATACCTTTTGCCCTAGTACCAAACGAAAATAACATATGATTTTTAATAAAAATATAAATTTATATTTTATATTAATTACTCTATTTGTCAAGACTTATTATTTTTAACCTTCTTTCAAAATATCTGACTTGCTTCCGGGATAAGGGACTTATAAACATAAAAATATCATACCCCGTTCGGCATACAGCCGTCGGATAATCCCATCAAAGGAGGATTCCATGTTGACCCGAATGCTTCGTACAGCCGCCTGTATGGTCATGACTACTGCGCTTTGGATGCCCGGCAATTCTCATGCTGCAGAAAAGTATGAAATCTGCGCAGGAGCATTCGGTTCCGTTACCTACCAGTTAAGCTTTGCTGTATCCGAAATTCTCAAGCAGGTGGCACCACGTTATGAGCTTCTTCCCGTTGAAACCAGTGGTGCATCAGCTTCCGTCATCAAGGGTTCTGCCAGACCAGACAAGATGCTTATGGCCTACGGTGCACTCACATTCCGTATGGCAACGCAGGGCAAGCCACCTTTCCCCAAAGCCTACCCCAACCTTAAAGTGCTCGGCTTTGCGACAAGAAATGTTCAGACACTCATCACCTATGAACCCGACATCAAGAGTCTTGCAGATCTCAAAGGCAGACGCATCGGGATGTCCGTTCGTCCTTCAGTCTGCGGTATGGATCACTGGAGCATCATCAGCAAGGGAATCGGTGATATTTCAAATACTACGCCATCTTATATGAACTGGGGATCCCTGCAAAGCGCCCTTATGGACGGTACTATAGACGCAGCCGCCTTGGGAGTTTCTACGAACCCTTCTGGACCATGGACTCCACTATCCATATATGCCGAACTCGTCGCATCGAAAGGAGTCCCTTATTTTCTGAATATTGACGAAGCCTGCATTAAGACTGCCGCTCGGGAAAACGGTCTGCCATATATTCCCGTCGTCATTCCCCGAGGAGCCATCAGTGAAAATGTTCCCGACCGCGACGTTACCGCTTGGGAGGAGCGCATTGGAATCATGGCTTTTACCGACATGTCCGAAGACCTCGCCTATGCCATCACAAAAATTCTGTGCGAAAACCAGGAAGACATCGCAAAAATTTCTCCTGTAGGCAGAAACATGTCCCTTGAAATCACCGTACCTGACAAAAACTTTCTGACAGATGACCAGCTTCATCCCGGGGCTCTCCGTTACTACCGTGAAAAAGGACTGCGCTGACGCATACGAACAGGATTCGGGAAATTCCCGAAGCATCCTGTACCGCATAACGTGGAAAATCCGATGACATTCGGAAATTCCGCACAACACAGTCAACACGGAGATATGTATGGAACGCCTAAACCGCCTGCTTATGGCCGCAGTCACTCTGCTGGCCATCGGCATGATCATCTATCAGATGGCTTATACCCAGCTCATCTGTCTCCCCCCGATAAAGCATCAAAATCTACACCTTATGCTGGCCATGATGCTCGTGTTCCTCTGGTCCATGAAGAAGGCACCATCTTGGGTGGGAAAAGCTCTTGCCGCTCTGCTCGCGTTGCTCGCCCTCTATGCTACGACCTACATATTCGTGGAATACGACGATCTGGAAATGTTGCGAGGACCGATCGGAGCTTTAACCGGACAAGACCTGATTGTCGGAAGCCTTCTGCTTATTCTTTCCATTGAAGCATGTCGGCGTGCATTCGGCATCATTTTTCCCCTGGTGGCTCTGCTCTTCATTTCCTACGGAATATTCGGGCATTTCATAAGCGGTCCTCTTGCCGCCCCGGAAATCACCTACCCCGAGCTTATCACTTCCTATGTTATGGGCTTTTCAGGGGGGCTATACGGGACAACGCTTTCCGTCAGCGCTAACTATATTTTTCTCTTCGTCGTCTTCGGTTCTTTTCTCGGGGCGACAGGGGCATCCGGCTTCTTCAACCGCATCGGTCTCATCGTTGGGCGAAGACTTGCGGGCGGACCTGCCATTTCCGCTGTCGTCTCCAGTGCCCTAGTGGGATCCATTACCGGAAGCGCCATGGCTAATGTAGCAACAACTGGCGTTTTCACCATTCCTCTTATGAAACAGGCCGGGTACAGGCCTGAACAGGCTGGAGCCATCGAAGCAGCCGCTTCCACCGGCGGTCAGATCATGCCGCCCGTCATGGGAGCCACGGCCTTTGTTCTGGCGGAAATGGCGCACCGCCCTTATGCCGACGTCATGGCTGCCGCCTTTCTGCCCGCTCTGCTTTATTTTTTCTCTGTTGGGCTCTACGCGCAGCTGCAGGCAAAACGCTTGGGTATCCGCGCAGACAGGATGAGCGCAGGCACCTTTACCACGCGGGAATTTCTTCTCGAAGCACCTCTGTTCCTCGGCCCTCTTTCCCTCATCATCGCCATGCTCGTTCTCGGCTTCTCTCCCATGTTCACCATTTTTTGGGCCATGCTCATCCTGCTCGCCATCAACGCTACCCTACTGTTTTATAAAGGCAAGTTGAAGGATATGCCCGGAGCTTTGATTCCAGCCTGCCGTGAAGGAGCTGTGACAGGTGCCAAGATAGCCGTAACCTGTGCCGTACTCGGTCCCATCGTCACTACCATTACTAAAACATCTCTCGGCATCCGGGTACCCGGTATTATTGCCATGTTCTGCGACGGCAGCCTGCTTCTGGCCCTGTTCATTACCGCTGGAGTCTGCATTCTGCTCGGCATGGGGGTACCGACGTTGGCCGCCTACCTCATGGTGGCCATGGTGGGCGTGCCCACACTGTCAAATCTCGGAATTCCCGCTTTCGCTGCACATATGTTCGTTTTCATCTTTGCGGCATTCTCTGCCATTACACCGCCCATCGCCACCGCCGCCATTCCCGCAGCGGGTATTGCTGAAACAGACTACATGAAAACCGCTATGGAGTCTGCAAAAGTCGGCTGCGTAGGTTTTCTCATTCCTTTTCTGACCATTTTCTCGCCGGAGCTGATGATCGGACAAGGCAACGGCATTGCTACTACTTTTATGGCCTTTTTCTGGACCATCATAGCAGTAATATTTTTATGCATGGGTACGACAGGATTCTTCCTACGACGTCTTCCATTAGCAGAAAGATGCGTTTCACTGTTCATATCCCTATCCATGACTATGACTCTATTTATTCGTTCTCCCTATACTATTGCCACATGCTGCATTATTGCTTCCATGTATCTCTTACGAGAATACGCCATTTATTGCAGAGGAAAGAACACGTTACCAAATAGAAAAGCCAAGGAGGATATATGACTGACTTATTGAACAGGGACATTATTTCACATGAAACTGATGTTCTCGTACTCGGTGGCGGAGCCAGTGGTTGTGCAGCCGCCCTAGCAGCTCATGAAGCCGGCCTGCACGCCATGATCGTAGACAAGGGCCTGCTGGAAAGCTGCGGCTGCATCGGTGGAGGCAACGACCACTTCATGGCCGTACTCAATTCCGACGAACCTTACGACTCCGTCGAAGATCTGGTGCGCTTCTACGACAAACCCGGCAGCGGCCTTCATCCTGAAACTGTACGGGCTTGGGGACAGTCCATGCCGCACATGCTGGACTTCCTTGCTGAAGCAGGTATCGAATTCCGCAGAAACCCCGATGGCTCCTTTATGCGGACCCAAGGATTCGGACAGCCCGGTCACTGGTGGATACTTATCCATCACGGTCAATACATGAAACCCCTCATAGCGAAAAAAATCCGTGCCATGGGTATTGCTGTTCTCGACCGCATCATGGTTACCAAGCTCATCATCAAAAATGGACGCTTTGCCGGAGCCATGGGATACAATGTTCTGGACGGTACCTTCCACAACATCACCGCAAAAACAGCGGTCATGGCACTCGGGCCACGAGTGGAACGTGTCACCTTCAACTCTACGACCAACCCCTACAACTCCCAGCTGCCTCCCTACATTACTGGTTCACAGTATGTGCTTCCCTATGAGGCGGGAGCCCGAATCACCCTGCTTGACGTACGCCAGACCTCATCGGTTCTTCCCAAAAGCTTCGGCAGCCCGGGTATGAACGGTATTACCGGCTCGGGAGCTCATGCCCTGAACTTCAAGGGCGAACGCTTCATGACACGATACCATCCTATGACGGAACAGGCACCGCGCCATTTGTTCTCCCGCGGCACCTACTGCGAGCAAATCATAGGCAACGGCCCCCCTTTCTACATGGATATGCGTCATCTGCCCGACGACGTCCGTGACTGCCTCGAGCATGATCTCATGCCCGGAGACAAGGCTACCTTCCCTGATTATGCAGCGCAAAAGGGTGTCGATTTCACCACAAAACTCATGGAAGTGGAAGTAGGGGAACTCAACCTCGATGGCATGGTCGATCGCGACGCCAACTTCGAAAGCACCATTCCTGGACTTTTCGTCGGTTCAGGATTCCACGCCTTTTCTGGTGCCATGTGCGGCGGTTATGCAGCAGGACAATTCGCGGCAAAGGCCGCGGCAGATATGAAGAATTTTTCCGGCAAGGCAACACAGGAGGAACTGGAGGAAGAACGATCCCGTGTTCTGCGCCCACTCTACTCCGACGGAGACACCACTCATGAGCCTTTTGAATCTGCCATACGACAAGTCATGAGTTACTACATGGGGTATGTGCGCAATGAAAAAGGGATGCTTCAGGCTCTGGACAGCCTCAACCGCATCGCTGCTCTGAAAGACGATCTGTATGCCGAAAACATGCATGAACTCATGCGCATCCATGAAGCGTTCGACCTTCTGACCATGTGTCGTCTTGCAACTCTCTGTACATTGGAAAGAAAGGAAACCTCTGCAAATACCGTCTATCTGCGAACAGATTACCCGAACCCCGACCCCTCCCTGAACAAGGTTCTTGCTGTCCAGAAAGTCGATGGACATCCCAAGGTATTCTGGCTTGAATAAACGTTTTTTCCTGACCCTGTTGCCGTCGATTTGACGCAAAAAAGGAAAACTCCATGCCTCCGAAATTTGATAAGGAACGTTGTGTCTGCTGCGGAACATGCATAGAACGCTGTCCCGGATACATTCTTGACAAAAAGGAAGACGGTTCCCCGTATGTTCGCTACCCCAAAGAATGCTGGCATTGTGCCTGCTGTCGTATCGGTTGTCCCACAGGAGCCGTTTCCATTGTTTTTCCCATCACCCATCTTGTCTAATAACTATCCGCCTTCTGCCGGAGTCGTTTGCTTTCGACTGAAGGCAACGTAGTACTTGCCAGCTTTTTCATAACCAAATTGAAAAAGCTGGCTTTTCATATCTAAAAATAAAACGGATCCTATCCTTTATTACTTTACCCTTTCATATTCTCTGGGGACTCCGTCCGAAACTTTTTCGCTCATCAAAACGATTGCACTCTCCTCTCTCCTGACATATCTTTTTTCTGAAAAATCACCTTCAGGTAATGTTTTATTGAACTGAAAGTTGATCCGCCTTCAAAAGGCATGGCTACCCCAAATGCCACATGCAGATGTGCGGAAGTTTTCTCCTGTGGAAAGGACGATCCATGAGTCAGAACATATCCATCATCGGCAGTCATTCCCCCGTCACGGACGATTCCTCCAGCATTCAGGTACGGGAACACTCGGCAGAAAAAATGGCGCAGGAAGCGCTTTCTGACGCCCCTCTCATGACGGACGAAATGGACAGGGCACGGGAAATGACCCATATCCCGGAAAGGGATCTTTCCGAAGAAGTGCTTGCCCGGCGCAACGAGGAAACCGGTGAAACCGTTGCAGGGCGCGCCCTTGCCTCGGCGCTGGAGAAGGACGACGGTCCCGCCATGCGCGAGGCGTCGCGGCAGCTTCAGGGCAGAGCCCGCACGGCACAGATGGAAAACATGCTGGAACAGGCCAGGCTCTGCGGGACCGCTTCCGCCATGGCAGAAAACGGCTCCGTGGCTCTTGATGAGGTAAACAGAAGTGAAGACGTCTCTTCAGCGGAAAAGACACAGGCGGAAAAGCCGGTGGAAGAAGGGCCTGCCGTGCGCGAACGCACCGTTTCCGAAGAGGTGTTCGACATTCTGCAGGACTTCAGGCCCGGTATGCTCTGCTCCAAAGATATGACTCTTGCCCAGATGCAGGAGGAAGAGGCGAGAGTCGACGCGCTCATCGAAAATTTCTCCGCAGAAGAGGCAGAAGACTCTTCCCATACGATCGTACTTGCGCAGCTTGTGAAATACCAGATACAGCTTTCCAACAGCATCACATGCCGCACGAATCTGGAAGCCGCCCTCGCCACCCTGGAACGGATAAACGGAGAGGAAGGCTCTCCCGCCCGGAAGCTGGAAGCTCTTGTCGAATGTGAACTGCTCTGGCAGAACGGCATGGAACTGAAGAATGCCCTCGGAAAGCTGGAGGAGGGCGACCCGCAACAGATGCTTGATGCGCTGAAAGACAGGGGCATCGGCATCGTGGGAAAGGATCTCGATGTTCTGGAGGACGCCGTCGTCGACGCTGTAACCCGTCAGCTCGGTCTGCTTCAGGCGGAAAACGGCAGTCCGCTGAGCAGCGATTCCCTGGCCGCTCTGGCGAGACTTTCCCTGCGTGCGGGAGAAAACCCGGCGCGCATGTTCGACATTCTGAACAAAGGTCTTTCCTGGGCTTCCAGCGCGGAACAGAAAAACGCGCTCATCAGCGCTCTTGTTTCCGGGGCTGCCGCAACGAATACGCAGGAAGGACGACGGAGCCCGGCGCAGCGGAGCGAAACGCTGCGCTATGTGGACATGGCGTTTCAGGGAGCCTACCCGGAATACGCCGACGAGGCTCTTGCCCTGAAAAAACTGCTTCTGCCGGAACCCGAATACGATGCGGAAGTACGGCTTCAGCATGAATGCACGGTGGCGAGCCGCCATCTCATGAATATTCTCATGGAAGGAAAGGGCCCCTCGGGCAACAGCCGTACGAACGCGCTCGAAAGAACTCTCGGAGGCATGAACGCCGCCTCCGCCCGTTCCTTCATGCTCACGCCGGACATTGTGGATGCCCTCACGAAAAAGGTCGGTCTGCCGGACTTCAACTATCACCTCGCTCATGTGGCCGTTCTGCAGAAGAATGCGGCCGAGGCTGGACTGTTCCCGCTGACGGATGAGCAGAAAACCATCATGGCCGACATGGAAATGTGGTGCATTTCCCTGCATCTGGACAAGAACGTCGCCGCCTATGCCCAAAAACTGCAGCTTGCCCTGGGTGATGACGCCGTCAGGCAGCGCTGCATGCACGAAATTCAGCAGGCCTGCGACCATTTCGTCCGGGGATTCCATGGCGAGCAGGCTCTTGTCGATGCCGGGCGCAAGGTACGGGAGCAGGCAAGCCTGACCGAATCGCTGAGTGCCGGCCGCAGGGAAAACGCCATCTACGCCACTTCCGCCGAATATATGGCGCGCCTCGCCCTCGATCATCACATCGTCAACCTGAGCGGGCTCATCCGGCCGGAAGATCGCTTCCAGGCGGACGGCATGACCCTGAACGGCGCAGCCGTGGACGAGGCCATGCGCAGGCAGACGAGAGCCCTGTATGAAAAACTTTCAGGCAACGAAGACCCCGACGACGTCAGGCTCCGCATGGAAGAAAAGACGCAGAAAAGACGGGTCTTTCTGAACGACGTGCAGCGTTTCGAATCCCATGCCATGACCATGCAGACCCTTGCCGAGAATACGGGTGAAGGCGTGCGCCTGCGCGCCTCGACAAAGGCAAAGGAAGACCTCGTCAAAGCCATGACGGAGGACAGAGCGCTTCTTCACTTCACCTGGCCGCACAGACGCCCGGGCAGAATGAAAACCTGCGATACCGTGCTCGATATCGAACAGCTGGCAAAACAGCTCGAACATGCCGCCACAGATGAAGAGCGGACACGTCTTCAGAACCGGATAGATACACTTCTGGAAAGCCTGAAGGGCATAAGTCCCTTCACCCTCGCTTCCAGTCTCCGGCACAGAAAGGAAACGCCCACGCTGGACGTGGTGCTGAACAGCATGGTTCCGCGTGCACGGGCCCTCGCCTTCTTTGAGAAGAAGGTCGACATCGACGGCCGCCGTACCACGGAAGCGAAGTTCACCCTCAAGAGCATCAAAAATCAGCGCTCCGAGCTGGACAAGCTCCAGAAGGGCATTGATCGCAGCATGAAAAAGCTGCAGTCCCAGTTCGGCAAGGAGAACATACGCAGACTCCAGCAGACCATCGCCGCCGGGCTGTACAAGGTCTTTGCCGAATCCCAGCAGCCTCTTTCCGCATTCACCATCAACGACGTGCCGACCAGGCTGGCCGTTTATGAACAGCTGAAGACCTGGGGCATGCCCATAGATGCCGTGCTGACGCAGCAGCTCGTGAAGCTCACGCTGGCCGCACTCACCACTGCCGACGGAACACTGAAGGAAGAAATCCTTCGCCTTGACGCGGAAAAGAGCGATCTTGCCTACGCGGGAAAGGAAAGCGCGGAAACCATGAAAAGGGAACTGCGTGAAAACGGCGCGAGCCTCTTCTCCGCCTGGAAGCAGACACGTCACTTCATCAATCACTCCCTGCTGCCCGACGAACGGCGCAGAGCCGAAGGCATACGCGCCCTGATGCGCGAAGCCTCCATGCCCGGCTCCGGCTTCGTGTACGACAAATCCCGTGGTCTGGTCATGGATACGGGGGCCATCTTCACGCCCTTCACCTCTTCCAAATCGCTGATCAGCATGGTCAGCCTGGCACACCCGCTTTCCCTGCGCCTGCGCCTCATGGCAAACAGCAGCATGAGCGTCAGCAACGTGGGCGGCGGCTGCTATCAGGTCATACTCAAGGGCGGACTCGCGGCTTCGCTGGGCGCCACCATGAAGATCGGCATACCTCACACCCCGCTCACCCTCATCCCGGGCGGCAATGTGGGCGGCAAAGGCGAAACCGGCCTTGCGCTCACCTTTAAAAGCGAAAAAGACTGCGAAGCCTTCCTCAACGCCTTTATGAGGCCGGATTCCGGGCTGCACGAACACTCAAGCGAAACATATAATCCCGACCTGTGGCTGTGCGCCTCGCAGGTGCGCTTCATCGACGGCGACGCCGTTTCCGGCGACGTTTCCCTCGGCCTCATGATCTCTCTGTTCCAGCAGCTTCTTCCCCTCGGTTTCGCGGCCTCGGGGTCAGCCACCTTTGCCGTTTCCGCAGCAGGAGACGTATCGCAGCAGGTGGAACAGAACGCCTCGGGCGAAACCACCACCTTCGGCATCAAGACGAAAGTCACGCTGGCGGCCAGCGCCTCCCCCGGAATTTCCCACGGCAACGTCTACATCGGCAGCCCCAAGGCGACCCTTGCCGGAGCAGTTTCCCTGGATATGGAACAGCGCTTCAAGATCAATACCGGCCCGCAGGGAATCATGCCCACGACGTGCATGGAAACGGAATGCGCGGCGGGTCTGCTGAAAAACAGAGCCCTGCACGACATCACCCGGGCGCTGCTCCTGCCCTCCTCCATCAGGGAGCGCATCGCCCAGGACGCGGCCTTTTCCGATTCCTTTGAAAGGCTCCTGCGCGGCATGCCGCCCACGGCACTCCTTACCGTGCACCGTGAACTCAAGCCCGCCGTACTGGACGAAACCCGCAGGCTCTTTGTGGAAGCGCGCATGGCCCACGGCGAGGACGCCCGCAAGGCCGCGCTGAAAAAGGCTCACGAACTGCTGGCTTCTTCCGATTCCTACACGCCCACGCGCATAAGCATACGCAATGTCGCCCCGTCCGATATTTCCCGGAACTGGTCGCCGGGGCTTGTCGCGTTCCAGTACGCAAGAAACAACACCTTCGCCCGCATCAGGTCCGGCAATGTTCTGAACATCCCGCTTCCCCAGGACGCATAATACCGCTACAGAGGAATAACACCCATGTCTCTTCAATCGCTGCATGCCATGCTTGCCGAGGCTCTTGCCGGAGCCGGACTTCCCCCCGCGTCCATCAGTGCTTCCGGCACGTCGCTCATCAATATCAAGGGGCTGGAAATCGGAATGGAATACCTGGAAGCGGAAGACAAGGTTGCGCTCTACTGCAGCATCGGCAGGCTTTCTCCCGGCGCCGCATCGGAAATATATGAGTTTCTGCTGGAAAAGAACCTGCTCGGGGCAAAAACAGGCGGAGGGCACATAGGACTGTACGCCCCTGCGCGCACCCTCATCTTCTCCCTTGTGCTCGACGTGACCGCGCTCAGTGCCGCACGGCTTTCCAATGTCCTCGACCGTTTTACGGAACATGCGACGGAACTCATTGACGAGATGGAGGAGCGCCTTGCCGAACCTTCCGGCAATACGGAGCTTTCTCCTCTCATGGGCAATATGCTGTGGGCATGACGTCCAACAGAAAGCGTGTTTAACGCTCTTCCGCCATCCTGCAAGGCTTGTGCAGACTCTTCTGAGAAAAACAGAGGGCCTTCCCCCAAAAGGGAAGGCCCTTATCGTTCATGTCTTCCGGGAAAACGCCGCCCTATTACGCCGCAACAGCTCGTAGAGCAAAAATTTTCTCACCGGGCGGAGTCACTCCCGCTCCCGGCAGATTTCCACAAAACTACCGGGAGATACTGCCGAGCAGCCCTACGCAGCGGGAAGAAAACGTACGTTCCTTCGGAGCCCCTCATATTCTCAGCATGGTCATGGCATCATACGTACCCGTATCGGCTGCTTCCTCATTCCCCGTCATGGCCTGCAAGGCGAGCTTTTCCTGTTCGGCGGCCATGTCGCGCAGCTTCTCCTGCCAATGCTCCGCAAGAAGAACAACGGCATCGAGTCTGCGGAGAAAATCCTCCGCCGACAATCCGTACACGGGCACGGCATAATTCAGCCCAACCCTGTTGGCGGAAATGTCATAACTTAACGCGCCTCCTCCGCTCTGGAGGAAAAGAAAGTTGGCGGAAAGCAGCTGACGCAGAACCTGCTCGTCCCGCCAGCCGGAAAGAGAACCGAGTTCCACATAAATGACGAACATGTTCTGCGCTTCCAGCCACTGAAGCAGTATTCCCCTGTCTTCCAGCTCCAGATACGCGCTGCCGGAAGAAGAAAGCCGGATATCCAGCCCCGTTTCCCTGTTGAGCGCATCAATATATGGTAAGTACTGACTCATACTCTGCCTCCTTACCCTGACATTTTCTGCAAGAATCATACCGGATCATGTTCCGCGAACCTGTCGAAAAACGACGCGTAACCGGTCCTCTCTCTTGAAATAAGCGGAAAAGAATCCCCTTTCAATCATCGGAAAGGCCCTTTGCCTCTCCCTCAAAACGGAAAACTCTGCCCCATCTCTGGCAGAAAACGGTAAAAAAAGAGGGAACGCCGTGACGGGCACTCCCTCTCCGGGTCTTTCGACCCTGCGGTTCTTCTTTCCCCGGCAGGGGACGCACCATAAGTCCCGGAGTGAACCGCCGGCGGTCCCCCGGGCATGGCGGCGAGGCAGAACGCCGCCATGGAGAAAGTACGCGGGGAAAAGAACCGACCGCATTGCAACGACAAAAAATACTGGCAAGCAAACACCACCGCAGCCATACGCGAATGTACGTCTGCGGCGGTGCCTGAAGTTCTTCTCTTCCCGGGGCAACTACAGCGCGTCCTTCCCCGATTCTCCCGTACGGATGCGTATGACGTTGTCCACCGGCAGAATGAAGATCTTGCCGTCTCCCACAGCGCCCGTGCGGGCATGTTTCAGAATGACCTCCACGGCGTCGTCCACCTTTTCATCTTCCATGACGATTTCCAGCATCATCTTGGAGCGGAAATCCACCTCCATTTTCCGGGAGCGGTAAATTTCCGTATGACCGCGCTGCCTGCCGAAGCCGCGCACCTCCATGAGCGTCGCGCCGCCTATACCTATGGCGCTCAAAGCTTCCTTCACGTCTTCCACGGTTTCCAGCCTCAATATCACCTGAAGTTTCTTCATCTTTTTTTCCTTTTACCGGCCTTACTCCAAGCAAGCCGGGCTGACTAGAACTGGTAGCCGGATTCGGAGTGTTCCGAAATATCGAGACCCGTCACTTCCTTTTCCAGAGGAACGCGCAGGCCCACGATCCTGTCGGTGAGCTTGAGAAGCAGGAAGCTCACGGGGAAGCAGAACCCTGTCGTGGCTATCACGGACACAGCCTGCACGAAGAACTGATGGACATTGCCGTACAGAAGTCCGTCCACCCCGTTGACGGAGGCACTGGCAAATACGCCCGTAAGAAGCGCCCCCAGCACACCGCCTATGCCGTGTATCCCCACCACGTCCAGCGCATCGTCATAGTGGAACACGCTCTTCAGAAAAATGCCGCCGTAGCATACCGCGCCGCCGAGAAGTCCCATGACTACGGCCGCCCAGGGTTCGACGAAACCGGCAGCAGGAGTGATGACCACAAGGCCCGCCACGGCGCCGGACGCCGCGCCCAGAACGGTGAAATGCCCCGTATGCAGGCGTTCCACCGCAAGCCAGCCGAGAATGGCGCAGCCTGCGGAAAGATGCGTGGTGACCAGAGCGTTGGCGGCAAGGCCGTTCGCCGCAAGAGCGCTGCCCGCGTTGAAGCCGAACCAGCCGAACCACAGAAGCCCCGCGCCGAGCACCGTCATGGGAATATTGTGGGGCAGTCCGGCCCGGCGACCCATGGTGGTACGCCGCCCGAGAACGACGGCTGCGGCAAGGGCGGCGGAACCGGAGCTCATGTGCACCACGGCGCCGCCTGCAAAATCAAGCGCGCCCATCTTCATGAGCCAGCCCCCGCCCCACACCCAGTGCGCCATGGGGCAGTAAACCACAATCAGCCACAGCGTGGAAAAAAGCAGCATGGCCTGAAAATGGATGCGTTCGGCGTACGCGCCTGAAATGAGAGCAGGCGTCAGCGCGGCGAACATGCACTGAAACGCCATGAACGCCAGCGCAGGAATGCTGCTGCCTTCCGAAGGATCCATGCCCACGCCCCTCAGAAAAAGATGCTCAAAACCGCCTATAAGACCGTGCACGTCAGGTCCGAAGGCCAGCGTATAGCCCACAAGAGGCCAGAGCAGCGCCCCCACGCCGAGAAGCACGAAACTGTGCATGGTGGTGGAAAGCACATTGCGCGAGGCCACAAGCCCCCCGTAAAACAAAGCCAGAGCCGGAACCATGAGCATGACAAGCATGGCGCTGACCAGGACAAAACCCGTATCGGCCGCATTCATCATCGTATCCTCCTTCACTGTGAACGCAGATGTCCTTTCTTCTGCATATTCCGTGCCACCATGAAGAAGAGATTCAATATACTGAAATATATTATTTATTTTATATACAGCGTTTCTTTTCCACGGAACATTTCCGTACCGCTTGTTCCCTCATCTTTCCCGGAAGGGCTCCGATTTCTCCCAAAACGGCTTCACACGCTCCAACAGGGCGATACACTTTCGTATTATTCATTCACCGCAGACGATCCCATTCCGCATCAGCCCATATTCTTTTCCGACGCCGGAAAATACGCTTCTCCGTACATGGCTCTTTCTCAGGCCGGGAAGGACTCACCCGACACGAAAGGGCCGAAGCTCCCGGCTCCGGCCCTTTCGTGTGTTGCGAGGCACGCTTTCCCCTCGCGGATATCAGTATTCCCGGAAAATAGTTTTCCCGGCAGGCTGAAACGCCGTTTCCCGGACAGGACGCTCCTTTTCCGAAAAGCCTACCTCCGCCAGAATCCCCATGCCTGCCGATATTGTTCTGGACAGACTCAGTGCATGGAACAGGCTTCCAGAGCCTTGTCCAGCGTGGCGGTATGATCGCGCAGACGGCCGTACGCAAAAAAGTAGCGGTGCAGCGTCCACGCCTCAAGATCAAGGATATCAAGCTTGCCTTCGCTCTCATCGCAGAGGAAGGGCCTGACGGCTTCCACCACTTCCGCATCGGGGAAAACATCCCCTTCGTAGCTGATGCGCAGAAGATCGCCCGAAAGCTCCACGGCCTCGGGAATATACCAGTCGTCCAGCACGGCCCGCACGGCATTCAGGGTTTCTTCCGTGGCCGGACTCAGCGCCCCGTAGGCCTTGACGATCACCGGTCTCATAAGGTCTCCCCTGCTCCTCTCCGCCTCGACGGAAGAGGAACGGATAAAAAAACGCCGCGCGGATCGGCTCCGCGCGGCGTAAGGAAAAGAAAAAAAGACTAGCGCATGGCCCCCATGATGGACATGGCGGCATTGCCGAGCACATCGGCCAGCGTACCGGAAAGCGTTTCCTCGGGCAGAGCGGAACCGGGAATACCGGTCTTTTCCTGCTGGGAGGCGAAGCTCTTGGTCACCGCAGCCTGCTTCTGACTGTAGAGACGGGTCTGGATGCGGATGACGGCATTATAGGTGCTGAGGCTCTTTTCCGTAAGCCACACGCGTTCCACCACGCCGCCCACGATGTAGTCGGGCTGCCCGGCCTGAGCCTGGGCCATGGAAGAGGCCACGGAAACCTGCGCGCCCTGACGGGCCAGTTCGTCGGCCAGAGACTGACTTACCCATTCGGCCACGCTGGAGCCGGGCTGGAAGGGACTGCCGTCCTTGCGGGTGCCGATGTCGATGCGGCCGCGCTGATCCTCAAACACCACCACGGTCACGCGCGGAGCCGTGGATACGGGCAGGACGGAAGAGCCGCTGGTATTGTACAGCAGGCGGACATTGTTCTGGGCCATGCAGCCGGTAAGGACCGTCGCGGCGAAAAGCAGCACCGCGCAGAAGGCCAGGGAAAGACGACGGAAATGGTTCATACCTTACTCCTGAAAAAGGGATGGACTATTCTAACGCGTTTGCGGGCAAGACGCAACGCGCCGTCGCGCCCTACAGCCCCATCCGTACCTGATACAGACGATTTCCCCGCAGCACCTGAAGCAGTACCTGCCGCTTGAGAAAATCCCTGCGGAACGAATCGAGAAAGTCCCTGCGCGTATGGGTAGGCCGCCCGGAAACCGCCGGAATGACATCGCCCTTCTGCAGCCCGAGCCGCCCTGCCGGGGACTGCTCCTGCACGCCGGTGACCACGACGCCGTTCCGGCCGTCCTTCACCTTCATGCCCCAGCGGCGCAGGGCCAGTTTTTCGGCCGTACCGTCGTCGAAATCCGCCGTCTTCAGGCTGAAGGTCTTTTCCCTGCCGTCGCGCCATATCTTCAGCGTCACCGGAGCATGGGGCTGATGGTTGCGCAGGAGGGAAAGATACTTGTCGCGGTCGGAAACGCGGTTGCCGCCCAGCTCCAGAATGACATCGCCGGGCCGTATGCCCGCCTTTTCCGCCGGGCCGTCCTTGAACACCTCCGTCACCAGCAGTCCTTCCGCCTCCGGCAGACGCAGATAACGCGCCGTGCGCGGGTCCACGTTCTGCCCGATGAGCGCAAGCCACGGCGTGCTGACATGCCCCTGATCGAGAATCTCATCCACCACGCGACGCGCCTTGCTGATGGGAATGGCGAACCCTATGCCCTGCGCCTTGTCGTAAATGGCGGTGTTCACGCCCACAAGCTCGCCCAGAATATTGAGAAGCGGCCCCCCGCTGTTGCCGGGATTGATGGCGGCATCCGTCTGAATAAGGTCGGTGAACACGCCGTCCTCGGCTTCTATGGTACGATCCAGCGCGGAAATGACGCCCGTGGTCACGGTGTGGGAAAAACCGTAGGGATTACCGATGGCGATGACGCTTTCCCCGGGCATGAGATCGGTGGAATCGCCCATGGCGACGGAGGGAAGATTCTTTGCGCCCTTGAGCCGGAGCACGGCGATGTCGAAATCCGGTTCCGCACCCACCACGTCGGCGGAGAAGGAACGCCCGTCGAGAAGGCGTACGGAAATATCGGAAGCGCCGTTCACCACATGCGCATTGGTAAGGACCAGAGAACGACGGCCGTCGATGATGATGCCGGAGCCGATGGCCTCTCCGCGGAGATCACGGCCGGGCATGTCGAAAAAGAGGTCGAACGGCGTCAGCTCGCGGGAGGAACGCCGCTCCACCAGCGTGCTTGTGATGTTCACGACGGCGGGGGCCACGGCCTCCACGGCCCTGACCGCAGGCGTGACTCTGGCCTGCTGTCTCGCCGTCAGGGCGCGGGGTGCCGTCGCGGCTTCGGTGGAAAGGGGAAGAAGAAGCGCGCAGACAAGGAAAAGAATACGGAATTTCATAGATTCACCATGGTTGAACGCCCCTCCGCTCACAGGAACGAAGGGGCACTGTCCATCCCGCCATGAACGGAGAAACAAAAGCCCTGAGCCTCTGCCTCTCCTTTTTCATGCGGACGAAAACATCAGACCGGAATACCTCAGCGCCGATGCACGAACGCGCCGTCCGGGCGGGAATCCGGCCGCGGTCTTGCCGCAGGCCGGGGAGCTTCGGGCCTCTTCGGCGGAGAGGAGGGCCGGTGTACGAACGTGGCGTCGGGACGCGGAGCCGGGCGCTGTACGGCAGGTTTCGGACGGGGGGCAGGCGGTCTTGCCTCCGGTCCGGACGGACGATGTACAGGGGGAGGCGGCGCATGATGGACGACGGGTCGCGGCGGAGGCGGCCGATGGTCGTCATACGGCTGCGGAACGCAGCCGACCAGCAGCAGACAGCTCAATACGACGGGGAACACTCTCATGAAAACCTCCTGAACGTCAGATTTTCCGATGCGCGCAGGCCGCAACGAAAAGAAGGTCTGCATAAACGTCGCTCAAAAAACTTTCCCCTGAACCTTGCTTCGGCCCCCCCCCTTCGGCGGGCACATGCCGCACCTTTCCGCAACAGGTACGTTTCCTTTCCGCAAGGTCCGTCCCGTGCGCCGCCTCTGCGGAAGAGCCCTTCTGCGGAGGGGCGGCGCCTCTCGGACGTCAGGAATCTAGCGCCACCTCGGTCCGGGGTGTGCGGGAGGCGGGGGCATGGTCGAAGGGGCGTTGTAGCCGGGGCCTCCGTGATGACCATGGGGATGATGCCATCCGCAGCCCGCCAGAGCGAAGGCCGTACACAACACGGCGATCAGACAAAAACGATACATGGGATCTCCTTTTTATTTCGCGTCCTTCGTCCGCCGGAAGGTGGCCGTGGCGCGCAGTCCTCCTTCAGGGCGGTTTTCCAGCGTCACGTCGCCGCCGTGCATACGGGCCATGCTCCGGGCTATGGAAAGTCCGAGTCCCGTACCGCCGGTACTGCGGTTGCGTGAACGCTCCACCCTGTAGAAGGGTTCAAACACCTTTTTCAGTTCCGCCTCCGCTATGCCGGGTCCGCTGTCGGAAATGATGACGGAGAGCATGTCGTCCCCATCCACCACGTCCACAACCACATGCCCCCCATAGCGCAGGGCGTTATCCATAAGGTTGGCAAGGCAGCGCTTCATGCTGAGCGGTCTTGCCGCAAGCGGCCGGATGGAGAACATCGCCTCGGGGTCCTGAAGCCGCGTTTCCAGCTGAATGTCCATGCCCATGTCCTGCCTGTCTTCCACAAGGCTCTCGATGAGCGACATCACGTCCACCATGGCCACGTTTTCACTCTTGCTGCGTGCGATGTCGATGGTGGTATCCATGATCTGCTGAAGTTCGCCTATATCCTTCTGCAGAGGGGCCCGCTGGCTTTCGTCGAGCTGTTCCACACGCAGGCGCATACGGGTAAGCGGGGTGCGCAGATCGTGCGATACTGCCGCAAGCGTACGTTCGCGCTCATCCAGAAACTCGCGGATGCTCGTCTGCATACGGTTGAAGGCCTGCGCAGCCTCCCGCACTTCGCTGGGACCCGTTTCCGGCAGAGCCGGAGTTCTGATATCGCGTCCGAAGCGGTCGGCGGCGCGGGCCAGCCGCCGCAGGGGCTTCACGCACAGATAGAAGGCCAGCAGGCTGATGGCCACGAAAAACATTTCAATGGCGATGATGCTCGTAAAAGGAAAGTACGGCATGGGAGGATATCCGGGAGCGGAATCCTCAATGACCACCCATGTGCCGTCATGCAGAGGAACCACGGCCGTGGCCTGATAGACGGAAGGCCCGGGATTTCTCTTGGCCTTGGAAAAATACTGGCAGACCGACTGCCCGAAGGACTCCATGGGACTCGGCAGATTGAGTTCGCTCACGGCAAGCAGCGCGCGGCGCGGCACCTCGTCGCCGCGCATCTTGTCCCCGTGCTTGCGGCCGTGATGCTGCTGCATACCGTCGCCGTACAGTCGGGCAAGAGAAAGGTTCAGCATGTATTCCATGAGCACGGAAGCCTCGCGCAGGTCCTCGTCCTTCACGGTAAGCACCGGACAGGAAGAGGTGAAGCTTACGAAAAAGCCCCGGCTGTTGAACTGCTCGCGCAGCACGAAGCGGATTTCCGCCGACGTGGAATCCAGAAGCGCCGCCACCTCCGCCATGCGGCGCGCCCTGTCGGCCATGAGTCCGCGCATGAAGTAGAAATGACGGGATTCCCCTGCGTAGATGGTGGTGAGCAGCAGCATGGCGAAGAAGCCGCCGGAAAAAATGAGAATGAGCCGCGCGAACAGAGAATCGGGCGACAAACGCGAAAAAAAGCGGCGCAGGCGGGCAAGCGCCCCCCTGCCCTGCGACGAGATGCTCCTGCTTCCCGCAGCCATGGTCATTCCACCGTAATGGCGCTGGTGAACACATAGCCGTCACCGCGCACGGTTTTGATGAGCTTGTTCTCGCGCCCCTTGTCTCCGTCGCCGGTATCGCGCAGGCGGGCGCGCAGACGGCAGACCTGTACGTCGAGACTGCGGTCGAAGGGGCTGCGGTCGGTTTCCTGCCCCTGAAGTTCATCCTGAATGAAATCGCGGCTGAGCACCTTCTGCGGATGTTCCAGAAAAATGGTGAGCAGCCGGTATTCCGCACCGCTCAGGTTCACCACCATCCCGCCGGGCGCAATGAGATGCCGGGCCGAGACATCCAGCGTCCAGCCGCTGAAGTGATAGGCTTTTTCCGCGCGACCGGCTTCGGCCGAAACATCGGCCACCCTGCCGGAACGACGCAGCACGGCGCGTATGCGTGCCAGAAGCTCACGCGGCTGGAAAGGCTTGACCACATAGTCGTCGGCGCCGAGCTCCAGCCCCACCACGCGGTCGGCGGTATCGCCGAGAGCGGTAAGGAATATCACGGGAACGGAGGAAAGCCCCTCCGTGGCGCGCAGCCTGCGGCACAGGGAAAGCCCGTCTTCTCCGGGCATCATGATGTCGAGAACGACAAGATCGGGCTTCTCCTGCTCTAGGCTCTCGAACATGGCCTTGCCGCCGTCGGCCACACGCACCAGAAAACCGTGCTGGCGCAGATAGTCGGCCATAAGGTCGCGTATATCCTGATCGTCGTCGACAACCAGCAGAGACAGAGAAGAAGTCTGGGAAAGTTCGGTATCGGGCATGGCAATAACCTCCGGGAGAGTCTGAATCGACTATAGCCGGGAGCGGGCCCGAACGCACCTTTTTTCCTGTTACAATATGTTGCAGGAAACTTGCTTCTCCTTGCCCCGGCCTTCCCGGAACACGCACGGCAGAAAATCCGTTTTTTCCCGGTCACTCCATGCTGCGCAGCCTTTCCTCCACCTCGTCGATGATGTAGCGGGGGGTGGAGGCCCCGGCGGTCAGTCCCACGGTACGCACGCCGGAAAAATCCGCCGCATTCAGTTCCGCAGCCGTTTCCACAAGCACCGTGGGCACGCCGCGCATTCTGGCAAGTTCCGCAAGACGGCGCGTATTGCCGCTGGACTTGCCTCCCGCCACCACCATGGCCTGCACGCGCGCGGCAACCTCTCCGGCTTCCTCCTGGCGTTCGCGCGTGGCGTCGCAGATGGTGTCGAGCACCACGAGGGAAGAACCCAGGCGTTCCACAAGGCGGCGGTGCATTTCGTCGAAAATCAGCCTGTCCTGAGTGGTCTGGGCCGCAAGCACCACGGCCTTTCCCTCCGGGGGCGTTCCCTTCAGCAGCTCATCCAGCTCCGCAAGGGAGGAAAAGATACGGCTTCTTCCCGCCGCGTAGGAAATGAGTCCCCTCACCTCGGGATGTTCCGCCTCTCCGTAAAGCAGAAGCTCCCTTCCCGAAGCCGTGGCTTCGGCAATGGCGAGCTGGGCGTTCTTCACCCGGGGGCAGGTGGCGTCCTCCACCCTTGCACAGCGCCTGCGGAGTTCCGCCTCCACATCACGGGGAATGCCGTGGGCGCGGATGAGCACCGACATGTCGGCCTCGGCCTCCGCCACGGAACGCAGGCAGCGCACTCCCTTGCGGGCATAATCCTCCAGCACCTGAGGGTTGTGGATGATTTCCCCCAGCGTCGCCACCCTTTCTCCGGGCCGGGCCTCCACTATGGTGTCGAGCTTGTGCAGGGCAAGGGCGACGCCCATGCAGAAACCGGCATGACTTGCGCGTACGACGTTCATGAATCCTCCGTCAGCTTTGCTTCACGCGCCTTGCGCGCCGCAGGAAGGGAGAAGCCACCACATAAAAATAGTCGCGGTGGAAGAACCAGGCCAGCACCAGCCAGGACGCCACGAACAGCAGTCCGCCCACCAGCAGCACAAGGAACTGCTGAAGCAGCGGATGCTGCGAGGCAAGCAGGCGGAAACCGTCATGCATCACGGCAAGCATGATGCCGCAGCCGGGCATGGACATGAGCGCATTGCGCCATGCAAGGCCCCAGATTCCGGCAAAAACGCCCCCGGCAAAGCGCCTTTCGGCAATCACCAGCAGCACCAGGGCATACACGGCAATGCAGAACGTGGTCACGAGCGCCACGCCCCGCGCCCCCAGAAGAGGAATGAATACAAGGTAGCCGGGAACAGCCAGAAGCGTGGCCAGCGTACCCACCACGGCGGGGGTGAGGGTATCCTGCAGGGCATAGAAGGCCCGCCCCGTCACCTGCTGCAGCAGCCAGAAGGGCACGGCCAGCATCATGATCTGCAGAAGAGGGGCCGCCCCCATGGTATGGGAGGTGGAAAAGCTGCCGCCCTCGAAAATGAATCCCAGCACAGGGCCGGACGCGGTGATCATCCATACCGTCACGGGAATGGCCACGATCATGCTGTTTCTCATGGTACGGCTGAGAGTGTCGCGAAAGGCTTCCCTGTCCCCGCGCGCCGCAAGCGAGGCGAGGAAGGGAAACGATGCCACTCCCGCCGCCTGGGCCACCACGCCCACGGGTACCATCATGATGCGCCGCGCGTAGTTGAGCAGACTCACGGCCCCTTCTCCGGCAAGGCTTCCGAAAATACGCACGAACTGCTCATCCAGCACCACCACGGACTGACCTATCATGAGCGGCAGGGCCATGAGCAGAAACTTCTTCATGAGAGGATGCGCAAGGCCGGGCAGAAAGCGGAATCCGCCCGCGCGTACCGTGATGAAGGGGAGAAAAAACGCCCCCACGGCCGCCCCTGCGAGCACGCCCCAGCAGAAGCCTTCCATGCCCCGGACAAGGCCGAGATACGGAAGCCCCACGCCGAAAAGCAGGATGAAGCCGTTGTACAGAAGAGGCATGAGCGCGGGCACCGCGAACTGATGACGTATGTAAAGGATGGCGGAAAGGCAGGCTCCGGGCAGGAAAAAGACCTGCGCCGGCAGCACGATGCGCAGAAAGGACGTCAGCCTTTCGCACTGAGCGGCATCAAAGCCCGGGGCCACCAGCGGAGCCAGGGACGGGGCGGCCGCCCATGCCAGAACGGAAAGAACGCCTATGGACAGCGTGGCCCAGCAGAACACCGTGCCGAAAAAACGCCAGGCGTCGGCTTCATCCTCTTCAAATCGCCGGGAGAGCAGCGGAATAAGCGTGATGGAGACATAGCCCCCCGCCAGAAGATAATTCAGAAAATCGGGAACCACGAAGGCCGCAAAGTAAATGTCGGCCTCTCCCCCGGCGCCGAACTGCCAGGAAATGATCTTGTCGCGGAAAAGCCCCATGAAACGCGAGACGAGAACGCTGAACGCCATGATAAGGGCGGCCGCGCCCATTTTCTGCCGTGAGGTAAGCGCCATATCTGCCCATCAACCTTTTTTTAAGAACTTACGCCGGAAACGGCCCGGCATGTTCCGGCAAAAACCATGCCTTCCCATGCGGCCATCATGCCACAACCTGCCGCCATCGTACACTCGCCTCTTCCCGGCAGAATACCGGAAGGGAGCCCGCCCTACAGCGGAAGCCCGAAGGACCGGGCATGGGAGAGAATGCGCACGCTTTCCGGCGGAATGACCACATACTCGCGACTGAGCGGACGCCACGCATCGGTGAGCTTCGCATACGGAAGGCAGAAAAGAGCCCCCGCCTCCAGACTGCAGTCGAGAAAATGCAGCCCTTCCATGTCCATGTAATGGCCCACCGTCCAGTGATCCACATAGGGTTTTTCCGAGGGCGGAGCAATGCGCAGGAAACGGAATACCGAAACAAGGGGCATGGGCGGACACGCACAGGAACGCAGCGTTTCCCACACCTCCTCGCTGGTGGCGTCCGCCGTAAAGGGAGCCCGTACCTGAAGGGAGGGAAACTCATTCCTGCGCACGTCGTCGAGCATATCATCCACCAGGGTCAGATAGTCGGTCTTGTGCTCAAGTATCCTGCGGAAATTCTCGGCGTCCGCGGCCTGCGCGGAAAGGGTGCGGTTGAAAATCCTGCGCGCCTGAAGCGGCCCGATGTTGAAAAGTACCTGAAGCGCATTGAGCACCGCGTACATGGCGCAGAAATTGTCGATTTTCCCCTGATAGAAAGGCTGCATGGCAAACTCCCGGGCAGGCAGTGAAGCAAAAGGACCCTACGGCCCATGCCAGGCGCCATCCTTCTGTTTTCCTTTTCTTTCAGGGATAGCCTTCCCCTGTTATCCCGTCAAGGCGCTGGACAGTCTGCACAGCCCTGTGTATAGTATCCCCCGAAACGGCATATTACCATAACTTGATATAAAGATATGCCCTCCCTGGGCGCTTCCAGCTCAAGGCGTCCAGCCCCGCCGCAGCCTCCGAGCGTAACTTCAAGGAGAGACCATGATCCCCTCTAAAGGCAGATACCTTTTCACCTCCGAATCCGTCACTGAAGGTCATCCCGACAAGGTGGCCGACCAGATTTCCGATGCCGTGCTCGATGCCCTGCTGGCCCAGGACCCCGATTCCCATGTGGCCTGTGAAACGCTGGTGACCACCGGCATGGCCATCGTGGCCGGTGAAATCACCACCAAGGGATACGCCGACCTGCCCTCCATCGTGCGCCGCACCATCCGGGAAATCGGCTACATCGGTTCCGACATGGGCTTCGACGCTCAGACCTGCGCCGTGCTCTCCTCCATCGACAAGCAGTCCCCGGACATCGCCCAGGGCGTCATCCGCGAGAATCCCGAAGACCAGGGCGCCGGCGACCAGGGCATGATGTTCGGCTTTGCCTCCAACGAAACCGACACCCTCATGCCCGCGCCCATCTACTGGGCGCATCAGCTCTCGCTCCAGCTTTCCCGCGTACGCAAGAACGGCATCGTGGACTTCTTCCGTCCCGACGGAAAGACGCAGGTTTCCTTCGAATACATCGACGGCAAGCCCGTGCGCATCAACAACGTGGTCGTTTCCACGCAGCATTCCCCCAAGGTCAGCCATGACGACATCGTGGAAGCCGTGAAGAAGGAAGTCATCCGTCCCATTCTGGAACCCACCGGATACTTCGACGAGAAGAACTGCGAAATCTTCATCAACACCACGGGCCGTTTCGTCATCGGCGGTCCCATGGGCGACTGCGGTCTCACCGGCCGCAAGATCATTCAGGACACCTACGGCGGAATGGGCAACCACGGCGGCGGCGCCTTCTCCGGCAAAGACCCCTCCAAGGTGGACCGTTCCGGCGCGTACATGGCCCGCTATGTGGCCAAGAACATCGTGGCCGCCGGTCTTGCGGACCGCTGCGAAGTGCAGATCGCCTACTGCATCGGCGTGGCGGAACCCGTTTCCGTGCTGGTGCATACCTTCGATACCGGCAAGCTGCCCGATGAACGCCTCACGCAAATCGTGCGCGAAGTGTTCGACCTGCGCCCCTACTTCATCTGCAAGCGCCTCGACCTCAAGCGCCCCATCTACAGCAAGACCTCCTGCTACGGTCACTTCGGCCGCGAACTTCCCGAATTCACCTGGGAAAAACGCGACGCCGTGGCTGATCTGCTCACCGCCGCGAAGATCTGATCTGGAACGATACCAGAGCAATAAGCCTAAAAAAGCCCCGGCCTTTAAAACATGGACGGGGCTTTTTCCATTTTTCCTTCAATGCTCTCCCCGGCAGAAATAGGACGGTTCACCATTTTCTCCTTCCAGAACATACCTTCTGATCTATTCCTCCACTACGCCGGACATTCTTGAAATACCCAGCTTACGCATTCTTGCCCTCAGCGTGCTGGGATTCATATCAAGCAGCTCAGCCGCGCCGCCTCTGCCCGTAATGCGGCCGCCCGTCATATGAAGAACCCGACGAATATGAGCTTTTTCCACATCTTCCATGCGTAATGAACTACACGCCTGCCCCGTTTCTGCAGAAAGAACGACAGGTTCTTCTCTGACGGGAGGCGCACTGAACATACCTGCGAAAAGATCACGCCCGACCTCAATGGTAAAAGAGCTTTCCCTTGTCCCATTCCAGATGAGCATGGCCCGTGTAACGGCATTCTGCATCTCTCGGATATTTCCCGGCCACGGGTAAGCACAGAGACGGCGCATTTCCGAAGGTGCAAGTTTGGGAGCCGCCACGAATCCTACCCGACGAGCCTGCTGAAGAATAAAAAAATTCAGAAGAACAGGGATATCCTCCGGTCGTTCGCGCAGAGCGGGAATATAGATGGGAAAAATACTCAGGCGGTACAATAAATCCTGCCGGAATCGCTTTCTGCGCACGAAATCCACCAGATTTCTGTTGGTTGCGGCGATGATGCGCACATTCACAGGAATTTCAATGCTGCTCCCCACCCGCTCGATCACTCTTTCCTGAAGCACGCGTAAAAGATGCGCCTGAGCTGCCATGGGCAGCTCGCCAAGCTCGTCCAAGAGAAGCGTGCCCGTGTCGGCCAGTTCAAAGCAGCCGGGCGTGTCCTTGTCCGCCCCGGTGAACGCCCCTTTCTGATAGCCGAAAAGCTTGGACTCCATAAGAGAAAAAGGTATGCCGCCACAGTTGATCTTAATGAAGGGACGACGATAGCGGCCCGAACCACGATAGATCATGTTGGCGATTCCTTCCTTTCCGGTACCCGTTTCCCCCAGAAGAAGTATCGGAATCTCTTCCCGGCTTACTCTGCTCAACATCCGCATGATATTCTGCATACCCGGCAGATAGTTCAGACTGAAAAAATCGGCATCATGAGGAGGTATCTCGACCTCACAGTTCGGAGGGGCCATTCTGTTCCATACATAGCGGAAACTTTCGGACAACTCGAAGCAGGTAGCCACGTCACCTTCTCCGAAGGCATCCTTGCGGAAGGCCACAAGTCCTATCACGCCGATGAAGCGCTTCTGAATCACCGCTCGCACGAAAAGCAGGGAAAACTCGTCCGTACTGGCTTCACGCATGTATTTTTTCAGTACGGAAACGGTAACGGCCCCGTAATCGTCCTTTCCACAGATACGCACCATCGTCTCATGATATGAGGCAAGAAGAACCGCATCGGCCTCCTTGCTTTGTTGCCAGTAAAGCAGAATGTTTTTCTTGTAGGGAGGCCATACCTTATATATTCGTGAGGTATAGCTCGAGGGTTCAACCCAAAGAACGTGATTGAATTCCAGGACTTGACTCAGAGCTGAGAAAAGCCGCTCAAGAAACACCTCCTGCGAGGAACCGTGGGCCGCGGCTTCCCTCAGAAGCCTCTTGACCTTTCCACACTGGGGGTGAGGTGCGGCATCGGGAGAAACGAGATACGTCTTCATGGCATTATTTGACCTTTTCTTCATATTTGACGATCAAATAATGCCATTTTTCTCTTCAAGGTCAAGTATGGATCTTATAATATATTGTTAATAAACGTTTTTTATTTTGGCACGCTTATTGCTAAAAGGAAGATAGTACAATGTTTCCCATTCCGGGCACTCAAGGAGAATCCCATGAAGCGAGCCAAAAGAGTTTTGCTTGTCGGCATCGACGGCTGTGTACGTAAGCTGGTTGAACAGCATATCGAAGAAGGCATCTGCCCCAATTTCAAAAAAGTATTCGACGCGGGCACAAAGAGCCTGAACAGCCTCTGCCCCATGCCTACCATCACGCCGCCGAACTGGGCCACCATAGCCACCGGCTGTTATCCCGTGACTCATCAGATTACCGACTACTGGCGACATATTCCCGGCACCTCTCCTAACGCCGCCAATACGGAAATGAACTTCAGCGGTGAACGCATCAAGGCCGAAACCATCTGGGAAGCGGCCGAACGCGCGGGAAAGACCTCCATCGTAGTGAACTGGCCCACCTCCTACGGATTGAACAAACGCTTTAAACACTCCATCATCCTCGGTGGTTCCGGCCTTTCCTGCGGTACTATTCAGGACAACGAAACTGCCGCGAAGCTGGGGGCGCCCTACTCCGGCGGTCAGCTTTTCTGCGACGACCTCATCTGCTCCTCCCGCTTCCATCCCGGCGGCATTCAGGGAGAACTCCAGCCTGCGCAAGACTGGAAGAACGTGGACGACATGGGCGACGACCCCTTGGAATTCCCCTTTGAGCTCACCTTTGAAAAAAGCCCCTTCCGCATCAAAAAGCCTACCTGGTACTGGCTTGTACGCGAACTCGGCAACAACGGCTACGACACGGTGACGCTCTCCCCCTCCCGGGACATGAACGACGCTTTCTTCACACTGAAGCTCGACGAATGGTCTGGACGCGTCTTTACCAACATCGAACTGGAGGACGGTTCCGTCAAGGAAGTTGCTTTCCTCGGCAAGATACTCAATCTTTCCGACGACGGCTCCGACTTCGACTTCTATATCACCCAGATGCTGAATACCGACGGCGACCTGTGGTGCTTCCCTCCTGAAGCCGCTGCGCCTCTGCGCGACATTGAAGCCGTTCCCACCACCAAGGCCGGATTTCTTCTGCGCATGATGGGCTGGTACGACGATGAAATGTTCTCCCAGCTCATTGAAATGCACAATAAGTGGCTGGGCGAAACGCTCGTCAAGCTCATGGAAAACAACGACTGGTCGCTGTGCTTCTTCCACACGCATCCTACCGACTCCGTGTACCATTACCTGATGACCGAACTTGATCCCGCCACCTGCTCCTCCCAGGAGGCACACGAACACGCATGGGACTTCCATCGCCGCCTGTACCGCTCCACCGATGCCATGCTCGGCAAGCTGCTGGAATGCGCAGACGACGGCGAAACACTCATCATTCTCGTGTCCGACCACGGGTCCAAAGCCGACGGCGCCCCCTTTGCCCCCACCGTCCCCCTCATTGACGCAGGCCTGCTTGCCGTCGACGAAAGCAAGGAACCCAACGAAGCGGTGAAGCTTACCATCAAAAACCTCGGCAAAGCCCAGGCCGAAGCCATGCTCAAGGCCAATGCCGAACCCATCATTGAACAGTCCAAGGCTTTCCCGCAACGTACCTGCTATGTGTATGTCAACCTGAAAAGCAAATACCCCGGCGGCATCGTAGAGGACGAAGACTACTACAAGGTGCAGCGCGAGATCATCGACGCCCTGTACGCCTATGTGGATCCCAACACGGGCAAACACCCCGTAGCATGCTGCATGACCAAGCAGACTGCCCGTCTCATCGGAATGGGCGGCGACCAGTGCGGCGACGTCATCTATACGCTGTGGCCCGAATACGGCTCTCAGCACGGTGCTTTTTTCGCCACAGATACCTGGGGAATCGGCGATCTGCACACGCTCTCCGTCTTCTACGGTCCAGGATTCAAGAAGGGCTACCAGATGGAAAGAAGCGTGCAGCTGGCCGACATCGCTCCTACCATCTGCTACATGCTCGGCCTTCCCTATCCCAAGGACTGTGAAGGCTCCGTTCTTTACCAGGCACTGGAAAACCCCGACGCCTATACCGTCAAATCCTGATCTGATACCTTATGTTGCGGGGGAATACTCCCCCGCAACATGACATCTGTGGAGGATATATGTTTAAACGTTTTGTATGCCTGGCCGCCGTCACGCTTCTTGCTTCCATAAGCTTTGTCGTCCCCTCCCATGCCGCATGGCCTGAAAAACCTGTAAAATTTCTTCTTGGATCTGGTGCCGGAACCTCTATTGACATGGTAGGCCGCGTCATCGCACAGAAACTTTCGGAAAAATACGGCAAACCCTTCGTTCCTACCAATGTTTCCGGCGGAGGACTCGGCGCCTTTGCCATGACCCTCAAAAATTCCAAGGCCGACGGCTACACCATAGGGATGGGTGCGGACACCATGTTCACATTCAACTCCCTTGATCCCGGCTCACGTTTCAAAGCATCCGACTTCGTCTTTCTCTGCACCATCTTCCAAGGAGACGCTTCCTACATCGTCTCTCCCGATAAAACGTGGAAGGATCTGCGCGAGGCCCTCGAAGCAAGCAAAACCATGCCCCGTCCTCTCACCTATCAGTTCCAGACGGCCATGGACCGCAAGGTCTTTGAAATTCTGGCCGAAGAAGTAGGGGCGAAAGTCTCCATGGTGCCCATGCAGTCACCTTCCGCCGGTGTCACTGCCGTCATCGGCGGCCATACGGACATAGCCTACTCCGGCGGACTGCACTATGAGCAGGACAGAGCGGGCAAGGTGCGGACACTCACTATGACCACAACAAAGCGCACCCCCCACTTCCCCGACGTACCCACCACTCTGGAGCTGTTCAAGGCCCAGCTCCCCATGGACGCCTACCGCGTCATTGTTATCCCCAAGGGATTTCCCAAGGATATCCAGGTTCAGCTGGAAAAAGACCTGGAAGAAATCATCACCTCTCCTGAATTTTCCGAAATAGTCGACAACAAGCTGCACTTCTTCCCTGCATATCACAATGCGGCGGAGACAGCCCGTATCATCGCTGATCAGCTGGAATTCTGTAAAATCTTCTGGGAATAGCCGTCATCTCCGACATATCTGCAAGCGGGGCACTCCCTTCGAAAGGCCTTCCCTGCTCGTCCTGCGGACATCAACAAGAAGGAGTGCCCCCCACATACTGCGCTTACGGTTCGCAAGCTCGGAAGAGTTTGCAGTCAAGCAGGCCGCACGCCCCTGCTTCAACCCCTAAAAACCGACGGAACGCATATGTACCGCACCCATATTCTCTCGTCTCTGTTTTCCATTCTGTTCGGGATAATCCTGCTGGTATGGATCATCCCGACACAGACTCCTGAATGGCCCGGATACGGTATGCCGGCCTCCATGCTGCCCAATATTCTCGCATGGATCATCATCATATCCGCATCCATAAATCTTATTAAAGTCTTTCTTACCGGATACGGCAAAGGACAGGAAGCGCCTCTGTCTCCCCGGATGTTCGCACATCTTCTGGGTTTCGTCGCCATACTCGCGGCAGCTATGCCCCTCATGTCGCTCTGCGGTTACTTCATCGGCGGTGCCATCATCATGCTGACGCTTTGCCTGCTGTGCGGCGAGCGCAATCCTATACGCCTCATCATCGTAGCGGCAGCCACCCTTCTCGTCATCTGGGCGGCATTGTGGAAAGGACTCTCCGTCCTTCTTCCCGGCATGTAGGATCCATCCAGCAAGGAGTCTCTTATGGACATCATTCTTTCCGGGTTCAGCGATTCTTTGAACTGGATCAACGTACTCTACGTCATTCTCGGCGTATCCATCGGCATCGTGGTGGGATGCATCCCAGGCCTCTCCGGCCCCATAGCCATCGCCATGGTCATTCCCCTCACCTATTTCATGCCCACCATCGGTGCCATAGGTTTCCTTGTAGGTATCAACAAAGGCGGCTGTTTCGGAGGTTCCATCTCCGCCATTCTACTGAACACACCGGGTGCTCCAGAGGCTGCTGCAACATGTTTCGACGGCTATCCGCTGGCAAAACAGGGCAAAGGCCTCAAAGCCATGAAAACCGCCCTCATATCCTCCGTATTCGGCGACTTTTTCTCCACCTGTCTCGTCATTCTCGTAGCGGGAGCAGTGGCCAAGTATGCCCTTAAAATGGGACCGGCGGAACTTCTCTCCGTACTCATTCTCGCCATGACCCTTATTGCAGCTCTCGAAGCCGACAACTTCTTCAACGGCGTTATTTCCGCAGCTCTCGGTATTCTTGTTGCCTGCATAGGTATGGAACCCGTGGCCGGCCTGCCCCGTTTCGACTTCGGCATCTATCAGCTTGAATCGGGTCTGCCTATCGCCACTCTCGGCGTCGGCCTGCTGGCTGTAGCGGAAATTGTCCGACAGTGCACCGCCTGCGACGACAAGGAATGCAAGTTTGAGGACATGCTTTCAGTGGATTATAAGGATCCCAAAAATGATCTTTCCCTTCGGGAAATGATTTCCCTCATTCCCACGCTCATCCGTTCTGCATTGATCGGATCCGGTATCGGTGCGTGTCCGGGACTCGGCTCCACAGTGGCCTGTTTCCTTTCCTACGGAGTCGCTGAAAAATCCGCCAAACCCGGAGATAAGTTCCGCCAGGGCGACATCAAGGGGGTATGTGCCCCTGAAACGGCAAACAACGCTGTGGTCGGCGCTGCTCTCATTCCCCTGTTCACGCTGGGTATTCCCGGTTCCGTCGCGGCATCGCTGCTGGTCGGCGCATTCATCGTCCACGGCATCACGCCCGGCCCCCTCATGTTCGAGGAACATGGCCGCACGGTGTACGGCGTATACGGCAGTATGATACTCGGCAACATAGCCACACTTATCCTCGGCCTGATCAGTATCCGCGTATTTGTGAAAGTGCTGGACATACCCAAGGAAGTTCTCTACCCCGTCATACTGTTCATCTGCCTCATGGGAGCATACGCCATGGAAAGCGACCCCTTCGCAGTGTATGTGATGGCAGTTTTCGGCTTCGTGGGATACATGATGAGAGCTGTGCATTTTTCCATCGTCACCTTCATCATAGGCTTTGTCCTTGGCAAGTCCTTTGAAATCTCCCTGCAGCAGACACTTCTCACCTTCAACGGCGACATGAGCATCATGTTCACAAGTCCCATAGCGCTGTTCTTCAATCTCTGCACCATAGCCTTCGTGTGCTGGAACAGCTGGAGCGCCGTCAAGAAGCTGAAGACCTCCAAAAACGCCTAGGGAGGTTCTCATGGCCGCCATCATGAAACTGCCTCTGCCCGGAATCCTGGCGCTGCTCAGTACAGGATACGCACTAAGCTTCTTCCAGCGGGTGTATCCTTCCGTTCTGGCTCCTGATCTGATGAAAGCCTTCAGTCTCGACGCCGCTTCCTTCAGTCTCATCAGCTCCGCCACCATGCTGGGCTACGCCGTCACGCAGATTCCTTCCGGGCTCCTCGCGGATGTGCTGGGTGGCCGCAGAACTCTGGCGTTGTACCAGATTTTCGCAGGCGTGTTCTGTATTCTGTTCACCTTCTGTGACGGTCTTGTCTCCGCCGTAGCGTGCCGCTTCATACTCGGTCTCACGCTCGCCAGCAACGTACCTTCCTACAAGGTGCTTGCCGCCTCCGTTCCTGCCAACCGTTACGCCATGTACTGCAGCATTCTCACGGGCTGCGGCATCATAGGCACCATGATGGCATCCAGCCCCCTTGTGATGCTCACGGAACTGGTTGGATGGCGAGCGGCCCTGCTCATGGTGGGTATCTTCACCCTGATTCTCGGTTCGACCCTCTGGCTTCTGCTCGACGACAAAGACATCACCTCAGCCTCAGGCACCGTTTCCATACAGGAAAACATCCGTACACTTAAAGCTGGTCTTCGTCAGGTTGTACGGATGAAGAACTTCTGGCTCATTTTCATCTGGTTCATGTTCATCATCGGCAATATGTTCGTTGTCGTCACCACCTGGTGGGGCAGTTACCTCATGCAGGCAAACGAACTCAGCAGGGAAAACACAGGACTCAGCATTCTGCTTATGTCCTGCATCCCCCTGCCGTTCATGCTGCTTTTTCCCTGGCTTTCCGACAACGTCCTTCATTCCCGCAGAGTCTTTCTGCTGGTCTCAGCTCTCGGACAGGCTCTGCTGCTCGGCTGGATCTGCATCCACAGGGAAACCACCTTTTCCTTCCTGGAACTCACCGTCATCGGCATACTGTTTACTCTGGTTACCAACTGCATGGGGCCCATCAGCTTCACTATGATGAAGGAGAGCGTTCCCGCTTCCGCTCTGGCCTCCGCCTGTGGTTTTCTCAACTGCAGCGCCCCCATAGCGGCGGCCGTCCTCCAGGGGATGTTCGGCAGCATTCTCACCGCAGACCTGAACGCAGGACTTGCCCCGCTCCCTGCCTATGCCGATGCATTCATGCTTCTCACCGCAGGCAGCGTTGTCGCCCTTGTGGCTACGCTGTTCATGAAAGACACCCTGTAACCCCTACCTTCCATGACAGGCGAAGAAATCTATCACTTTACTCAGGATACGCTCTGCGCTCTGGCCCGCGCCGCAGGAGTTGGCGTAGAATTTATGGAACCCATTGTCCTCATGGGCAAACTCAGAATCCACAAGACACCGGAAAAAGACGATGCCTATTATTGGCAGCAGACGCTTCTTCTGCGCGTCCGCCGCGAGAAAGGGCAACTCGGCACATCATGGATTTTTTTCGATGCCGAGGGAAAAGAAATCACCCGTCTTTTTCAGGAAAAAACACGATAAGGAGTCACTCATGGCCACCGGTAAAAATGTCTTCATTCTTTTCTCCCAGGTTTCCGACAATGTTCTGAAAAACAGCGAAGCCGAACTTCTCGTAAAAATGCGTCGCAAGGGCGCTCTCGTTCCCCTTTCCGTGGTGAACGATGTAAAAATGGAGGCACTCGCCGGTGCGGTCGCCGGTGAAAGTATGATCGACGCCGCCAAAAATGCGGGTTATGTAGTGGAACCCATCGCCGCAGGCAGCGAGCTTTCCGTGGTAGAAGGACTCGATGATGAATCCGCGCTTCTCGCCGAACTCGACAAGGCCTTCGCTATTGCATCCACGAAGATGATTCTCGTCATTGTCACTCCCACCATGGCTCTGTTCTACGGCCTCGGTATTGAACGCAACATCGTGCTCACCTCCCCCCTTCCCGCCGCCTCCATCGCCCCCACGCTGGCATGGCTCGGAGACCTGCCGCTTCCCGCTCAGGTGGAAGCCGCTCCGGCTTACGCCGTTATCAAGGGATTGAACTTCAAGGCCAGAGAAATCGCCAAACTCAAGGATACCAACGACGCACTCATGCTTAAAATCGAGCGTGACAACCGCAAGCCCTGGGACAAGCACGACTGCGCCTAAAAGAGCCTTCTCTTCTCTCTCCGGCGCCCGGAGCACGCGCCGCATACTCCGGGCGCTTTCCTACCCCTTCCGCCCGCCAGCAAGGAAAAAGCCATGCAGCTTACCGTCGCCTATCACAGAAACGGGGATGTCCACACCATTGAAACCGGTGGCGCAGCCCTCGGCAACATCGTCATCGACAACACCAACGTGCCCGCCGATCAGCGCGGCGGCACGGCCAAGCAGCTTCTCGGTTCCGCGGCTCTGTACTGCTACGCCGCGGCCCTCAACGCCGCCATGGAAGCCAGAGGCCTCAAATACAACAGTCTCGACCTCACCGCCCTCATGGATGTGGACGCCAACGAAAAGGGCCAGAGCCGCGTTCTGAAGATCACCATTACCGCCAACGTGGGCATCGATGAAGAGGACCTCGACACCTTCGACCGCGTGGCCCGCGTCATGAAGAACGGCTGCCTCGTCACCGGTTCCCTCCATGACGGCATAGAAATGGAATACAAGCTCAATCCCGTCTGCGACGACGACTGATTTTTCCCCTGCCCGCATCCCGTGAAAGGCCGCTTCTCCGCGGCGCTCCCGGGACGCGGCAGAAAAACAAGGAAAGGTTCCCCATGCGCATCACCGTCATCGGTGCAGGCCCCGGCGGCTACACGGCCGCCTTCAACGCCGCAAAACGCGGTGCGGACGTCACCCTCGTGGAATCCACCCGGCTCGGCGGCACCTGTCTCAACTGCGGCTGCATTCCCACCAAAACCCTGAAATCCTCGGCAGAAGCGCTGGAAACCATCCGCCGCGCCGGAGAATTCGGCATTTCCTGCGAAGGCGCCCCTTCCGTGGACATGCCCTCCGTCATCGCCAGAAAGCGCAAGGTTTCCGAAACCCTGCGCGGGGGCCTCGAAAAGACCTGCCGGAAGCTGAAGGTCAACGTGGTCATGGGCCGCGGCCGCGTGGTAAGCGCAAACCTCGTGCAGGCCACCCTTGCCGACGGCACGGTTCAGGACATCGAAGGCGACAGGGTCATCATCGCCACCGGCTCCAACGTGCTGAATCTCCCCTCCCTGCCCGTGGACGGCAGGTATATTCTTTCCAGCAATGAAGCTCTGGAACTCGACCATGTGCCCGCGCGCCTCATCATCGTGGGCGGCGGCGTGGTCGGCACGGAACTGGCCTTCATCTTCCGCGCCTTCGGCAGCGAAGTGACCATCGTGGAAGGGCAGAACCGCCTTCTGCCCGTGCCCTCCGTGGACGAGGAAATGAGCAGGCTCCTCCTGCGCGAAGCCAAGAAGAAAGGCATCAAGGTGGAACTCGCCCGTACCGTGAACGCCACGAAGGTGGAAGACGGCAGGGTCTTTGCCGACCTCGGCCCCTCTCCCTTCCTCGCTCCCGAGCTTGTGCCCGCCTCCGCCAAAAAGCCCGTCACCCTTGAGGCCGACTGCATCTTCATGACCATCGGCCGCGTGCCCGTGACCGACGGCCTCGGCCTTGCCGAAGCGGGAGTCGCCACCGACAAGCGCGGCTACATCACCGTGAACGACCAGCTCGAAACCTCCGTGCCCGGCATCTACGCCATCGGCGACATTCTCGGCCCCGCGCGCATCATGCTGGCGCACATGGCCTCTGCCGAAGCGCATGTGGCCGTGGCCAACATCTTCGGCGCGAGCGAAAAGCCCAATTACGACGTGGTTCCCTCCGGCATCTTCAGCTCGCCGGAAATCGGCGACGTGGGCCTTACCGAAGCGCAGGCCAAGGCCAAGGGCTTCGACGTCGTCACCTCGGAATTCCAGTTCCGGGAACTGGGCAAGGCGCAGGCCATGGGCGAACTGCCCGGCGTGTTCAAGCTGGTGGCGGACAAGGAAAGCGGCAGGCTCCTCGGCGCGCACTTTGCCGGCGCCCATGCCACGGACCTCATTGCCGAATGCGCCCTCGCCCTTGAGATGGGAGCGAAGGTTTCCGACATCTCCCGCACCATCCACGCCCACCCCACGCTGGCCGAAGGCGTGATGGAAGCCGCCGCAGGCATAAGTCTATAAAAGGAACGCCCGGATTTCAGGGCGGTATCAGCCTTTCAACCCTCTCATACTGCTTTTGCAGAAAAAAATAAAACTCTGGGGCCCGCATGAAAACATGTGAAGCCCTTTAAACTCATGTATCGTCAATGACGGCCCACATCAGCGTCTGTTCCACGGCATACGTGCGAGCAGAAGGCCGAGACCGCAGAAACCGGTGACACCGGCAAACACGAGACCCGCTCCCACGAAGGCGGAAAGCCACACCATGGGGGACCAGACAAGGCCGCCCAGGAGGCCGAGTAGCACCAGAGCGCCCGCGCCTATCTGTATCTGACGGAAAAGCGGGAACTGAGCGCGCCCCGTCTTTACGGGCAGGCCTTCCTTTTTCCACCCGGAAAGACCGCCTTCCATCTGCCAGGCCTGGGTATCCCCGGCAAGACGGGCAAGCAGATCGGCATTCTTGTCCGTCCGGTTCCCGGAACGGCAGAAGAAGATCACGGGTTTTTCAGGCGCGTCCGCATCCTTGAGCGGATAGTTTTCGGCAATGGAAAGCGGCACGAGGCGGGCTTCGGGGATGAAATTTTCGGCATATTCGGAACTTTCCCGTATATCGACGAGCCGGGCTTCCCCTTTTTGCAGCATATCGAAGGCGTTGCGCGGAGAAATGGTAGGCAGCATGGCGAAATCCTCCTTTTTCCCGAGAATGTGTCAGGAAAAGGAACATCGCGCAAGGGGAAAAATTTTTTACCCCGCTTTCCTGCGGCACTCCGGCTTTTCCCTGAACATCGGCGCAGGGCCTGTCTCTCTCGGGCATCACGATACCGTCTTCCCTTTTTCTGCCGTACGCCGCCTCCTCTGTTCCTATCATTCCGGAAGATAAGCTGCCCTGGCCCGGCCTGCGCTCCCCCGCCTCTTTGAATGACGCTCCCGAAATTGCCGCGTTCTCTTTGCCGAAACGCTCTCCTTGCCCTCATGTTTCATTATTGTTCAATGACTACATATAAAAACATATTAAATACAGCTTGTTATATTTTTTATAGACCAGTGATTGACATTTACGACAAAAGCGTACTAGATTCCTTTGCGCTTCAACAGGTGAAGCATACGATCCCGTAGAAACTGTTTGAAGGCTGCAGGGCCGACTAACAGCGGAGGGAGCTCTGGAGAATCCCGTTTGGGTGCCGAAGGTGCAAGGCGAAAGCCGAAACTCTCAGGCCAAAGGACAGAGCTTAGGAACGTATCGACCGACACTATCTGCCGCCGTATCCCTAAGCGTTTTCTCTGGAGCAAATCGCATGGATTTGCTCTTTTTTTGTACCCTGAAACGGGGCGGCGAAAGCGCGAGGATTTTCCGGCCGCCCGAAGGAATGTGACATGGAATTCATCGGTCAGATAGTGGACGCGGTCAACAGCGTACTGTGGGGGTGGCTTCTTCTCTTTCTTCTCTGCGGTACCGGTATCTTCTATACCGTCCGTCTGCGCTTCATCCAGCTTCGCAGGCTTCCTCACGCCTTCCGTCGCCTGTTCAGCAACATTTCCCTGAACGGCGAAAGCGCCGACCATACCGGCATGAGCTCCTTCCAGGCTCTGGCCACCGCCGTTGCCGCACAGGTGGGCACGGGCAACATCGCCGGGGCGGCCACCGCCATCGCCGCAGGCGGGCCGGGCGCCATCTTCTGGATGTGGCTCAGCGCCTTCTTCGGCATGGCCACCAACTATGCGGAAGCCGTGCTGGCCCAGAAGTACAAGAGCACCAACGAACGCGGCGAAACCGTCGGCGGCCCCGCCTACTACATCCGCGCCGCCTTCACGGGCACGTTCGGCAAGACGCTCGCCGCCTTCTTCTCCGTGGCCATCATTCTCGCCCTCGGCTTCATGGGCAACATGGTGCAGTCCAACTCCATAGGCGCGGCCTTCAGCACGGCCTTCGGCATATCTCCCGTGCTTGTGGGCGTGGTTGTGGCCCTCATTTCCGCCGCCATCTTCATCGGCGGCGCGAAGCGCATCGCCTGGGTCATGGAAAAGCTCGTGCCCCTCATGGCGCTGCTTTATGTCGGCGGATGTCTCATCATCATTTTCGCCAACATTTCCGCCCTGCCCGGCGCGTTCAAAACCATCTTCGTCATGGCCTTCGATCCCCAGTCCGCGGGCGGCGGCGCTCTCGGCATCACCGTGCGTGAAGCCATGCGCTACGGCGTGGCCCGCGGCCTCTTCTCCAACGAAGCCGGTATGGGTTCCACCCCCCATGCCCACGCACTGGCCAAGGTGGCCCATCCCGACGACCAGGGCATGATGGCCATGATGGGCGTGTTCATCGATACCTTCGTAGTGCTCACCTGCACGGCCCTCGTCATCGTGATCACCGGCGTATGGAACTCGGGCATCACCGGCACGGAGCTCGCCCAGACGGCCTTCGACACGGTGTTCGGTTCCTTCGGCAACATCTACATCGCCATCTGCCTGTTCTTCTTCGCCTTCTCCACCATCATCGGCTGGTACTTCTTCGGCGAGGCCAACGTCAAGGCGCTCTTCGGCGCAAAGTATGTGAAAATCTACGCCGCCATTGTCGTGCTGTTCATCGTGATCGGTTCCGGCCTCAAGGTGAACCTCGTGTGGAACATGTCCGACATGTTCAACGGCCTCATGGTTCTGCCCAACCTCATCGGCCTGCTGGCCCTCTCCGGCGTGGTCGTCGCCATTGCGAAAAGTAAAAAGGAATAGCCCTCTGACCGGCATACGCTAAAACGCGGCCCCCATCCCGAAGGATGAGGGCCGCATTTTTGTTTCATATAACGTCGGGGATTGAGCCTGAAGCCTCAGGGGCCGGGCCTGTCCGCGACGTTTTTCTCATCAGTCCTGTTCCATGGCTTCCTTGAAGCGGATCTGAAGAGCCTGCATCTTGGCCTTCTTGTCCATCAGTTCCGTCTGGCGGGCCTTTTCGGACTCCACGAGTTCCGCAGGAGCGCGCTTGACGAAGTTCTCGTTGGAAAGCTTGCCGTTGAGGGCCACGAGATCCTTGTCCACCTTGCCGATTTCCTTCTCGAGGCGGGCTAGCTCGGCCTGGAAGTCCACCGCGCCCGTAAGCAGTACGATGACCTCGCAGCCGCGCACCACGTTGCTGGCCGAAGCCTTGGGCGCATGGGCGTTCTTGTCGATGGTGAGCGATTCCAGACGCGCCAGATCGAAGAAGCCGCGGTTGGCTTCCAGGAGCGCTGCCTGTTCCGCGCCTGCCGGACGCAGCACCACGGAAAGCTTGTAAGAAGGCTTGATGTTGAGCTCGGCGCGGATGGTACGGATGGCGCTGATGGCTTCCTGCAGGAAGATCATCTCGTCCGCCTCGCGGCTCTTCACACATTCGGGGCGGGCCGCAGGATAGAGTTCCGTGGCGATATCCGTGCCTTCATGACCGGGCAGGGAATCCCACACCTCGGCGGTGACGAAGGGAATCATGGGATGCAGCAGAAGGAGCGTTTCACGCAGCACGGTGTAGAGCACATACTGGGCTTCTTCCTTTGCAGGGCCTTCTTCCTTCATGTCGGCCTTGATGAGTTCCAGATACCAGTCGCAGAATTCGTTCCACAGGAACTTGTACACACACTGGGCGGCGTCGTTGAAACGGTAGCTTTCCAGCGCGGCGTCCTCTTCCACCTTGATTTCCTCAAGACGGGTGAGAATCCACTTGTGGTGCAGGCCCTTCACCGAACCGAGATCCACGGCCTTAGGCTCGCCCTGTTCGGGAAGATTCATGAGCGCGAAGCGCGAGGCGTTCCACACCTTGTTTACGAAATGGCGGTAGCCTTCGATGCGCTCTTCCGACATGCGGATGTCGCGGCCCATGGCGGCAAAGGCGGCCAGGGTGAAGCGCAGAGAGTCCGCGCCGTACTTGCGGATCATGTCCTGAGGGTTGATGCCGTTGCCCAGAGACTTGGACATCTTGCGGCCCTGCGCATCGCGCACCAGCGCATGAATGTACACTTCGCGGAAGGGCACTTCGCCCATGAAGTGCTGCCCCATCATGATCATGCGGGCCACCCAGAAGAACAGGATGTCGAAGGCCGTCACCAGCACGGAGGTGGGGTAGTACTTCTTCAGCGTTTCGGTCTTTTCGGGCCAGCCCATGGTGGAGAAGGGCCACAGGGCGGAAGAGAACCAGGTATCCAGAACGTCGGGGTCCTGTTCCAGCTTCCTGCTTCCGCACTTGGGGCAGACGGTGGGATCTTCCTCCGCCACGATGAGCTCGCCGCAGTCGGCGCACGTCCAGGCGGGAATGCGATGTCCCCACCAGATCTGACGGCTGATGCACCAGTCGCGGATGTTGTCCAGCCAGTTGTAGTAGGTCTTGGTCCAGCTTTCAGGATAAATCTTTATCTTGTCCGGCACGGCGGCACGGGCGGCGGGAGCCATCTTGCTGATGGCCACGAACCACTGATCGGACACATAGGGTTCGATGACCGTCTTGCAGCGGTAGCAGCAGCCCACGCTGTGGGCAAGCGGTTCCTCCTTCACGAGGTGGCCGTTTTCGCGCAGTTCCTCCACGATGGCCTTGCGGCATTCCTCGCGGCTCATGCCCGCGTAGCGGCCGCAGACATCGCTCATGCACATGTTGCCGTTGTCGTCGATGACCTGAATGAATTCCAGGCCGTGGGCATGGCCGAGATTCCAGTCGTTGGGGTCGTGGCAGGGCGTGACCTTGAGGCAGCCTGTGCCGAATTCGCGGTCCACATAGCGGTCGGCGATGAGGGGCACTTCGCGGTTCACCACGGGCACGATGAGCTTCTTGCCCACCAGGGAGGCGTAGCGTTCGTCCTCGGGATGCACGCACACGGCGGAGTCGCCGAGAATGGTTTCGGGACGGGTGGTGGCGATGGTTACGGAGCCGGAACCGTCGGCGAAATCATAACGCACATGCCAGAGCGAACCCTTGGAGTCGACGTGATCCACTTCGTCGTCGGCAAGGGCGGTATGGCAGCGGGGGCACCAGTTGACGATGTACTTGCCCTTGTAGATGAGCCCTTCGTTGTAGAGCTGCACGAAAACCTTGCGGACGGCACGGGCGAGATTGTCGTCCATGGTGAAGGCTTCGCGCGTCCAGTCCACGGAGGAACCGAGTTCCTTGATCTGCTCGAGAATCTGCCCGCCGTACTGCTTCTTCCAGTCCCACACGCGCTCGATGAACGCTTCGCGGCCCACGTCGTGACGCTTCTTGCCTTCCTTGGCGAGCGCGCGCTCCACCACGTTCTGCGTGGCGATGCCCGCATGGTCGGTGCCGGGAATCCACAGAACATTTTTACCCTTCTGGCGGGCATGACGGCAGAGTATGTCCTGAAGAGTCTGGTTCAGGGCATGACCGATATGCAGGATACCCGTGACGTTGGGCGGAGGAATGACGATGGAATAAGGATCGCCGGGGGCGGACATGTCGGGCGTGAAAGTCCTGGCTTCTTCCCAGTGCTTACGCCAGTGAGCTTCCACTTCCTGGGGTTCGTAGGCTTTGGACAGCATTGAATGGCTCCAGTGTTTTAACAATTCGCCGCTCGATGAGGGCGCGTCCTGCCGGAAAACGGGGTCGCTCCGCTGCGGAGGATCTTGCGACAAGGCATGCCGTCATGCCTCTTCCGGCTTCCTTCCCTTGCCGAACGGGCGGCTTGTGCGTATGCATAGACACGGAGGAAAACATGATCGCCATACTCTGGGACGCCTCCCACATCTGGGGATATCTGCTGCTGCACGCCGTTCGTTCGACGGGCATTCCCTTCCGTGTACTCAAAGGGTTAGACATAGCCCAGACCGGTCTGTCTGGCAAGATGCTCATGGTGCCCGGAGGTTCCGCGCGGCGCAAGGCGGAAGCTCTGGGAACGGCAGGCATGGAGGAAGTCCGGCGCTTCGTGCAGAAAGGCGGCCACTATGCGGGCTTCTGCGGCGGCGCAGGGCTTGCCCTGGCCGGTTCTCTCGGCCTCTGCCCATGGAATCGCGACGGCATGGCCGACCGCCTGCAGCACCTTGTTTCCGGGCATTTCTCCTGCTCTCTTGCCGAGGGGCATCCCCTCGTACCCTCCGACCTTGCCGGAAAAACGGCACTTCTGCCCGTGTGGTGGCCCGGCCGCTTCAACGAACCGGAAAACGCCGACGGCGTGGAAGTGCTCGCACGCTACCGCGCCCCGGGGCCCGACCTCTATGTGGCCGATCTTCCCTACGCCTCCATGCCCTCGGACATTCTTGCGGAATGGAACGCCATGTACGGCGTCACGCTGCGCCCTTCCCTGCTGGACGGACGCCCCTGCGTCGTTTCCGGAAACTACGGCAAAGGAAGCTGGCTTTTAAGCTACAGCCATCTGGAAACTCCCGCGGACTTTCCCGGGTCGGAACAGGCCGGCGCGTGGCTTCTGCATATTCTGCGTTCCTGGTGCGATTCCTCCCTCACCATGACCGCTCTGCCTGCGCTGAGCTTCGACGCCCTGCCCGTACTCTGGGAGGATGCGGTTCTTCTTTCCGCAAAGACAACGCTGCAGAAGCTCATTGCTCTGGCCGGGGAACTGGGACTGCTTTTTCCGCGCAACCGCTGGCTCCTCGGCTGGCGCTCCGGCGTGCCGGGAGCACAGTTCAACAGCCTGAACGCCGCCCTGTCCACCACGCTCAGCCTCCCGCCCGACACGTGCAGGATCCACATCTGGAAGGAAAAGCGGAACGACTTTGAAAAAGCCTTCGCCCTGTTCGCCCAGGGCGCCCGAAGCTGGCTTCTGGCCCGCCGTCTGGCCGACACGCTGGCCGATTCCGCACCGGGTATGCTCCCGCGTGAACTTCTGGTGGATCAGCGCAGCGCGCTCTTCGGCTCCCCCATGTTCGGCGGAGGACTCAGCGAACAGCTTCTGGACATGCTGGAAGACCTGGTATGCTCTTCCTCCTGCCCGGCAGCATAAGCAGCCGTCTTCGACCGCAGCGCCGGAACACGACGTTCCCGCAAGGAACGCCCGGTATAAAAAAAGCCTTTCCCGGAAAAGGGAAAGGCGAAAAAACAACGCCCGGAGGCGGAGCATGGTTTCAGCGTTTCCCGCTTCTCAGGCTGAAGCCGAGAAGCGCGGCTCCCGAAGCCACGGCCGCAAGCGCGGCCCAGAAAAGGGCCTTCACGTCCCGTGCGAGCACATAGCCCCACAGACCGGTATGCACACCGCCCCTTCCATCCACGAGCTGCACGGGAAAGAGCTCGGAATAAATCCACATGGTCAGAAGACCGCCCGCCCCGATGAGAAAGACAAGCACCCCGGCGGCCAGCACAATATGGCGCACGGTGCTGCTCATGGGTGCGGAGGGCGCGGATTCCCGTTCGCTCTTCTCCTCCGCAGGCATTTCCGCGGGAGGCAGCTCTCCCGTTTCCGGGGGAACCTCGGAAAGCTCGACCTGATCCCGCAGCAGAAAATCAAGGCTCACGCCGAGGGTATCGGCCAGCTCCACCAGGCGGTCGAGATCGGGAGCGGAAAGGCCGGTTTCCCATTTCGTGACGGACTGCCGGGAAACACCCATGCGCTGGGCGAGTTCTTCCTGCGACATCCCCAGGGCTTTGCGCCTGGCCTGTATTTTTCCGTATAGCTGGAGATCTTTCCTCATAAGATTCCGTGGGCTGACAGCATTTCCGGGCAAAGGCGGCCTGCGCCGCCCTTCCTTTCAGGCACGGCGGCCGCGCGCCGGGGGACCGGTACGGCGCGCCCGGCCGCCATGATTACGACTTGCTTCCACTATTTGAAGCGTTCCATGGCCTTATCGTAAAAAACGCACAGGGCGTCGAGATCCTGCTTCTGCTGAAGCTGGAGCAGTTCCGGCTGCAGTTCCTGCATGATCTTCGCATAGTTCTCCGGGTTCTTCTGCGATTCTTCCTGAATGACCTGGGAGAAGGCAAGGGCCTTCTGCTGGGCTTCTTCAGGGCTGCATCCGGCCTCGGCCAGAGAAGAGAAGCCAAGGACAAGGGCCAGGGCCGCGCACGAAGCCAACATTTTCCTGTTCATAGGAACTCCTGTGGTTTTATGGCACACTGCCAGGTTTGAGCGGCAGGCCGGCTTTCCGGCCCGTCATCTGACAGGCCGCCACCGAAGGAAAAGTTCCCCTTCCATGGAGTCGCGGGAAAAGCCCCGTGGCGCCAGGCCGCCGAATGACGGCCAGAAATTAACGCCATCGTGAAGCATTCTCCACCAACCGGAAGTTTCCTTTCCGGCAACTATCGGGTGCATATACATGATTTCAGATAATTAGCATAAGATATTTTCCCTCGCTACCGTTTTTTGGCAACCGCAGGTTGCGGGAAACAACAGGTTGCAAAGGAAGAAAAAAGGAGATTAACGCAAAAAAGGCGGAGCCTTCGCCCCGCCTTGCGCACTCATTTCACGTCCGTCACATGTCTATGCCCATCCAGGTTTTCGCCGCCCAGCCGATGAAGAAGGAAACGGCGGCGACGCCGAAACTGATGGAAAGCATCTCCATGAACTGCGGGCGGAAGCTCTCGCGCCGCACCACGGAAACAAAGAAGGTGAACAGACAGATGATGCAGGCCGCATTGAACAGGCAGCAGGCCAGCGCCGCATAGGGCGACGTGAAGACCACATAGGGCAGAAGCAGCAGCGCCACCGTGATCATATAGGCTATGCCGGTGTACACGGCGGCCTTGAAGGGATGCTTCTCCCCGGGTTCCGCCTTCTTGGCGAGATATTCCGAGGCCGCCATGGACAAGGTGGCAGACACGCCGGTGATGAAGCCCGCAAGCCCCACGGTGTCGTTGCTGCCGAGAGCCAGGGTGAAGCCCGCAAGCGCGCCGGTAAGTTCCACCAGCGCGTCGTTGAGGCCGAGAACCATGCTGCCTATGTACTTCAGCCTTTCCTCGTCCACCATTTCGGCAAGGCGCCGTTCATGGCGTTCCTCTTCCTCCATGATGCCCTGCGCCTCCGGCACGTCCTCGATGAGACCGGCATAGCGCTTTCCCGCATGATCCTCCCCGGATTCCAGCAGATTGATGACGAAGGTCAGGCCGAAGATCCAGCTCATGACACAGTAGAACATCACCTTGAAACGCTTCGCTTCCGCCTTTCTGCCGGTGTAGCGGCCCCATACCTCGCAGTGCTTTTCCTCGTCGGCGGCCATGCGGCGCAGCACTTCGCCGTTTTCACCGCCGACGCGCCCTGCAAGGATGGCATAGATTTCACTGTCCGTTTTTTCATTGACCTGCATCTCTTCCAGCAGGCGCAGCGTACTTTCCTTCATATCACGCTCCCCCGGCGTATATCACGCCTTTTTCAGGGGGATACGCCAAGCGCTCACCGCTGGCAACCTCGAAAAGGCGCCTCCGCCGCACGCTCCGCTGCGGAACATTCCACGCGGGCTTCCGCAGTATCGCTTTCCCCGCTTCTGCCGGAAAAAAGAGGGGGAAGCGTCGCTTCCCCCTTCTTCTCCGCCGTGCGATATGCTTCCGCGGAGTTCCGCGCCCCGGCCGGAAGAGCATCCTTCCGGCCGGAGTCCGCTTCGCACGGCCTTACGGCAGAAATCAGATGACGTTGCCCGCGCACCAGCCGGTATCGGTGGCGTTGCGGATGTTGGCCGGTCCCATGCAGTCGCCGGCATTGATCACATCGAACGCCGTCCCCCGGAAGGAATCGCGCAGTTCGGCCAGAGGCCTGGAACCGGCGGAAATGATGACGGTATCGGCCTTGAAGAAGACTTCCCTGCCGTCCTTGTCCTTTCCGGCCACGCCTTCGGGAGTGATTTCCGTGCACAGGCAGTCCACATGCACCTGTACGCCGTTTTTCACCATGTGTTCCTCAAGGCTCATGCGTTCGGCGATTTCCGACTTGGGAGCGAAGAAGTGGCCCATTTCCAGAATGGTGACCTTTCTGCCCTTTTCCGCCAGGGAAATGCCCAGTTCGCAGCCCACGGAACCGCCGCCGACCACGACGATGTTCTCGCCCATCTTGTCCTCGTTGCTGAACACGTCCCAGGCCATGACCACGTTCTTTCCGTCGATGCCCGGAATGGGCGGAACGGCCTGCTCCGCGCCCACGGCCACGATGACGGCGTCGTAATTGGCCTCGGAGATCATGTTCGCGGTGACTTCGGACTCCAGAAGAATCTTGATGCCCTCGCGCTGACGAACCTGATGGATGAAGTATTCCCGCAGAGCCAGAATTTCCTTCTTGAACCACAGATGTTCGGGATAGATGGCCGTCTGCCCACCGAGGAAGGCGCGCTTTTCAAACAGCGTTACGTCGTGCCCCTTGTCCGCAGCGGAAATGGCGGCCTGCATACCGGCGATGCCGCCGCCGATGACGGCGACGCGCTTGCGGCCGTTGAAGCGGAAGGCACGCACACGGGCACTGCCCTGTCCCACCAGGGGGTTCACGGAACAGCGGTTGTCGAAGGTGGCGTCGTTCAGGATGGTCACTTTCGTGGTAAGGGCGTTGCGGCGACCGCCGTCCACGCAGAAATCGCAGTGGATGCAGGGGCGGATATCCTTTTCGCGTCCGGCGCGCACCTTGTTGACCCATTCGGGGTCGGCAATGGCCTGACGGGCCATGAGAATGTAGTCGGCCTTGCCTTCGGCCAGAATGCTTTCCGCAAGTTCGGGACTATGCACGGAGCCGATGACGCCCACGGGCTTCTTCACGCCCGCCTTCTTGAGGGCGACGGAACCGTCCACGTTGTGGCCGGGAGTCACGAAGCAGGTGGGGTGCATCTTCGGGCGGGCATGGGCGTCCAGACGGGTGCCGCAGGAAACGTGGAACATGTCCACATATTCCTCCATGATGAGCGCCTGCTGCGCCGCGTCTTCCGGGGTGATGCCGCCTTCGGCCCTGTCGTTGCCGTTCATGCGGATTTCAATGACCATGGAGTCGCCGACGACTTCGCGGATGCGCTTGATGACCATGAGCGGGAAGCGTACGCGGTTCTCCACGGAACCGCCGTAGGCATCGGTGCGGTGATTGCTCAGAGGCGAGAGGAAGTTGTTCATCAGCCAGCCGTGCCCGTAATGCAGCATGATGGCGTCGAACCCGGCCCTCTTGGCGTCGGCCGCGGCGGTGACGTACATCTTCGCCACGTCCTCCATGTCCTCTTCCGTCATTTCGCGTACCATGCGGCCGTTGTACATGAAGGAACTCGGCCCCATGAGGTCGCAGGTTCCGGCCAGAGCACAGATGCCGGGATGATAGATTTCGCAGGCCGTGTTCATGCCGAAGGCGTGAACGGAACGCTGAAGAATGTGCATGAACGTGAAGCCCTTGGACTTTTCATCCAGCCGGATGGTGCCGAAATGCGCGCTGTGGCTGGGCACTTCCACAGGAACGGCGCAGGAGGCGAAGCCGCCGCGGGCAAGATCCGTATAATAGTCCACGCCGTAATCGTTGATGGTACCGTTGGCATCCGTGGAATAGGCTCCGGAAACCTGCATGGGGCCGACCATGATGCGGTTTTTATAGACAAGCTTCTTTTTGCCTACGGTCAGAGGCTGAAACAGGTGGGGATACTTTTCCAGATACAGCGGCTTGGACATGGGATTCCTCCTCGGATAATACGTTCAAGATCAGCTTGTATCATCGTTATACGGAGTTCCCTTTCCGCCATCTATTGACCACAGGATGATAGTGGTATAAAAAATTATTTGATACTGAACAGATCCTTCCGCCGCAGGGCGGACCTGCCTTCATGCACAAGGAGCGGGAATGCAGCTTCGTTATCTTGAGTATTTCGTTCAGGCCGTGGAGTGCCGGTCGCTGAACAGAGCGGCGCGCAAACTCGACGTCAGCCCGCAGGCGCTGTGCGCAGGCGTGGCCGCGCTGGAAAAAAAACTGGGATACGCCCTGCTTGAGCGCTCCCCCATGGGGGTAAGGCCCACCAAGAACGGAGAAATCGTTTTTCAGGACGCCCGCGACATACGGGACACCATCCACAAATGGCTCCAGCTTTCCCCCCGTCAGCCGGAAAAAGACACCGTCATGGTCAAGCTCGGCGCCTCCACCACGCTCATGCGCTGGCTGGTGCCGCAGGTGGTGCTTCAGGTCAAGAAGCTCTACCCCCACATTTACTTCAATCTTCTGGAATCGTTTGTGGAACAGGTATTTCACACCGTGGTCGACCAGCGTATGCTCGGCCTCATCACCTGCGTGAACGAAAGGGTGGAAAGCACCTATCGCGTGCGCCTCGCCCAGAACGACATGACCTTCATGGAAGGCCCGGAAGACGGGTGCGCCGTCATCATCAACAAATCCCATCCGTTCGCCGAACGTCCCATGCTCACCCTGAAGGATCTTGCGGAACTGCGCCTCGCCTTCAATCCACAGCGCGACCAGTACTTCGTTTACCGCGACATCTGCCCGCACTTCGCCCCTTCGGGCATCATTCATATCCCGGAACAGGAAAACCTGCTCCGGCTTATTTCCATGGACGTTTCCACCGCCGCAGTGCTGCCGCGCAGCGTTCTGCTCGCTCCCGGCGGCTGGGCGCAGAAGGTATGCGCCAAGGATGTGGAGGATTTTCCCATGCCGGGCCGCATCTGGCTCATCTATCCCAGGGACATGCGCTCCTCGGAAAAACTCGTACAGGAAAGCATCGCAGATCTTCTGGAGCAGCTGAAAAAGGAAGAACTCCCGCTTTGATGCCGTCGGAGACTTCCTCTCCATGCGCAGCGTGCAGGCGCTTTTCCCAGTCTTTCCGCACACGAAGAAGGCCCCGCCTTTCGACGGGGCCTTTTCTCTGCAAAAGAGCTTCCATAAACTCAGGTCCGAAGCGCACGCGCAAAGCCGGGGGCCGGCGCGTGCGCAAAGAACACCTTACTTGCCGCCGTACTGCGCGTTGGCTTCCTCCATGCACTTTTCAAACAGGGCAAGGGCTTCCTTGGCGCGGGTGAAACCGCGCTTTTCCATGGAAGCGATCCAGTTCTGCTGGAACGGCTCCAGGAACTTCGCCATCTTGGCCTGTTCCTCGGCGGGCATTTCGTTCATGCGGCACTTTCCGTTGGAAAGCACATAGTCCACGGAATCCTTGATGCTCGCGTCCACGGCGGTAGCGATGGCCCGGGACATGGCCTCGCCGGTGGTCTCTTCCAGAATCTTCTGAAGATCGGCGGGCAGAGATTCCCACACGGAACGGTTCATGACCATGTAATGATAACCGGGAGCGATGGGGTAGTTCAGAATTTCCGTAAGCACCTCATAGAGCTTGAAGGGCTTGAGAATGGTGAGCGCCATGAGGGACGTATCGGTCTGACCGCGCTGAATGCTCATGTAGATGTCCGGCGGAGCGACGAAGATGGGAACCGCGCCGAAGGTGGTGATGAGTTCGTCCGCACCGGAGATGTGATAGTTGATCTTTCTGCCCTTCAGATCGTCGACCTTGGTGATGGGCGTCCTGGAAGTGAGCATCATGGGGCCTGTGCTCCAGATGGTGAGCAGCTTCATTTCCTTGTTGTCCAGCTCGGCCTTCACCCAGTCGTTCTTCGTAACGTAGTTGTAGAAGCCCATGGAGGCGGCCATGCTGCTGTTGCCGGGCACATTGGCTTCACCGGTGTCGGAGTAGCCGTACAGGCCGGGATTGGCGCCGAAGAGACTGTGGCCTATATCCACGCGGCCCTTGACCACGGCATCCGGCACTTCCTTGGACGTGCAGATGGAACCGGGGCTGTAGAACACGATCTTCAGGCGGCCGTTGCTGCGCTTTTCCACTTCCTGCATCCAGGGTTCCCAGACCTGCTGATACACCACATGGTTTTCACGGTAGCCCTCGCTGGTGAACGCGAGTTCATAGGTGCGCTCCGCAGCGGAAGATGCGGCGGGACACAGCAGAGAAAGCGCGAGCAGGGAAAGAAGCAGAGGTCTTTTCATGGTATCCGTCCTTGTTTATGGGTTGCCTTCGCCGGGAAGGAAGAATCAGAAGAACTTGTTGGGCAGCCAGAGAGCTATCTCGGGGAAGATGGTGAGCAGAAGGATGAGGAAGGCTATGCAGAGGAAGAAGAGCCATACATCCCTGAATATGGCGCCCATGGGGATATCCTTGGCCATGGAACTTATGCCGAACACGTTGATGCCCACAGGCGGCGTGATGACGGCCATTTCCGTAAGCAGCACGATGATGACGCCGAACCACACGGGGTCGAACTGAAGAGCCTGTATGGTGGGGAAGATGGTGGGCAGAGTGAGCAGAAGAAGGGGCAGCACGTTCATCATGCAGCCCATGATGATGTAGAAGACGATGATCACGAGCAGAATGATGTGTCTGTCGACCTCCAGCCCGGCCGCGTACTGAGCCAGGGTGACGGTGAGACGGGTGTAGGCGATGAATACGCCAAGAAGCGCCACGCACATGAGGATGAACAGCAGCTTGCCCGCAATATACACCGTGCTTATGAGGCATTCCCTGGTCTGCTGCCAGCTGATGCGCCGGGCGGCGAGGGAGAAGATCCACACGGCCACGGAACCGATGGCGCCCGCTTCCGTAGCGCTGAAGAAACCGGCGAGAATGCCGCCCATGATGATGACGATGAGGCAGAGGATGGGCAGAATGCCGGACAGGGAGGACACCTTTTCCCTCATGCTGTGACGTTCGCCGCGCGGCAGAAGTTCAGGATGCCGGTATGCGGTGACAAGCAGCACGAGAATGAACAGGGAAGAGAGAATGATGCCCGGAATGACGCCCGCCATGAAGAGTCTGCCGGTGGAGGTTTCCGTCACGATGGCGTAGATGATGAAGCTCAGACTCGGGGGAATGAGCACGCCCAGCGTGCCGCCGCAGGCCAGCGTGGCGCAGGAGAAGGCGGGATTGTAGCCGTGACGGCGCATTTCCGGCAGCGCCACGGAGGCCATGGTCACGCCGCAGGCCAGAGAGTCGCCGCAGATGGCGGCGAACCCCGCGCAGCCGATGATGCTCGCGATGCCGAGGGAAGCGGGAGTACGCCCCATCCAGATGCGGGCGGCCTTGAACATGTCGGCGCTGATGCCGGACACCAGCGAAAGTTCGCCCATGAGGCAGAACAGCGGAACCACGGCGAGAGTGGCGGAAAAGGCCGAGTTGTAGGAGGTCATGCTCAGGGTGTTGAAATGGGTGATGACGTCGGGCCTCAGGCACAGGAGTCCTATGAAGCCGGAAATACCCATGGCGTATCCCAGAGGAAAGCCTATGAACAGCACCAGCATGAAGAAGAGAATGCCGAACACGCCGAGCTGCGCGCGGGAAGGAAAGATGCCGAAGTATTCCAGCACCCACGGAAGAAGCGCAACGAACACGGTGACGGCGAAAACGGCGGGAATGAACCAGGCCACGCCGTCCCTGACGAAGCCCGTAAAGCAGCGCAGCGTCTTGATGAGCAGGGTGAGGGCGAAGACGGCCATGCAGAAACCGAAGAACATCATGGGGATGAACAGCGGAATATGCAGGATGGACGTGACTTCCCCGCCGCCCGTCTTCTCGAAAGCGAGCACCAGAATCTCCCAGCCCAGGGTGGAGAAGAAGACCAGTCCCATGAATTCAAAGAGTCCGTCGAGGAAGGCCTTCACCTTCGGTGAAAAATGCTGGTAGAAAAAGTCGATGGAAATATGCCGGTCGCGGCAGGAAATGACGATCATGCCGGAAACGGCGAGAGAACCCATCATGAGTTCCTGTATCTCATAGGCGCCGGGAAAATATGATCCCACATAGCGAAGAAGCACGTCCACGGTGACGGGCACGGCAAGAAGCACCAGAGACACCGCGCCGATGACCAGGGCGACCTTGTGGATAAGCGTCATCATAGGTTCAAAAAGACCTTCGGCCTTGGTTTCTGCTGCTGTCATAGGCGGCTCCTGTCGGTAACAAGTTCGGCACATATATCAGAGAAGGGGAGACGCATGTCCTGCGGCGCTGTCCGGCGCTGCCTGCCGGAAAAATCCGGGCAGGAAACGGAACCGCGCCTCGTCCGTCGGAGAGGCTTTCCGCAGGACTCTCGCCCCGTGGCCCTCTGCCCCATGCCGGTACCCGCTCCGCAAGGGGCGGATACGGCACGGGACGCATTCCGCATTCCGCGGAAGGTCAGGGCTTCAGATTCAGAAGACGGGCGGCGTTGCCGCTCAGGGAAAGTTCCAGAGCTTCGGGCTCCCAGGCTTTTTCCTTCCACCGCCGTACGGCTTCCTCAAGCCCGCGCACGGGGTAGGAGCTGGCAAAAAGAACCTGCTTCTTCAACGCGGTGTTGAAGGCGGGCATGACGTCGACGGACGGCATGAACGGCAGATAGAAGAAGAAGTCCGGCACCCAGTACAGGTTGGGATACTTGAAGGATACCGCCGCCATGGAAATGAAATGCGGCCAGCAGGCATGAGGAATGAGAAACGGCGTGTTTCTGTATCTGGAAACCACATGCTCAAGGCGCAACGGGTCGGAATAGCTGAGATCGGGGCCGAGCAGATAGCTCATGGTGATCATGACGAACACGCCCAGAGACTCCGCCGTTTCATAGACGGGGTCCAGCCGGGGGTCGTCGCAGTAGCAGGGTTCGGAACACCAGCCCGGTTCGATGGAAATACCGCGCATCCCCAGTTCCCTGACGCTGCGTTCCGCGATCTTCGGCGCCGCCGGATCGAGGGCGTCCAGAGCGGCCACGCCGAAGAGCCGTCCCCTGTAACGGTTGACCAGCTCATACACCACTTCAGGGCTGACGTAGCCCTTGCTGAAGGTGCTGGAACTTGTGGAAGCCCTGCCGGACACCACCGCATAATCGATGCCCGCCGCGTCCATTTCATCCATGAATACGGAAATGTCTCTGGTCTGAACCGAACGGGGCGGAATATAACCGTACATCTGGCCCGGATATTCCGGGTCGAATCCCGAAGATCTGACATCGAAGGGGCCCATGGACAGAAATTCCCCGAAAGGCGGACGGATACGGAAATCAATAATCATAACGCGGTCCTGCAATCCATAGAAGACGAAAGTGACATGTACTGCGAACACTACCCAGATTTGATATGACATTAGCTAGGCTCAGGACTCATTACTTGCCAAAAGGATAAGAAGTTCTTATTGTCGGCATAGGGAGGATGCCATGAAGGAACTTTTTTATCTTTCTCATGAACAGATTGCTCGTATCAAACGCTACTTTCCACGTTCCCATGGCATTCCGAGAGTCGATGACAGACGTGTCATCAGCGGCATTATCTATGTCATCAAGCACGGCCTGCAATGGAAAGATGCTCCGCGCGAGTATGGACCATACAAAACTCTCTACAATCGTTTTATCCGCTGGAGCCGATTGGGTGTCTTTAACAGGATTTTTGCGGAGCTTGTTGAGCAAAACGGCTCCACAACACGCTTGATGATTGATGCCACACATCTCAAGGCACACAGGACAGCAGCAAGTTTGCTGAAAAAAGGGGCCTTTCCCGATGTATCGGACGCACAAAAGGCGGCCTGAATTCAAAACTCCACGCTGTCTGCAATGCCTTCGGTCAACCGTTGGCCTTCCATCTGTCCGGCGGTCAGGTGAGCGATTACAAAGGCGCTGCTGTCCTGCTTGATACTCTGCCGCAGGCCGGGGAGCTTCTGGCGGATAGAGGCTATGATGCCGACTGGTTTCGTCATGCCTTGTCCCGTAAAGGAATCACGCCGTGCATTCCTGGCAGACACAGCCGAAAAACTCCGGTGGTCTATGACAAGGAGGTTTATAAGCAGCGGCACAAGATAGAAATCATGTTTGGCCGACTCAAGGATTGGCGCAGAATAGCCATGCGTTATGACCGTTGTGCACACACGTTCTTTTCGGCCATTTGTCTCGCTGCCATTGTCATCTTTTATATTTAATGAGTCCTGAACCTANCCCGTAAAGGAATCACGCCGTGCATTCCCGGCAGACACAGCCGAAAAACTCCGGTGGTCTATGACAAGGAGGTTTATAAGCAGCGGCACAAGATAGAAATCATGTTTGGCCGACTCAAGGATTGGCGCAGAATAGCCATGCGTTATGACCGTTGTGCACACACGTTCTTTTCGGCCATTTGTCTCGCTGCCATTGTCATCTTTTATATTTAATGAGTCCTGAACCTAAAAAAATAACAAGAAAGAATACGGCGCTGTCTGATACTGGTGTCAATTTTTTCTTGATACCCTTCTCTCCCTGCGGGGAAAAAGCCCTTGAGATAAAAGAGCGCAGGCCGTATAACCACAGGCGAACCCCAAACATAAGGAGACGGACATGGCACTGGATCCCAAACAGCACGCGGACTGGGAGATCGCACAGGATGCGGAAACCCGTATGAAGGACATTTACCGTATCGGCCGGGAGCTCGGCCTTGAAGAGAAGGAACTGCTCCCCTACGGTCACGTCATGGGCAAGGTGGACTACATGTCCGTGCTTTCCCGTCTGGAAGGCCGCCCCAACGGCAAATATGTGGACGTGACGGCCATCACCCCCACTCCGCTCGGCGAAGGCAAGTCCACCACCACCATCGGCCTCGTGCAGGGCCTCGCGCAGCGCGGCAAACGCGTTTCCGCGGCCATTCGTCAGCCTTCCGGCGGCCCCACCATGGGCACCAAGGGTTCCGCGGCCGGCGGCGGCCTTTCCCAGTGCATTCCCCTCACGCAGTATTCCCTGGGCTTCACCGGCGACATCAACGCCGTGACCAACGCCCACAACCTGGCCATGGTGGCGCTCACCTCCCGTATGCAGCACGAACGCAACTACGACGACGAAAAGCTGTTGCGCCTCTCCGGTCAGGAACGCCTGAACATCGATCCCACCAACGTCCGCATGAACTGGGTCATCGACTTCTGCTGCCAGGCCCTGCGCAACGTGGTCATCGGCATGGGCGGCAAGTCCGACGGCTTCATGATGACCTCGCACTTCGATATTTCCGTCTCCTCCGAAGTCATGGCCATTCTTTCCGTGGCGCGCGACCTTAAAGACATGCGCGAAAGACTCGGCCGCATCATCGTGGCCTACGACCGCGCGGGCAAGCCCGTGACCACGGAAGACCTGCAGGTCGCCGGCGCCATGGCCGCCTGGATGGTGGACGCCATCAAGCCCAACCTCATCCAGACCATCGAAGGCCAGCCCGTGTTCGTGCACGCCGGGCCGTTTGCCAACATCGCCCTCGGCCAGAGCTCCGTCATCGCCGACCGCCTCGGTCTCAAGCTTTCCGAATACCATGTCACCGAATCCGGCTTCGGCGCGGATATCGGCTATGAAAAATTCTGGAACCTCAAGTGCCACTACAGCGGACTCGCCCCCGACGCCGCGGTGCTCGTGGCCACGGTGCGCGCCCTGAAGAGCCACGGCGGAGCTCCCCTGCCCCGTCCCGGCCGCGCCCTGCCCGAAGAATACCGTCAGGAAAACGTGGGCTATGTGGAAAAGGGCTGCTGCAACCTGCTGCACCATATCCGCACCATCAAGAAGTCCGGCACCTCGCCCGTGGTGTGCATCAACGCCTTCGTCACCGATACTCCGGCCGAAATCGCCCGCATCCGTGAAATCTGCGAAGCGGAAGGCGCCAGAGTGGCCGTTTCCACCCACTGGGAACACGGCGGCGCGGGCGCGCTGGAACTTGCCGACGCCGTCATGGACGCCTGCAACGACAGGACCGACTTCCGTCCGCTCTACGACTGGAACGCGCCCTTCAAGGAACGCATCGAAAAGATCGCCCGCGAAGTGTACGGCGCCGACGGCGTGAACTACAGCGCCGAAGCGGAAAGCCGCCTTGCCGAAATGCAGGCCCGCCCCGATGCGGCGGAACTCGGCGTGTGCATGGTGAAGACGCAGTACTCCCTTTCCGACAACCCCGATCTCAAGGGCGAACCTTCCGGCTGGAAGCTGAACATCCGCGACGTGCTGCTCTACGGCGGCGCGGGTCTGGTGGTTCCCGTTTCCGGCAAGATATCGCTCATGCCCGGCACCGGTTCCAACCCGGCATTCCGCCGTGTGGATGTGGATACCGAAACCGGTCAGGTGCACGGCATTTTCTGATGCTTTCATCGCTCATGCGCCCGGCTCGGGCCGGGCGCAACGCGAAGGGCGGGCGCGGCGTATGCCGCACCCGCCCTTTTTTTCGCGGCGAGCCGTCATCTCTCCCGTACGGAACGCCGCTTCCCGGAAGAACCTGCGTAAAGCCCGCCCATCACCGAACCGACGATGAGCACGCACGAGGCAAGCACTCCCGGGGAAAGAGCCTCCGACCCGAACAGCGCGCCCAGAATCACCGCGATGACCGGATCGATATAGGCAAAAGACACCGCAACCATGACGCGCGTATGCGCCAGCAGCCAGTAATAGCAGAGGTAACCGAGCACGCTGGTGAAAAACGTGAGAAACATCATGCCGCCCAGAGAAGCGGCCGTGAAACCGGAAACATCGAAGCTCTCCCCCATGAGCCATGCGGCGGGCAGGGAAAGCAGTCCCCCGAACAGCATGGTCAGCGCCATGCCTCCGTAGAGCGACATGCCCGCGTCGGCCAGAAAACGCTTTGCGTACAGGGAACCCGCCACAAAGCACACGACGCCGAGCAGGATGACGAGCATCCCGGAAAGCGGACAGGCAACGCCCGCCCCGCCCGAGAAGGTAAGCACAGCCATGCCCAGCATGGCCCCGCCTATGGCGAAGGTCTGCCCTCTGCCCGGCCGCGGCCCCCTGAGCACGAGCCAGTCGCCCAGCACCATGAACAGAGGAACGGCGCCGTAGAGCAGCGCCGTCATGCCGGAAGGCACGCTCTGCTGCCCTACGGCCTGACATACGTTGTTCATGAACATGACGAAAAACGCCAGCACGAAGTAATGGACAATTTCCATGAAACCCGTGGGGCGGCCGTGCTTCGTGAGGGGAAGCAGCGCGAGCATGAGAAGGCCTGCGCCGCACAGGCGTATGCCGTTCTGCGCGACGGGAGGAAAGCCGGTAAGGGCGAACTTCATGCCCAGAAAGCTTCCTCCCCAGGAAAGATACAGCAAGGCGAGGCAAAGGCAGGCCTTGAGGCGGGAAACCTGTTTTCCCTGCATGGCGTCCTCCTTGAACGAAGGTGCGGGCTTTCAGAAGGGAAAAAAGCCCCGGATTCCGCGATACGGCGGAATGTCCGGGGCCCGTAGGTACGGCCCGCCCGACGCCGGAGCAGTATGGCGTGGGGCGGACCGACCGCGCCTGGTTCTTTCGCCGGGCCGCAGATCAGGACTGCAGCATGTCCCGCACCGCCTTGACCAGGAACGCGGTATCCGTGCCTACGGCCGCGCCCTGATACCCGCGGGCGAAGCAGTCCCTGGCTTCGGCCATGGTGTTGGCGTAAATGAAGGCCAGCTTGCCGTGTTCGCGGCAGGCCGCAAGTATTCTCTCAAGAGCTGCGCGGAACTCGGTGGTGGAGAACTTTGCCGGAGCGCCGAGCGCCACGGAAAGATCGTACGGCCCCACGAAAATGCCGTCCACGCCCTCCAGAGCCGCGATTTCTTCGATATGTTCCAGCGCTCCCGCCGTTTCGCACTGAGGCATAAGCAGGGCGCGGCGGTTCACGGTCTCAAAATAGCCGCCGAGGTTCTTGAGCTCCGGCGAAAAACCGTACTTCGCGCTGCGGGAAAAGGCGAAGCCGCGTTCGCCCATGGGGAAGTACTTGGCGTAGCGCACGAGATCGCGCACTTCCTCCACCGAGCGCACATCGGGAATGATGATGCCCCGCGCACCCAGATCCAGGGCATGGAGCACCGCCGCGCGGGAGCTGTCGCGCACGCGCACGAAGGGTTCCGCGCCGTGCAGCTGCAGAGCGCGGATCATCTCTCCGGCGCTTTCCTCGGAAAAGGGACCGTGCTCCGTATCGATGATGACGTAATCAAGCCCGGAAAGGCCGAGACACTCGGCCACGATGGCCCCGCCCAGATGGCAGAAGGTGCCGACCACTCCCTGCCCGGCGTTCAGTTTTTCATCGAAAGCGCTCATGCCTTCACCCTCTTTTCCAGCACCTCGCGCATGAGCGAGACGGCGAGCTTGAGGTTGTCCATGGAATTGGCGTAGGACACGCGCACGAAATCCCTGCCCATGGGGCCGAACACATGACCGGGAGTCATGGAAACGCCGGCCTCGTCGATCATGACGCGGCAGAATTCATCGCCGCTCATGCCCGTTCCCGTGATGTTCACGAAGATATAGAACGCGCCGTCGGGCCGCAGGCAGGAACAGCCGGGCAGGGTGTTGAGCGCATCCACCATGTAGTTTCTGCGTTTCTCGTACTCTTCCACCATGGCGCGGGAAGGCGCGTCGTCTTCCAGAAGCGCGGTGAGCGCCGCATACTGGATGAACGTGCAGGGGCAGGAAAGGTTGTAGAAGTTCAGACGCATCATGGGATCCATGAGGGAACGGTCGCAGAGCATGTAGCCTATGCGCCAGCCGGTCATGGCGAAATACTTGGAGAAGCCGTGCAGCACGATGAGGCGTTCCTTCAGCTCGGGCAGGGAGGCGGCGCTGCAGTATTTCTTGCCGCCGTACACCATGTCGGCGTACACCTCGTCGGAAATCACCAGCAGGTTGTGACGGCGGGCGATGTCGGCCACGACCCTGAGGGATTTCTCATTCAGCACGGAACCGCAGGGATTGGAGGGAGAATTGAGCAGTATGGCCTTGGTGTTCGGCGTAACCAGGGCCTCCATGGCCTCGGCCTCGATCTGAAAATCGCCCGATTCCCTGAGTTCGTAGGAAACGGCCTTCGCGCCCGTGATGTTGGGAAGCGTGAAGTAGCAGAGATACCCGGGATCAGGCACGAGTATCTCGTCGCCCGGGTTGAGGTAGGCGTTCATGGCAAGGAAAACGCCCTGCTCCACACCCACCGTGATCATGACTTCGTCGGCCTCGTAGGCAGAGCCGTACAGCCGGTTGTAGCGGCGGGCCACGGCCGCGCGCAGATCGGCAATGCCCGTCACCGGGCCGTAATGCACCTTGCCCTCGTCCAGAGCCTTCTTGCAGGCTTCCACGATGTGGGGCGGAGTGTCGACGTCAGGCTCTCCTATTTCCAGATGAATGATGCGTTTGCCCGCGGCTTCGAGGCTGCCCGCATAGGCGATGATCTCGCGGATCTTGGAAAGAGGAGCGTGCTCCATTCTATGTGCCTGGGGAATAAGAGACATATGCACTTCCTTATGATTCGGGCGGGACGGAACCCTCGCTCCGTCCCGCCGTTGCAGAATTCATCCGTCGGGATCAGAGGCTCAGCGCGGCGTCGTACGCGTCGTGCACGGCATCGAAGATCTTGCCCGTCTTCGTGCAGTCGCCCGCGGCAAGGAAGGTCATCCCCTCCCGGGCAAGCTGCGCGCACAGCTCCTTGTCGGGGTTGTAGCCCACGGCGAGCACCACGGAATCGAAGGCGGGCAGTTCGAACACATTGCCGTAGCCGTCCTTCACGCTGACGACGCCGTCGGCGGACACTCCGGCAAGGGCATGGTCCGTCAGGGCCTTCACGCCGCATTTCTTCAGTTCTTCCAGCAGGAAGAAGCGGCCGTGCTTTTCCATATCGGGGGCAAGGGCGTCCCGAAGTTCGACAATGCTCACCTCGCAGCCCTTTTCCGCCAGAAACGCGGCGCATTCGCAGCCTACGAGACCGCCGCCGAGAACCAGCACGCGATGCCCGGCATCGGCGCCCTCAAGCACGGCCTCGGCATGTATCAGACGGCCCTTTCCCTCCCGGGGGGCATCCTTCAGGAAGCCGGGGAAAATGGGGCTGCCGCCCGTGGCCACGAACACCACATCGTACCCTTCGGCCTTCAGCATGTCCGCCGTGGCGCGCACGCCGGTCTTCACGGTCACGCCGCAGGCGGCAAGGCTCCCTTCAAACCACTTCGCGGCATCGGCGATCAGGGACTTGCCCGGAGGCAGAGAGGCCGGAGTCAGCTTGCCGGAAAGCGTGCCGTGCTGTTCGTAAAGGGTGACGGCATGGCCGAGGGAAGATGCCGTGCGGGCAAATTCCATGCCGGCAGGCCCGCTTCCCACCACGGCGACCTTCTTTTTCGACGCGGCGACGGGCTTCGGAAAGCCTTCCCTGCCCACTTCGGGATTGAGCGCGCAGCTCATGAGGGGCTGCTTGCAGCAGCCTTCGCAGCAGTAGATGCAGGGGCGCACGGTTTCATCCCTGCCTTCCATCAGCTTGCGGGGAAGTCCGGGGTCGGCAATGAGGGCGCGGCCCATGCACACCATGTCCACGCCGCCGGGGGCGAGCAGAGCCTCCGCCACATCGCGCCGTCCTATGCGGGCGGCCACGGCCAGACGCATGTCCGGCCCCACCACGCTGCGCGACGCATGTCCGGCCCCACCACGCTGCGCACGGCGCGGGCACGGTCCCCGTTGAATCCCGCGGGGAGCGCGGCAGGAGACTCGATGTACCAGGTATTGGTGCAGGTACCGCTGCTCACGTTGAAAAGATCCACGCCCGCCGCGCATATTTCCTTCGCTATGCGGCAGCCGAGATCCAGAGTGACGCCGCCGGGAAGAAATTCCTCCACGCTGCAGCGGAAGGAGACGGGGAAATCCGGTCCCACGGCCTTGCGGACGGAACGGATGACTTCCAGAGGGAAGCGCATACGGCGTTCGAAATCCCCGCCGTAGGCGTCTTCACGCCGGTTGGTCAGCGGAGAAAGGAACTGCCCGATGAGATAGCCGTGCGCGCCGTGTATTTCCACGATGTCGAACCCGGCCTCCACGGCTCTTCTTGCGGCTTCGCCCCAGGCGACCACAAGCTCATGAATCTCTTCCTCGTCGAGCACGCGGGAATCGGATGCCGGCGTCATGCCGGGAACAAAGGAAACAAGCGGCACCGGCCCGCCCGAAACGGCGGGAACGGTGTGCAGGCCGCCGTGGTTGAGCTGTACGCCCGCCTTGCCTCCGGCCGCATGTATGGCGGATGCGAACCTCGCAAGTCCCCGGATGTAACGGTCGTCGTACAGGCTGAGCCCGGCTTCGAAGCAGATGCCCGAAGGATGAACGCAGGTCGCTTCAAGCATGTTCAGCCCCACGCCGCCGCGGGCGCGGGCGACATGGTAGTTCATGAGCTGATCGCTCATTTCTCCACCGCTGGCGGCAAAACGCGTCAGCATGGACGGAAAGATGATGCGGTTTTTGAATTCCGTCTTGTTGATGGTGACAGGCGAAAACAGCATGGATACCTCGGTCTGGAAAAGGCGCGCCTCTCAGGCGAATGCGCGCGGTGAAGGGAAAAGGGGGCCGCCCTTCGGACGGCCCCGTCGGATCAGTCCATGTCGAGCCCGAGGACCCCGGCCATGTTCCGGTACAGGACGTTGGGCAGCACGTCTTCACGGAACGGCATCTCCAGGAAGAGATCCACCGCCTGCTTGAGCGGAATGTAGGGATAGCCGCTGCCGAACAGGAATCTGTTCTTCAGAAAACCGTTGGCGGCCACGACGTAATCCTGCACGCCGGGCATGTTGTACATGTACATGTCGGGGGCAAGGTACATGTTGGGATGGCACATGCAGCTGAACAGCACCTGAGGAATCCAGGGATAGGAACCGTGCATGTTCACGATGGTGAGGTGCGGAAAATCGCGGCACACTCTGTCGATATGCTCGGGGTTGCTGAAGGAGAGGTCCGGGCCGTTGCCGCCCCCGCCCATGAGGAACATGGGAATGCCGTGTTCCATGCAGTACTGATAGATGGGATAGAGGCGCGCATCGTCCACATACATGGGGATGTCGCCGCATCCGGGTTCCATGCCCGCGCCGCGGAGATTGCCGTTGACCACGGTGCGCTCTATTTCCGCCAGGGCGGCGGCGGGATTGCTGCCGTCCACACCGGCCACGCCGACGAAGCGGCCGGGCTGTTCCTTCACGATGGCCATGAGGTCGTCGTTGGAAACGTGACCCATGTCGGGGCTCTGGCGGCCGGTCATCACGCCCAGCGTCACGCCCGCTTCGTCCATTTCCTTATACAGCAGCCCGGCATCGCGCTGTTCGGCGGCGGGCGAAAGCTTCATGAGGAAGTTGTCGCTCCAGGCCTGGGTTTTCTTCGGGTCGCGGTAAAGGTTGCAGCGAAGATAGTCCTTAAGCGGAGGACGAAGGCGCGCGTCGATGATTTTCATAAAGACTCCTGAATCATGGGCGGCCGCAGAGGCCGCGTTTGCGTTGCAAGAAAAATTCCGCACGGTGCCGGATCAGAGCGTACGACCGGCTTCCGCCCCCTGGCGTATGGCCTTCACATAGTCGCTGGGAGCGTCGGCGTCGCCCACGATGAGCACCGGCACGCCGAGCTCTTCCAGCGCGGCGGCAAGGCTCCGGTTCGGGCGTGCGCCCACGGCCATGACCACGGTGTCGATGTTTTCCAGCACCTCTTCCGCGCCGTTGCGGACGAAGCGGACGCAGTGATCGCCGACGGAGGTCACCCGGCTGCCGGCAAGGCAGTGCATATCCAGGGAATCGCCGAAAATATGCAGCAGGCAGATACGGGAATCCTGCGGCAGATCGAGTCCGATGCCGTCGCGCATTTCCAGAATGTAGACTTCGCGCTGCTGCTGTTCCAGAAGAAGATGCGCGGTTTCCGCGCCCACGGAACCGCCGCCGATGACGGCGACTCTGCGCCCCACGCAGGCCTTTCCTTCCAGCACTTCATCCACAGGCACCACGAAATCCTGATTCACCCCCTCCACAGGAGGCACGAAGGGGACGCTGCCCGTGGCGAGCACCACGGCGTCGGGCTTCCAGGCCTTCACGTCCTCCACGGTTACCGTATGGGCGAGACGTACTTCCACGGGAAGCTTGCGTACTTCCCTTTCCAGATAGTCGCAGGCTTCCCCGTAGCGGTCCTTGTGCGGGGGAACGGCCGCCAGACGAAGACGCCCGCCGAGCCTGTCGCGCTCATCCCACAGGGAAACCGTATGACCGCGGCGTGCGGCGTCGGCCGCCGCCTGCATACCCGCAGGGCCGCCGCCGATGACCATGACGCGGCGCGGCGTTTCCGCCGCCTTCAGGGCAAAATGTTCGTCCTGCTCGCGCCCGGTCATGACGTTGAGCGCGCACTTCACGCTGCGGTCGCCGGAGGAACGGTCGTGGCAGCCCTTGTTGCAGGCGATGCACCAGATGATGTCGTCCACCCGGTTCTCGCGCAGCTTGTTGGGATAATCGGGGTCGGCGATGAGGGTCCGGCCTATGCACACCACATCGGCCTTGCCCTTTTCCAGCACGGAAAGCTGGATTTCCGGACGGTCCAGCTGGCCTGCGGCGAAAACGGGAATATGTACCGCGTCGCGGATGTTTTCCGCAAGGTAAAGATTGACGCCGTGCCGGTGATACATGTTGGAAACCGTGCGCACGAAGGGGAACATGCCCGCCGAAACGCTCAGAGCCGCCACGCCGAGTTTTTCCAGATAGCGGGCGATTTCCACGGCAAGGGCCATGTCTATGCCGCCTTCGCGCAGCTCGTCGCCCACGATGCGGCAGGTAATGGGGTACTTGTCTCCCACGAGTTCGCGGCTGCGGCGGATGATTTCCGTCACGAAGCGCATACGCCCGAGGAAGGAGCCGCCGTATTCGTCCGTGCGCCTGTTGGTCAGGGGCGACATGAAGGAGCTGATGAGATACCCGTGGGCGCAGTGCAGTTCGCACATGTCGAAACCGGCTTCCTTCGCGCGGCGTACGCCCTGGGCGTAGCATTCCACCATTTCCCGCACTTCTTCGGTGCTCATGACGTGAGGCACGTCGTATTCGGCCTGGAACCCGGCCACGGCCTCGGGCTCGAACGGCGAGGGGGCTACGGGCTGATAGCCGGACGTGCGCCTGTTGGTTTCGCGCCCGGAGTGATGAATCTGCGCGGCCGCAAGGCAGCCGTGCCTGTGCATGGCCTCGGTGAGACGGCGAAGACCCGCGATGCGGTCGTCGTTTTCAATGAAGAGCTGACCGCCGAAATTCCCGTCGGGGCGAACGCATACGGAACCGACGATGATCATCGCCACGCCGCCGGCCGCACGCCTTTCGATGAAGGCGACCTCCTTGTCCGTCACGCCGCCGTCTTCCGTCATATGAACGGACATAGGGGCCATGACGAAACGGTTCTTCAGTGTAAGCGGCCCTATGTCAACGGGCTGAAACAAAGGCGAGACATTCATGGAACTACCCTCAATAATAGGAAAAAAGGAAAAAAGAAGACCGGAATACCCGTACATTCCGGCCCTTCCTCCTGTCGGGAATTTCCCGTCAGGAGGGAAGGCCGGGGGCCTGAGCCCCCGGGTAAAAACACGCGCAACCTTCCGGTCTACTTCAAAAAGCCCTTTTCGCGATAGTACTTTTCAGCACCGGGATGCAGGGGGAAGACGTTGTCCTTCCAAGCGATGGCGGGATCGATGGACACCCAGGAGGGGTTGGCGCGGGCAATGTCTTCCTTGCCTTCTACGATGGCCTTGGTCAGATTGTAAGCCGTGTCTTCACTCATATTGTCACGGACGAAGATAACATTGGTGTCCCAAAAAGTGGTTATGTTCTCACCGACCGCCCCTTTATAAAAGTTGGCCGGAAGTGTACCGACATGAATACCCATATTGGCCGCAACCCTATTGGCTATTTCAGGTTCGACTGACAGGAACTTAAGAGGTGTGCTACCGGAAATATCCACAATGAACCAGGCTTCACCGGGTCCGATCCACGCAAACACGTCCACCTGCCCGTCCTTGACCATGTTGGCGATGTCGTCGAAGCTGTTGGTCACAATCATACCGCCGTTGGATCGGATGTCGTCATAGGTGATGCCATATTCCTTCAGAATCTGACGGAAAATCTTATCGGTAGAACCGCCGGTAGACCCCACGCCGATGGTCAGGTTCTTCATTGTCTTAAGATCTCTGAGACTCTTTACGGGAGAATCAACAGGCGTCACGATCTGGTAGTTGATGCGGTCCTGAAGATTGATGATGGTGGCAAGTCCCTTACCCGGGGCGCGATAGGGATCGGTACCGTTCCTGAATGCCGTCAGGATGCTGTTTTCCGCAACGCCGAGGTCGGCGGCGCGGGAGGCCACGCGCGGAGGATTGGTCGCGCCGCCGCCGGGCAGCATGGTCACGTCCGTTCCGGGATTCATGGTGGTGTACACCTTGCCTATGGCTCCCATCCCGATGTACCAGGTACCGCTGGGGTTGGCGGCGGAAACGATGCGGAGCGATTCCGAAGCCTGGGCAGACAACGATGCTGCAACAATCAGCGTTACTGTCAGCAGAACTTTTTTAAGAATCCAGTTCATACACATACTCCTTAAGATAAGGGGGGATACGCTGCAGCATTATCGGCCTTGCGACGGAAATACTGCAAAACATAAACTACGAGGATGAAAATCAGACCACACAGGTCGGTCTTAATCCCAGGATACAAAAGCAAGATACCGCCTGATATAAGAAGAAAACGTTCCAGAGGCTTACAGAGCGTCAAGAGATAGCCCTGCATGCCGCCTGCCAGAGAAATGACACCTATGACGGCCGTGATGACAGCTTGGACGACTTCAGGAATGGAACCGTTAAGAAGCAGAGCCGGTTCAAACACGAACATGAACGGAATGATGTACGCCACAATCCCGAGCCGAAAGGCTCGGAGACCTGTGACCATAGCGTTTGCTTTTGCTATGGAAGCTCCTGCATAGGCCGATAGACACACAGGAGGTGTGATCTCGGAAAGAATGGCGTAGTAGAGCACGAAGAGGTGGGCGGCCAGGGTAGGGATGCCGAGCTTCATGAGGGCGGGAGCGCCGAGAGTGGCCACGATGATGTAGGCCGGGGTGGCAGGAACCCCCATGCCGAGCACAAAGCAGGTAACCATAAGCAGTACAAGCAGAAACAGGATGTTAATGCTGCCGAGGTCAGTGATAAGGCTGATGAATTTGTAGCCGATGCCCGTGATGGAGACCATGGCGACGATGATACCGGCACAGGCGCTGCATGTGGAAATCATAAGCGCACTCTTGGAAGAGGCTTCAAGCGTTTCGAGGAGCTTGCGCAACGTAAACTGGGTGGACTTGCTGAAGCATGCGAGGATCAGCACCGACAGGGTGGCGAGATAGGCCGAGGAAATAACACTGCGCCCAGAAATAAGCAGGAAAATGAGAACAAAGATGGGCAGAATGTGATACAAGCGCTTGTACACGCTCTTCACATCGGGTACTTCATCTTCTGGCATGACACCGAGATTATATCTGATGGCCTCGAAATGAATCATCATGTACAAAGAGAAATAGTACAGAAGGGAAGGCAGCAGCGCAGCCACAGCCACGGCGTTGTAACCGGCGCCCGTCACGTCGGCCATGACGAAGGCCGTTGCGCCCATGACCGGAGGCATGAGCTGGCCGCCCGTGGAGGCTACAGCTTCCACCGCGCCTGCAAAGGAGGGGCTGTAGCCCACACGCTTCATGAGCGGAATGGTGAAGGTGCCGGTGCTGTACACGTTGGCCACGGCGGAACCGGAAATGGAACCGAAAAGCGCGGAAGCGAAGATGGACACCTTGGCCGGGCCGCCCTTGGAACGGCGGGTGGCCACACAGGCGAGATCGAGGAATACCTGCCCCAGTCCGGCGTTCTGAAGAAAGCAGCCGAACATGACGAAGGCGAAGATCATGGTGGAGGACACGGCAAGCGGAATGCCGTACAGGCCTTCCGTCACCAGGTAGAGCTGCTCGCAGAGCATCTTGTAGGAAACGCCGTCGTGCCGCAGTATGCCGGGCAGGTACTGGCCCCACATGCCGTAGGCCAGAAAGCAGCCGGACACCACCACAAGGGGCACGCCCGCCACGCGGCGGGTGGCTTCCAGCACCAGAACCACGGCCACCGTGGAGGCCACGGCCTCCACATCGGTCACGGGATCGATGTAGCGGATGCGCTCAAGGTAGTAGTCGATGTCGGAAACCAGAAAATACGCCGACCAGAACGCCCCGCAGATGAGCACAAGGTCCAGCAGCAGCCACAGGGGGTTCTCCTTCTGCCCCTCCGCCACCTTCTTCGGAGGGAAGTACATGAATACCAGCGTCAGCACCGTGCCAAGGTGAATGACACGAAGCATCTGGGAATCCATCACTCCGAAACCGGCGGTAAAATAAATCTGAAAAATGGCCAGCCCTATGGCCAGAACCGTGGCGACGGGTTTCAATGTTTCTCGTGAGATCATACGTTCCTCATCAAGCCCGGCCTTTCCGCATGGACCCCGGGCGGTACGATTTTACTCACCACACTGCGGGGCAGGGGGAGCAGCTCAACCGGGCCGCACGCCTTTTTCTCATGACCTCATCGAAAACGACGTACTGAAAACCCGTTTACGTTTTTGCAAAAATCATGCCAAAATGTACTTTTAAGCACATTGTCTCTAACAGGCTGATATTCCGGTATCCTGCCTCCTTTTCCGCTTCTCCTGCGGCTCCTGATATGCACGCTAATCAAACATGTCCGATACAACATGTTTGATTTTCATACACTAAAAAATTTTCCCATTTTTTACAAAAATACCGATAAGTTCAACTCCATTTTCTCCGCCGTTTCCGCAAATTGCCGGACATCGGAAAAAATTTCTTCTCGAAAAGATGTGCAAACCTGCTCCCATTTCGCCCCAAAACAAAACATTTCAGGAAAAATCCCGGCAAATATGTATTGATATCATACATCTCTTCCGGTATTCTGCCAGAATATCAGGGAAATTCCCCGCCTTCCCCCAGCGTTTTCCCCTCCCTCATCCGCCGGGATTTTTCCGGCGATCATTCCCGGGTGCCTGCCGTGAACAAAACCTTTCCTCCCTCCATGGTTGACAAAAACAGCATAAAAAAGCAGTGGGAAGCCTTTCAGCAGGGAAAGGACGTCGACTTTTCCGTCATCAGCAGGGGCGTGTACGATTCCTGGGTGCGTTCAAGGCAGTACCATGTGGACCCCTATCATAAGAAAAGGGAGTTCGTCCCGCCCCAGCAGCTCCAGGAACTTCTTGAAAACAATAGTGAATTCATCAACAGCGCCTCCACCATCATGAGCCGGCTGTTCAAGTCCATCGACATGCTGAACGGCACCATCACGCTGGCGGACAAGAACGGCGTGGTCCTGTATTCCTGCTATCAGAACCGCCACGACATCGCTCCTTCCCATGTGGTGGGCGACATTCTTTCCGAACAGGTCTGCGGTACCAACGGCATCGGCACCTGCCTTGCCGAAGGCTCCTCCGTGGAGCTTGTGGGAGCGGAACACTACAGTCTGGAGGAACACGCCTGGTACTGTTCCGCCGCGCCGGTGTACGACGACAGGGCCAACGTCATCGGGGTGTTCAACATCTCCATTCCCTGTGAGAGCCACCACTACTATCAGACGAGCGGACTGGTGGAGGCCGTGGCCCACGCCATTACGGAACAGATATTCCTGAGCGATCTTCTCAGCGAGCAGGTGGCCATCATGGACGCGCTGGATGAAGGCGTGGTGGTGCTGAACGCCGACGGCGTCATCAAATCCATCAACAGGAAGGCCTGTTCCCTGCTCAAGCTCACCAGCGCCCCGGAGGGACAGAACTTCCGCCGCATTTTCCATACGCAGGACAATCTGTTCTCGGAACTTGCCCAGAACACGCCCTTCCATCACAGGGAAGTCACCTTTCTCAACGGCATACGAAGCATTTCCTGTCTGCTTTCCTTTTCGCCCATTCCCGGCAGGGGAAGCGTGCTCACCCTTCAGGAGAACCGACAGATACGGGAACTGGCCTCCCGCGCCATAGGCGCGAAGGCCGTGTATACCTTCGACCGTATTCTGGGGGAATCCAGGGCCATACAGCAGGCCATACGCATGGGGAAAAACGCCGCGCAGAGCGACATCACCACGCTCATTCTGGGAGATTCCGGCACGGGCAAGGAACTGTTCGCCCAGTCCATACACAACGCGAGCGCCCGCAGGCGCGGGCCCTTCATCGTGGTCAACTGCGGGGCCATTCCGCGCAACCTCGTGCAGTCGGAACTGTTCGGCTACAACGAAGGCGCCTTTACCGGCGCCGTGAAACAGGGAAAGCCGGGCAAGTTCGAACTGGCGGACGGCGGTACCATCTTTCTGGATGAAATCGGGGAAATGCCGCTGGAGGCGCAGGTCAGCCTGCTGCGCCTGCTGCAGAACGGCGAAGTCACCCGTGTGGGCGGCAAGAAGTCCACCTATGTGAACGTGCGGGTCATCGCCGCCACCAACCGGAACCTTCAGGATGCCGTGGCGCAGAATATTTTCCGCAAGGACCTGTATTACCGGCTCAACGCCTTCGTCATCCACATTCCCAACCTTACGGAACGCGAGGGCGACATTCGCCTTCTGGCGGAAGCCTTTCTGGAAAAATTCTCCGCGGGACTCAACAAGCGCCTCACCGGCTTCGACGACGATGTTCTCGCCGCCCTGAACCTGTACAGCTGGCCCGGCAACGTGCGGGAACTGGAAAACTGCACCGAACGGGCGGTGGCCGTGGCGGAACACGGGCGCATCACGCTGGCGGATCTGCCCTCGCACATCGCCGCCCTCGCCATGGACGGCTTTCCGGTACGCGGCAAGCTGCGCGACAGCGAAAGGGAAACCATACGGGCCACCCTGCAGGAAAACCAGTGGAACATCCGCCGCACGGCGGCCGTGCTGGGCGTGGCGAGAAGCACGCTGTACCTGAAAATAAAAAAGTTCAACATCGTCCGGGACTGACGGGGCAAAGCCTGCGCGAAACTCTGCCGGAGACGGGCCGTCCCTTTTCTGCCGGACAAAAAATGCCCTCTCCGGTGAAAAAAGCCGGAGCTTCTTGTCGGAAGCCCCGGCTTTTCCCCCGTCACAGAGAACAGCCTAGAATCCCGCCCCCCGTGCGAAAAGCATGAGCATGGAAAACACCAGCATTCCCAGAAGAAGCAGGCGGAACACGTGAGGATTGAGCCGCCGTATCAGAGGAACGCTCACAAGTACGCCGATCACGCAGCAGGGCACGGCCCACACCGCCGTGCGCAGCATGTCCGGTGTGTACAGGCCGTCCTTCCACTGCAGAATGATGAGAAAAATCATGGAAAGCGCGGCAAGGGTGTTGAGCATGGACAGCGTGACTTCCTTGCTCCAGCCGCGCAGCACGGCATACATGGCGAGCATGGGCCCGCCCATGCCCGTGGCCCCCATGAGAAGCCCCGCCAGCACGCCTGCGGGAATGATGCTCCACACGGGAACGCGGAAGGCGCAGTGCAGGCGGCCCGCCACGACCTGCCAGATGAGAAAAAGCAGAAGAATCATTCCCGAACCGATGAGTATGGACTGCGGCGAAGCCAGCTTCAGCGCGGCCAGCCCGAAGGGCACGCCCGCCGCGCTGGCCAGAAGCGCCAGCAAAAATTCCTTTTTCGGCAGATCGTGATGGTAGAGCACGGAAATGCTCACGGTGATGCTCGTCCCCACCAGGCAACTGAAAATGATCGCCTCCTTGGTTTCCATGACCAGCGTCATGAGGGGAACGGCGAAAAGATTACCGCCGAAGGACGTCACCCCGTTCAGAAAACCGGCCAGCAACCAGACGACATTGATATAAAGGAACGTGAACGCCTCCACAGCCAACCTCCGCTTCTCTCCATTTCCCCATTTTCTACGACGGGGACGCCCCGCATGTAAAGTCTGCGACATGTCTTTGCCGTTTCCTCCCCCCGGAAAACACGGCGAGACTCCGCCGTGCGCCGGGCCGCCCCTGCCCCTGCCTTTCCGCTTCCGCCTTCTTCCGAAAACATCATATCAACAAAATTGTTTATCTCATGCGCCGCACGACCCTGCCCGGAACAAAGTAAAAAACTCTGCGGAAAAACAGCGTCCCCGATAAAAAATTACTCTTTTTTCCGCGCCAGTATATTTTTCTTGCCATGTATTATTTTTCGATGCTATCAACAGAAATGTTTAATAAGAGCCCGGTCCCTTCCGCAGGGCGAGCGCCGTACACGTCCGGCCTTTCCGGCGGCGGATCTGCTTGAAAAGGAACGTTCCCGAACGGGGCGAGGAGATTGCGACATGGAAGAATTCTCCCGTTTTATCAAAGTGCTGGACGGATATGTCTGGGGACCCGTCATGATGGCCCTCATTCTCGGCACGGGTCTCTACCTCACCTTCGGCCTGAAATTCCTTCCTTGGACGCGTCTCGGCGCAGGCTTCCGCCTCATGTGGAAGGGCCGCACCAAGAATGAAGGCGTTCACGGAGAACTTTCCCCCTTCCAGGCGCTGATGACGGCCCTTGCCGCCACCGTGGGCGTGGGGAACATCGCAGGCGTGGCCACGGCCATTTTCACCGGCGGTCCGGGAGCGCTGTTCTGGATGTGGTGCACCGCCATGGTGGGCATGGCCACCAAGTACGCGGAAACCGTGCTCGCCCAGAAATACCGCGAAGTCACCCCCGGCGGCCATGTGGTGGGCGGCCCCATGTACTACATTAAAAACGGTCTGGGCAGAAAATGGGCATGGCTCGGTACGCTCTTCGCCCTTTTCGGCGGCATCTGCGGCTTCGGCATCGGCAACATGACGCAGTCCCATTCCATCGCGGACGCGCTGCACGCCTCCTTCGGCGTTCCGCCCGCCGTTTCGGCGGTACTTCTGTTCATCCTCATCGCCGTGGTCATTCTCGGCGGCGTTTCGCGCATAGGATCGGTATCCGGCAGGCTCGTACCCTTCATGTCCCTCATCTACATCGCCTGCTCGCTCATCGTCATCATCATCCACATCGACAAGGTGCCCGGCGTGTTCGCCACCATTTTCCACGACGCCTTCACCGGCAGCGCCGCAGCGGGCGGCTTTGCGGGGTCCACCGTCATGCTCGCCCTTCAGATGGGCGTGGCCCGCGGCATCTTCTCCAACGAGGCGGGCCTCGGCTCCGCAGCCATGGCCCACGCCACCGCCACCACCGACGACCATGTGGCCATGGGCTATGTGGGGATGCTCGGCCCCTTCATCGACACCATCATCATCTGCACCATGACGGGACTCGCCATTCTCTGTTCCGGCCTCTGGTCGGCGGAAAGCGCTCTTTCCGGCGCCCCCCTCACCGCGGCGGCCTTCGAATCCGCCCTGCCCGGCGCAGGCTCGGCCCTGGTCTCTCTCTGCCTCGCCATGTTCGCCTTCACCACCATCCTCGGCTGGTGCGTGTATTCCGAACGCTGCTGGATCTACCTTTTCGGCGACAGGGCGCTCAAGCCCTTCCGCATCATCTTCGTATGCGTGGTCCCCGTGGGCGCGCTCATGACGCTCGATCTCGTATGGGACATTGCCGACGTGCTCAATGCGCTCATGGCCGTGCCCAACCTCATCGGCCTTCTGCTGCTCAGTCCCGTCATCTTCAAACTTTCTCACGAATACGACAGGTAGCGCGGCTCTCGCGGACTCCCGAAACCCTGTTCTGCGGAGGCGGCCCGAAGGCCGCCTCCTGCATGTGCCGGGGCCTCCCCGGACTTGCCCTTCCCTCCCGGGAAGGATACTTCGGAACAAACGCAAACCCTTCCGGCCCGGAAGACGGCAACCGGAATGTCCGCCCCGAGAGTAGCCCATGCCCCGTATTCTGCTTCATGTCTGCTGCGGCCCGTGCTCGCTCATGCCCATCGTGCACCTGCGCGACGAGGGCTTCGAGCCTGCGGCCTTTTTCTTCAATCCCAACATCCACCCTGCGGAGGAATGGAAAAAACGACGCGACGCCATGCGCGAAGTATCGGAAAAGCTCAACGTCCCGCTGCTGGAGGAGGGGGAGGCCGCAAACCCGGGACTCTGGGTGCGCGGCCTTCACGGCGTCACGGAGGAAGGAAAACGCTGCGCGCTCTGCTACCGGCCGCGCATGGAGCGCACCGCCGCCCTTGCCGCGGAAAAAGGCTTCGACGCTTTTACCACCAGCCTGCTCTATTCCCGCTATCAGCACCATGAAAGCATCGTTGCCGAGGCCGAAAGGGCGGCCGCTCTTGCCGGAGCAGCCTTTCTGTACCGCGATTTCCGCCCCTGGTGGTGGGACGGCATCAATCTTTCCAGGGAACTCGGCATCTACCGGCAGAAATGGTGCGGCTGCATTCTGAGCATGAAGGAAGCCCTCCGGCAGAAAAAGGAAGCCGAAGCCCGCAGGGCCGCGCAAAAGGCGGAAAACGCCGCGCGCCTCGCCAGAGAAGCGGAGGAACGCAGAAAAAGAAAGGAAGCCTTCGCGGAAAAGAAGGCGAAAAAACGCGCCCGGCGCGCACAGGACGTTCAGGCATGAAAAAGGCCCCGGTTCAGAACCGGGGCCTTTTCTTCAGAAAAAAACTACCCGCCTATATCTTCCGGGCCGAGTACGCGGATACCGTGCTCAAGAAGCGTCTTTACCGCCTCATCCGTACGGTCGAAACGGAAAATGATGGTGGCCCTTGTGGATTCCTGCTGCGTGTAGGCATAGAGATATTCCACATTGATGCCCTGCCCGGAAAGGACCCCGAGCACCCGTCCCAGCCCGCCGGGCCTGTCGGCCACGTCCACGGCCACCACGGGAGTGGAGCCCACGGTGAAACCGGCCTTGACGAGGGCCTCGCGCGCCTTGCGCGTATCGTCGGCCATAAGGCGCAATACCCCGAAGTCCGTGGTGTCCGAAAGGGACAGCGCACGGATGTTGACGTCGGCTTCCTCAAGGACGCGGGTCACGTCGCCGAGCTGCCCCGACCTGTTCTCCACGAACACGGAAATCTGTTCAACGGTCATGGGAAATCCCGGCGCAGGCTTACGCCTTCTTGTCTTCGTCGCTCTTGATCTTGTCCTTGGGGGTGATGTCTATTTCATCAGGCTCGGACGATGCCTGACGGAAATTGCGGATGGCGCGGCCGAGACCGGAGCCGATTTCCGGCAGACGTTTCGCGCCGAATATCACCAGCACGAGCACGAGGATGACGAGAAGTTCCTGCATTCCTATACCAAACATGGCAAACCTCCGGGGTCTTTCTCTCCAAGTTCGTTCATACCCTATACGGGAGGGACAGGGCAAAGGTCAAGCGCTTCACCCCGTACGGAAAGCCCGCCGGGCCCGTTTTCAGGATTGCCTGAAATCGCGTCCGGCCTTATAGTGGAAAAAGGAGCGACAACCATATGGAAACACTACTTCTTGCCCTGCCCTATCTTCATGCCGAGCTTATGCCGGATTCTGCGCGCTGCCGCACGCTCTGGCCCGGTCTGCCCCGCAGGCCGGAAAACGCCTGGGAACCGGCTCTGCCGTTTTCCGGCTCCATGGCCGCCGCCTGCCTTGCCGATTATGAACGCGCCTGCCGGGACGGCGCGAGCGGTTCCCCCGTGCTGACTCTGGGTGCGGAAGGCGCCCCGGCCGACCTTTCTCCGGCGGAACGCCGCGCACTGAACGAAATGGCGGGGCTTCCCGCGGAAAAAGAGGAAGCACCTCTGCGCCATACCGCGCAGCAGATTCTGCTGCTGCTCTGGCTTCAGGAAAAACAGGCGCTGGACATGGCCGCGCTGGAAAACAGCATAGGCGCGGCGCGCATGAATCTGGCCGGGCTCATCTCCGGCCGCACCAGAACGGCGGAACCGTCCGCCATGCCTTCGGAAAGAGACCTGCCGGACTGGAGAAAGGCGCTTTTCGCGGCGCTTGCCTTCGTGCAGGACATGCCCGAGTCCACGGCCTTCACGGTGGCAAGCGCCGCCATGGCCGCAGCCCTTGCCGATACGGAAGCCCCCCGGGAGAATACGCCCTCCGGCGGCAAGGCCCTGAGCTTCAGGGTTTCCGAGCTTGCCGCACTCTGCGGCCGCAACGAATGCGCCCGCCTGAAACGCGAACTCGACCCCGGGCAATGGAACCGCACCCTTACCTTTTTTCTGCCTGAAGACACCGTAAGATAGCCATGTCCCATCTCTGCGCCACCGACCTTGCGGGCCGGATCTCCGAACAATGCGGCGGTCTGCCCCTCGGCATCATTTTCGACTGCGACGGCGTCGTCATCGACTCGCGCGAAGCCAACATCGCCTACTACAACTACCTGCGCGACTACCTCGGCCTGCCCAGACTCACGAAAGAGCAGGAGGACTTCGTTCAGGCCGCCACCGTGCATCAGGCCATGGACGCCATGTTTCCGAGGCCGCTCCAGCCGCTTCTGCGCGACGCGGCAAGGCGCATTTCCTATGTACGCGACATCATGCCCCGCATCACCTGCTATCCGGGGCTGCACGACGTGCTCGACTTCTGCCGGGAAAGGGGCGTCCGGCTCGCCATGAACACCAACCGCACCGACGGCATGGACATGCTTCTGGACAACTGCCGCCTGCACGGCTACTTCGACCCCATCGTTCTGGCAAGTCACGTCGCCCGCCCCAAACCCGCTCCCGACGGGGCGCTGCTCATCATGAAGACATGGAACATTCCGGCCGCCCGACTGCTCTTCATCGGCGACAGCACCTCCGACAAGGGCGCTGCGGAAGGGGCCGGCATTCCCTTCCTCTCCTTCCAGACCGAGGGGCTTTCCCCCGTCTCGACGAAGGATTTCCCCACGCTTCTCCAGGCGCTGAAAAGCCTTCCCCTGTAACACTTCGCCGCTTTACAACGATACCTTTATGGTTTAAACAACGGAAATTCAAACGGCAGGGCGCAACTGCCTGCCAGGAGGAACCTTGACCCCTGAAGATCTGGAATATTTCCGCAACCTTCTCAACCAGATGCTCGTTGAGGCCCAGCGCAACGGCGATTCCACTCTGGAAGAAATGACGGACAGCCATTCATCGTATGCGGACCCTTCCGACCGTGCCACCGCCGAGTCGGACCGTTCCTTCACGCTGCGCATACGCGACCGCGAACGCAAGCTCATCACCAAGATACAGGATGCGCTCAAGCGCATGGACGACGGTGAATACGGCATCTGCGAAGAGTGCGGCGAGGATATCAGCCTCGCACGACTCAAGGCGCGTCCCGTCACCACGCTCTGTGTTTCCTGCAAGGCCCGTCAGGAAGAAGGCGAAAAGATACAGGGCAGTTGAGTCCCTGTCTTCCATGCCGCCATGGATGCCCACCTTTTCCGCCGTTTCTGCGAGGCGCTCATTCCCCGCATCATGGGTGCGCGCATGGAAAAAATCCATGCGCCCGGTCCCCATGTCACGGTATTCACCCTGTACGGAGGCGACGGACGCGAAGGGAAACGTCACCTTGTTCTGAAGGCCGACCGCAAAGCCCCCCTTCTGTTCGTCGCCGCACACCGCGTTCCCGTCAACGCCGAGCCTCCGGCCTTCGTCATGCGCCTGCGCAAGTATCTTTCCGGCAGGCGCATCATTCACGCCGTCTGCGCATGGCCCGAACGCAGGCTCTTTCTCGGCCTTGCCGGAGAACCCGAAGTCTGGCTTCTGCTCGACCTGCGCGAAGGTCCCTCCCTGCTTTTCGAAGCCCCCTCCCTCCCCGAAGACATCTCCTGGCCCGACGCGGACGTTCTCGCCCTTCCTCCCGAACGGTGGAAGGAATACCCCGTGCTTACTCCCGCCCTGCGCCGCAGCCTCGCCGGGCTCGACCCGCTGGACGCGGGCGCTCTGCTCATGGATCTTGAAGCGGGCGGAGGCGACGTTTTTCTCTATGAAGGCGAGGGCGGGCGCTGCGAAGCCTCGGCCTGGCCGCTTTCTCAAAAGCAGCTTGCCTCCATGGGCGGAACATGGAAGGAACATGTGCTGGAAGACCCGCTGGAGGCGCTGGCCCGCGCGGGAGAAACGCTGGTCTATGAACAGCTTGCCCGGCAGGCCAGAGAAAACGCGGCGCGGCCCTTCGCCGCCGAAGTGACACGCCTCAAAAAGCTTCTCGACAAGCTGGACGGGGAGGAAAAGCGCCTTCTCGCCATGCGTGAAAAGCAGCAGGACGCCCTTCTGCTGCAAAGCCAGCTCTACCGCTTTTCCCCGGAAGAAAAGGCCGAATCCGTCATTCTGGACGGCCCGGAAGGCCCCGTATCGCTCCGGCTCGACAAAAGGCTCACCGTGCGTGAGAACATGGCCGAGCTCTTTCATCAGGCCGGGCGCGGACGCCGCGGGCTGGAACATCTGGAAAGGCGACGGGCCGAAGTACGGGAACAGAAGGAACGGGCCGAATCCGCCATGCTCCGCACCCTCGCTTCCGTCACCGGCGCAGGAGCCGCGCCCTCCCGCGCCAAAACGGGTACGGAGAAAAAGCCCTCCGCCCTGCCCGGAGATCTGCCCAGGCAGGTGCAGGCCTTCCGCAGCAGCGACGGTTTTCTCATTCTCCGGGGAAGAGACACCAGGGGCAACGCCCTTGCGCTCAAGCTCGCCGCTCCCCACGACTACTGGCTGCATACGGCCGACGGCCCGAGCGCCCACGTCATCATCCGCCGCGACCATGCGGGACAGGAGGTGCCGGAAAGAACGCTCCATGAAGCGGGCGTGCTCGCGGCGCTCAAAAGCTGGCAGAAAGACCAGGAAAACGCCGACATCCAGTATTCCCTGGCCAAATATATCCATCCCATGAAAAAGGCCGCTCCCGGCATGGTGCGCATCGACCGCAGCGAGGGTGCGTTCCGCGTCCGGCTGGACGCCGGACTCGAGGCGCGGCTGGAAAAGAACTGACGCGGCCGCATACGGCCGGAGGATACGCCATGCACGACAACATGCAGAGCTTTGAAGCCCGCGCCTTTCTTCTTCTCCTTGCGGCATCCTCCGTGCTTTTCGGATGGCTTCTTCTGCCGTTCTTCGACGTGCTGTTCTGGTCCGTGGTCATCGCGGTGCTCTTTTCGCCGGTTCATGTACGCCTGCGCGACAGATACGGCATGAAGCCGAACCTCGCATCGCTGCTCACCGTGCTGCTGTGCCTTTTCATCATCATTCTGCCGCTCGCCTGGCTGCTCTATTCCTGCGTGGCGGAAGGCGTCGCCCTGTACGACAGGCTCTCCTCGGGAACGGCCTCTCTGGTGGACGCGGTGGACCGCCTGAAGGAACATTTCCCCGAGGCTCAGGCATGGCTTGCACAGTACGGCTATACGCCGGAGCAGATCAAGGCCGCGTTGAGCAGGACGGCCCTTTCCATGGGCAGCCTCATCGCCAGAAACACCATGGCCCTCGGCGGCAGCGCGGCGCAGCTTCTCACCAACCTCGCGCTGGTGCTGTACATCTCCTTCTTCCTTGTGCGGGACGGCGGACGCATACGCGAGCTGCTCATACGCGCCCTGCCCTTCGGCGATCACCGGGAAGAGCGGCTGTTCTCCAAGTTCGCCGGCGTCATGCGCGCCACGGTGAAGGGGAGCCTGCTCGTGGCCATGGCTCAGGGCGCGCTCGGCGGGCTCATGTTCTGGATTCTCGACATACGCGCCGCCGTGCTGTGGGGCGTGGTGATGACCATACTTTCCCTCATCCCGGTGGTGGGGTCCGCGCTCATCTGGCTGCCCACGGCCCTGTATCTCATCGCCGTAGGCCACTACTGGGAAGGCGGACTGCTCATCGCCTACGGCGCATGTGTCATCGGACTCGCGGACAATCTTCTCCGGCCTCTTCTTGTAGGGCGCGACACCAAACTGCCCGACTTTCTCGTGCTGCTTTCCACCCTGGGCGGCTTCATGCTCTTCGGCATGGACGGCTTCGTCACCGGCCCCACCCTTGCCGTGCTCTTCGTCACCGTGTGGCAGATATTCATGGAAGAGTGCGAAAGCGGCATGTACGGAACATGCCTCGACTCCGTGCGCCGGCCCTCCCTGGAAACGACAGAGACCGGAAAAAACACGGCGCCGAAGAAGGGCGACTGATTCTCAGGCTTCCTCCAGCCATGCCGCAAGGCCGCTCACGGCCGCCCTTGCAGCCTGCACGCGCACCTCGTCGCGGCTGCCGGAAAAATGGAAAAGCCGTGCGCGGCTTTCACCCTTGAGGGCCCAGCCTATCCATACCGTACCTACGGGCTTTTCCGCGCTGCCGCCCCCCGGCCCGGCCACGCCGCTGATGCTCATGGCCGCATCCGCGCCCACGGCCGCACATACGCCGAGAGCCATGGAACGCACCACGGCTTCACTTACCGCGCCCACCGAAGCGAGATCCTCTTCCCTTACCTGCAGAAGGCCCTGCTTCACGCTGTTGGCGTAGGAGATGACGCCGCCCAGATACCAGTCGGACGAACCGGGCACGGCCGTGAGCATGGCTCCCACCAGACCACCGGTACAGGATTCCGCGCTCGCGCAGACAAGGCCGCGCCTTTTCAGCGCCTGCGCCAGCGACAGAACCAGAACGTCGTTTTCCTCAAACATGAACCTGCTCCTTTTCCGCCCTTTCACGGCGGAAGCTTGAAAAAGGCCGGAAGAGCCTTCCGCGGAACCTTTGCCCGACGGACGGCATTCCGACCGGATACCTGCGAAACGCCCGTACCGGGAGCTGCTAGGCGTGCCCGGCAAAAGCCGCACCGGCGCGGGCAGCGCCCCACAGCCCGGCCTGCGGATGACGGTTCACCCATACGGGAATCTCGGCAAGCAACTGCCTGCGAGCCTCCCTTTCCCGGAAGAACTCCTCTGCAAATTCTCCGTGCCGCACGAGGGCCGGGCTTTTTTCCGCCACGCCCCCCGTCAGTACCAGCGCCTGAGGCAGCAGCGCAAGCGCGGCCATACGGCAGAACCGGCCGTAAAAACGCGCATACCATGCGCAGCATTCGGAACCGGCAAATCCCGGCTCCGCCGTAAACAGCGCCGGTTCCGCAGCCGTTCCGCTCAGATACTCGTAAAGACGCGCCAGTCCGGGACCGGAAAGCACATGTTCCGCCGTTACCGGCCCGCCGCCCAGTCTTCCGGCAAGCCAGTCGGCAAAGTCTCTCTCCCTCCCGCCTTCAAAGGGAAAAGGCATGTGCCCGCCTTCCGATGCAAGAACGCGCGAGCCCCGGGACGCCCCGTCTCCGGGCAGAAGCCAGGCCGCGCCGAGCCCCGTGCCCGCGCCGAGCACCGCCACGGGAGCACGGCTTTCCGCAAGCCCCGTGCCCGCGCCGAGCACCGCCACGGGAGCACGGCTTTCCGCAAGGCCGGAAAGAGCCGCAAAGTCAAAACGCTCCGCGCAGGCAGAGACGCCGCGCCCCGGCAGGAGCAGTTCCGCCTCGCGCATGGCGGGAGAAAGGCAGGCCCAGGCCTGCGCCTCGAAATCGTTCATCACCAGGCACCGCGCTCCGGGGAAACGGGCCAGGGCAGGCCCCGCCTCCACACGAAAGGAAGCGTTGGTCATGGACACGCCCCCGTCCTTCACGGGACCGGCTGCGGCAAAAATCAGCAAAGATACTTTTTTCCATTTCTCTGCATCTTCCGGCCGACAAGCAAAAATTTTCTCAAGCAGCGCATCGAAGCTATCGCATACCGAAGGAACAACCACCCCTTCTTTTATTGATATCTCTCCGCCATTACAGGAAAACCTGAAAAAACGGCTTCGGGTTCCGCCAATATCGGCCGCAAGCATATCCATGTCGAACCTCCCTGCATGGCCATGCAGATAGCACAGACACGGCAACATTGCCATGCCCGGGCAAACAAGATATCATTCTCATGGGAAAGGGGCTTTTCCGCGCCCTGAAAAGGGACTATGCTCTTTTCTTCACCTGTGACCCCTCAAAGCTTGCCATTTCGGCGCAGCGTGCCAGAATCCCGGGCTCGCCCTCCTTTTTCCTGACGGGCAGGATTTTCCCAAATCAGAGTTTTTCATGGAATATCATATTCGTCCAGATACGTCACACCCCACCAGCAACATGAACCGGGAATGGCTCCTCACCAACACTCTGGGGGACTATTCCTCCGGCACCGCACAGGGATGCAATACCCGCCGCTATCACGGACTGCTGGCCGTACAGACCCCTTCGGGGCGATATATGCTCCTTTCCTCTCTTGAAGATTCCGTTGCGGTGAACGGCAGGGTCATTCCCCTTTCCAGCCGCGTTCACCCCGGCGTCATCTATCCCGAAGGCTGGCGTTTTCTCAAGGAAGTCGTCTGCGATCACGACGGCGTGACCTTCGCCTTCCGCCTTTCCGGCGAAGGAGAGGAGGAAATCACGCTGCTCCGCTCCCTTATTCTCGACAGAAATTCCTCGCGCCTCATCATCCGCTATGCTCTTGCCGATACTCCCGCCGCCCGGGAACTCGGCCCCGTGCGCATCGTGCTCCGCCCCCTGCTCTCCGGCCGGAACATCAACCACCTTTCCTCTTCCGAAGATTCCGCCTTCTCCCTCCACACGCTGGGCAAGGAATATGCCGAGTACCCCGGCTTCTCCTTCCAGGCGGGAAAAGACGTGCCGCCCCTGTACATGCAGATTTCCCACCCCGGGCTGCACCGTTCCGCCTTCGCCTCCTCCCCCGACTGGTATTTCAAGGTGCTCTACCCCGTGGAGAAGGAACGCGGTTACGATTTTTCGGAAGATCTGCTCATGCCGGGCGAGTTTTCCGCCACGCTCGAGGCCGGATTCCCGCTCTGGATTTCCGCCGGTACCGGGCCGCTTTCCCTGGCGCCGGAAACCGTGTGGGAACGCCATGCGGCCACCGCTCCCAGGCCCGTGTTCAAGGAAGCGGTTCTGGAACATCTGCGCCGCGAGAACGACCGCTTTCTCATCACCGCAGGCGGCGAAGCCGTCGTGCCTGCGGGCTATCACTGGTTCGGCCCCTGGGGGCGCGACACGCTCATCGCCCTGCCCGGGCTCACCTTCCTTTCCGGCAGACTGAAGGAAGGCAAGGCCATACTGCGCCAGATAGGCGGCACGGTGAAAAACGGCCTCGTGCCCAATCTCATCGGCGCGGGCAACGGAGAACCGGCCTTCAACTCCGCCGACGCCTCGCTGTGGTACATGCTGGCCGTGCATCGTCTGGCCATTGCCTGCCCGAAGGAAATGCCCTTCATCAAAAGAACCTGCTGGCCCGTCATCAAGGACATTCTGCACAGCTTCGCCGCAGGCACCATGCCCGATGAAAACGGCGACATGCTCGTATATGCCGACGAGGAAGGCCTGCTGCATACCGGAAACGCGACGACGCAGCTCACCTGGATGGACGCCTCCATAGACGGCATACCCGTCACGCCCCGTCACGGCTGCGCGGTGGAGCTGAACGCCCTGTGGTTCGACGCCCTTTCCTTTGCCAAGGAACTGGCCGGAACCTTTGAAGAAATGCCGCCCGCGGAAACGGCGCTGCTGCCCCGCCTGAAAAAGGCGTTCAACCGTGTCTTCCGACCTTCGGAAGAAGACGCCGCTCTCATGGGCGGGGGCCTGTACGACACCTGGCACCCCGAAGAAGGTCCGGGCAGACATATACGCCCCAACCAGATCTTCGCCGTGGCCGTGCCCTGTTCCCCCCTGCCGCAGAAGATACAGGCCTCCGTGGTGAAATGCGTGCGCGAACATCTGCTCACGCCCTTCGGACTGCGCACGCTTTCCCCCTCCGATCCCGAATATCGGCCCGTATGCCGGGGCGCGCAGAAGGAACGCGACAAGGCCTATCATCAGGGCACGGTATGGCCGTGGCCCGCGGGCGCGTACATGGACGCCGTGGTAAAAACGGCCCGTACGCCCAAGGCCGTGCGCGACGCGATCACCGCGCTCACGCCGCTCTTCACCGTGCACCTTCAGGAGGCCGGTCTGGGCAGCATGTCGGAAATTTTCGACGGAGAGGCGCCCCATACGCCGGGGGGCTGCATCGCGCAGGCCTGGAGTTCTGCGGAAGCTCTCCGTCTGCTGCTCACCATCAAACACTATAACACGGGAGAATGGAAACGCTGGCTGGATTCCCTTGAGGAAGCCGGCCGGGACATCCGTTAACAGAGTTTTTCATTTTATCCGATATAACGGGGGATAACATAATGCGCGTTCTGATGCTTGGATGGGAATTTCCGCCGCATATCAGCGGCGGGCTGGGGACGGCCTGCTACGGCATAACGCAGGGGCTTATGGAAAAAGGAACGGACATCGCCTTCATCCTGCCCAGCATGAAGGCCGATTCGTCGCCGAGCGGAACCTTTCTTCGTTCCGCCTCCGGCATTCCCATTTCGCGGGCCCTGAAAAAGGCCGTGGAAAAGGTGCACCAGCAGCAGGAGGCCGATGAGTTCGCCCACCTGTTCATGCGCCCCGTAAGCGCAAGACTCAATCCTTACGGCAGCTACGAATTCGGCCGGCGCGACATCGACCCCGACGTTTTCCGGGAAAACGACCAGTATGTCGAGGAGATCAGCCACTTCCGGGGCGGATACCACGACGACCTCATGGACGAGGTGTACCGCTTCAGCACCGCCGCCACCGCCGTGGTGCTGGAAGAACACATGAAGAAGAAGGCCGACGTCATCCATGCCCACGACTGGATGACCTACCCGGCCGCCATCGCGGCCAGCCGCCTGAGCGGACTGCCCTTCGTCGCGCATCTGCACGCCACGGAGTTTGACCGCTGCGGCGATCACGGCTATGATAAGATATACAACATCGAACGCGACGGTCTGCAGGCTGCGGATCACGTCATCGCGGTCAGCCAGCGCACCAAGCAGGTGGCCGTGGAACGCTACGGCGTTCCGCCGGAAAAGGTTTCCGTGGTGTACAACGGCGCCTTCCTGCATGAGGAAATTCCCACCTTCGAGATTCCCGAACTTGTCCGGGAGGAGAAGCGCGTCCTGTTCATGGGCCGCGTCACCTTCCAGAAGGGGCCGGAATACTTCGTGGAAGCCGCGCGCCTCGTGCTCAACGAAATGCCCGACGTGCGCTTCATCATGGCCGGCAACGGCGACCTTCTGCCGCGGATGATCCGCCGCGTCGCGCAGCTGCGCATGGGCAGCCGTTTCCACTTCCCCGGCTTCATGCGCGGCAGGGAAGTGCAGCGCATGTATTCCATGGCCGACCTTTACGTCATGCCCAGCGTGTCCGAACCGTTCGGCATCGCTCCGCTGGAAGCTCTGCAGTGCGGCGCGCCCATTCTGCTTTCCAAGCAGTCGGGCTGCGCCGAAGTGCTGCCCGGAGCCCTGACCGTGGACTACTGGGACGTGCGTCAGATGGCCGACAGAATCCTTGACGTGCTGAACCATCCCGACATGGCCGCCGAAAGCCTCAGGCTCTGCCAGGAAGCGCTGCAGACCCTCACCTGGGAACGCGCCGCCGACGGCATTCTCGATGCCTACGCCCATGTCTGCCCCAATGCCCGGAGTTGAGCCATGCCTTCCGTATGCTTTACCTTTGAAGTTCATCAGCCCTGCCGTTTACGCCCCTACGGATTCTTCGACATGGGGGCGAAGAACGACTATGAAGATGTGGAACTGAACCGCAGCATCATCCGCAAGGTGGCCCAAACCTGCTACCTGCCCATGAACGCGCTGCTTCTTGAGCTTATCGAACGTCATCAGGGACGCTTCCGCGTATCGTTTTCCCTTTCCGGCACCGTCATCGAGCAGCTCGAGACCTATGCGCCGGAGGCTCTGGAAAGCTTCAAGGCCCTTGCCCGTACAGGCTGTGTGGAATTTCTGGATGAAACCGACAACCACGGTCTCTCCTGCCTCTTCTCCGAAGAGGAATTCCGCGCGACGGTACGCCGCCACCGCGAACGTATGCACGAGCTGTTCGGCCAGCATCCCCGCGCCTTCCGCAACACCGAGCTCATCTACAGCAACGACGTGGCCCGCATGGCGGAGGACATGGGCTATGCCGTCATCCTCGCCGAAGGCGCGGCCGACGTGCTCGACTGGCGCAGCCCGCACTTCGTCTACCGTCCTGAAGGCTGCCCGGGCATGAAGCTCATGCTGACGAGTCCCTCTCTTTCCGCCGACATCGCCTCCCGCTTCTCCGACCGTTCGTGGGCGGCCTATCCGCTCATGGCCGAAACCTACGCCCACTGGCTGCGCAGCGTGAAAGGCAACGGAGAAGTCATCAACCTTTCCATGAACTACGAAAGCTTCGGTGAACATCAGGGCGCCGAAACGGGCATTTTCGAGTTCATGCACGCTCTGCCGGATCAGATTCTGAGCGACCCGGAATTCGACTTCCTCACCGTATCCGAGGCGGCCGACCGCTACGGCGCCTACGCCGCGCTGGATGTTCCCTACCCCATGTCCCGGGCGGGCGACCTTGCTCCCTGGCTCGGCAACGACATGCAGAAGGACGCCTTCCGCGCCCTCTGCGAATGTCAGGGGCTGGTGGACTACCTCAACGATGAAGAACTCACCGGAATATGGAGGAAACTGCAGACATCCGATCACCTCTACTACATGGGTACCATCCGCACCTCGGACGGCAACGCGTACCCGGCTCTGTCGCCTTACGGGACGCCCCTTGAGGCCTATACCAACTTCATGAACATTCTGGCGGACTTGCGCATACGGCTCGTTGCCAAATCCAACCAGTAGCCATACCAAAGAACCAACGCCGCGGCCCCGCTCTCCCCGTTCCGGGGAAAGCGAGGCCCTTCGCGTTGGAATCCACCCTTTACGGAGTTTCCATGAACCAACCTTCACGCACCCACCTTTTCGAGGTCAGCTGGGAAGTGTGCAACAAAGTCGGCGGCATTTATGAAGTCGTCGCAAGCAAGGCGCAGCAGGCCATGAACGCCTACAACGGCGAGTATTTCCTCATCGGCCCGGACACCAAGAAAAACACGGAGTTCACCGAGACGGACGAACCCTGCTGGGACGCTCTGCGTTACCCCCTGAAGGACAAGGATCTGCGCTGCCGCTTCGGCCGCTGGGAAATCCCCGGCCGTCCGCGCGTCATCCTCGTGGACTTCAACGGCCGCCACGACTCGAATCAGATACTGCGCCAGCTCTGGGAACGCTACGGCGTCGACTCTCTTTCCGGCGGCTGGGACTATATCGAACCCGTGCTGTTCAGCTACACCTGCGGCGAAGTCATCGCCACCATCCATCAGGTTCTCGCCACGCGCAACAAGAGCCACGGCGTGGCCCACTTCCATGAATGGATGTGCGGCGCGGGCATTCTCGCCCTCAAGCAGCTCGCGCCCACCATGGGTACGGTGTTCACCACCCACGCCACCGTGCTCGGCCGCGCCATGGCCGGCAACGGCGTGGACATCTACGCCCGCATGTCGGAAATCTCTCCCTCGCAGGAAGCCTACCGCTACAACGTCACGGCCAAGTGCTCCATGGAAACCGTGAGCGCCCGCGAGGCCGACGTGTTCACCACGGTGAGCGGCATCACCGCCGAAGAGGCCCGCGTCTTCCTCGGCCGCACGCCCGACATCATCACCGACAACGGGCTCGATCTTTCCGTCATCCACGACTACAGCGCCGACCGCGAAAGCGCCCTGAAGAACCGTGAAAAGCTCCTTGCGCCCGTAAGCCGCCTGCTCCGCCGGGAAATCACCCCCGATACCCGCATTCTCGTCATTTCCGGCCGCTACGAGTATCACAACAAGGGCGTGGACCTCTTCCTCGACGCGCTCGCCAAGGCCAAGAAGTCCATGAAGAACACCTCCAACAAGGTGCTCGCGCTCATGCTCATGATGGGCGGCCATACCGGCGTGAACGAAAAGGCCATAAGCGGCGATCCTTCCGTGACGGCCGATCCTTCCATGCCCGAAGCCGGCTTCATCACCAGCCATCAGGTCTACGACGCTCCCAACGATCCCATTCTCACCACCTGCCGCCGCCTCGGTCTGAACAACGAGAAGGACGACAACGTGCAGGTCGTGTTCGTTCCCGCTCTGCTCGACGGGCACGACGGCTTCTTCAACATGCCCTATTTCGACGTGCTCTCCGGCTGCGATCTCGGCGTGTTCCCCTCCTGGTACGAGCCCTGGGGCTATACTCCCCATGAAAGCGCCGCCTACAGCGTGCCCACCGTCACCACCGATCTTTCCGGCTTCGGCCTCTGGATCCGCCAGATGGAAAACGAAATCGGCATCCAGCCCGGCATAGGCGTCATCGCCCGCCGCAACGCCGATTACGCCCGCACCGTGGATTCTCTGGCCGACGTCATCGTTCACTGCGCTTCCTGCTCCGCCGAGGAACTCGACCAGCGCCGCCGCACCGTGCGCGCCGCCGCAGCCCACGCCTCGTGGGATCAGTTCTTCCAGCTCTACAGACAGGCCTACGACATGGCCAACGAAAAGGCCCACTCCCGTCGTTTCGCCTCCAGCCACAAAGCATCCTCCATCTCCAAGGAACTCGCCATGCGTCCTTCTTCCATCCCCTTCCTGCGCACGCTTAACGCCGTGTCGGAACTGCCCGCCGAACTGAGCCGCCTGCGCGACCTTGCCAACAACGTCTGGTGGTGCTGGCAGCCCGAAGCCATGGCTCTCTTCAAGGGAATGGACCCCGATCTGTGGGAGGAATCCGGCCACAATCCCATCGCCATGGTGGAACGTACCTCGCCGAGCCGTCTGCACGACCTTGCCGCCGACGTCACCTTCGTGACGCGTCTGAACAAGCTCGCCGAAGAATTCGACGCCTACATGGCGCAGCCGCTCGTCACCGACACGCTGGAAGACGGCACCACGGTGATTTCCCCCGAACGTCCCATCGCCTACTTCTCCACGGAATACGGTCTGCATGAAAGCCTGCAGCTCTATTCCGGCGGCCTCGGCGTGCTTTCCGGCGATCACCTGAAGTCCTCCAGCGACGAACGCCTTCCCCTCATCGGCGTGGGCCTGTTCTACCTGAACGGCTACTTCCAGCAGACCGTGGACAAGCGCGGCCATCAGAACCCGCAGTACCCCGAAAATCAGCCCGCGTGCCTACCCCTCGAAGCCATGCTCGACGACAAGGGCGACCCGCTCATGATTTCCCTGCCCCTCGGTTCCCGCACCCTGTACGCCCGCATCTGGAAGCTGCAGGTGGGCCGCGTGCCGCTGTATCTCATGGATACCAACGTATCCAAGAACAACGACGACGACCGCCGCATCACCGCGCGTCTCTATGAGGCCGACCGCGACGTGCGTATGCGTCAGGAAATCCTGCTGGGCATCGGCGGCGTGCGTATGCTGGCCGCACTCGGCATCACGCCTTCCGTCTGGCACATGAACGAAGGTCATTCCGCCTTCCTCGTGCTGGAACGCCTGCGCCAGCACATGAAGGGCGACGACCTCACCCTGGAAGAAGCCAAGACCCTCGTGCGCAGCTCCTGCGTGTTCACCACGCACACCCCCGTGGACGCCGGCAACGAACGCTTCTCCGTGGATCTCATGCACCGCTACTTCCCGCCCTTCGCCGAAATGCTCGGTCTGGAATGGGCGGACTTCCTCGCTCTCGGCCGTCAGGACGGAGGCGATCCCAACAACTTCGACATGACGGTGCTCGCCCTGCGCATGTCCTCCCAGGCCAACGGCGTGAGCGCCATGCACGGCATGGTTTCCCGCCGCATGTGGCGCAACATCTGGAAGGGCTTCGCCGAAGCGGAACTGCCCATCGGCCATGTGACCAACGGCGTGCACACCGCCTCCTATGTGGGCCCCGCCTTCCGCATTCTGCTCTGGCACTACCTCGGCGCCAACTGGCTCGACCTGCGCCCCGAGGATCCGGCCTGGAACAAGGTGCAGTCCATTCCCGACGATGAATTCTGGGCCGCCCGCCGCGCACAGAAGCAGACGCTCATCGACGCTCTGCGCGAACGCCTGCCCCAGTGCTCCGCCTATTCCGACATCTCCGGCGATCAGCGCGTACAGTGGCTCTCGAACCTCACGCAGAACACGCTCATCATCGGCTTCGCCCGCCGCTTCGCTCCCTACAAGCGCGCCACCATGCTCTTTGCCGATCCCGACCGCCTCGCCCGTCTGCTCAACGACCCGAACCGTCCCACCGTGCTCGTCATGGCCGGCAAGGCCCATCCTGCGGACAGCAAGGGTATTGAACTTATCGAAGACGTGGTGCGCTGGTCGCGCGATCCCCGCTTCTTCGGCAAGATCTTCTTCGTGGAAAACTACAACCTCGAAGTGTCCCGCCTGCTCTCCCGCGGCTGCGACGTGTGGCTCAACACGCCCCGCCGTCCTCATGAAGCCAGCGGCACCAGCGGCGAAAAGGTGCCGGTCAACGGCGGCATCAACCTCAGCATCTCCGACGGCTGGTGGGTGGAAGGCGACAACGGCAAGAACGGCTGGACCATCGGTCCCAAGGCCACCTATGCCACCCTCTCCGCCGAACAGAACGACTATGCCGACGCCGAAAGCCTGTACCAGATTCTGGAAAACGACGTGGTGCCGCTGTTCTTCCAGCGTGATTCCGACGCCCTGCCCCACGGCTGGATAGCCGTGGCCAAGAACTCCCTGCAGACGCTCACCGCCATGTACGGCTGCCGCCGCATGGTGCGCGACTACATGGAAAAGATCTACATCCCGGCCGCCCGCCGCGGCGTGGCCATGGATGCCGACCGTCAGGCCAAGGCCCGCAGACTCACCGAATGGCAGAAGAACATCCCCGGACGCTTCAACACCGCCAGCATCCAGTCCATCGAGGTTTCCGGTCTGGAAGGCGATACCGTGTACTGCGGCAAGCCCTTCACCGTGAAGCTCACCCTGAACCCCGGAGAAATGAAGAGCGACGAACTGCTCGCCCAGTTCGTGCTCGGCGTGAGCGACGGCGCGAACTTCACCGACGAACCGCAGATCATCAACCTCACCCTCACCGGTGAGGAAAACGGCATCCTCACCTATGAGGCCGCCTGCACGGCCAGGGAAAACGGCCTCCATGCCTACGGCCTGCGCGTGGTGCCCTTTGCCGATCCCATGGACAACGTGCTCCGCTCCGGTCTGGTGCAGTGGGCCTAGTCTGATCTCCCTTTAACCCGAATGCGCGCGAAGCTCCGGCTTCGCGCGCATTTTTCGTCCAGAGGGGGGAAACAGCTATTCCGTCCCTCTCCCGCGTTTCCGCTCCCCGGCAGGAAGAGCCGGGAGCTTCCGCCATATCCCCCCAGTGCAGGAATTTCTTCGGAAACACAGACCGGAAAAACGGTCTCCCGCCTTGATTGACGGGCGGCGGAGCGGAATGCTACTGTGCAGAAAATTTCGCGCATGCCCCATGAGGCAGACGCGCGTGGAGATCTTCATGCAACAGAAAGAACTTGTGGAATTCATCGCCAGATCGCTGGTGGACAACCCCGATCAGGTGGCCGTGAGCGAATCGGAAAACGATCAGGGCTCCGTGCTGGAACTTTCCGTCTCCCGCGACGACCTCGGCAAGATCATCGGCAAGCAGGGGCGCACGGCGCGCGCCATCCGCACCATTCTCGGCGCGGTGTCCGCCAAGACGAAAAAACGCGTCGTTCTGGAAATTCTCGAATAATGCCCGCGTCCTCTCTCGTTGTTCTGGGGCGCCTCACCAAGCCCCACGGCGTCAAGGGCGAGATCCGTGTGGATTATTACGCCGATTCCGCCGATCTTCTGGAAAAGCCGCTCATGCTGCGTGCCGGACGCTTCGCGCCGCGCCCCGTGCGCATCCGCGAATGGCATCTGTGGAAAGATCAGCTCATCCTGAGCATCGAAGGCTGCAACGACCGTTCCAAAGCCGAACAGCTGCGCGGTCAGGAACTGCTCATCGACGCCTCCTTCCTGCCCGAGGCGGAGGAGGACGAACCGTATCTGCGCGACCTCATCGGTCTTTCCGTGCGCCTTGAAGACGGTACGGTGGTGGGAGAACTGGAGAACGTGGATTTCCCCGCCGGACAGGAGATGTGGGTCATCCGCGCGCCCGAGAAGGAAGGCGGCTACGAAATACTGTTCCCCGCCGTGCCCGAGTTCGTGCGGGATATCGACCTTACGGCGGAAACGGCCACCATCGCCCCCCCGGAAGGCCTGCTCGACCTGTACCGGGAAGGCGCCGCCGCAGACCTGCCCGACGACGGGCAGGAAGAGGAAGACGCGGCCTCTTCCTCCAAAGCGTAAGCCCATGCGTTACCATCTGGTCACCCTGTTTCCCGAGTGGTTCGACTCGCCCCTTTCCAGCGGTCTCATGGAAAAGGCGCGGGAAGCGGGCATTGTGGAGTTTACCTTCTCCAACCCGCGCGACAAGAGCACGGACCGCCATCATTCCGTAGACGACCGTCCCTACGGCGGCGGCCCGGGCATGGTGCTCATGCTTGATCCTCTGGTGCGCACCCTGCGCGAACTTCCGCCCTGCAACGGCAGAAAGGGGCGGCTCATCGCGCTCACGCCTGCGGGGCGGCCCTTCACGCAGGCTCTCGCCCGGGAACTTGCGAAGGAAGAGGAACTCACCCTGGTATGCGGCCGCTACGAGGGCTTCGACGCGCGCCTTTTCGACCTTCTGCCCGTGGAACCCGTATGCGTGGGCGAAGCGGTTCTCAACGGCGGCGAAGCGGCGGCCCTTGCCGTCATCGAGGCCACGGCCCGTCTGCAGCCCGGCTTCATGGGCAAGGATGAATCAGGCGACGAGGAAAGTTTCAGCAACGGACTTCTGGAATACCCGCAGTACACCCGGCCGGAAAACTTCGAGGGACTCGAGGTTCCCGCCGTGCTGCAGGGGGGCAATCACGCCCACATCGCCGCATGGCGGAGGGAACAGTCGGTGCTGGCTACGGCAAAACACAGGCCCGATCTGCTCGACCACGCCGTGCTTACCCATCACGACAGGGAAATTCTTCGCGCCGCTCCCCGCTTCCGCCCTGCCAAAAACCTTTCCGTGGCCCTGCTGCATCATCCCGTGCGATTAAAAGATCGGAAAACGGGCACAACCTCTTTGACAAACCTCGATATTCACGATATAGCACGAATTTCCCGCACCTATGGGATCAGTGGATTCTTCGTGGTCACGCCGCTGAAGGATCAGCTCAGACTCTTGGCAACACTGCTCTCTCATTGGACGGAAGGACCCGGCCTGTCGTTCAACGCCGACAGAGCCGAAGCCCTTCGACTGGTCAGGCCTGAGGAATCTCTGGAAAGCGCGATTGCGACGTTGACAACCGATCGCGGCCTGCCGCCCTTCGTGGTCGGCACCAGTGCCCAGCCTCTCCTAGATAAAAAACACCGGGAACGCCGGCCCGCCTCCACCTTCGACGAGGTGCGAGACAGGCTCGCGGACAGGCCCGTGCTCCTTCTGCTGGGAACCGGGCATGGCATTGCGCCTGAGGTGTTGGAGCAATGCGACGCCGTCCTGCCGCCACTGCGCTGGATGGACGAATACAATCATCTTCCCGTTCGCGCCGCCGCCGCCATTCTTCTGGACAGGCTGCTCGGCGACCGGGGATAAACACCATTTCCTCAAGGAGAGTCCCCCATGGATATCATCAAGAAGATTGAACGCGAACACATGCGTATGGACATCCCGTCCTTCAAGCCCGGCGACACCATCAAGGTGTATCTGCGTATCGTCGAAGGCGAAAAGGAACGTATCCAGATGTTCCAGGGCAACGTGATCCGCATTCAGCGCGGCACCACCGGCTCCACCTTCACCGTCCGCAAGATTTCCGACGGCGTGGGCGTGGAACGCATCCTGCCCATGCACTCCCCCTTCATCGACCGCATCGAAGTGGTGACCGAAGGCCGCGTGCGTCGTTCCCGCCTGTACTACCTGCGCGATCTGCGCGGTAAGGCTGCCCGCATCAAGCCCCGCAACCGCTACTAGGATTCCGGCCCGGCCTGCCCGGGCCCTGGTTTCGAGCAGAGACAATCCCCTTCCGGGTCCTTCCGGCGGGGGATTTTGTCTATGATGTCCCTCTTTCTTTTCACGCGAGCAGGTTGTCCATGGCCCGAATCCGCAAAAAAGCCGTCATCGAACAGGGGATGCTGTTCAGCGCCCCGGATATGCAGGAACCGCTTACCGCCGGAACCGACGAAGCCGGCAGAGGCTGCCTTGCCGGCCCCGTCGTGGCCGGAGCCGTCATTTTTGCCGACGGGTTCGACCTCATGGGGCTGGACGATTCCAAGGCGCTCAAGGCGCAGGAAAGGGAAAGGCTGGCCGTGGAAATACGGAGCCTTGCCGTGGGCTGGGGCATAGGGCTCGCGTGGATGAACGAAATTTCGCGCATCAACATTCTTCAGGCCTCGCTCATGGCCATGACGCGCGCCGTAGCCGCCATGCGCGTGCGCATGAAGGTGAAGGAAAAAGCCGTGCCCGCGCGTCTTCTCATCGACGGCACGCAGATCATTCCTCCGCTCTATTTCCGTTCCTTCGGCATCCCGCTGCCCGAACAGGAAGCCGTGGTGGACGGCGACGCCCTCATTCCTTCCATTTCCGCGGCGTCCATTCTGGCCAAAACCTTCCGCGACGATCTCATGACCAGGCTCGACGCACGCTGGCCCGAATACGGCTTTGCCCGGCACAAGGGCTACGGCACCAAGGAACACCGGGAAGCCCTGAAAAAATACGGCCCCTGTCCGCTGCACAGGCTGGATTTCCGCAGCGTGCTGCCGAAAAAGGAACAGGAGCAGGGCTGGCTTTGCTGAGCGCGCCCTTTTCCCGGCAGAAGGCAGGCAAAGAGGCGGCACGCACGGGCACGGAAGGAGAAGAGGCCGCCTGCGCCATGCTCTGCCGCATGGGCTGGCGCATCCTTGCCCGCAACTGGAAGAGCGGCCACCTGGAACTTGACATCGTGGCGCAGGAGCGTGACACCCTTGTGTTCGTGGAAGTGAAGACGCGCTCGCAGGGCGGCATGCAAAGGCCCTTCGAGGCGCTAACCGCGGCCAAGAAAAACACGCTGCGCCGCGCCTCTCGGGCATGGCTTGCCGAACACGGGGCCTGGGGCCGCCCCTGCCGCATCGACCTTGTCTGCGTGACGGCCGCGCAGGGAACCTACCAAACGGAGCTCATACGAAATGTCATCGAATACGCAGATCAGGGAGCCCGGCACGCTCTGGGTGGTGGGGACTCCTCTTGGCAACCCTGGTGATCTTTCCCCCCGCGCCCGCGCCTGCCTGGAAGAGGCGGACATCGTGCTGGCCGAAGACACCAAGCGCGAAGGCCTCGCCTGCGCCCGCTGGGGCGTGACGGTGCGCCGATTCGTCAGCTATCACGACCACAACGAAAAGGAAAAGGCCGCCTCCGTGCTGGAACTGCTGCGCGAAGGCAAAAACATCGCCCTTATTTCCGATGCGGGCATGCCCGTCATGGCCGACCCCGGCTATGTGGTCATCCGAGCCTGCAGGGAAGCCGGACTGCCCGTTTCCGTCATTCCCGGCCCGTGCGCGCCCGTTACGGCGCTCGCCGGTTCCGGCATTCCGCCCCAGCCCTTCGTCTTCTTCGGTTTTCTGCCGCGCAAGCGCTCCGATCAGGAGGCGGCTCTCGCCCCTTACGCGACGCTTCCCGTCACGCTGGTTTTTTTTGAACGCAAGGACAGACTGCCGGAAACGCTGGAAAACGCACTCGCCCTGCTCGGCCCGCGTGAAGTATGCGTCGCACGGGAACTGACCAAGACGCATGAGGAATATCTGCGCTTCCGCCTTGATGCCGTGCCCGACCTTTCCGGCATACTCGGCGAAGTGACGGTGGTGCTCGGCCCGCCCGAAGGACATGCCAGAAGCAGCAGGGAAGAAGTGCTCGCCCTCATTGAGGAAGAACGCCCCTTGGGCGGCGCTCCCCGTGCCGTGGCACGGCGCGTGCAGTCCCGCGCACGCGGCTGGACCACGGGCGAGATCTACGCGCTCATTTCGGGCATGAAGGGCTGAAACCGAAATCCGGGGGACCGGTCTCCGAAGCGCCGGCCCTTGCGGGCAGAAGCCTTGTATGCTACCAGAAAGTTATGGGAATTATTCCTGTTTAGTGTATTTCAACGGAGCTTTCGGGCTCCTCTTTATATGATCTTGGGAGCCGGATATGGCCGACACACCCCGCATAGACAACCGCAAGGCCCGCCAGTATTACGAATTTCTTGAATTTTTCGAAGCGGGCATCGTCCTTACCGGGCCGGAAGTGAAAAGCCTCCGGGCCGGACAGGTCAGTTTCGGAGACAGCTTCGTGGAATGCCGCGAAGGCGAGGCCTTCGTGGTCGGTATGCGCATAGCGCCGTACGACCGCGGCGGCTATGTGCTGCAGGAACCCGACCGTGACAAGAAGCTCCTGCTCCATCACCGCGAGATACACATGCTTGCCACGCGCATCGAGCAGAAGGGTCTTACCGTGGTACCTGTGAAAATTTACTTCAAGCACGGCAAGGTCAAGCTGGAAATAGCCCTCGCCCGGGGCCGCAAGCTGCACGATCAGCGTGAAGAGCTCAAGCGACGCGCCGAATCCCGCGACATGGAGCGGGAACTCGCGCGCAGATAATACAAAAAGCCCCCTCGAAGCCCGGCATACGCCGTACGCCCGAGGGGGTTCTTTTATGCCTTTTCCGACCCGCCGCGCCGCGGGCTCATCCTGCCGCTATCCCTTCATCAGTGCGGGCAGCAGCGTGGACAGGGGCGGGAAGAGAATGATGATGAACAGGCACACGAGCAGCGCCGCCACAAAGGGCACGGCCGCGCGGTACATCGTTCCCAGCGAAACGGATGCCACTTCCTTCATGACGAAGAGACTGATGCCGAAAGGCGGCGTGATGGACGCCATGTTGTCGAGAATGACGATGATGACGCCGAACCAGATGAGATCCCATCCGAACACCTTGGCGATGGGCACGAAAATGGGCACGCAGATGAGCAGCAGCGGCATGGAAGGAAGAAAACAGCCCAGAATGAGGAATACCAGCACGATGGCCGCCATGACCAGCATGGCGGGCAGATCCATGCCTGCGATGGTGTTGGCGAGCACCATGGGAATACGCGTCATGGCCATGAAGTAGCTGAGCACGATGGCGCCGCACAGCACGGTGAAGCACATGGAAATGTACTTTGCCGAATCCTGAAGCGTATGGATGAAGTCCTTCAGGCTGAGGCGGCGCATGAGCAGCGCAAGGATGAGCGTACCGCAGGCGCCGATGCCTCCGCCTTCGGTGGCGGTGAACACGCCGCCGTAAATGCCGCCGATGACGAGAAGGAAGATGAGCATGATCGGCAGGCCGGATTTGAGCGAAACGATGCGCTCCGTCATGGAGGCGCGGGGCAGGCGGGGCGCGAGCGACGGCTTTCTGCATACCATGAGCCATACCGCCAGCATGAAGCAGAACATGCACACAATGCCCGGAATGATGCCTGCAATGAACAGATCGCCTATGGACTGCTGCGCCAGCACGCCGTAGATGATGAACGTGGTGCTCGGCGGGATGAGGCAGCCTATGGTGCCGGAACAGGCCAGCGTGCCCACGGCAAGCTCATCGTCGTATCCGTTCTTGCGCATTTCGGGCAGGGCTATGGCCGCCATGGCGATACTGCCGGAAAGCACGTCGCCCACCACGGCGCCGAACAGGGAACAGGCCACCACGCTGCCCATGGCCAGCCCGCCGCGCATGTGGCCCATCCACTTGCGCGCACAGTTGTAGATGTCCTCCCCGAAGCGGGCATAGAAGCACAGGTAGCCCATAAGCATGAAGAACATCAGAGGAGCCCAGGAATAGCTCCCCGCCGTGGCGTAGAGCGCCTTGCCCGTAGTGCCGAAGGATGCCGGAATACCCTTGAGCTGCGCTATGAATATGAGTCCCGTGGCCACAAGGGCGAAGGCTACGGGCACTCCGAGGAAAAAGAGAACGAAAAGCAGCGTCAGCCCGGCCACCCCCACCTTGATGGAGGACATGCCCGGAACCCTGTGCGTGGCGACGTACCACATGACGGCCACGCAGAGAATGCCCGCAGCCAGGGCAAGCAGCGTTCTGGCCGTGCCGTTCTGCCGTATGGCCGAAGCCATGACTTCAAGAAGCTGCGTCAGCAGGGCGACGGCCAGCATGCAGAAGCCGAATCCGGCAAAGCAGATGAACGGCTCCAGCGGAATACGGAGCACCAGCGTCACGGAAGAGGTCTTCATGCCGTAACGGAACGTGGTCCAGGCGCAGAACAGCACGATGACCACGGACCAGAATCCCGTCACCACTTCAAGAAGCGCGCGGGAGGGTTCCTTCAGCCTCGACGTGAGAATATCCATGGTGACGTGACTTTTCTGCCACTGCGTGACGGCAACGGAGGAAAAGACGACGATCACCATGAGAAGTTCCGTCAGCTCCGTCGTACCCGGTATGGAGCTGCCGAACAAATAGCGCAGAAACACATCGGCGAAGGTGAGCATGACCATAAGCATGAATATGCCCATGCCCGCCGCGCTGAGGATGAAGGCCGGCTTTTCCGTCGTTCGCAGTACGGCGGCGGCTCTGTCCAGAATACGGGGGAGTCCGGCGTCCTGAACGGAACCGGCGATGCGGGAATTCTCCATATCTTTTTCCTTTGGCCGGAGACCGGGGGAGCCTCGCGGCACGGCAAAAAATTTACAGGACGCATCCGCATCGCCCATAGGAGCGGATGCGGATGCGACAGGTACGCTGTGAACGGCGGATTACTTTTTCACGCCTTCCTGGAAGATCTTCATGGAACGGCTGTCCTTCCACGGCCTGGCATAGGTTGCCTGCAGTTCGTGGATGCGTTCGGCCATGGCGGCTCCGGGGTATCCGGCCTTGTTGAGGATTTCCACCCATTCGTCCTTCACGGAAGCGACGCGCCCGTCGATCTGCGCGTATTCCGCATCGGTCAGCACATGGAGGCTCCCGCCCATGGTTTCCAGCCAGGTATGAAGGCTCTGGTACGGCAGCGTGTTCCAGAAGTCGGTGAAGACCTTGCGCCCGTATTCGCCGGACACCTCGTCTATCACCGCGCGCAGATCATCGGGCATGTTGTCGTACACGTCCTGATTCATCATCACGCAGAACACGAAGCAGGTGGTCTGCACGGCGGTGACGTGCTTGACCACGTCGCCGAGCCTGCGGGAAACAAGCAGGTCGTAATCCACCGTCGCCGCGTCGATGACACCCTGCTGAATGCTGGTGAACACGTCGGCAAGAGGTACGCTGACCACGGAAGCGCCGAGAGCGCCCACCTTCTGCGCCACCTGATAGTCGCCGAGCACGTTGATCTTCTTTCCCTTGAAGTCGTCCAGAGTTCTGATGGGATCCTTGCTGCCGATCAGCATGCCCACGGTCTGGGCATGGGTGAACAGCACCTTCACGCCCTCGAATTCCTTCTTCACTTCGGGGAAGGATTCCTGAACGGCCAGAACGAAGGCCGTGGGATCTTCCATGGAGACGCCGGGGCTTACCGTGGTGAAGACACGTTCATGGAACGGAAACTGTCCCACCGCCACGTCGAAGCTGAATTCCGCCATATCGGCCACGCCCGTCTTCACGGATTCGAAGGCGTCGGCTTCCTTGCTCAGGGCCTCGGCGAAATACGGCTCCACCTTGATGCGACCGCCGCTGCGTTTTTCCAGTTCCTCCACCCAGGGCTTGAGCGCATGGTTCCAGCGGTTGTGGACGGGGGGAATGGGCAGATTGAGGCTCAGCACATATTCGGCTTCGGCCGCAACCGATCTTTGGGGAAGGGCCATGCCGGACAGACACAGAGCCATGCTCAGCAGAACAAGGGACAGCTTCTTCATAGAGTTTCTCCTCGCGCGTTTTCCCGCCCCGGCGGGGCGGGTATGACATCATAAAAAGGTATGGAGGGGGAATTTGAAGGATATGCACGCTCCCGGGCAGGCCAGCCGGCAGCAGCCGCAGTGCCAGCACTCATCGGGGTAGGCAACCGCAGGAGACCCGTCTCCGGGCTTGAGAATCAGCCCCGGGCAGCTCGCCACGCATTCTCCGCATTCCTGGCAGTGGCCGCAGTGCAGGCAGCGGGCCGCCTCTTCCCGGGCATCCTCTTCGGAAAAGCCCTTGTCCAGTTCCTCAAAGGCAAGCCATGTATCCTTCGCCGTATGCAGACAGGTGCTTCTGCGTACGGCTTTTTCATGATGCGTGATGTTGACGATTTCCTCAAAGGCAACCTCGTGCTGCGTTCCCTTGTGTTCAAGGTACTGCAGGCAGAGGCGGTCCTCCTCGTCAAGCCATGCGTCGACGGCGCATCCCGCTTCCTTTCCCGTAAGATAGGCATGCATCTCAAAAGCCGCCTGGCGGCCTTCGGCAATGGCCGCGGATACCAGCGAGGGGCCGCTGGAACATTCCCCCGCGGCAAAGATGCCCGGAACAGAAGAAGCTGCGAAGCGGGTTTTCACTCCGCCGCGCGGGGTTCTTTCCATCTGCGCACATTCGCCGCCATCCAGCAGGGAAAGATCCGCCATCAGGCCGCTGGCGCAGATCACGACATCGGCCTCCACACGCAGCTTGCCTTCGGGGAGAAATTCGGCATGCAGTCTGCCCGCCTCGTCAAAGCGGAAAGACGAAACGGCGTCCGCCGTCACCGCACGGACACGGCCGTTCTCACTTTCAATGGAAGCGGCGAGATAACCGGTGTGAAGAGCCACATCCTCATCATCCGCCTGAGCGACTTCGGCTGCGGGTACGCGCATGCACGCACGGTCTTCCAGGCATATCAGGCTGGTCTGCGCCGCGCCGAGCCTGCGTGCGGTGAAGGCGCTGTCGAAGGCCACGCCGCCCCCGCCCAGAATGACGACCTTCTTTCCTTCGAGGCTTTCGCGGTGCAGATTGGAATTCTTCAAAAACGATACCGCAGGCAGGGCATGTTCGATGCCGGGAATGGAAAGCATGCGCTCCTTCCGGTTGCCCACGGCCAGCAGGCAGGCATCATATCTTTCCCGCAGTTCGTCGAGGCTGATGTCGCGCCCGACTTCGGTATTGGTCAGAATCCTGACGCCGAGGTCGAGAATCACGCCCACTTCCCGGTCCACCACATCCTTGGGCAGGCGGAAATCGGGAATGGACTGACGAGGCACGCCCCCGGCCACGGGCGAAGCTTCAAACACGGTCACCTCATGTCCGAGCAGGGCGGAAATATACGCGCAGGCCAGGCCTGCGGGGCCTGCCCCCACCACGGCTATCTTCCTGCCGGTGGCGGGCAGAGGATTCAGCCTGCGGAGACGGGAAAAACCGGCATCCGAGGCATGACGTTCCAGCGCGCGGATGGAAAGAGCCTCGTCGTAGCACTTGCGGTTGCACGCTTCCTCGCAGGGATGAGGACAGACGCGGCCCGTCACCCCCGGGAAAGGATTGACGGCGCGCAGGATACACAGAGCGCGGGCGGCATCGCCTTCGGCAATGGCCTTTTCCATTTTCTGAATCGGATTACCCAGGGGGCAGGCGTTCTCACAGGGAGAAGTGCGGCCCTGCCCGAGGCGTCCGTCGTTACGGACATAAACCTTCTTGGTTTCTTTACTGAAAAAAGGAGGCATCTCCAGCTCCTTGAAAAATGAGAGGACAAATCCGCCCATCATCCGGCTGCGCTACGGCGCAGCTTCCGGCATGCCGCCGTAACTTCGGTACGGCAAAAAGGGCGTGGGCACGGAGCAGACGTGTATTTTCAGAAAAAGTCCGCCCCGTTCATTCCTGCGGGACAAGGGGCGTACGCCATTCGCAGTACGGCGCGCCCTCTTTGCAGAAGACCACGAGCAGCTTGTCGTCATAGGAATGATCGATGTCGGGATAATCGGAACGGCGGTAGACGAAACGGGTCTCCCTGCGTTCCAGGGAAGCCATGGTCGTGAGCATGCAGGTACGCAGCAGATGGAAGGATTCGTGCGCGCGCATGAGTTCGTGCAGATTGGCGGCCATGACCTCGTTCTTTTGGGACTCGATGAAGGCCAGCTTCTCAAGGGCGACATGCATGCCCTTGCCGCTGCGCACATAGCCCATGTAATAGTTCATGACCTGACGTATGGCGGCCTCGAACTTTTCCTGACGGATACCGTCTTCCGTATGCAGAGGGAGAAACACTCTCTCCTTTTCCTGCTGGATCTTCTCATCGTCCATATCGGCAAGAGCATAGCGGGAACAGGCCTCCACTGCGTGCGTTCCGGCAATATAGCCGCTGCAGATGGAGCCGGAGAAGTCGTGGAACATGCTGCCGCCGAACAGTCCGTTCACGGAGCGCGATTCAAAGTTGTCCTTCAGATACATGATGCCGTTGACGTAGAGCTCGGAAAGCTCCACTTCCATGGGCTTTGTGCTGAAGTCTATGCCCGCCTGAGCGCAGTAGTCGTTCCAGGTTTCCTTGTCGCCGGGCATGCTGTCGTACTGCAGATGGTGCAGAATATCCTTGTCGATATGGGTGAGATCGAGCACGAAGGGCGGGCCGTTGCCCTCGGACTGTTCCTGCGACGTTCCCCTCACCAGCAAACAGCGCGGACCCACTTCCATCATGGGGTGATATTTGGCCATATACCGTTCGCCCAGGGCGTTGATGCCTCTTGCGCCGCTGGAGGTGATGCCGTTCATGCCCGGGCATCCCCATCCCTTGGGGATGAGCGTGGCTTCCTGTTCGGTATCCAGCGTGATGATTTCCGCCCCGGCCTCGTAGCCCAGCGCTATCTGACTGCCGGTGATGAAGGGAGAAAAAGCCGAGTTGAAGGGATTGAGCGAGGAGTTCACCGATACACGTCCGGCAAGCCGCCCCAGTGCGAGCACTACCGCGCGGGCCCGGATCACATGAAAGGATCCGTCCAGAACATGGAAGCCCGCCGCACCTACGACACGCCCCTCGCTGACGAGCAGCCTGGTACACTGGAAGTATTCCAGAATATCCACGCCACGGCTGCGGACGAGTCCGCCCAGCCTGCGCTTGATGTACTTGCCGTTGTTGATATGGCTCCACCAGCTTCCGGGCTGTCCGAAACCGGTAGTCCTGTAAAAGCTGCCGTCGGGATTATGCAGAAATTCTATGCCCAGAGACTTGAGCATGGATATCATGCGGGGCATGGTATCCAGCCACTGCCTCACATGCGCGGGGGTGTACCCCGTCATGGGCGTGCAGTAGAAATCTATGGCGGTTTGCGCGTCGTCGCCCGGGGCGCCGCTGTTCAGAACGGCCATGAAATGATCATTGCCGCCGCCCAGCGAACCGCAGCTTTCCAGCTTGCCCTTGTCCGCCAGAAGCACGCGTACGCCCTTTCCTCCTGCGGCGAGCGCCGCTCCACAGCCGGATGCGCCTGCGCCGAGGACAAGCACGTCGGTCTCATGGGTGATGACCGCCATCTCTCCAGAATCGTGCATGAAAGACCTCCTTTCCACTTTCCGTATGATACGGTTATGGAACTTCTGGAGGCCGCGCAGTAGTGCATTTGCGTCATTTTTGCCCCTTTTTTCACTTTTTCGTCATCCATGAAAAAAGCAGGCCGGCATGCCTCTTCCGCAGCATGTGCAGAAACAAAAAAAGGGCCGCCCCTGAGGAACGGCCCCGTAACTATATGTATGGTTCTTCAGGAAGATTCCGCCATTTCGACAAGGCGGGCACGATCCAGAATTTCCATGTCATGCCGGGTGAATCTGCCGAGCACACCGCCTTCCCTGAGGCGGCACAGAATACGGGTCAGCGTCGTTCGGTGCATCCCCAGAAGCAGCGCCAGTTCCTGCTGCGTCATTTCCGGAGAAAATCTGGCTCTGCCGCCGTGGCGGTCGGAAAGTTCAAGAATGATCCTGCACACCTGCGCCACGGAATTGGAAAGGGAGGCTTCCGCCAGGCGCTGGGAATGAATGACCATGTGCACGCTCAGCGAGTGCACCAGATTGATCATCAGATCAGGATGCTGCGAGGCGAAGTCCTCATCCGAAAGCAGCGCCGAATCAAACAGGGCCACTTCGGCATCTTCCGTGCAGGTGACCAGCGTATTATCCTCGTCCCCCACAAGAACGGAAGGCACATTCATGAGCGTATCCGGCCCGGCGTACAGAATGGTACGCTCCTCGCCGTTCCTGCTGACATAGGAAAGCCGTATCTTGCCGGAAACGACGTAGTAAAAGTACGGTCTGCCGTCCGGCCCCGAAAGGCTCGTACGGATGTCGATGCTCTGCCCCTTGCGGATGCTTTTCCTCTGGGCAAGGTGAAGCACCCTTCTCCAGGGCGCATTGAGGCGGCCCACGGCCGAGCCCTTCATGAGCACATGATACGGTATGCCCGAATAGCGGGAATCTTCCATCAATGCCTCTCTTTTATGCGAGGCGACGTCTGCGGCGCACGTTTCCGACCCGGTCCCCACAGGCCGGATTCCCGGCCTGAAGAGCGCTCTCCCCTTCGCCTGCCGCAAGAATCGTCTGCTTCTATCTCGCCATACGGTAGATTTTCTCAATATCCTCCTCAAGAAGAGGACGCACCCCCCCCACGGGGCCTCCCACACCGCGGACGCACTTGGCCGCCATATCGCGGATTTCCTCCTCCGTGGGAGAAACGCCGAGCTCCGTCAGGCTCGTGGGCATATGTATGGCACGGAAGAAATTCTCCATGGCCTCAATGCCCTTTTCGGCCATTTCCTCGTGAGTACCGGCGCCGGAAACACCCATGACCTTCTGGGCGAAACGCGCAAAACGCGCGGCATCCTCCCTGTACACGTAGCGGGCCCAGCTTCCCCATACGGCCGCAAGCCCCGCGCCGTGGGCCACATCGAAAAGCCCGCTCAGCTCATGTTCTATCTTGTGGGAAGCCCAGTCCCCGCCGTCGGTACCGCAGCCCGTAAGACCGTTGTGCGAAAGGCTTCCCGCCCACATGATTTCGGCGCGGGCATCGTAGGAGGAGGGATCGTCCCGGAGAATGAGGGCATTCTTCATCACCGTGCGCAGCAGCGCTTCCGCAATGCCGTCGGTAATCTCCATGCCGCCCGTACGGTGGAAATAGCGTTCCATGGTATGGATGAGGATATCCACACAGCCGCAGGCCGTCTGATAGGCGGGCAACGTCATGGTGAGTTCGGGATTCATCACGGCAAAGCGGGGGCGGGAATACTCGCTGGTATAACCGCGTTTGATCCAGCCTTCCTCGTTGGTGATCACGCAGGAAGGACTCATTTCACTGCCTGCGGCCGCAATGGTCAGCACCACCCCCAGGGGGGCGCAGCCCTTTGCCTTGCGCTTTCGTTCGTAGAAGTCCCACACATCGCCCTCATCGGCCAGGCCGTATCCTATGGCCTTGGCGGAATCAATGACGCTGCCGCCTCCTACGGCGAGCACGAAATCGACCCCTTCCCTGCGGCCCAGAGCCACCCCTTCGCGCACAAGGGAAAGGCGGGGGTTGGGTACCACTCCCCCGAGCTCCACCCGGTAAAGGCCTTCCTTGTCCAGCGAGGCCCGTATTCTCCCCAGCAGGCCGGAGCGTTCCACACTGCCGCCGCCGTAGTGCAGCAGCACCCGGCTGCCGCCGGACTCGCGCACCAGGCGACCGCATTCTTCTTCCACTCCCCTGCCGAAAACCACTCTGGTGGGAGTATTGTAGACAAAGTTATTCATGAGCTTCTCCTTTCCGCTGAAAACGCATCTGCCGACACAGGAAAAACCCGCCCCGGTGGGGAAACATCTCCGGGACGTCCCCCTTCGGCAGGAAGCAGAATAATATACAGCCGCCTGAAGCAGTCTGCCTCAGGCTCACGGCATCCGGCCTTGCCGTGAACATAGCGGCAAAAACGCCCGATATCCGCAGCTTTTGCGCCCCCCCTTCCGCCCGAAGAACCGGCAGACGGAGCAAGAATTTTCCGCTCAGGCCGCACCTTTCCGCCGGGAAAAGACAGAGAAGGCCCCTTAAGCTCGAAGCCGCCGGCCGTCCGACAGGTTCGGAAAAAACGGCAAAAAAAGGGTCGTCTGAAACAAACGACCCTTTTTCCTTGTCATCCTCATGCTTTCCCTGCGGCCGACGGGCGGCCCGGGGCATCAGGCAAGATCCATGATCTTCTTGCGTTCGTCACCGGGCAGAATGCCGCGCTTGCTTTCCCGCACGAAGTTGATGAATTCCACGATTTCGGGCAGATGGCCGTATTCCGCCTCAAGCTGCATGAGCGCATCGGGGCGGGGAATGCCGGAGTACCACGTCATCCGGTAGGCCTGCTTGAAGCCGGAAAGCAGCTCCATGGAAGCCTTGGCGCGGCGCAGGCCCACAATGTTGGGCGACTGCACCGTGGCTCTGTTGCCCACGGCGAGCATCCACGGCGGCAGATCCTGCGCAAGCCCGGACATGCCGCCCACAAAGGCATGCTTGCCCACGCGCACGAACTGATGCACGGCGGAAAGTCCGCCGATGATGGCGTTGTCGTCCACAAAGCAGTGACCGGCAAGCGTGGCGTTGTTGGACATGACGATGTTATTCATGACCGTGCAGTCATGCGCCACATGAACATAGGCCATGAGCAGGTTGTTGTCGCCCACACGGGTAACGCCGCCGCCCGCTTCCGTACCGCGGTGCAGCGTGGTGAATTCCCGGATATTGTTCCTGTTGCCGATGACGAGGCTGCTCACCTCGCCATGGAATTTCAGATCCTGAGGTTCTCCGCCCACGGCGGCATAGGAATAGATATGGTTGTCCTCCCCCATGGTGGTGTACCGCTTGACGGAGGCGAAGGCATCGATGCGCGTACGCGCGCCGATGACCACATCATCTTCAATGACGGCGCAGGGGCCGACGATCACGTCGTCGCCGAGCTGAGCCGTAGGTGCCACAAACGCACTCGGATGGATCTGAGGTGCTGCCATATCAGAAGGACTCCCTGGGAAGAACAGATGCGGTGAGCCGCGCTTCGGCAACGACGTTGCCGTCCACATAGGCCTTGGTATCCATCTTCCAGAGCTGCATTCTATGCGTCAGATTGGTGCATTCCATGACCAGCTTGTCTCCGGGACGGACGGGCGAACGGAAGCGCGCCTTTTCGATGCCGGTGAACAGATAGATCTGGTCGGGGCGTTCCTTGAACTCGGGGAAGCTGTGCGCCACGAGGATGATCCCGGTCTGGGCCATGGCTTCGATGATCAGAACGCCGGGCATGACGGGCACGCCCGGAAAATGCCCCTGGAAGAAAGGTTCATTGAACGTAAGGTTCTTGTAGGCGCGGATATGGTCGCTGGGCACCAGCTCGTCCACGCGATCCACCAGAAGGAAAGGATAGCGATGGGGCAGGATGCTCAGGATTTCCTTGATGCCGAGGGAAATGGACTCGCTCATGGTGTGTTGCCTTTTAACGGTTTATAGTGAGGCTCTGCCGCGCCGCGTTCCCCCGCCGTGAGATACGAACGGCGGGGCGGCGGCAGCCGGCGGCTTCGCCGCCGGAGCCGTATCAACGATGATGCATCATGGACATCCAGCGGTTCCACATGGCCACAAGGGAACGATCCGTCTTGTCGCTGGCCATGGGCTTGTGGCCCATTTCCTTCTCAAGCCTGGCCACCCGCTTGAAGAGCTCGGGCAGCTTGGGCATGAGCGTGGCGTTACGCAGATAGGTATTATAGTCCATGGTGGGAGAACCGCCGACCACCTGCCCTTCGGAAATATCCTTGGCAACGCCGGCCTGCGGTCCGATGGTGGAATTGTTGCCGATGTGCAGGTGCCCGGAAATACCGGCCTGCCCGGCCATGGTTACGTTGTCGCCTACGTGCGTGGAACCGGAAATGCCCACCTGGGAAACGATGAGGCAGTCTTTTCCGATATGCACGTTGTGCCCCACCATGACCAGGTTGTCGATGCAGGTGCCGTCGCCCACGAGCGTGGCGCTCAGGGCCGCACGGTCGATGGTGGCGTTGGCGCCGATTTCCACATGGTCGCCGAGTTCCACATGCCCGATCTGCGGCACCTTTCTGATGCCTTCCGAAGTCCGCACGAAACCGAAGCCCTCACCGCCCAGCACGGCCCCCGGCTGAAGCACGCAGGCCTTGCCGAGTTTCGTTCCGGCCATGAGCACGGCGCGGGGGTACAGGATGCAGCCATCTCCCAGCTCGCAATCCTCTCCGATATAGCAGCCGGGAAAAATGACGCAGCCCTTGCCGAGCACGGTACGCGGGCCGATGTAGCAGAACGGATAAACGGTGCAATCCTCGCCAAGCACAGCCTCGGGATGGATGCAGGCCATGTGGCTTATCCCCGTGAAGCTGCCCTGAGGCTTGACGAACAGCGTCAGAGCCTGCGCGAACATGGGATAGGGGTTATCCGTGACAAGCGCGCGCTCAACGTCGTTCTCATGTTCGGGCCGCACGATGACGGCCCCCGCTTTGGTGGTGGACAGTTGTGAAACGTACTTGGGGTTGGCCAGAAAGCTCAGTTCCGTAGGACCGGCCTCTTCCAGCGTGTTGATCCCGGTGATGACGATGTCGTCCTCGGGATTCTTCAGCGCCAGGCGCACCCCGAGCTTTTCCGCGATTTCGGAAAGCTTGAACGAAGGATTGGGCATTCAGGGCTCCTTTGTTATTTTGCGGAGCTGAGATTGAACTTGCCGCCTTTGGACTTCCAGACCTTGTTGACTTCCTCGATCAGGCCGCTCGTCACGTCATTGGCCTGAACATAGAACATGACGACGGAAGCGTCGATGATCATGTCGTAGCCGTTCTTCTTGGCATAGTTTTCGCAGGCCGTGCGCAGCACATCGTTCATCTGAGAGTTGATGGCCTGCTGTACGCGGGAAAGACGCTGAGTGTAGGCGGTACCCTTGGTTTCCAGCTCCTGGGCCATCTTCTGGATCTTCTGAGCGCGTTCGTTGCGGGCCTTTTCCGAAAGGGCGGCAGCCTGCTTGCGCAGATCTTCAGCCTGCTTGTTCAGGTCGGCATTCTGCTTTTCCAGCTGTTCACGTTCCTTGCCGAACATGGAGGTCAGCTGCTTTTCGGCTTCCTTGCCGGGATCGCTCTGAGCGGAAAGGCGCAGGGGATTGGCGACGCCTATCTTACCCGCGGCCTGAGCCTGGGAAGGCAGGATGACGGCGGAGCAGAAAAAGGCCACAGCCAGCGCAATGACAGTGCGACGAAGCATAATAAAACTCCTTAATAAGGAAAAAGTAGCAACATAGGCACGCCTCAACAAGGCGGCGGACATCGGCAAAGATTACCCTTGAGGGCATGAGGGCGTCAAGAATGATTTAAGCCCCCGCCCGTACCTTCACCCGCCCGGACGTGCATAAGAAAAAAGGAAGCCGAACGGGAAAAACAGCGTCGTGCTGCCTGTTTCCCGTCACAAAAAAGCAAGCTGCTCCAGTGCAAGGCGCGCGCTTTCCGCAGGCGCAAGACCGTAGGCAGGCACGCTCACCGTGGCGTAACGGCGGTAAAGCTCCTCCCTTTCACGGAAAAGCTCCTCCAGTGTCTGGCCGGGCGCTATGGCCAGCCCTCTGTCGGGGTTGCGGGCGATGCGTTCAAGAATGATCTTCATGGGTACGTCGAGGTAGACGACGGGGCCGAGAGAGGCAAGGTGCTTCATGGAGCTTTCCCGGTACACCACGCTGCCGCCCGTGGCTATGACGGTGCGGCAGAGACGCAGGCGGCCCACGATCTCCGCCTCCATATCAATGAAGGCTTCCTTGCTCATGGCATCGGCCACGCTCTGAAGGGGCGCGGCATAGGCCGCCTCGATGATATGGTCGCTGTCCACAAAGGCCCAGCCCAGCGAACGGGCCACCATGCGGCCCACCGTGGTCTTGCCCGCTCCGGCCATGCCTATAAACGTAATGCAGCCCGATTCGGGCACATGGAGCTGAGAAGGAGCATCCTTCCGCTCAGACAAAGCTGCTGTCATATGGTTCCTTCCGGGCAGAGCCCGTCTCTCCAGCGCGGGGAGCGCTGTTTTCATGAGCTTAACCATACGCCGCGCGCGGAAGGAATGCAAACGGCTTTATGAAGAGAAAAAGGCGCGGGAACATGCTTCCCGCGCCCTGCAGGGGACAGCCGCACGGCGCGGCCTCCGTCAGTCCTTCTTTCCCATGGAGGAAATGGCCACGCCGAAAAGCGCGAGCCCTACGCAGGCCACCTGCGGCACATTGAGCCTTTCTCCCAGAAGGACATAGGCGAAAATCAGCGTGAAAACGGGAATGAGATTGCCGAACAGCGACACGATGCCCGCTTCCAGATACTTGAGGGAGAAGTTGAGCATAAGATACGCCAGAATGCCCACACCCACGCCCATATAAAGGAGTCCGGCCAGCGCAGGCATGGTGACGGACTCAGGCATGGGGGCGGAAAGAAGCGCAGGGAAAAAGGCGAGGCTCCCGCCTATGGCCTGAATGGCGGAAATACTCAGGAAGGAATAGCGGCGGGAAATGAAGCGCACGCACACGGCATAACCACTGGAGGAAAGCACCGCGCCGAACATGAGCAGATTCCCCAGCAGAGGATTGGAGGCCTTGGCGTCGCCTTCCGCAAAATACGAGGAACCTGCCACGCCGATCACCGCAAGAATGATGGCCACAATGGTGCGCCCGGTGAGCTTTTCCTTCAGGAATATCCACGCGGCCACGGCCGTGCAGAGGGGGAAGCACGCCGCGATGACGCCGCCCTGGGAAGCCGTGGTGAACTTCATGGAGAAGGTTTCGCACAAAAAGAAAAGACACGGTTCGAACATGACGAGAAGCAGCAGATACTTCCAGTCGCCCTTCTGGTAGGGAAGATGTCGCCATTTGGGCAGAAGCGCCAGATAGAACAGCGCGGCAAAACCCACGCGGGCGAACACCACATGCAGAACGGCGAACGACTCGAACGCATATTTCATGGCAATCATGCCGCCGCCCCACAGGGCATAGCAGCACACCAGCAGCAACATGATGATTCTCGGCGAAAAAGACATGGACAACCTCCAGAGCAATCTGGGGGCATCCTACACGCCTGCCGAAATATTTCTGGCGCATATGCAACAATTTTCCGATTCTTCCCTTTGAAGGATCCCTCCGCAGCACTCTCCACAAAAACGGTGCCTGGAAGCCCGTGTCCATGCCGGCAAAGGTTCCGGCCTCTCTTGCCGCGGGCCCCATACCGTAAGCGGCGCGCCTTCCGCTCCACCGGACGGATTAAAAGAAAGAAGCCCGCCGGAGGGCGGGCTTCTTTGGTCGCGAAAATCGGAGGATTAACGCTTGGAGTACTGGTAACGGGCGCGGGCAGCGGCCAGACCGTACTTCTTACGTTCCTTCTTACGGGCATCGCGGGTCAGGAAGCCGGCATGCTTCAGAACGCCGCGCAGAGCGGGATCGGCCTGGAGCAGAGCACGGGAAATGCCGAGGCGGACAGCTTCGGCCTGACCGGAAATGCCGCCGCCGCACACGTTGACCTTGATGTCATACTGTTCGGCGAGCTTGGTGAGGGCAAGAGGCTGACGGACGATCATCTGCAGGGTCTTGCGGGGGAAATACTGATCCATGGGGCGGCCGTTGACTTCAATCTGACCGGAACCAGGATAAAGGCGGGTACGGGCGATGGCGGTCTTGCGGCGGCCGGTACCATAATCAAAAGAGGTAGACATGGCGTGGCTCCTACTTCTCAAAGGTCAGCGGCTTGGGGGCCTGAGCAGCGTGGGGATGTTCGGCGCCCACATAAATCTTCAGTTTCTTCAGCATGGCGCGGCCAAGACGGTTCTTGGGCAGCATGCCGCGAACGGCCTTGCGGAGCACTTCTTCAGGCTTGGTGGCCAGCAGCTTTTCAAGGCTGACTTCCTTGAGGCCGCCAACCCAGCCGGAGTGGCTGTAGTAGAACTTGTCGTGCATCTTGGTGCCGGTCACGCGGATCTTTTCGCAGTTGACCACGACGATGAAGTCGCCGTTGTCCATGTGAGGGGCGAATTCAGGCTTGTGCTTGCCGCGCAGACGATGGGCGATCTGGGTGGCGAGGCGGCCAAGAATCTGATCTTCGGCGTCAACCAGATACCACTGGCGGTCGATGTCGGCCGGGGTCGGGCTGAAAGTTTTCATGAAAATATCTCCTGTCCCGCAGGAAGCGGAACCGCATGAGTGTGCCGTTGAAGAGGCGTAGTCACAAAAAGGCTTCCCGGCCCGGAAGGGCGAAGAAGCGCATTCCTCGTTACATTCGTTCTTTTTCGAAGGGAAACCGGAGACGTTTCGCCCGCAACGGGGAGCCGGCAAAGCGCACCTTGGGAGCGGCTACCAGACCGCCGTTCCCTTGCCAGAACATTCGAAAGAAGGTATTTGCCATAAAACGGAAGATTAAGCAAGTGAGGAATCGGCCATGCGGAGCATAAGAAAAAGCCTTCTTCAGTTCATTTTCTCGGGCGCGAACATGCGGCGCTGGAACGACAAGCTCCGGCCCGTGGAACTTTTCGAACTGGACAAGCAGGGCCACAAGATGATCGCGGCCTTCCTGCTCTGGCAGCAGAATGCGGAACATCTTTCGGAAGAAGAACACCGCCGCATGGGAATAGACATCATCGAGGGCGGTATTTTCGATTATTTCTACAGGCTTATCATTACCGACATCAAGCCCCCCGTCTTCTACCGCATCAAGGCCAACAAGGAACACTACGCCGAACTCACCGCCTGGGCTCTGAAGGAACTCGAGCCGCGCATACGTCCTCTGGACGAAGATTTCTGGCAGAGACTCGTGCGCTATCATCAGCGCCCCGCCGAAGAGACAAACCGCCTTTCCGACCGCATTCTGAGCGCCGCGCACATGTATGCCTCACGCTGGGAGTTTGCTCTCATCGAGCCCCTCAACGGCTTCGATGAGGAAATCAAGGAAATAGGCCCTTCCTTCAACAAGAGGCTCCTGGCCTTGAAGGATGTGGAAGGCGTGAACGAGCTGCTCGCCGGTTCCGGCACGGCCCTTGCGCGCATGGCCAACCTCTGCGGGCAGCTTCGCTTTCAGATACGCTGGGCGCAGACGCCGCGCGTGCCCGCCACCTCCGTTCTGGGGCACATGTTCATCGTGGCCGTGTATTCCTATCTGTTCAGCCTGTATCTGGACGGCTGCGAACAGCGCCGCATCAACGACTTCTACTGCGGTCTTTTCCACGACCTTGCGGAACTGCTCACGCGCGATATCATCACTCCGGTCAAGCGCTCCGTGGCCCAGCTGCCGGAGATCATCCATCAGTATGAGGATGAGGAACTTCACAGCAAAATACTCGATCCGCTGGAACAGGAAGGCTACGGCCATATCCGCGAAAGACTGGACTACTATCTGGGCCTCGCCACGAAGTCGGAATTCAACGATACCTGCCGCGAAGGCGGAACCATTCTGAAGCAGGACGGCTTTCTTGCCCTGCAGGAAAACTTCAACCGCAATGAATGCGATCCCAAGGACGGAGAGCTCATCAAGGTCTGCGATACTCTGGCCGCCTTCATCGAAGCCTACAGCTCCATCCACAACGGGCTGGGTTCCCCCCACCTTTACGAGGCCATGGCCCGCATGAGGCGCGAATGCAGCAATAAAAGGCTCGGCTCCTTCAGCATGGCTCCGCTTCTGGCCGACTTCGACTGATCATCTCCGGCATAAAGCACCGACGAAAACGCCCTGCCCTGAAAACGGCGCGGGAAGCTCTGCGGAAAAACTGCGGAGGACGAACGATTGCGGCAATGAAGCATCCGCACATGGGAAACAGTCCCCGGTCTGCCGATCCTGCCGCCCGGTGAAAACTCCGCAAGGCGCAGGCGCCCTTCTGCCCCAACCGCAACGAATGCCCTCTCCCCCCTCTTTACGAAGAGGCCTTTCCTGCGTATATTAACAGCGCTTCAAGTATGAAGCTCAAGCCGGTCTTTCTGACCCATGTCAGCAAAGGCCTCCGCAAGGGGGCGCATTGGTTTCGACGGGGATGCTGGAAGCCATGGTTGCAGGTCGAGGCGCCGCTGGCCTCGTAAAAAGCGGCAACAAAGTAATTGCCAACAACGATTACGAATACGCCTACGCTGCGTAAGCGGCGGGGCACCCTGACGGCATAGACCGTCACGCCGAAGCGGCCGACGCCCGATACGTCGCCGAGGCGCCAATCCATCGGGCTGGCGCACGTCTGCTCCTTCCGGGGCGTGCGTGAGATCTTACGGCGGGATAACCGACGGATGCCCGTCTGCGGGCAAATCCTGAGGCGAAAAGCCATACGCAGACTATACCTGTAGAGGCCTTGCGTGGACCTTTCTCGGACGGGAGTTCGACTCTCCCCGCCTCCACCAAAAAGTCGACATCCCCGCAGGACGGGGCATCTTCATCATGCTCTCCATGGCGTAACCGTAACGTTCCCATGGAGAGCATTTTTTATTCCTTCACCAGAGCGGACTCCCCCCTCATAGAAAATCCATCCCTCTGCACAGGCCGGCAACGACGCAGGAGAAATCCTTTCCGTTATACGTCGTACATGGAAAATATTTTCCCGCAGTCGAGGCAGCGCAGCAGCTGTTTCTTCCTTTCCGGCTTCGGCGGCTTCCGCCTGAAAATCTTCACGGCCATCCACGTCCAGAAATAGTGCCTGTCCAGGGAAATCAGATTTTCCGAAGAACAACGCGGGCAGCGCATGGGCATATCCTCCTCTGGAAACATACGTTTCCTTTACCGGTCTCCCGGCAGAAAACTCCGGGCTTTTCCGGCAACGCAGGCAAAAAATAACGGTAACAAGGCAACGCGTCAAAAAGCCTGGGAACGGTGTCCCTGTCGAACTTCGCAGGCCGCGGAAACCTCATCTTCGCGGCCAGAGCATTCAAAAGATGCACGGAAAGAAACAGAACCGCCTTTTTTCTCGACCTTTTGCCGCATCTCTGGCATGATTATCCTTATGGTCCCCTGCCGGAGGCCACGCCGCATTGCTCCGGCGCAGGATCCGGCAGGTACGGCGACAAGTTCGAACGCAGGAAGCAGCGAATCCGGCAAAGACAACGCTTCCCCAACCGGCCGCGGCCATGCACGGAAGGGTAATGCTCCCGGCATGGACAAGCCGAACTTCGCCAGGATCAGACGGAAGCTTTCCGGCAACAGCCGAGCATCGCTTTCACCGGAACTTTTCCGAGAAACAGCCCCTTCATCCGCATCGGGCAATTTCTTCGGACAACGGGCACAACAACATGCTCCGGCATCATCCCGGCAGGAGGATACCATGAAATTCTTCACCAAAAGCCGCTACGCCCTGCGCGTGATGATAGAACTTACCCGGCATCACGAGCAGGGAAATACGCCGCTCCGGGATATTGCAGCGTCCCAGAACATCAGCCTGAAATACCTTGAACGGGTCATGACGCCTCTGTGCCGCGCAGGCCTTGTGAAAGGCGAACGGGGAAGCCAGGGCGGCTATCGCCTGGCACTTCCGCCGGAACGATGCACGGCAGGCGATATTCTCCGCGCCGTGGAAGGAAACCTCGCCCCGGTGGACTGCCTCGCCCCGGACGGGATTCCGTGTGATTTTCAGAAACAGTGCGCCTCCGTACACTTCTGGAGCGGACTCGGCGCATGCATGGAGCGCTATGCCGACAGCGTGACGCTGCGCGACCTTGCAACGGAACGCCGTGTCTGCGTACGACCGGCGGAAGAACCGGCGTCAGTCGAATGACACTCCCCGCTTCTCCAGTTCCTTGACCTTGCGGAAAATGGTGCTGCGATCCACGTTCAGTTCCCGGGCGACATTGGCGATATTGCCGTATTTCTGCATGGCAGCCCTGAGCACTACGCCTTCCACATCCTTCATGATGTCCTTGTAGCTTCGCCCGTCGAACACGATGGGGGAAGTCTCGTCGCCTTCCGCGCCGTACCCGGGCATGGATGCGGCAAACGGCAGATGCGAAGGCCCGATGACTTCGTCCGGGCAGAGAACCGCAAGGCCCTGCACCATGTTCTTGAGCTCGCGCACGTTGCCCGGCCACGAATAATGGAGCATGAGCTTTTCCGCCTCGGGGGAAAAGGAAAGTCTTCTCCCGTACTTATGGGAATAAAAATCAAGAAAGACCTGCGCCATGGGCAGTATGTCGTCCCGCCTCGCACGCAGCGGCGGCACTTCCAGCACCGCAATCTTCAGACGATAATAAAGGTCGCTGCGGAACTCCCCTTCGGCCACAGCCTTTTCCAGATTTCTGTTGGTGGCCGCAATAACGCGCACGTCCAGCTTCTTCGGCGTGGTGGAACCTACGCGAAGAACCTCGCCGTCCTGCAGAAAACGCAGAAGCCGCGTCTGCATGGCAAGGGGCAGTTCTCCTATTTCGTCGAGAAACACCGTACCCGTGGAAGCGGCTTCGATAAGGCCCACCTTGCCGTTCTTGTTCGCGCCGGAAAACGTGCCCCCCACATAGCCGAACAGCTCCGTTTCGATGAGCTGCGGCGATATGCTGCCGCAATCCACCTTGATGAAGGGCCGCTCCGCTCTTCCGCTTTCACTGTGAATACGGCGTGCCAGCACGTCCTTGCCTACGCCCGTCTCACCCATGATGAGTACCGGCGCATCCGTTTGTGCAATGACCGATATCCTGCCGCGCAGGCGCGTCATGGCCGGACTGTAAACGATTTCCGGCATACGGCTTTCCTGCTTGGGAGAATTGCTGAGCTTGGAGAAGACCTCCAGAAGTTCCTTCTGAAAGGCCACCTTGCCCCGCAGATCCTGAAGCCGGCTTTCATCCCGCATGAGGGTGACACAGAAGGCCACATGCCCGTTATGATCGAAAAGAGGATGCCCCTCCAGCACAAGGCGACGCCCGTTGGCAAGAGTCTGCACACGGGTCACCGTTTTTCCCGTACGGAGCACTTCGGGGTTGAGCACCACGTCGAAAACGCCCTTCCCCAGAAATTCCAGCACGTTATGTCCCATCATACTGTCATGCGGAACACCGGTGAGTTCTTCGTGCATGGCGTTGACGAAAAGCACGATCCCCTGCGTATCCGTAACGCAGACACCGTCGCTGAAAACATCCAGAAGCTGATCGATGTGATTCTGCAGCATGGTCCGCCCCCGTGCTGTTGAAATTCTTTTTCTTATAGTCAAATCCGGCAGGCTTGGCAATCAACGACGGCCATGGACGCACATCCCCTCCCCGGTTACCGGAAACGACGGAAACAGCGCAGGCCGGGCGGTACCCCTTCTGCCGCGTTCCTGCGGTCCCGGTCAAGAGAAGACTTCCCCAAATTCCCGGAATCCGCCCTGCCCCTTCCATGAAGCCTCTCTCCTGAAAAATCCTGCGCACGCGGAACCGGCGGAACCCCTTGAAAATATTCCCGCGGTGGAAGGCGGCGGAAAAAGCTCCGGCAAGGCACCATGCGGCCGGACTTCCCCTTGGCGGACGGAGGCCTTAAACCGTGACGGGGTTCACCGCAATGCGGTGAACCCCGTCATCATCGAGAAATATGGCGCTGCCGTCATGGACAAGCCCCTCGGAACTCGGGGCAGACCCGGAACGTATGGCTGTAAAAAACGTTTTTACAGCAGGCTGCATACGCATCCTTTCGCCCGTACCCGGGCTTTGCTCTTGTGTTCCGGGCGGGCGCGGCGGTACAGGACGGCCGCTTTTTTCAAAAAACCGTTATGCGCGCCCTTCCCTTTCCGCAAGGAAGGCATCCACGTCTGCGGCAGTGGGAATGCCGTCCCAGCCGTGACCGTTGCGGCAGAGCAGCGTGGAAGTGGCGGAAGCACGACGCGCGGCTTCCAGAACGCCGTAGCCCTGCGCGAGACTCGCGGCCATGGCGCCGTGGAACACGTCGCCCGCGCCCGTGCTGTCGGTGACCGGCACATCGGGGAAGGTGGGCACGCGGCTGATGACGCCGTCAATATTCCACAGCGAGCCTTCCACGCCCTGAGTGGCGGCCACAACGCCCTTGCAGATACGGCCAAGCTCGGTCAGCGCTTCCATGGTATCGTCGATGCCAAGCATCTTCTTCATGCCGAGATCGGCGCAGATGACGTAATCGGCCCTCTTTACGCAGGCAAGGTACCTCGGATCGTCGGAAACGACGTCCACGTCGAGCAGCACCTTGATGCCCCGCTTTTCTGCTTCGTCCATGACGTGGGGCATGACGGGCAGCCAGCGCATGTCGCTCAGAATGAGGGTATCGGAATCCAGCGTATCCACGGGCAGGGATTCGGCTCCGGCGTCCATGGCCGGATCGGTATAGGCGAGAATCTGGCGATCACCCGAGGGGTCCACCATGATGCAGGCGGAGGAAGTGCGGGAATTGGGGCAGATGACCATGCCGGAAACATCCACACCCTTGCTCGCCAGCAGATCCTTAAGCCACAGGCCCTCGGCATCGTCGCCGACACGGCCCCAGAAGGCAGTCTTCACACCGAGGCGGGAAGCCGCGATGGCCGCGGTGGGCGCAGGGCCGCCGCCGCGCATGGTCAGGCTGGTCGTGCCCACCTTCTGGGGGCGGCTCATCAGTTCGGATACCTGATAGACTCGATCAAGGAACAGGTTGCCGATGCAGACAATATTCATATTCAGGCTCTCATGGGCAACGAGCGGTGCTCCGCCCGTCTGTGGAGGAAAAAGGACTCCCGGCCGGAAGCCTCCGGCCGGGAAGGAAAAGCTTTATTCGCCCTGCAGCAGATGTTCGGGCAGGGAGTTGCCGCTGACGGTACAGTCGGCCACACGGCCGGCGGAACCGAACAGCTCCATGTAGTGGGCGGCGAGAGCGCGCACGCCTTCGCGGCCGTCTTCCAGAAGGGCCAGCAGATCGCAGTCGGGTTCCACGGCGAGGCGTTCGCGGATGTGCTTCACGGCGGCGCACTTCAGCGCGGTGTTGATGTTGATCTTGCGCAGACCGTTGCGGGTGGCGGTGCGGATGGCGTCTTCGGTCACGCCGGAAGCGCCGTGCAGCACCAGCGGCACGCCGATGGCGCTCAGGCGGCGCAGCAGATCCTGATCGAGATCCATGGAGCTGGTCTTCATGCCGTGGATGGAGCCGAGGGAAACGGCCAGGAAGTCGACGCCGGTACGTTCGGCGAATTCGGCGGCCTGATCGGGATCGGTGTACATGATGTCGGCACGGCTGCCGCCGGGCATGGGCACTTCACCCACTTCACCTTCGGCGCTCGCGCCGTAGTCGTGGGCCATCTGCACCATTTCCTTCGTCATGCGGATGTTCTCTTCAAAGGACAGGGAAGAGCCGTCGAACATCACGGAAGAAGCGCCGAGACGCAGAGCCTTGCGGATGAGGCCGAGATCGCGGGCATGGTCGATGTGCAGGGCGAAACGGCCGTTGCTCTGTTCCATGGCGGAGAAGCACAGAGCCATGATGTTCTCCATGCCGATGTGCTTGTAGGCCTGGGCGCCCAGAGCGAGAATGGCGGGGGCCTTCATTTCTTCAGCGGCCTTCACCACGCCGCCGAGGGTGGTGTAGTTGTGCACGTTGAAGTGACCGATGCACCAGTCTTTGGCGGGGTCGAGGGCAAGGAGTTCGTTCATTGTATAAAAGGGCATGGGGAACCTCGCAGAGATGTGAAAAGGTGGAAGGAATACGACGGGAGGGGCGGGAACATGCCGTGCTTCCGCCCCGGCCCTGCTTTACCAGCTGAAACGGTGCATGGTGTGCGTGGTGCGGGTTTCACCGGCCTTGAGCACAATGGAGGGGAAGGAAGGCTGGTTCGGCGCGTCGGGGAAGAACTGGGTTTCCAGGCACAGGGAGTTGAAGGCCTGATAGACCACGCCGTCCTTGCCTTCCCAGTGACGCAGGCTCAGCTTGGAGCCGTTGTAGAACTGAATGCCGGGCAGATCGGTGGACACCGTCATGGTACGGCCGGAAACGGGATCGCGCAGTTCCGCGGCGAGGGTGAGCCCGGCTTCGGAGGAAGGCGTGCCGTTCAGCACATAGTTCACGTCGATCATGCGGTCGGGCAGGCCGGGCAGAGCCATCTGATCGCCGATGCGCTTCATGGAGGTGAAGTCGTAGGCGGGGTCCTTGGCCACGGGGCGGATTTCACCGGTGGGGATCATGTTGCTCTGCACGGGGGTGTAGGCATCGGCATACAGGCGCAGTTCGTGACCTTCGATGCTGGGAGAATCGTGGCCCGCAAGGTTGTAGTAGTTATGGTTGGCGAGATTGACGATGGTGTCCTGCTCCTTGGCGGTGGCGGTGAAGTTCATGGCCACGCCGTTGTCTTCATCGAGGCTGATTTCGGCCACGACGTCGAGTTCGCCGGGGTAGCCCTGTTCGCCGTCTTCAGAGGTTCTGCGCAGAACGACGCGGGAAACGCCGTCCTTTTCTTCCGCTTCGGACGTCCACACATACTTGTCGAAGCCGCGGAGACCGCCGTGCAGATGCTGACCGGTGGGGCCTTCGTTGCAGGGCAGATGATAGGTCTTGCCGTTCAGAGTGAATTCGCCGTTATGGATGCGGTTGGCCACACGACCGGCGAGAATGCCGTAGCAGGGATGACCGTAGAGGTACTGGGCGAGATTGTCGAAGCCCAGGATCACGTCGGCGGAACCGGTCTTGCCCGGCACCACGAGGCGGCGCATGATGCAGCCGTAATCGAGCACTTCCACTTCCATGCCGTTCTTGTTGGAAAGCACGGTGGCTTTGATATCCTGATTCCAGAATCTGCCGAAAGGTTTGACGCTGACAGCCATGATGATTCTCCACAAAAGAAGGGTAACAGAGAAAAAAAAGGGTCGGCAGGCAACCGGCCTCCCGTCCGCGGGCGCGGATGCGCCTTTTCATGACGGTTTTGTCCAAACGCCTCACCCGCTGGGGCGCTTGGAGAAAGCCTCATGCAGGCCGGGGGACAAAATCCCCCGGCCGAAAAACTCACAAGACTACTTCAGAGCGTCGAAGGAAGCACGACGGTTCTGTTCGAACTTGGAAGCATTGGCGATGGCCGCATCGAGTTCCTTCAGGAATTCAGCGCCGCCTTCGGTTTCATTCAGATACATTTCACGCAGGGGCTTCACCACTTCGATGAACTGGGCCTTTTCTTCAGCAGTGGGGAAGTAGGTCTGACCGCCGGCCTTGGCAAAGGCAGCGTAAGCGGGACGTTCCATATCCATCTGCACGCCGTTTTCCACAATACCCATCAGCTTGAAGCCGTCGATGAGGGCATCCTGGAATTCCTTGGGCAGGCTCTTGAAGTAGCTGGCGTTCATGAACCAGGCGGAGAACATGAAGTTGTGGCCGTCGAGGGTCATGTACTTGGCCTTTTCATGCAGACGCACGGCGGTGAGGTCGGTGATGGAGTTCAGGGTGCCGTCCACCACGCCCTTGCTCAGAGCGTCATACACTTCCATGAAGGGGATGGGGGTGGGGGAAGCGCCGTTCAGACGAACCTGTTCCTGCTGCACCTTGTTTTCCACGGTACGGAGCTTGAGGCCCTTCAGGTCGGCGGGGCTCTTCACGGGATGCTTGGCGTTGGCGTAGTTTCTCCAGCCGGCGCTGTTGGAAAGGCTCATCATGAGGAGCTTGCCGTCGGTGTTCTTGTAGATGAGTTCACGCAGCTTGTCTTCGAAGGGGCCGGAGAGCACGTTCTGAGCCACGGTTTCGGAAGGCATGATGTAGGGAATATCCAGAGCGGCGATGGGAGGATACACCACGGCGATGCCGCCGGCGGTGGCGGGGTAGATGTGCACCACGCCGGCTTCCAGGGCCTGGAAGCATTCGATGGGATTGCCGCAGAGCTGGGCGCCGGCATAGATGTCGATCTGCAGTTCGCCGCCGGTACGGTTTTCCACATACTGCTTCAGGAACAGGGTGGAGGCATGCTCGGCGGTTCCTTCATTGGAAAGGAAGTCGAGGTTCAGCACGGTCTTGGCTTCGGCGGCGCAGGCCAGGCCAAGTACGAGGGACAGGGAGACGACGGACTTCACAAAGCCTTTCATAGGGATATCCTTTCGTTAAAGGTTTATGTGCCGTGGACGGCCGCGCTAAGCGGCCGCATCCTACGCGGATTCGGGGCTGATCCGGCCCTCAGGGGCCGGATCAGCGAACTTACATGAGGCCCCAGGCCTTGGGCAGGAACAGAACGGTTTCGGGGAAGTAGCTGAAGACGCACAGCAGCGCGGCAAGCACTGCGAAGAAGGGCAGCATTTCCTTGACCAGCTTGTCCAGGCTGACGCCGCTGATGCCCTGCGTCACGAAGAGCACCAGGCCCATGGGAGGAGTGATGAGACCGATGGTGAGGTTGATGACCATGACCACGCCGAAGTGGATGGGGTCGATGCCCACGGCCTCCATGGCGGGAGCGAGGATGGGGCCGAGGATCAGGATGGTGGGACCGGCGTCCATGATGCAGCCGACCAGAAGCAGCGTGATGTTGACGAGCAGGAACAGCAGGTACGGATCGCTCGTGAGGGCCACCAGGGCGGAACCGAGCATCTGCGGGGTATGGCGCAGGCTCACCACGGAGGCAAACGCCACGGCCGCACCCACGAGGATGAGGATCTTGGCGGAAGCGATGGCGGAGTTCGCAAAAATGTGAGGAAGCTGAGAGGGCTTGATCTCACGGGTGTAGAACACGCCGAGCAGCAGGGCATAGAAGGCCGCGATGGCCGCAGCTTCCGTAGCCGTCATGATGCCGCCGAGGATGCCGCCCATGAGGATGACGGGGGTACCCAGGGGCAGGATGGCCTTCTTGGCAGCCTGGCCGCGTTCCGCCCAGCTCGCACGGGGCTTGGGATCGGGGAACACGCCGGAACGGGCACGGAAGGCGATGACCGACATGAGGCCGCCCGCAATCATGAGGCCGGGAATGATGCCGCCCGCGAACATGGCCGCCACGGAGCAGTTTTCCACGAAGGCGTACATGATCATGAGGCCGCTCGGCGGAATGATGGGGGCGAGAATACCGGCGGAAGCGATGATGGCCGCGGAGATGCCTTCAGGATACTTCATTCTCTTCATGGCCGGAATGAGCATGCCGCCCAGAGCCGAGGCGTCGGCCACGGCGGAACCGGAACCGCCGGAGAGCATGACGGAGGCCAGCACGCACACATGACCGAGACCGCCGCGGAAGTGCCCGATGAGGGATTCGGCAAAGGTCACGATACGCACGGTCACACCGCCGGCGCTCATGAGTTCGCCGGCAAGAACGAAGAAGGGAAGCGCCATGAGGGCGAAGCTGTCGACGCCGTTCCACAGACGCTGCATCAGCAGGGGGAAGAAGGCCCACTGGCCGTTCTGAGCAAGGTCGATACCCGGCGCGAGCAGAAGCACATAGACTATGGGAAGACCTATGAGCACAAGGCCGAGGAAGTAGACCAGATAAAACATTTTGAGTGCTGCGATCTTAGCAATGATATTCATGAAAAACTCCGGAAATCATGGATATTTCAGCAGTAACGCCGTCTGGATCAAGCCGCGCGGCTTTCATCGAGTTCCTTCAGCCTGTCCGGGTTGCCGAGGCAGGGAATAAGCTTGAGGAACCACAGCAGACTGGCAAGAAACGTCATGCAGAAGCTGTAGGGCAACACGATGGAAACAATCCACATGGGCAGCTGCATGGCCATGCTGACGGCGGAGAAGGAGCGCTGGATATAGAAGTAGGACTGGTACACGCACACCGAAAGCACAACAAGAGCCAGGGCTTCGGTAATGATGGCCAGCACCACGCCTGTGAAGGTATGACGCATGCGCTGCACAAGAAAGTCCAGAGCCACCAGTTCCCCGCGCTGCTGCGCGTAGGGGAAGAGCAGGAAGGTGATCCACACCATCATGAAGCGGGCGCTCTCTTCCGTCCAGGTGATGCTGTAACCGAAGCAGTAACGCAGAATAACATTCAGCGTCACCACGGCCAGCATACCCGCCATGAGCACGGTGCTGATCTTGACGGCTACGCCGTTGATCCGCCTGATCAGATTGTCAAGCATATTCAGCATATATTTCCTCCGGAAAAAATATATTCATGAAGCTTTTCCGGTTCCACGACGCTCACATGAGCGGCGGGAACAAGCTTTCCGTTTTCAAAGGCGACTTCGTCGTCGTAGGTGCAGGAATTTTCCGCAGCTTCACCGAATACGGTCACAGCTGCAATGCGCTTTCCGTTTTCGATTTCGCCGGTATGGCTCACCACGGGACCGAGCTTGAGCACCGCACCTTCGCGCACGAAGACGGGGATGCGGTCAAGCGCGACGGTTTCTTCCACGGTACGGTCGCCGGCAACGGCCTTGCCCGTCCAGAAGTCGTACCAGGTGCCCTTGGGCAGACGATAGCGCACCTTGCCGCCTTCGCGGACCACGGGCACGACGAGCAGACTGTCGCCCAGCATGTACTGAAGTTCGAAGGGCCACACTTCGGGCTGATCGGGGAAGGAAAGCACCATGGAGCGCATGAGAGGCATACCCGTGGCGGCCGCCTGAGCGCTGGCGTCGGACAGATAGGGGATGAGGCGGTAGCGCAGACGCACCCAGCGGCGGCAGATGTCTTCCGCTTCAGCGCCGTAGGCCCAGGGTTCGCGCGGTCCTATGCCGTGGAAACGCATGTGGGAGCCGAGAGCTCCGGCTTCGGTCCAGCGCACGAACAGTTCGGGCGTGGGCTGATCGCCGTAGAAGCCGCCGATGTCGGAGGAATAGTAGGGAACGCCGCTCATGCCCCAGGAAAGACCGCCGAGGATGGAACCGGCAAGTCCGCCCCAGCTGGACTGGGAGTCGCCCGCCCACTGGATGGGAGCCCGCTGGCTGCCCGCCCAGCCGGAACGGGACCAGCAGAGTGCGTTTTCGCCATAGTAACGGCGTCCGGCTTCGTAGACGCAGAGGTTGTACAGCAGAGAATACACGTTGTGGATGCGGATGCCGTCGTCGCCGTTGCAGGCGTACATGTCGGGCAGCACCTGTTCGCCGAAGTCGGCCTTGATGCAGTCCACACCGGCATCAAACAGTTCCTTGTGGCGGCCGCACCAGTATTCCCAGGCTTCGGGATTGGTGAAGTCCACAAGGCCGCTGTTGGGCAGCTGGGTCAGGACCTGACCGAAGGGGCCGGGATCAAAGGCGTATTCATAGGCCTTGCCGTCCTTGTCGCGGAGCAGCCAGCCCTTTTCCGCCATTTCGCCGAAGAGCTTGTTCTTGATGGAGACCAGCGGATATTCCCACACGCAGATCTTGTAGTTCATGGCCTTCAAGGAATCGCAGAAGGCCTTGGGATCGTCGTAACGGGTGGGGTCCCATTCAAAGGCGAAGCGGGTGTCGGTATCCTGCCAGGCGCGGCCGTCGATGGTGATCACGTCGCAGGGCACGTCCATCTCACGCATCTTGGAAGCGGCTTCCAGCGTTTCGGCGGGCACGCGGTAGTAGGCCTTGGAGAGCCAGAGGCCGAGGCTCCACACCGGGGCCTTGGCGGCACGGCCGGTGAGGTGCGTGTAGCGGCGCAGTATTTCGGCGGGGGTATCGCCGAAGAGGAAGAACAGATCGAGCACGGCGTCCTTCACGTCGAGGCAGAGGCTCTGGTTGGCCCACTGCTGATAGCCGACGCCGATGCGCACATAGGCGGGAGTGTTCACGAACACGCCGTAACCTTCGGGAGACCACACGAAGGGGCAGTTCTTGTAGCAGACGGAGCTGTTCACGCCGAGGGCGTCTTCATTCCACATGTCCAGCAGCATACCGCGGCGGTTCAGCCCCGCGTAGTTCTCGCCGCCGCCGTACACGGCCACGCCGAAGGGCAGGCCCAGAGCGGCAAACCAGCCTTCTTCCGTGGCGGCCACGGGAGGCAGGCGGAACTTGCGCACGAAGTGGCTGTCTTCGGTGACGGGCAGCACGACCTTGCCGTTCTTTTCCAGGCTGTAGGTCAGGGGGGAGCGGGTCAGACGAAGCGCGTATTCACCGCTGGAGCAGAGCACATCATCCTGGCTTTCCAGCACATTCAGGGCCAGACGTTCGTCCTTGGCGCATACAATACCGTAATCGTTGACCTCAGCGTCGCCGAGGCGGACGCGGAAGCAGCCTTCCGCATACACCGTGACCTCAAGCTTTCCGACATCGGTGGAAAAAACAGCCTTGTTCTCGGCAAGAGAAGCCAGGGCCAGCCCCTTGCATGGGGATAGATTCTCAAATTTCTGCATAGTGCTCTGCCTTGTTCTGCTATGACTTATGTTGCAAAGAAATTTCTTCGGAAATAGGGAAACAGTCGGATACGAAAACGGAGACGAACCGTTACGGCCCGCCTCCGTTCCCTGTATTACGCCTTGGTGAGATCCACCACTTCGAGGCCGACCATTTCGGCTATCATTTTGAGCTGTTCGCGGCAGTCGCCGTACACGATGCCGGAATGATGTTCCATACCCTCGGCAATGAGGTTCTTCATGAACTGTTCGGCGGGAATGTCCATGCGGGCCACGCCGGCGGTGCCGGAGAAGGCCAGAGGACGGCTGATCATTTCACCGCCGCCGATGAGCAGGCGCAGCTTGCCCTTGCCCTGGCTGATGCGGGCCAGCGTGAAGCGGCCGGGCTTCAGGCAGAATTCCGAAAGCAGGGGAAGCTTGCGGTTGGAATGAATGGTACCGCGGATGGGGCCTTCGGGATCGGCCATGTCGATGGGGGCCTGGCCGCAGTGCCAGAACACCACGGTGTCGTCCTTCACGTCCACATCCACAAGGTCGGTATTGAACGCGCCGGAGTTCTGCAGGCGGGTGAGAAGCAGAGCGGTGAGCACGCCGTAGAGGTCGCCTTCGCAGCCGCAGGGCACGCCGTCTTCATTCATCATGGCCATGGCGCCGCAGGCGGCCGCGCCGTAGTGGGTGAAGAAGTGGGGCCAGCAGCGCACCGTCATGCCGAGATAGCCCTGTTCGGCGGCCTTGTCGCGCATACGGGCGTAGATCTTGCAGGTCTTGATGGTGGCGTCGTGGTCGAGTTCGCCGAGGTTCGGGAACTGGGCCGCACGGCGGGCATACGGAGCGTCGGCCACGCTGTCGGGCTGAGCCTTGGTTTCCTCGATGAAGTCGAGGATGTCGATATGATCCGTGGTCATGCCGAACAGGCGGAACAGATCGTTGGGGTTGAAGTTGCAGGCATCGAATCCGTCGGGATGTTCGCCGATGAGCAGGAACTTCTGCCCCTTGAGCTGGTTGAGCACGGAAGCGGCCTGAGCGGCATGGAAGATTTCCTTCGCGGCTTCGGGATCGGAAGAATCCTTGTGCACATGGACGATGCTCTTGCCGTGGCGGCTCAGGGCATGGGAAGCCAGGTTGACGCCGCAGAAGGAGTTCAGCAGCAGACGGCCGCCGGTGCGGGCTTCGGACCAGGACCACATGATGACGGGCTTGCCCAGCTTGAGGGCGGCGGCCACGGTGCTTTCCGCGTCGGTGAAGGTCACCTGAATGACCAGAAGAGCGTCCACGTCGGCGGCTTCAATGGCGGGAAGAGCGGCTTCCAGAGCCGCGGCGTCGTAAAGGATTTCCTTACCGCCGACAAGTTCGGCATCCATATCGGCAAGCGTCTTCAGAGCCTGCTCATGCATTTTGGCGGCAAATTCGGTATCAAACGTAGAACGACCCAGAGCGAGCACACCAAGCCTGGGTTTGCGAACAGTGTAAGACATTATGTCCCTCCAGATAATCTTGACCTCAAAAGGCGAAACATCGCCCTTTCGACCCTGCCTCAAACAGTGCCGCATGGTGACCGGAATGACGTCTTTCAGCGGATGACTCCAACTTCATTCCATTGTTACCATTTATGACGGCACAGTCATATTCTCGTCACAAAGCATATCAAGTTTCAATAATTAAGCAAACGCAAATACTCTCAACGGAGAGCATTTCACTCTTATTAACAACTAGTTATGTGTATTTTTATCCGTATATATCTTTTTTGTTAAAAAACTGATCTTTTATTCACATGTTGTACTGCACTATCTGCCCCTCATAAAGCAGTAAAAACAAACCTTGTCGATGCAAAATACGGCTCCATTTTTCTATCACGGGGCCACATTCATACTCTGCAGCGGTTCGTTCCATGACGAGGGGAAGGAAGGGCGGCGTAGCCGCCCTTCGCGTGCCTTACTTCGTGATCTTGTAGACGGCGCAGGAGTCTTCCATACCCATGCCGGCTTCGCTGGCCTGGGTGTAGTAGGCATAAGCCTGTTCGATCATCTTGGGTTCATAGCCCCAGTCGCGGGCCATGGCGCAGCCGAGGCGCAGGTCCTTGGCGGTGAGGTTCACGCCGAAGCGGGCGGCGTAGTCGTTGTCGGCGATCCAGGGGCCGCGCACGTCGAGCTGGAAGCTGCGGGCGCCGGTATCCTGAAGCAGTTCAATGAGCTTGTGGGGGTCCATGCCGGCCAGAGCGCCGATGCGCATACCTTCGGCCAGAACGGCCAGATTGGCCATGCCGATGAGGTTGCTCAGCAGCTTCACGGCGCAGGAGGCGTTCACGGTATCCACGTCGCGGGGCTGACCGATCTTGGAAAAGAGGGGCATGAGCTTTTCGATGGCGGCGCGGTCGCCGCCGATGAACAGGGGTTCTTCGCACTTGGCGGCCATCTGCGGGGTCTTGCCCACGGTGGACTGCACATAGGCGATGCCCTTCTTCTGGGCTTCGGCGGCCATCTGATTGGCGGTGGAAGGATCAATGGTGCTGAAGTCGATATGGATGGCGCCGGACTTCATTTTGGCATACAGGCCGTCTTCGCCGAGCACGGTGCCGGTCACATGCTGAGGCATGGCAAGGCAGGTGCAGAGAACGTCGCACACGGCGAGTTCATCGCGGCTGTGGGCGACCACGGCGCCGTCGGCCACGAATTCTTCAGCACGCTGCACGTTGAGGTCGAAAACGATGACCTTCTCACCGGCGCGCAGAATGTTGCGCGCGATGACGCCGCCCATGTTGCCGAGACCAATAAAACCAAACTGCATTTTTTACTCCTTTCCTCAGGAAAAAGGCTTGCCGCGCATGGCGCGGTCATGAAGAGGAACCCTTCGCGCGGACAGCCCGGCAATCGCCGGAACACCCGCGCCTTCCACTCTGCCGGCCCTCGTTTCGTCGCTTCAGCCCCGGCATCCGGCCGCCGCAAAACGCCCGAGGCCTCTTGCCCACGGAAAGCGGGCGCCCGCAAGGCCGTGCCGGGGTCGCGACGTATGCCGACGGACCTCAAAAGCTGCGTCGTGACGGAGAAACAGGCGGCCCGTAGCCGCAACGGTCCTCCGCGTCACCTGATCCGAACCTGTCGCCCGAAGGCGAGCGGCCCGGAAAATATCCGTTTCTTCCGAACGTGACTGCGTGATATCTGACGGTGACCCTGCCAATATCCCCGTTCCGAATTTCCACGTCCAGAGAATTGCCATCAAAAAGGCACAAACAAGCAGGGGGGCCGGCTCAGGCCTGCCCCCCTGCCGTATCGGTTCTTATTCCGGGTCCGCCCCGTCGCAAAGGGGAGTTCACGACATCGGAGCGGCCGGCCTTCGTACAGGAACGGCGGGAGCCGTGAAAGCTCCCGCCGTCAGGTCAATTACATACCTTCGTGTTCGGTACGGGCGATGACGTCGTTCTGCAGGTCGCGGGACAGGTCGCAGAAGTAGGCGCTGTAACCGGCGATGCGGACCAGCAGGTTGCGGTAGCTCGCGGGGTCCTTCTGCGCGGCTTCCAGCGTCGCACGGTTCACCACGTTGAACTGCAGGTGCCACAGCTTCAGGTCGCACCAGGTACGGATGATGTCCATGACCTTGCGCGTGCCTTCCTCACCGGCCACCGACTTCGGCGAAAGCTTGATGTTCAGCAGACGGGAGGCGCGGTTGATCATCCCGTAGTTCTTGGTGTGGTAGTTGGACAGAAGGTCCGCGGTCGGGCCCTTTTCATCCGCGCCCTGAGAGGCGGAGGATCCGTCGGACAGAGCCGTCCACGCCTTGCGGCCGTTGGGCGTCGCGCAGATCACGTTGCCGAAGGGAACGTGAGAGGTGATCGGCACGTAGCGCACGTCCACATGCACGCCGCGTTCGCGGGTGCTCTTTTCTGCCTCGACCTGCGTGAAGCGGTCGATGTCCTTCGCGATGCTGTCCGCATACGGATCGTTGTTGCCGTAGCGGGGCGCGGACTGCAGCATCTTCTGCACGGGTTCGTAGCCCACGAAGTCCGCGTTGATGGCGTCCAGAACTTCCTGCATGGTCAGCTTCTTTTCTTCGAACACCAGCTTCTTGATGGCGGCAAGGGAGTCCGTCACCGTCGCGTAGCCCAGGAATTCGAAGTAGGAGAAGTCCACGCCGCCGGGGATCTTTTCGGTATGAAGGTCAAGCGCGTTTTCCATGCACAGGTTGTGAAGCACGGAGGACAGAGGCGCGGCGAAGTGCTGGGGACGCAGACGGTCCACGATGTGCTGCTGCTGGAAGGCCTTGTGCAGCAGGTTCATGTGCTGCTTCTTGTACGCTTCGTAGAATTCCTCCCACGTCTTGAAGGAGCACGGATCGCCCGTTTCAAGGCCGATCAGCTCGTCGCCGTAGTGCATCATGCGGCCGTTGTGCAGCACCATTTCCAGAGCCGCGCCGAAGTTGATGTACACGCAGCCGGAGGTGTAGGTGTCGCGGTTCGGATGACGCGTTTCCGTGCAGCCGGAAACCGCGTAGTCCAGAGCTTCGTTCACGGGCACGCCCTTCACCGTGTTCAGGAACACCACTTCTTCGTCGTTGATCAGCTTCGGGAAGCCGGAGCCGTCCTTCACCGTCAGCGCCACTTCATACATGAAGCGTTCGGGAGTGCGGGAATGGATACGCGCGGCAAGGTCGGGGTAGTTCAGAGGGAATTCACGCTTGGATTCCAGGAACAGGTAGGAAAGATCGTTGGTCGCGTCTTCGCCGTCGGGAGTCTGGCCGCCGATGGTCACGGCTTCCCAGTGCGCGTAGCCTTCCTGGAATTCGTTGCCCGTGGGGTTGATGTACAGGTCGATGAACTGAGCCATATCCACCCACATGCATTCCAGAAGTTCGCGGGCCTCTTCACGGGTCATGCGGCCTTCTTCGATGTCCTTCTTGTAGTAGGGGTACAGGTACTGGTCCATGCGGCCGTTGGAAATGATGGCGCTGGCCTTCTGTTCGATGCGGGAGAACATCTGTACGAACCACTGGCACTGCACCGCTTCACGGAACGTACGGGCGGGGTACGCGGGCACGCGTTCGCACACTTCGGCGATGGTCAGAAGCTCGGCCTTGCGCTTGGGATCCGCTTCTTCGGCCGCAAGCCTGCGGGCCAGTTCCACATGGCGGCGGGCCCAGATCATGATGGCGTCGCACACGATGATCATGGCTTCATAGAAGGGCTTCTTTTCCCACAGGTCCACGGAGTTCGTCAGATCCAGGGCCGCCAGGCGCTCCTTCGCTTCATTCTGGATGTCGATGAAGCCGCGCTGAATCACCTTGCCGTAGTCCGGCACCCACTGCAGGGCCGAACGGTAGGAGGAGGTTTCCGAAACCACGAACTTGGACTTCAGGCCGCGTTCGTCGTCGTACGTCACGCCGCGGATCTCCGCCGGAATGACCTTGTTCAGATGTTCATGGTAGGTCTTGCCTTCCCAGTAGGGGGCGATTTCTTCCATGACGATCTTCTTGTCGGCATCGGAAATCTGGAAGGGGCTCTTCGCGCGATGGTCCAGATCGCCCAGCACTTCGCGGTAGAAGTCGCCGTCGATTTCAGGATACAGAATGCCGTAACGGCCGAGCTGGCCCACGCGGCCGGCGAGAAGCTGATCGGGGGTGATGTACACCGTGATCTTTTCGGCCACGTTCTTCAGAGCCTTGGCCCAGCGCAGGGTCAGAAGCTCGCCTTCCGTGGTCTTCATGGATTCGGTGAAGTACTTGGCGCGTTCCACGTCCACATGGGGAATGGTGAACTGGTTGCGTTCGAGAATCTTGTACACGCGCTCACGACCGGCACGATCGACCTTCTTGTTGATGACGCGATCTTCCTGGGGAGAGAGGCAGGCGCAGCACTGGGACATGGATTCCTCCAAAAATGTATGATGGTTGAAAAGCCTTGTGCTTTTCCGTTTTGACACATCTTTCTTTATGCACGAACCGTGCCAATTATCATAATTCATTGTTTTTTATAATATATTTTATTTTTATCGGCATTCGAACACCCTTGCCGCAGCCTGCGTTTTCGTGCATTTTTGCAACATATATTTTATAACATACTGTAATTAAAATATTTTTAAACTTGAGCAAAAAAACACTCCTCCCCTTCTTTACCCCGAAAATTCATTGCATTTTTGCACAAAGAACAGCGGAAAGAACCTGACGCCACCTGCCGCAGCCGCTTTTCTGCCGAAAATCTCCGAAAAACCTTCGGGAGAACACGTCTCCGAGGCAACGACCGACCAAGGAACACCTGTGAAATCGAAAAACGTGCCATGCCCGCGGCGGCCGCGCAAAGCCGCTCCGATCCGGACGGATTCCACCCTTTTGCGGGATATTTCCGCCGAAGAACAGAACGTTCTTTTGCCGGTGAAACCGTTTGACATTTCCCTCCTCTGCCCTACAAACAGGGACAGGGAAAACGGCCCGCCCCGCATTCCTGCCGCAACGGGCGGCAGAAGAGGCAGCCTTCTCGACATGAAGTTCCTCCGAAGCAGCCCGCCCCTTATCTCTTATCCGGGAGCAATCATGATCAGCGATACCCTTTACCTGCGTATCCGGCAGATTCTTCAGCAGTTCGACCAGCTCGCCGCGGGGGGAGCCCCCGTATGTCTGGCCATAGCGGCGCCGGACACGGCACTGGCGGCCCTTCTGCGTATGCCCGGCGTTCATGCGCGCATCGAGCACATGGCCAGAGGCAAAGCCTATACGTCCGCCAAAATGCACTGTTCCACCTCCGCCCTGCATGAACGCCTTATCAGAGAAAAGCTCAGTCTGGCCGATTTCATGGATGAACGCATGACTTCCATGCCCGGCGGCGTCCCTATGTTCGATGAAAACGGCGTGCTCATTGCGGGCATAGGCGTCAGCGGCCGCAGCCCGGAAGAAGACGAAGCCCTGGCGCTGCGCGTGCGCGACGCTCTGCTCGCCCGGCAGGCATAGAGAAAGGGCGGGGAATGAACACCCCGCCCTTTCTTTATGCTTCAGTTTCAACATGCGGCCTTCCACGAGCGTCCTTCCGGGCACGCGTCAGTCGAAGGTCACGCCCCGCTTTTCCAGTTCCTTGACCTTGCGGAAAATGGTGCTTCTGTCCACCTGAAGTTCCCTGGCCACATTGGCGATGTTGCCGTACTTATGCATGGCGGCACGAAGTACCACGGCCTCCATATCCTTCATGATTTCCTTATAATTACGACCGTCGAAGGATATGGCGGGCAGGGAATTGTCGTTCTCTGCCCTGGCGGAGAGCGTACTCACGAAGGGCAGATGCGAAGGCTGTATGATATTCTCGGCGCAGGTGACGGCAAGGCCCTGCACCATATTCTTGAGTTCACGCACGTTGCCCGGCCAGTCGTGATTCTGGATGGCCGCCTCCGCTTCGGGGGAAAATTCCATGGTGCGCCCGTACTTTCTGCAGTAAAAATCCAGAAAAAAACGGGCCATGGGCAGAATGTCGTCGTGCCGTTCCCGAAGCGGCGGAATATGCAGAACGGCGATTTTCAGGCGATAATAGAGATCGCTGCGGAACTCGCCTTCGGCCACGGCCTTTTCCAGATCCCTGTTGGTGGCCGCAATGACGCGCACGTCCAGCTTCCTCGGCGTCGTCGCTCCCACGCGCAGCACCTCGCCGTCCTGCAGAAAGCGCAGAAGCCGCGTCTGCATGGCGATGGGCAGTTCTCCTATTTCGTCGAGAAACACCGTACCCGTGGAAGCGGCCTCGATAAGTCCTACCTTGCCGTTCTTGTTCGCGCCGGAAAACGTGCCCCCCACATAGCCGAACAGCTCCGTTTCGATAAGCTGCGGCGATATGCTGCCGCAGTCCACCTTGATGAAGGGCCGCTCCGCCCTGTCGCTCTCCATATGGATGCGGCGGGCCAGCACGTCCTTGCCCACGCCCGTCTCACCGAGAATCAGTACGGGAGCGTCCGTCTGGGCGAGCACCCGCACCTTGCCGTGCAGACTCGTCATGGTTGCGCTCTGCACGATTTCCGGCATACGGCTTTCCTGCTTGGGCGAATTGCTGAGCTTGGAGAACACCTCCAGAAGTTCCTTCTGAAAGGCCACCTTGCCCTGAAGCTCCTGCAGGCGACTCTCATCGCGGATGAGCGTGACGCAGTAGGAGGCGACGCCGTCACCGTCGAAAATGGGATGCCCTTCCAGCACCAGACGGCGGCCGTTGGCAAGAGTCTGTACCCGGGTCATGGACTTGCCGGTACGCAGTATCTCGGGGTTCAGAATGACGTCGAACACCCGCCTGCCCACAAACTCCTGAATGTTGTGCCCGATCATGCTCGCATGGGGAACGCCGGTAAGCTTTTCGTGCATGGCGTTCAGGAAGAGAACCGTTCCCTGAGCATCGGTCACGCAGACGCCGTCGCTGAACACGTCCAGAAGCTGATCGAGATATTCTTGAAGCATATCGCACACACCGGGTTGTTTTTGCCTTGCTTTTTCTTGTAGCCGAAGCACGCTCCGATTGCAACGCGGGCCGAGCCAGCCCCGGCGGAGGCGAAAAACGCCGCCTGCCGTCCCGGTCGTGCGGAACACTGTCCCTCCTCGCGGGAAAACAAGTCAGGACCACCCGTAAAACGGGTGGCTTGACCAGCCCTGTAAGGGCTTGTTACTTACTCGCGCCTTAAGGGCGCCGGCTTGAACTTCTCTAGTCGGCGCCCTGCCTTTTTTTCAACAGTTCAAGCCCCCATGTACTTTGACTCGTAGCCTGCTCCTAAAGGAGCTTTCCCTGCTTTGGACTGAACGGATCCGTATATTCCCTGCACGTCCTCTTATCAAGCATGATATCTTCTCTATCCTGATCCCGTATATATTTCCTGATCGTTGCTTCGTTCAAACCTACTGTGCTGACGTAATATCCCACGCTCCAGAATCTCCGATTGCCATACCGGTATTTCAGCTGGGAAAATTTATCAAAAATCATCAGTGAACTTTTACCCTTTATATACCCCATAACCGACGATATCGCATACTTTGGCGGTATCATGACAAGCATATGCACATGGTCTATCATCATATGTCCCTCAATAATTTCGATTCCCTTGTAATTACAAAGCTGTCGTATTATTTTTCCTATTTCTTCACGGTATTGCCCGTAAATCACTTTTCTCCTATACTTCGGAGTGAAGACAATATGGTACCTACACAGCCATTTCGTATGTGCCAGATTTTGTTCTTTCGCCATAAAAAAACACCTTTTCGATGTGGACGGGAGCCTGAACAACTCCGTCTTATCGAAAAGGTGTTTTTTCAGGTATAACCATTTTGTGGTCCACCCGCTAAGCGGGTGGTTTTCTGTTTCGGTCGCTTCCGCTCCCTCAACTGCCTAAAGGCCTTAACAGAACGCCGCCGGACGGCACCATGGAGGTGCCGTTCCGACGGCGTTCCCGGAACACTTCCGGCGGGAAAAACGGATTGTCCGCTAGCCCTGGTAGGCGGCCAGCTTTTCGTTGAGTTCCTTCATGAACTTTTCATCGGCCGTCACGCCTTCCAGAAGATAGGGGCGACCGATGTAGCCGTACTTGGGCTGGCCCATGCGATGATAGGTCAGCGCTTCGTACTTGATGTTGGGACGGAAGGGAATCATGCGGCGGATGGCCATGATTTCCTCTTCCGTATCGTTGAAGCCCGGGATCACGGGCGTGCGGATGAGGATGGGCAGATCGGGGAAATTCTCGAAGACGTAGTTGATGTTCTTGAGAATCTGCGTGTTGTCCCTGCCGGTGAAGGTCTTGTGCTTTTCCGCGTCCAGAGACTTGATGTCGAAAATGAGCTGATCGAGCAGCGTACAGGCCTCGGCCAGCACCTTGGTGGGATAATGGCCGCAGGTCTCGATGGTGGTGGAAATACGGTGACGCCGAGCCTCGCGCAGAAGAGCCAGGGCGAATTCCGGCTGGGCCAGAGCCTCGCCGCCGGAAAGGGTGATGCCGCCGCCGGAGCGGGAGTAGAACACGTCGTCTTCCTCCACCTGCGCAATGATGTCTTCCACGCTGGCCTTATAGCCGTAGAAGGACTGCGCTCCCGTGGGGCAGGCTTTCACGCAGGCGCCGCAGCCGTTGCACTTGGAGCGGTCGTAATAGTTGATGCCGTTCACCACGCTCATGGCTCCCGTAGGGCAGGCGTGGGAACAGCGACCGCACACGTCCGCCGAAAGGCAGCGCGAGGGGTTGAAGGCCCTCTCAGGCGTGAAAAGCTGGGATTCGGGGTTGCTGCACCAGCGGCAGCGAAGAGGGCAGCCCTTGAAAAATACCAGCGTGCGGATACCCGCGCCGTCGTGCACACTGAACTTCTGCACGTTGAAGATCATGCCTGTTACTTTGGCGTCCTGCATAATCACTGTCTCCGTAGGTGCGATGAAAGGCGGCCCTGCCGCCGTTTCCTCCGGGCACGTCGACGCGGCACCGACTCCGATGCCGCGTCGACTCGTCCCGAGGAGGGGGAGAGTTACCTCTCCGAAAGCCGGGGAGTCACCTCCCCGGCATGGTTCTTTATCAGCTTCTTCAAGCCGCGTTCTTACATACCTTCGTGTTCGGTACGGGCGATAACGTCGTTCTGCAGATCGCGGGACAGGTCACAGAAGTAGGCGCTGTAACCGGCGATGCGGACCAGCAGGTTGCGGTAGCTCGCGGGGTCCTTCTGCGCGGCTTCCAGCGTCGCACGGTTCACCACGTTGAACTGCAGGTGCCACAGCTTCAGGTCGCACCAGGTACGGATGATGTCCATGACCTTGCGCGTGCCTTCCTCACCGGCCACCGACTTCGGCGAAAGCTTGATGTTCAGCAGACGGGAGGCGCGGTTGATCATCCCGTAGTTCTTGGTGTGGTAGTTGGACAGAAGGTCCGCGGTCGGGCCCTTTTCATCCGCGCCCTGAGAGGCGGAGGAACCGTCGGACAGAGCCGTCCACGCCTTGCGGCCGTTGGGAGTCGCGCAGATCACGTTGCCGAAGGGAACGTGAGAGGTGATCGGCACGTAGCGCACGTCCACATGCACGCCGCGTTCGCGGGTGCTCTTTTCTGCCTCGACCTGCGTGAAGCGGTCGATGTCCTTCGCGATGCTGTCCGCATACGGATCGTTGTTGCCGTAGCGGGGCGCGGACTGCAGCATCTTCTGCACGGGTTCGTAGCCCACGAAGTCCGCGTTGATGGCGTCCAGAACTTCCTGCATGGTCAGCTTCTTTTCTTCGAACACCAGCTTCTTGATGGCGGCAAGGGAGTCCGTCACCGTCGCGTAGCCCAGGAACTCGAAGTAGGAGAAGTCCACGCCGCCGGGGATCTTTTCGGTATGAAGGTCAAGCGCGTTTTCCATGCACAGGTTGTGAAGCACGGAGGACAGAGGCGCGGCGAAGTGCTGGGGACGCAGACGGTCCACGATGTGCTGCTGCTGGAAGGCCTTGTGCAGCAGGTTCATGTGCTGCTTCTTGTACGCTTCGTAGAATTCCTCCCACGTCTTGAAGGAACACGGATCGCCCGTTTCAAGGCCGATCAGCTCGTCGCCGTAGTGCATCATGCGGCCGTTGTGCATCACCATTTCCAGAGCCGCGCCGAAGTTGATGTACACGCAGCCGGAGGTGTAGGTGTCGCGGTTCGGATGACGCGTTTCCGTGCAGCCGGAAACAGCGTAGTCCAGAGCTTCGTTCACCGGCACGCCCTTCACCGTGTTCAGGAACACCACTTCTTCGTCGTTGATCAGCTTCGGGAAGCCGGAGCCGTCCTTCACCGTCAGAGCCACTTCGTACATGAAGCGTTCGGGAGTGCGGGAATGGATACGCGCGGCAAGGTCGGGGTAGTTCAGAGGGAATTCACGCTTGGATTCCAGGAACAGGTAGGAAAGATCGTTGGTCGCGTCTTCGCCGTCGGGAGTCTGGCCGCCGATGGTCACGGCTTCCCAGTGCGCGTAGCCTTCCTGGAATTCGTTGCCCGTGGGGTTGATGTACAGGTCGATGAACTGAGCCATGTCCACCCACATGCATTCCAGAAGTTCGCGGGCCTCTTCACGGGTCATGCGGCCTTCTTCGATGTCCTTCTTGTAGTAGGGGTACAGGTACTGGTCCATGCGGCCGTTGGAAATGATGGCGCTGGCCTTCTGTTCGATGCGGGAGAACATCTGCACGAACCACTGGCACTGCACCGCTTCACGGAACGTACGGGCGGGGTACGCAGGCACGCGTTCGCACACTTCGGCGATGGTCAGAAGTTCGGCCTTGCGCTTGGGATCCGCTTCTTCGGCCGCAAGCCTGCGGGCCAGTTCCACATGGCGGCGGGCCCAGATCATGATGGCGTCGCACACGATGATCATAGCTTCATAGAAGGGCTTCTTTTCCCACAGATCCACGGAGTTCGTCAGATCCAGGGCCGCCAGGCGCTGCTTCGCTTCATTCTGAATGTCGATGAAGCCGCGCTGAATCACCTTGCCGTAGTCCGGAACCCACTGCAGGGCGGAACGGTAGGAGGAGGTTTCGGACACCACGAACTTGGACTTCAGGCCGCGTTCGTCGTCGTACGTCACGCCGCGGATTTCCGCGGGAATGACCTTGTTCAGATGTTCATGGTAGGTCTTGCCTTCCCAGTAGGGGGCGATTTCTTCCATGACGATCTTCTTGTCGGCATCGGAAATCTGGAAGGGGCTCTTCGCGCGATGGTCCAGATCGCCCAGCACTTCGCGGTAGAAGTCGCCGTCGATTTCAGGATACAGAATGCCGTAACGGCCGAGCTGGCCCACGCGGCCGGCGAGAAGCTGATCGGGGGTGATGTACACCGTGATCTTTTCGGCCACGTTCTTCAGAGCCTTGGCCCAGCGCAGGGTCAGAAGCTCGCCTTCCGTGGTCTTCATGGATTCGGTGAAGTACTTGGCGCGCTCCACGTCCACATGGGGAATGGTGAACTGGTTGCGTTCGAGAATCTTGTACACGCGCTCACGGCCGGCGCGATCGACCTTCTTGTTGATGACGCGATCTTCCTGGGGAGAGAGGCAGGCGCAGCACTGGGACATGGATTCCTCCAAAAAATGTATGATGGTTGAAAAGCTTCGTGCTTTTCCGTTTTGCACGTCTTTTCTTATGCACGAACCGTGCCAATTGCCATAACTTGTTGATTTTATGCGATATGCTGAAAATCCACCGTTATTTTCCCCGTCATGTGCCCGTCACATACTGGTGCATTTTTGCAACATTTTTTCCTAACCCATGAAAACAAATCATTTTTTCAGCTTGAGCAAAAAAACACACCACGGGCGTTCCTTCCCCGTTTTGTTGTTTTTTTGCACAACTTCCGTCACCCCAGGCAGAAAAACCATGTGAGGCCTGAGGGAAAAAGGGCCTCTTCCCCCGCCGACGTCTTTCTGATATCATAAAGTATTCCTTATAAGTTCAGCATGTTGCTCCTCCCGCTGCGCTGTTGCCTTCACAGAGAACCGTTTACGAGCAGTCTGTGCTTTCTGGCACGTTTCTTGCAGTCCTCATCCATACAAGAAAGCTCGTCATACCCTCCCGAGGTTTGCATGTCACTTCCCGGTCTCATTCTTTCCCGTCGTTTCTTTACGTCCGCTCTGCCCCTGCTCAAGGAACATATTCCCGATGTCATGGCCGTCTCGGCTGCGGGGCTTGTGGGGGAAGGTTCGGAATGCCTCGGTCTGGACGACGGCATTTCCCGCGATCACGACTGGGGGCCCGCCTTCTGCCTGTGGGTTCCCGACGAGCTTCTGCGTTCGGAACTCGACCGCATAGAACGCGCCCTTTCCGTTCTGCCCGCCGCCTTCGAGGGCTATCCCACCCGCATGGCGGCCGACAAACGCATGGGCCGCGTGGGGCCTCTGCCCGTGAAGGGCTTCTACCGGCGCTTTCTCGGCATGGATCATGTGCCCGTCACCTGGAAGGAATGGCTTTCCATTCCCGAATACCATCTCTGCTCCTGCACCAACGGAGCCGTATTCATGGATGAGGGCGGCGAATTCTCCGCCGTCCGCGAAGAACTTCTCAGGCATTATCCCGAAGACGTGCGACGCAAGAAAATAGCCGCACGCTGCATGATCATGGCGCAGGCCGGGCAGTACAACCTGCCCCGCTGCCTCCAGCGCGGCGACTTCGTGGCGGCCATGCTCGCCACGGCCCGTTTTTCCGAAGCGGCGCTGTCCATGGCCTTTCTGCTCAACCGCCGGTACATGCCCTTCTATAAATGGGCCTGCCGGGCGGCGGAAGATCTGCCGGTACTGGGCAGAAACGTCGTGGAGACCCTGCGCGTTCTTTCGCGCACGGTATGGCAGGATGAAACACGGGGAGCTTCCGCTCTGGAGGCCATTGAAGAGTTCTGCGCCCTGACCGCAAGAGAACTGGAAACGCAGGGACTCTGTCCCAACCAGGGCAACTGGCTGTGGGCCGCAGGACCCGTGGTGCAGATGGGCATACAGGAACCGGAACTGCGCCGCCGCAACGTGATGGAGGACTGATGGAACGCTTCCGCACCGCCTTCGACATGGCAAGAAATCTCCCCGACGCGCAGGCCGAGCCGGCTCTCAGGGAGCTTATCAGGGAATATCCCGCCCTGCCCCCCTTTGAAGAGGGAAGCCTGCGCTACGCGCTGGGGCTCGCCCTCTTCCATCAGAACAGGGCCGAAGAGGCGAGGGAAGAATTTTTCAAGGCCGGCAACCTGCTGGAAAAGGCCCCGGGAGTGAATCTCGCGCTTGCCGTAACGGCGCTTGCCCGCGCCGAACTGGCCTGCGGGCATCTCGATGAGAGCGTGAAAACGGGGCGCAGGGCGCTGGAGTTGCTGCGCGCTCATCTGCCTGCGGACGATCCGCGTATGGCGCCCTCCCTGTTCGCCCTTTCCTTCGGGGAGTACATGGCTCGTCATCTGGACAGAGCCGAAGAGCTGAACCTTCAGGCCAGGGCGCTGTGGGAAAAACAGCGCGGCCCGGAAAGCCTCGAGGTTTCCACCTGTCTGAACAATCTCGGCCGTATTTACGAAGAAGCGGGCCGCAACGAAGAAGGCGTGGCCCATCACCGCGCCGCCCTCGCCATACGGCGCAAGGTTCTGGGCGATCACCCGGAAACCGCCTTCTCCATGGGCAACCTCGGCACGGCTCTGGCCGCCGCGAATCACTGGAAGGAAGCTGCGGAAATGCTGGAGGAAGCCATCGCCTGCTATGCGCGCTGCGGCCGCACGGAAGGCGAGGACATCGAGGGCTACCGCTATAATCTGAGCATCTGCAAAAAGGCGCTTTCGTAAGGAAAGCCTTTTATCAAGGAGTGTGCCATGAGCATTGAAGAAGAAAAGGAACGTCTGATTGCAAAAATCGTCGACATCGAACTCGATATGTTCCTGTCCACGCCCAACGAAGGGGGCACCAGCGTCTGCCAGACGCGGCCGAACTCCTTCCGCGTCATGCGCTGGATGAACCACTGCACCCACGATACGGCCACGCTGGAATCCTATCTGGAAGATCTGGAAGAAGCCGTCGCCGCGGGCCGCAACCTCATGATCGAAAAGTACGCCCGCATGGACGACCGTCTGCCTCCGCTTTCCACGAGCCCCCTGCTCGATGAAATCACCGATATGGAAATCCGCTTCCTCCAGGAAGCCGCCGCCCGCTACCCCCACGCCATCAGCGTCAACTGCGACAGCATCTTCCGCCGTTATTTCCGCTGCGAGCTGGAAACGCTTTCCGAACGCACCCTCAGGCTGTACGCCGCGGAAATGAGGCGCGCCGTACAGGAAGGCCGCAACACCGCCGTGGAACGCTACGACAGCCTGTGGCGCAAGCTGGGCGAAGGTTCGCTCGAAGCCTACGAAAAAAAGCTGGCCGCACGGCAGTAACCCTATAAAGGAGTGAACATGAGCTCTTTCTCCACCATCGCCTGCTGCATAGACCTCACGGAACAAAACGACGACATCGTCAGCTACACCAGGGAAATGGCTGAACTGACGGGCGCGAAGCTCCTGCTCGTGCATGTGCTGCCTCCCACCGGGGCCTTCGCCAGCTACGGCGCCAGCAGAGAACTTCTGCAGAAGGTGGCCGCCGAAAGCCGCCAGGAAACCGAAAAATACGTGAAGGAATTCGCCGAGAAGTATTTCTCCGGTCTGCCCTGCGAACCGCTCATTCTTACCGGACGCATCGACAAGGCCCTCAACGAACTCGTGGACAAGCGCTGCGCCGACCTCATCATCATGGGCAGCCTCAACACCAAGGGTCTGTTCAACTTCTCCGGCAGCACCAGCCGTCTCATCGGACACAGCCGCATTCCGGTCATGGTCATTCCCAACGACCTGAGTCTGGAATGCGAACCCGAGGAAGGCTTCTGATTTCTCCTCCGGGCGCGCCCTTCCCGGCCCTGCCCGGCGCATCCCCCTCAAAAGAGGAAAGGTTCCGCCGCGTCGCGCGGCGCGCGCGGAACCTTCGTACGGCTCAACCGCGCTTTCCCCAAGCGGAAAGGCACGTCCTTTCCCATCGGAGTATGTCATGATTTTCGACTTCCGTCTCCGTCCCCCGTACAAGGGTTTCAAGAATCTCGGCATCTTCAGCCCCGTCTGCAATGAGGCCGCCCCCCAGAAATACCACGGCATTCCCAGCGAAGCCGCGGAAAAGAAGGATCTCGACCTGTTCTGGAAGGAAATGGAAGAAGCGGGCATATCCGCCGGCGTCATCATCGGCCGTCAGGTTCCCAACGATGCCGCCTCCGTTTCCAACGACGACATTCTCGACATGGCCAGAGAATTCCCCGGCAAGATCATTCCCTTCGGCAGCCTGGACATCACCCGCGGCGTGGCCGCCACCATGGACGAGCTGGAACGCTGCATTGAAGGCGGCATCAAGGGCGTGGCCATGGAACCCGCCTACGCCATGCCTCCCCGCAAGGCCGACGCCAACGTGCTCTACCCCCTGTACGCCCGCTGCGAAAAGGCCGGCATTCCCATGGTGCTTACCCTGAGCTTCTTCCAGGGCACTCTGGAATATTCCGACCCCGCCACCGTGCAGCATGTGGCCAACGACTTCCCGAACCTGCAGATCGTGGTTGCCCACGGCTGCTACCCCTGGATTCCCATGATCTTCCAGGTGGCCATCACCAACAAGAACGTGTGGCTGCTGCCCGACATCTACATGCTGAACCCCACGGCTCCCGGCAACCAGATGTTCGGCGACGCCATGAAGTGGCTCGACGGCGAACGCATCCTCTACGGTTCCGCCTGGCCCTGCTACAACATGAAGCAGGCCATTCAGGACCTGGAACGCTTCAACTTCTCCCCCGAACACAAGGAAAAGTTCTTCTACAAGAACGCCGAAAAGCTGCTCGGCATGAAGCTCGCGTAAGCTCTTTCTGAAAAAGGCCCCTGCCTTGAGCGCCGGTGAATCTTCACCGGCGCTTTTTTATGGCCGAAACGCGCCCCCTTCCCTCAAGGTTCCCACGCTCTGCACGGCGGGCATACGCAAAGGGAAGCTTCCCCGAACGGGAAACTCCCCTTTTTCCGACACCTCGACATTCCGGCGCGCGAACCTCAGAGGCCGAGCGACTCCAGCGCGCGGCAAAGAAGTTCTTCCGGCGAAAGGCGCGCGTCCAGCACACGAAAACGCCCGGGCCAGCGCGAAGCGCGTTTCAGAAAGCCGTCGCGTATGCGCTGATGAAAGGCCGTCTCCTCGGCTTCAAAACGGCCCTCGCTTTCGCTCAGACCTTCGCGTCCGTTGCGTGCAAGCGCGCGCTCAAGCCCCGTTTCCACGGGCAGATCGAGCAGCAGCGTCCTGTCGGGCCAGAGGCCTCCGGTTGCGTAATCGTTGAGACGCTGCAGCATTTCCACATCCATGCCGCGCCCGTAGCCCTGATAGGCAATGGTGGAATCGGCATAACGGTCGCACAGCACCCATGCCCCCTCCGCGAGAGCGGGCCGTATGGTTTCCGCCACATGCTGCGCCCTGTCGGCCAGAAAGAGAAAAAGCTCCGCCCGCTCGTCCACGCGGCTCGACACGTCGAGCAGAAGCGGCCGTATGCGCGCCCCGAGAGCACAGCCGCCCGGTTCGCGCGTACGCACAAAGGCCATGCCGCGACGTTCCAGCTCCCGGGAAAGAAGATTCAGAAGCGTGCTCTTTCCCGCGCCTTCCACGCCTTCTACAGTAACGAACACTGCCGCTCCTCCTGCCTGTTTTCCGCTTTCTTCTCCTGTTTTGCGCCTTTTGCCGCTCCGGGAGCCTCCGGTGTACGCACGGGACGGCACAGGCTCCGGCCGAGCAGGCTCTGATAGGCGCTCCAGCTCATGCCTTCCGCATCATCCTGCGGCAGCAGGCTCCGGCACTGGGCGAGCTTGGCGTCGATGTTGTCGGCGTAATGCAGCACGAAGGCCTCGGGCGTGCAGGGTTCGCGCACGGCGCCGAACTGCAGCTCGCCGTGATGGCTGGCGATGAGGTGCTTGAAATGCATGACCAGTTCCGGCTCAAGCCCCGACTTCTTCAGGAAGGGTTCGAGCATGATGATGCCCTGCATGATGTGCCCGAGGAGCCTGCCCTCATCGGTATATTCCGTAACCAGCAGTCCGCCCATTTCCTCAAGCTTGCCTATATCATGCATAAGAGCCGCGGCGAGCAGGGTCTGCCGGTCGAGCTCGGGATAATGACCGGCCATGAGCATACACAGCTTCGCCACGGAAAGCATGTGTTCCAGAAGTCCCCCCGCATAGGCATGATGGACGCTCTTTGCGGCGGGAGCCGTGAGAAGACGCGGACGGATGTTCCTGTCGGAAAGTACCGCACGCATAAACTTCTTCCACGGCCTGTGCGTAAGCTCCGCCTCGCACAGGGCCTCGATCTCCTCGAGCATGTCTCCTGCGGGTCTCGGGCTGGAAGGCAGGTAGTCTTCCATGGGAAGCGCGGCAATCTCCTCATCTTCAAGCACTCGCAGATTGTCCACCGTAAGCTGAAGCTGATCGCGGTACAGGGAAACCCGGCCCTCCACTTCCACCATCTGCCCCGCCGAAAGCGCCGGCAGGGAAAGACTGAGCGGGCTCCATATCTTGGCTTCCAGCGTGCCGCTCGCATCCTTGAGCTCCAGTCTCCAGTACGGCCCGTTGCGGGACTGCTGAAGCGATGCCTGACTGACCAGATAGCAGGAGGAAAGTTCTTCGCCGGCGGATACGGCGCTGATGTTCCGGTGTTCCCTCATGGTTGCCTCGGAAGGATATTTGACTTTTGATTGCCGTTTTATACAAGAAAGCATGGGAAGCGGCACAGCAGCCGCTTCCCGCGTCATAAGTTCCTTTCTTTCCACTATATGGCGCGGAAGGGCTTGTCAAAGCCTTTCCCCCGCCCGAGGAGTCTCCATGCGCATCCTCATCAGCAACGACGACGGCATATACAGTTCAAACCTTCACCTGCTCTACGCATCCCTCCGCCGGGCCGGACACGATGTGCGGGCCGTGGCGCCGGCCGAACAGCATTCCGGCGCGGGCTGCTGTCTTACGGTGCACGGCCCCATACTGACGAACAGAGTGAGCATTCCCCATGCCTCCGGCGGCCCCTTCGAAGGCATCGCCGTTTCCGGCACGCCCGCGGACTGCGTGATTCTCGCCCTGCGCGGCATCATGCCCGAATTCCGGCCGGAACTTGTGATCTCCGGCATCAATTTCGGCCCCAACGCCGGACAGGACGTGTTCTTCTCCGGCACCGTGGGCGCGGCCATACAGGCCGCCATGTACGGACTCCCCACCATGGCGGTGTCGCACTGCGCCCATTCCGGTATCACCATGGCCCATGCCGACCTTGCGGTACGCCTGGCCGAAGCCATGGACTGGGCGAACCTGCCCCTGCACCGCGTGTACAACCTCAACCTGCCCGACTGCCCGGCGGAAGAAATCCGCGGCCTCAAGGTATGCCGCCACAGCACCGACTGGGCCTGTCTTGACTCCTACGAGCGCCGTTTCTCCCCGAGGGGAAGGGAATATTACTGGATGATCGACCCGTTCCAGCACTTCCAGCTGGAAGATGAAGGCACCGATAAAAGCTGGCTGCACAAAGGCTGGGCCACCCTTTCGCCTCTGAACATAGACCTCAATGATGAAGACACAGCAAAAAAGCTGAACGAAAACAAGCTCTGGGAGGCCGCTCTCTCATAAAAAGGGAAAAGAGCGATTCTTTTACTCGCCATCCCTTGCGAAAATTCCCCACTGCGGATACAAAAGAAACAAAGATACAGAGAGGCGCGCTTCTTCATGCCTCTCATGATACCCGCTCCCCGGAGGGAACCATTATGCCTATTACCACTCCCAAAGAGATGTTCGCCCGCGCCTACAAAGAAGGCTATGCCATCGGCGCTTTCAACGTCAACAACATGGAAATCATCCAGGGCATCATGCAGGCAGGCGCGGAAGAGCGTTCGCCTCTGATTCTGCAGGTTTCCGCCGGGGCCCGCAAATATGCCGGTCAGGTATATATCATGAAGCTGGTGGAAGCCGCCCTTGCCGAAGCGGACATCCCGGTGGTGGTGCATCTCGACCACGGCCCCGACTTCGAGCTGTGCAAGGCCTGCATCGACGGCGGCTTCAGCTCCGTGATGATCGACGGTTCCCACCTGCCCTTTGAAGAAAACATCGCCGTGACCAAGCAGGTGGTGGACTATGCCCACGACCGCGGCGTGTGGGTGGAAGCGGAACTCGGCCGTCTCGCCGGTGTGGAAGAACACGTCAGCTCCGAAAGCAGCATCTATACCGACCCCGATCAGGCCGTGGAATTCGCTCAGCGTTCCGGCTGCGACTCCCTGGCCATCGCCATAGGCACGAGCCACGGCGCGTACAAGTTCAAGGGTGAAGCCAAGCTCGACTTCGAACGCCTCGACAAGATTTCCTCCATGATGCCCGGTTACCCCCTGGTGCTGCACGGCGCTTCCAGCGTTCCTCAGGAATTCGTGGCCATGGCCAACGAATACGGCGGCAAGCTCGGCGACGCCAAGGGCGTGCCCGAAGACATGCTGCGCAAGGCCGCGCGTTCCGGCGTGTGCAAGATCAACATCGACTCCGACATCCGCCTCGCCATGACGGCCAACATCCGCAAGTACATGGCCGAACACCCCGAAGCCTTCGACCCGCGCGCCTATCTCAAGCCCGCCCGTCAGGCCGTGAAGGACATGGTGCAGCGCAAGATCCGCAACGTGCTCGGCAGCTCCAACAAGATCTGACACCTTTTGCCTCCACAGGCAGATGGGGCGCGCCGCCTTCGGGCGGCCGCCCTCTTTTTTTAACCGCCGGAAGCCGCCCTCCCCGCCTCTTCCCCCGTATTCCTTCCGCTTTTCCTCAGGCATGTGCCGGACGCCTCCTTTTCTCTGCCGCCCGACCCGGAACGGTATTTCCGGTCTGCCGGCATCCCCCTTCCCTCCTCCGTACGCGCACCTTTCCGCCCCCGAAGGCCGCGCTGCAGAACGATGACTCTTTTCTTCGTCCGCGAGCCGAAAGCACGGCTTCCGCATCCTTTTCCGCCATCACTTCTCCCGCATAATCGCTGCTGATAACCAGCCATTGAAAATTAATATTTTTCTTTTTCTCCCGTGTTTCCTATGGTCTGACATAGATAGTAAAAGTCCTGCCGGCTCGGGTTCATGCACAATCTTCCCGTTTTCCGGCGTCGTCAGAAAATCATGTATCGCCAAAGGAGAGTGTATGAAGCCGATTTACAAAGAAAAATACCCTCATGTGTTCGAACCTCTCTATGCAGGCAAGAACAAGATTCGCTTCAACAACCGCTTCCACGTCGCCCCCATCGGCTCCGGGGCCACCGGCGGCGGTGAAGACAGCGACGGCCGCATCAACACCTTCGGCATCGATTACTGGATGCGCTATATCCAGGGCGGCTTCTCCCGCGTGACGCTGCCCATGGAAGTGCCCATCGACGGCAGCCACGAACACATGTTCAATCTGAACCCCAAGACCTGCAATCAGATGAACTTCCAGCGCCTCCAGCGTGTGGTGCACGCCTTCAACGGCAAGACCTTTGCGGAATTCCTGCACGGCGGCCCCTACATGCGCGCGGGCTTCAAGAAGATTTCCGCCGACGACGAACCCCGCCTCGGTTCCCAGGCCGCCACGGTGGCGGACATGGAGGAAGTGGCCGCGCTGTTCGGCGAATACGCCCACTGGGCGCAGATAGCCAATTTCGACGGACTGCTGCTCCACTACGGCCACGGCTGGCTGTTCAACTACTTCCTCTCCCCCCTCACCAACCACCGCACCGACGAGTTCGGCGGCTCCATTGAAAACCGCTGCCGCTTCCCGCTCATGGTCATCAAGGAAATCCGCCGCGTGGTGGGCGACAGTCTGCTCATCGAGCTGCGCCTCAACGGTACCGACGGCGTGGAAGGCGGCATCACTCCCGAAGAATGCGCCGAGCAGGTCAAGATCTTCCAGGATTATGTGGACATGGTGCACATCACCTGCGGCCACCGCATCGACGCCTTCACCAGGCCCAAGATGCACCCCACCGGATTCGATCCCATGGCGCACAACGCATGGGCCAGCGAAATCGTGAAGAAATCCGGCGTGAACATTCCCATCGGCCTTGTGGGCGGCGTGTACGATCCCATGGTGGCGGAAGAAGTGCTGGCCAAAGGCCAGGCCGACTATGTGCTCATGGCCCGCTCCGCCATGGCCGATCCCGAACTCGTCAGGAAGGCCAAGGAAGGCCGTGAAGACGACATCCGCCCCTGCCTGCGCTGCAACTACTGCATGGACCACGGCCGCCGTGTGGCCATTTCCAAGGACCTGCACCTGCTCACCTACCCCAGCTACGACCGCCAGTGCATGACCAACCCCATGCAGTTCCAGAGCGCCCAGAAGCTGCGCATTCCCCCGGCGGAACGCTCCAAGAAGGTGGCCGTCATCGGCGGCGGCGTGGCAGGCATGGAGGCGGCGCTGAGCTGCGCCATGCGCGGACACAGCGTGGTGCTCTATGAAAAGACCGACCGCCTCGGCGGGCAGGCCCTCCTTTCCGACCCCATGTGGTTCAAGAAGGAAATGAAGCTGTTCCACGAATATCTGGAACGCCAGATAAAGAAACGCCCGGCCATCACCGTGGTGTATAATACCACGGCCACGCCGGAAATCATCGAACAGAACGACTTCGACGCCGTCATCGTGGCCGTGGGCGCAAAGCAGGTGGTTCCGCCCATTCCCGGCGTGGACAAGGCGAAAATGTCCTTCGACGTGTTCGGCCATGAAGATACCGTGGGCAAAAAGGTGGTCATCATCGGCGGCGGCGCCATCGGCGTGGAACTCGGCATACACCTGAACGGTCTCGGCCATGAATGCACCATCGTGGAAATGGCCGAATACCTCGCCTCGAAGGCCCAGCTCACCGAACGCACCGCCTACCTCATCCATCTGGAAAAGACCGGGGTCGACACCATGGTGAACACCGCCTGCAGGGAAATCACCGACAAGGGCGTGTGGGTGGAAAACGAAGACGGCAGAAAGTTCCTTGAAGCCGACACCGTCATCATCGCCGTAGGTACGAAGGCCCTTGAAGAGGAACGCGAAAAATTCAAGGACACCGCCTTCGACGTCATCAGCGTGGGCGACTGCGTGGAGGCCTCCAGCATCGTACATGCCGTACACACCGGCTTCGACGCGGGCCTTACCCTGTAACCATTCCTCTCCCCTCAATACTGCGGCGATCCCTTGACCGGAGGATCGCCGCCCCCTCAGGAGTACGCCATGAAACCCCTATACAAGGAAAAATATCCCCACCTTTTCGAACCCATGTATGTGGGCAAAAACAAGGTACGCTTCAACAACAGGGCCCGCGTCGCCCCCATCGGCACCGGCGCCACGGGCGGCGGTGAAGACAGCGACGGCCGCATCAACACCTTCGGCATCGACTTCTGGATGCGCTTCATTCAGGGCGGATTCTCCTCCGTGGCCCTGCCCATGGAAGTGCCCGTCGACGGCAGCCACGAACACTGCTTCAACCTGAATCCCAAAACCTGCAATCAGATGAACTTCCAGCGCTTCCAGCGCGCCGTACATGCCTTCAACGGCAGAACCTTTGCGGAATTCCTGCACGGCGGTCCCTACATGCGCGCGGGCTTCAAGAAGATTTCCGCCGACGACGAGCCGCATCTCGGCTCCAAGGCTGCCACCAAGGGAGAACTGGAAGAAGTGGCCGCCCTGTTCGGCGAATACGCCCACTGGGCGCAGATAGCCAATTTCGACGGCCTCATGCTGCATTTCGCCCACGGCTGGCTCATCAACTACTTCCTCTCCCCCCTCACCAACCACCGCACCGACGAGTTCGGCGGCTCCATTGAAAACCGCTGCCGCTTCCCCGTGATGATCCTCAAGGAAATCCGTCGCGTGGTGGGCGACAGCCTGCTCATCGAACTGCGCCTCAACGGTACCGACGGCGTGGAAGGCGGCATCATGCCGGAGGAAACCGCCGAACAGGTCAAGATCTTCCAGGATTATGTGGACATGGTGCACATCACCTGCGGCCACCGCATCGACGCGCTCACGAGGCCCAAGCAGCATCCCACCGGATTCGACCCCGTGGCTCACAACGCATGGGCCAGCGAAATCGTGAAGAAATCCGGCGTGAGCATTCCCATCGGCGTGGTGGGCGGCATTTACAGCCCCGAAATCGCGGAAGAAGTGCTGGCCAAAGGCCAGGCCGACTATGTGCTCATGGGCCGTTCCGCCATGGCCGACCCGGAAATCATCAAAAAGGCCAAGGAAGGTCGCGAAGACGACATCCGCCCCTGCCTGCGCTGCGACTACTGCCTCGACCACGGCCGCCGCGTGGCCATTTCCAAGGATCTGCACCTGCTCACCTACCCCAGCTACGACCGCACCTGCATGGTCAACCCGCTGCAGTTCCAGAGCGCCCAGAAGCTGCGCATTCCCCCGGCGGAACGCTCCAAGAAGGTGGCCGTCATCGGCGGCGGCGTGGCAGGCATGAACGCGGCCATCAGCTGCGCGGACCGCGGGCACAGCGTGGTGCTCTATGAAAAGACCGACCGCCTCGGCGGACAGGCCCTTCTTTCCGATCCCATGTGGTTCAAGAAGGAAATGAAGCTGTTCCATGAATATCTGGAACGCCAGGTGAAGAAGCGCCCGGCCATCACCGTGGTGTACAACACCGCCGCCACGCGCGAAATCATCGAGGAAAACGACTTCGACGCCGTCATCGTGGCCGTGGGCGCGGAACAGATCGTGCCCCCCATCCCCGGCGTGGAAAAGGCGAAGATGTCCTTCGACGTGTTCGGCCATGAAGACACCGTGGGCAAAAAGGTGGTCATCATCGGCGGCGGCGCCATCGGCGTGGAGCTCGGCATACACCTGAACGGCCTCGGCCATGAATGCACCATCGTGGAAATGGCCGAATACCTCGCCGCCAAGACGGAACTGACCGAACGTACCGCCTACATGATTCACCTGGAAAAGAACAAGGTCAGAACCATGGTGAACACCGCCTGCAGGGAAATCACCGACAAGGGCGTGTGGGTGGAAAACGAAGACGGCAGAAAGTTCCTTGAGGCCGACACCGTCATCATTTCCGTAGGTACGAAGTCTCTGGTCAAGGAACGCGATCAGTTCACGGACTCGGCCTTCGACGTCATCAACGTGGGCGACTGCGTAAAGGCTTCCAGCATCGTACACGCCGTGCATACCGGCTTCGACGCAGGCCTGACGCTGTAGCAACACATCCCCTGCAACAGGGCGGAAGAGGTGCTCTTCTTCCGCCCTTTTCGTTTAATCCGCAAGCTTGCGGATATGCCTCACGCAAGATAATAACATCTGTAGAATACATGATTTTCCCGGCGACCGGACCCCGGGAACAAGGGGGAAATATGCGCCTTGAGCAACTGAGCCACCTCATCGAAATCAGCCGCCTGCAATCCATCAGCAAGGCGGCGGAAACGCTGCACATCTCACAGCCCGCGCTCTCCGCCTCCGTGAAAAGTCTGGAAACGGAACTCGGCTTTCCCCTGTTCAAGCGTACCAACAGGGGCATATTTCTCACCGCGGAAGGGGAAAGAATCCATGACGAAGCCGTGGGCATACTCGACATCATCGGCAACTGGCACGGTCAGAACCGCGAACGGGAACCGGAAGGAGAAATCCATCTCGCCTGTACGCCCATCATAAGCTGCTACATCACCCCCAACCTCATCGTTCCCTTTCAGAAGCGTTACCCGAAGGTCACCATTTTCGTGCACGGCTGCCAGCACTACGACATCATCGCCAGACTGCAGAAGACCAGCGCCGACATCGCCCTTACCACGCTGTCGGGCAATGCCCGGCTCATCGAGCAGATACGCGCCATGAACTGGGAACACCAGCATCTTTTTACCGACGAACGCCGCCTGTACATGGGCGCAACCCACCCCCTCGCTTCGGCAACGCTCACGCGGGAAGACCTCCGAAGGCTCCACCTGGCCTACTATTCCGATGTACGCGACCAGGTTTCCCGCAGCTATGCGCCTTTTTTCGGCGAGACCTACCGCCTTGCCAACAAGGAGGACATACTCGACCTCGTCATCAAAAACGAAGCCGTGTTCATCCAGCCCTTCCACATGTTCCGTCATAACTACCGCGTCATGGAAAAACTTCTCGTGGAAAAGAGCATCCCCCTGACGGAGGTGGACCCGAGGGCCGAGGTCTTCGCCCTGCACGCCCCGGATCTTTCCCCCATAGAACAGCTTTTCTGGGACTATCTCATCGAGAATTTTTCCTGCAATCTGTAGGCTCCCTGTTCAAAACCTTTCGAGAATTTTTCCTGCAATCTGTAGGCTCCCTGTTCAAAACCTTTCGGATGCCGTCTCCCGGCAGACAACGCATCATGCCGACCCCGGAAAGATGCAAGAAGCGTATGAACACGGGAGGAAACACCGTAGTCGTGCGGGAACGAAGGATACCCTGCCCGGCAGAAAAACGCACCGGCCTCCTGCATATAAAAAAAAGCCCCGCCGAAGCGGGGCGTTCCGGTTCCGTAACCGGTGATCAGAAGGCTATGGTCATGAGCGGATAGCCCACGAAGGAGAGCAGCAGGATATTGAATATCCAGAAGTAGCTTGCGTACTTGATGACGGTCTTCTGATGAACCCATTCCGTATCGCCGTACAGGATGGCCGAGGTGGTGGCCGCCGCGGGCGTGGCTATGCCGAGTGTGCAGGAGAGAATGACGCAGGAGAGAAGGGCCTGCGGGTCCACATTGCCGTTGGCCACGGCCAGCGTATAGGCGATGGGAGCAAAGGTGGCCGCGCAGGCGTTGTTGTTGGTAAGCTGGGTGCAGAGGGTGGTGGTGCACACCACGATGAACACGAGAAGGTTGCCGCTGAAGCCCGCCAGCATGGGTTCACAGGTGTCGGCAATGAACTTGGTCACGCCGGTAGCTTCGAAGGCGCCGGTGATTCTGAGCACGGCGGCCACCAGAAAGAGCGCGGGCCATGCCACGGACTTGTGCATGATTTCCTTGAGTCCTATGCCTTCCTTGAATCCCAGCATGAGGTAGATGCCGATGTAGGCAAGCAGGATGCCGTTGTTGCCCATGGCCTTCAGGAACTTCGACAGGGCCCAGCTTCCGGGCAGGATATTGGGCAGAAGCAGAAGAACGATGAGCCCGAGGAAGGACCAGAGAATGGTCTTCTGGTAGGGAGAAAGCTGCTCTTCAAAGTGCATACAGTCGCGGGTGTTCAGGATGGGAGACACGTCCGCCTTCAGAATGAACTTGCAGATGAAGATGACGAAGAAGATGGACACGAGCAGCAGGAAGCCCGTTACTGCGACGTAGGAGGCGAGATTGATTTCCTGTCCGCCGCTCATCTGGCCGTAAATACCGAAAACGATGGCGGGAAGGCTCTTGAAGGGCAGCATCATGTAGGCGATGTCCGCCACATAGAGCATGGCCAGAAGCAGAATCATGGGAAAGGCATCGCCGGGCTTGTAGCCGTACTGACGACATACTTCCTTGATAAGCGGGAAGGCGACGAGCACGGCGGCCGTCATGGTCAGCATGGTGGCAAGGGCGCACATGGCGATGCAGAGCATGAAGATGAGCACCCACGGGCGGCCGACCACGATGGGAACGCAGATGATGCGCCGTGCCACGTATTCCGCTATGCCCGCAGCATTGATGATGCTGGCGACCATGCAGAAGAAGAGCAGAAGAAGAAAGGTATTGTTGCCGAAAGCGCCGCCGAGCACCGCATCCATGGGCTGGGGCAGCGTCATGCCGAGAACGACCAGTCCCACGAAGGAAGGCCAGATCATATCAAGGAAAAGCCAGCCGTACAGAACGCCGAAGAACACACCCACCACCGCAAGACCGTCGGCAGTGAGTCCCTCCGGGGGAGTGATGAACCTGAATCCCACCATGATGAGAATCATGACGGCCAGATTCGCATAGAATTTCGGCCCGTTCTTGGTCAGTTCAAAACTCATCTTCTACCTCCATCCGCATTGAACGTTCCGTAAAACGGCCATCTTTCGGCCGTTTTTTTTAAAAAAATTTTATTCACATGCAACGGTATAAAAAAAACAGCAGCACATTACAGTCATTTAATACTGCTGTATCATGCCTTTTTCGGCATATAAAAATATTGATGCTTTATTGAATACTATTAATAGATAAATCTGAAAAAAAGAAAAATATTAATTATCAATGGCTGGATATCAGCCAAAATTATAGGAAAGAAGCTTGCTGCAAGAGGAAAAAACAGGCTATATTTATGGGAAGCGCAGCGACATGAGCTTTTGCCGGCATACATGGGCGCTTTTTACGACGGACGGAAATAACGAAAAACGGAACATGCCGCCGGGCTCACTACGGAGGGCAGACATGCGACTGGAACAGCTGGAATACTTTGTCACCACCGCCGACGCGGGGGCCATCAGCGCGGCGGCGCAGAAACTCGGAATTTCCCAGCCCGCGGTCTCCGCCGCCGTACGCAGTCTGGAAGAGGAGCTGGGCAGCCCCCTGCTCAAACGCGGCAACAGCGGGGTCAGCCTCACGCCTCTGGGCCGGCTTACCTACAAAGACGCACGCAGCATTCTGGAACTGGCCCAGAACATTCTTGCCCGGGGAAAGGGCGTGGAGGCCGGGGGAACGGCAGCCGTATGCGCGCAGCCGCTGCTCTCGTTTCACCTGACGAGCGGAATCGTACTGCCTTTCAGAAAACTGCACCCGAAGATAGAGGTGTTCGTGAGAAACGTGCCCAACGTCGACATCATTTCCGACCTGAAGAGCGGCCGCTCCAACATTGCGGTCACCCTGGTCGCCATGGGGCTCAAGATACGGGAACAGGCCATGGGCATGGGCTGCCAGATTGTGCCGCTCTATACCGACAGAAGGAAGATGTTCATCGGTTCCGGCCATCCGCTGGCGCACAAGAAGGAGCTCACGCCGCAGGATCTGAAGACGCTCCGCATCGCCTACTATTCCCACAGCGCCGATCATGTCTCTTCGCGCTATTCCCCGTACTTCGGGGGAGAATACCGCCTTGCCAACAGAGACGACATTCTCGACCTCGTCATCAGAAACGAGGCCGTCTTCATTCAGGCGGGAACCATGTTCCGGCACGATTACCGCGTGCGGAAAGGCATGATGACGGCCAGAGACATTCCCCTGCCCGACATGGACCACAGCGCGCCCATCGTGGCCATACGCACCCCGGAACTTTCCCTCGCGGAACGCCTGTTCTGGGAATACCTCATCGAAAACTTCGCGCGCGATCTTCAGGAATGAGGCGGAAAACGTCCCGAAGCACGGCATAAAAAGACGGCTCGCCTTCGGGTGCGGCCCTGCCGTACAGGCCGGACCGCCTCCCCGTATGCGGCCGGGCACAAAAAAAGGCGGCGGAACACATCCGTCGCCTTCTTTTTCCCGATATCAGCCGGGGAGTCTTACGGCACGAGGGGAGCGAAGTTCAGGCCCGTTTCCACGGGAAGGCCGAACATGAGGTTGGCGTTGGCCACGGCCTGCCCGGAAGCCCCGCGGCAGAGATTGTCGATGGCGGAAGTGATGATGAGTCGACCGGTGCGCTGATCCACGGTCACGGCGATGTCGCAGAACATGGTGCCGCGCACGTTGCGCGTTTCCGGCAGCTTCCCGGCGGGGAGCACGCGCACCCACGGGGCATCCTTCCAGAAATCCTCATACAGGGCCTGCACGTCGGCCTGGGAAAGAGAACCCGTCAGCTTCGTGTATATGGTGGCGAGTATGCCGCGGCTGATGGGCAGAAGATGAGGATTGAAGGACACGGTCACGCTTTCCCCGGCGGCCACGGAAAGTTCCTGCTCGATTTCCGGGGTATGCCTGTGCTTGCCGCCGATATTGTAGGGACGGAAGGAATCGGCCACTTCACAGTACAGGGAACTGACCACGGCCTTGCGTCCTGCGCCGGTAGTCCCGGATTTGGCGTCGATGATGATGTCGTCCGTCCTTACGATGCCGTTTTTCAGCGCAGCGTACAGGCCGAGAATGGACGCCGTGGGATAGCAGCCGGGATTGGCGATGAGGCGGGCGCGTGCGATGTCGTCGGCATAAAGCTCAGGCAGACCGTACACCGCCCTGGCGATGTATTCCCTGCGGGTATGGGGCTTGTACCAGGCTTCGTACACGTCTGCGTCGCGCAGGCGGAAATCCGCCGAAAGATCCACGACCTTCACTCCCGCATCGTACAGTTCCGCGCCTATTTCCATGGCCACGCCGTGGGGCACGGCAAGAAAGACCACGTCGCATTCGCGCGCAAGCATGGCGGCTTCGGGTTCCGTAAGCGTCACATCGGCGCCGGGAAGCCCCTGAAGGAAGGGATACACGGCGTCGAGGCGCTTGCCCGCGTCCTGCCGGGACGTGGCGGCCGTCAGCCTGATGGAAGGATGGGAAGCCAGAATACGGGACAGTTCCATCCCGGTATAGCCCGTTACGCCGACCAGTCCGGCTCGCAGCATGGCAATACTCCAGAAAAAGGCCGGATTGCTCCGGCCTGTTGAAAGGGAAATATCAGGAACGGGCCACGAACTTCATGCGCAGTTCGTAGAGCACGTCCCGTATGAGCTTGCTTTCCTCGGGGGTGAGTCCGTTGCGCGTCTTGTCGTCGAGCATGGTGAGCACGTCGATGGCATTTCGGGCCAGCACCTCGTTGCGGGCGATGCTCCCCGTTTCCGGGTTGGGCACCTCGCCCAGATGCACCAGCGCGGAAGAGGCCAGAGACAGCACAAAGGTGGAAAACGTCACTTCCGGCATCACGGCCGGATCGGTTTTGTCAGACATGGTACCCCCGGAGGGAAAAGCGTTTATTCCTGATAATTGGGCCTGGCGTTCACCTTGGTGGTATCCAGCGGATACATGTACACCGCGCAGCGGGTCTTGAGGCCGGAGGTCACGCCGCCGTAGGAGTTGACGGCCACGACAAGATCCACCTTGCCGTTGTTGTCCACGTCGGCCACCGTCACGTCGCACACCGTACCCTTGATGCGGCGGGTCTTCCACAGAAGTTCCATGCCCATGCCGTTCCACAGCATGGCGTGGATTTCGCCCTGCGGGTAGGTGCGGTAATTGGTGAACAGCTTGCCCGCCGTGGTGACGGGCTTGTTGGCGATGAGTTCATAACGGCCGTCGTGGTCGAGATCCACCACGGGCATACGCATGGGCACATAGTTGAGCACAAGATCGGCGCTGTCGGTAGGCATGGCGATGCTGCCGAGCCCTCTGTCGCCCACAAGGTAGACGGAGCTGCCGCCGTAGGTATCTTCCGTACCGGCAAGACGGTTGCCGCGCGCATCGAAGGTAAGCAGGGTTTCGTTCTCGGCAATGAGGGCCAGATGGTCGCCCTGACGGCCCCTGTCCGCGGGAATCCAGGAGAAGTTGAACAGCGTGGCCTGACGGGGCAGGTTGGACAGCTTGCCGTTGCGGACCACGTCGCCGCCCTTGATGCGGGCTTCGTAGATGGCTCCGCGTACGCCCTTGCTGCGGTCGCCTTCCTGCATGACGAGCACGGAATTGTACAGAGGCGGAATGTTGACCACATTGAGATAGCGGTCAACGCTCTTCACCACCACGCTGAACTTGCCGCCGGCAAAGCTCAGCACCTGGGAGTAGGGTTCATAGCTGCTTTCGTCGAAACCGGTGAGGATGACGTAGTTCCTGCCGTCCTGCTTATAGTGGCGGACAAGCACGGGATGCAGGGAGGAGGGGAAGCGGTATTCGCCTATTTCCACAAGCCTGTTGCCGTTCTTCCAAGTATAGGCGTTCACGGTGCCGGGGCTGAGCAGCAGCACTTCGTTCTTGCCGTCGCCGTTGATGTCGGCCACTTCCATGCCGATGCATTCGAAGTTGATCATCTGGCTGCGGATCTGGGCACGTTCGGACTCCACGCCCTGATAGCGCAGGGAGGGGTTCAGATAGGTGTCGCCTTCCACGCGGCCGTGCGTTTCGTTCACCACGAAGGCGCTGCTCGGCGCGCCGGGAACGCCTGCGGGAGCGGAGGAACGCGCCACGTCGGTACGGCCGAACACTTCCACATTGATGCTGTCCGCCACGGCCTGAAGGCCGCCGATGAGCGCGTTCACGGAGCTGGTGGAGGATTCCTTCCACACCTTGCCGTCGGGAGAAAGCACGCTCACGTCGAGGCTGGCCTGTTCACCCATGACGGTAATGCCGCCCCACACCACATAGTCGGCCCCGAACTTCTTGCCCAGAGCCTGCGCCGCGCTCTTGGAACCGGGCGTCTTTTCCTTCATCGCGGCATCCTGCCGTTCCACAGGTTCGAACCGGCCCTGAAGGTAGAGGCGCGACGTCAGCATGGACGGCACGGCCTGCCCGAGATAGGAATAGCCCTGAGCACCCGTAACCGAGAAAGGCGACACCACATAGGTGGCCGCCGACGCGGGCACTTGCATGATGAAGAGCAGAAGGGTAAATGCCCAAAGAACGGGCAGAAAACGTCTGGACATAAAAATCTCCTTGAAGGATTTGCAAGGCACTTTACACTTTCTCGCCCCAAACGGCAACAGCGCTTATCCTCCCTTTTTTGTAACAATTCCCGCTCTGGAGTTATTTTGGAGACTACGACCACCGCACGCCGCTCCTTCCGCTTCGCCTGTGCCAGGGAAGAAATTCCCACCGCTGAGGAAATGCTCCGTCTGCAGGGCTTCCGCTTTGAGGAAGACCCCTTCTTCGCTCCGGCAAGACGCCTTGTGGAAGGCCCCTTCCCTCTGGGCAACAGTCTGGCCGGGTTCTTCGGACTCATCTATATTCAGGACCGGGCGTCCATGCTGCCCCCCGTGGCCCTCGATCCGCCGAAGGGAGCCTCGGTGCTCGACATGTGCGCAAGCCCGGGCAGCAAGACCAGCCAGCTCGCCTGGCTGGTGGGGCCGCAGGGCATGGTGCTCGGCAACGAACCTTCCCCCGTGCGCCTCGCCAACCTGCGCCGCAACCTGCACGTCATGGGTCTCACCCAGACGGTAACCTGCTGCCGCAGCGGGGAAAACATTCCTCTGCCCGACGCCTCGTGGGACTACATCCAGCTCGACCCGCCCTGCTCCGGCTGGGGCACGGTGGAAAAGAACCCCCGGGTCATGGACATCTGGAAGGACAACAAGGTGGCTCCGCTCATACGCCTGCAGAAGGATCTGCTGCGCGAGGCGGCCCGGCTGCTGCGTCCCGGCGGCGTCATGGTCTATTCCACCTGCACCACGGACGTGGAGGAAAACGAAAAGCAGGTGCTCTTTGCCAGAGAAGAGCTCGGTCTTACGCTGGAAGCGCTGGACGACGTGCCGGGCTTCGACCTTCAGGCCCCGCAGGGATGTGAAGGCGTGTGGTGCCTGAATCCCAAGATAGGCGACACGCAGGGCTTTTTCGTGGCAAGGCTCCGCAAGGAAGGCACGCCGACGGACCCCGTCCCCCAGACGGAAAGGCCCGTCATCGCCGAGGTGGCGGGCGAAGCGCAGCTGCGCGCCCAGGGGCTGGACCCCCGCCGTGTGCACGCGGAAATAGGCCTGTTCGGCCAGAGCCTGCACGCTCTGCCCATTCCGGCGCTCTCCCTGCTGCCGGAAGATCTGCACTGGCAGGGGCTGTACATGGGAAAAACGGGCAAAAACGGCGAACTGCGCCTCTCCCCGCGCGTACGCATCGACGGCCCCGGCCCGAAACTCGACCTTGAAGGAGAAGAAGGGCTGCGCCTCATCTCGGGGCTTCTCAAGGGACAGAGCCTGCCCGCCCCCTCCTCCGTTCCCGCCGATGCGCGCGCCGTGCTTCTGCGCTGGAACGGTCTGGCGCTCGGCAGACTCAACGTGAAAAACAAAAGGCTCATCTGGTCGGAGCGCTGAGTACGGGCGCGAAAGCGCCCTCCGCTCCCGCCGGAGGCCTCGGGGCCGCCTTCACCGAACTTCCCTTTTCTCCACCCGGAGCGCGGCGCGGCCGTTCTTCCGCGCGCACAGGAGCACGAAGGCGGCGGGCGCATCCTTTCTCGTGAAGATAAAGCGCAGAAGTTCCGGATGCAGACGCGGCGGCAGCGCTTCCAGCGCCTCGGCCGTGCGTTCCGCGCCGCTTACCACGGCAAGCACCCCGCCCTGCTCCAGCAGTCCGTCGGCAGCCTGAAAAAAATTCCGAAACGTCTCCTTCGTGCCGAAAAGCGCGGTGCGGCGCAGCAAAGAAGGCGGCAGACGCCCTTCTCCCTCCCGCCTCCACGGGGGATTGCACATGACCATGGGGAAAAGGCGCTCGCCGCCCCGAGGCAGAAACGCTCCCCTCGCGCGGCGAAGCGTTGCGCGGTCGGCCGCGTCGCCTTCCACCACGCAGAAGCGCTCCTCAAGCCCGAGCAGGGCGGCGTTGCGGCCCGCAGCCTCCGCAAGGGGCGGCATGATTTCCACCCCCACGGCCCGCCACAGGGGCTTTTCGCGCAGCACGGCCAGCGCCGCCACCCCGCAGCCGGTGCCGAGTTCCACAAAAAACGCCTCCTCGCGCGGAAGCATCTCCCCGGCAAAGGAGGCCAGCAGCAGCGCATCGGCGCTGAAACGGAAACTGCCCTCCGGCTGTTCCAGCCCGGAAGGAAAGTCCGCCCAAGGCCCCCGCTTCTCCGTCATTTTCCCTCCATGCGCTTTCCGGTCGCATTGCGCCCGGCGGCCGTTCCCGCTATAACGGGGCAGAAACATTCACCCAGGCCCCGCCGACCGTTTTTTCCATCCTTTCCCGCCGCGAGTCATCCATGTTCAGAGCCGACCTGCACATCCATTCCCGTTTTTCCCGCGCCACCAGCTCCCGCCTCACTCTGCCGCACCTTGCCGCATGGGCCGGAGCCAAGGGCATCGACGTGCTTGCCACGGGCGACTTCACGCACCCCGTATGGAGGCAGGAACTGCGCGACAGCCTGGAAATGGATGAAGACAGCGGCCTTCTGCGCCTGAAACGCCCCCTGAACGGCGACGACGTGACGCGGGAGATTCCCCACCTCGCAGGACTCGCCCCGCGCGAACCGAAGTTCATGCTCGAGGCGGAAATCAGTTCCATTTACAAGAAAAACGGCGCGGTCCGCAAGATACACAGCCTTGTGTACATGCCCGACTTCGAGTCCGCCGACAGGCTCTGCGAAAAGCTGGAGGCCATAGGCAACCTGAAATCGGACGGCAGGCCCATACTCGGCCTCGACGTGAAGGATCTGCTCGCCATGGTGCTGGAGATTCCCCGCGCCTACATGATTCCCGCCCACATATGGACGCCGTGGTTCGCGCTCTTCGGTTCCAAATCCGGTTTCGACAGTCTGGAAGAGTGCTTCGAAGACCTCACCCCCCATATTTTCGCCGCGGAAACGGGCCTTTCCTCCGACCCGGACATGAACCGCTGCTGGAGCAGCCTCGACCATCTGCTCATGGTCTCAAGCTCCGATGCCCACTCCGGGGAAAACCTTGCCCGGGAAGCCACGCTTTTCGAGGGAGACGCCACCTACGACGGCATTTTCGACGCCGTGCATAAGAAGGAAGGGGCAACCCGCTACGCGGGGACGCTGGAATTCTTCCCCGAAGAAGGCAAGTATCACCTCGACGGGCACCGCGCCTGCGGCGTCGTACTGGAACCTGCCGAATGCATGAAGCTGAACAACATCTGCCCGGTATGCGGCAAGCCCCTCACCGTGGGCGTGCTGCACCGAGTGCTCGCTCTTGCCGACAGAAACGCCCCGCCCTGCCCGGGCAAGGATTTCCAGTCCCTCATTCCCCTGCCGGAAATTCTGGGAGAAATCCTGCACTGCGGCGCAAAAACCAGAAAAACGCAGGAAAAATACGCCGAACTTCTGGAACGCTTCGGTTCGGAAATGAGCATTCTGCAGGATGTGCCGGAACATGATCTGCGCCATGTCTGGCCGGAACTCGGCGAGGCCGTGGCCCGCATGAGGGCGGGCCGGGTCATCCGCCATGCGGGCTACGACGGGGAATACGGCGTCATCCGCCTTTTTGAGGAGGGAGAAAACGCCCCCTCCCTGCTGGGAAACGCCGCCCCCCGGCGCAGAAATGCGGCGAGGGAAAGCGCGCGCCTTGCCAGAGCCGCAGAGGAAAAAAAACAGGAGCAGGCCCGGCCCGCTCCGGCCCCGAAAGCTCCTGAAAAGCCCTCCTTCGCCCCCGATTCCTTCAGCCCCATGCAGCAGGAAGCCCTTACGGCCGGCCCCGGCCCCGTGCTGGTACTGGCGGGCCCCGGCGCGGGCAAGACGCGCACGCTGGTGGGCCGCATGGCCCGCCTCATACGTTCCGGCACTCCCGCCTCGGACATCGTGGCCGTCACCTTCACACGGCGGGCGGCGGAGGAAATGCGCGCAAGACTTGCCGCCGCGCTGCGCGGCGATGCGGAAGAAGAAAACGCCCTGCCGGAAACCGATACCCTGCACGCCCTCGCCCTGAAACGCTGGCAGGGAGAAGCTCCGGTCGTGCTTTCCGAAGAAGGCGCGCGCAGGGCCTTTGCCGAGGCCAACCCCGGACTTGAGAAAAAAGAAGCCGGAAGGCTGTACGAACGTCTGGAACTGGCGCGGGAAACGCTGAACATGCCGGAAGAACTCGTATCCCTTGCGGAAAACTACCGGGCATGGAAAAAGGAGCGCAATCTTGCCGACTACACCGACCTGCCGGAAGCCTGGCTGGCTGAACTGAAAAGCAGAAATTACGGGGCCGCCAAGCCCTGGAAGCATATTCTCGTGGACGAGGTACAGGACCTTTCCCCCCTGCAGAAGGAACTGGTGCAGGCGCTGACCCCTGCCGACGGTTCGGGCTTTTTCGGCATAGGCGACCCTGACCAGTCCATCTACGGCTTCCGCGGCGCGGATGCGGGCATAGAAGATTCCCTGCGCGAACGCTGGCCTCAGCTTCGCGTGCTGGGCCTTACCGAAAGCCACCGCTCCGCAGCAGCCATCCTGGATGCCGGGCACGACGCTCTGGACGGCAAAGCCGCCTGCGGAGAGCTCACGTCCGTTACGGGCTCTTCCGCCACGCTGCAGTGGATGGCCGCGCCGAGCGCGGAACGCGAGGCCGCATGGATAGCCGACCGCATCGCCTACCTCATCGGCGGAACCTCCCATCAGCAGGCCGACCTGCACGAAACCCTTTCGGGCTGCCACCTGGAAGCCGGTTCGTGCAGCCCCGGGGAAATCGCCGTGCTCTGCCGCCTGAAGGCTCTCATGGCCCCCATACGCGCGGCGCTGGAAAAACGGGGCATCCCCTGCGCCGCACCGGAGGCGGAAGCCTTCTGGGACGATGAGCGCGTGGATCTCATGCTGCAGGCTGCGGCCCGTTTTCGGCAGAGAAGGGAACATTCCCGCAGGGAGGCCGCCTTCCTCGACGCCGGGCGCTTTCCTCTGCTGGCGGCCATGGCTCCGGCCGAACCGTCCCCCTCTCCCGTGGAACAGGGGCCGCTGGACGATGTGCCCGAAGACACCTGGAACGCCGGACCGGAGGCGGTGCTTGCCGCGCGCCCGGCCTGTTTCGACCCTCTCTTCAAGGATTCCACGGCTTTCCGCCGTCTGCGTCTTGCATGGAAGGAACAGGGAAGCTGGGACAATCTGCTGGATTTCGTTTCCTTCCGGCGCGATATCGACACGGTGCGTTCTCAGGCGGAATATGTGCAGATCATGACGCTGCACGCCTCCAAGGGCCTGGAATTCAAAGCCGTGTTCATTCCCGGTGCGGAAGACGGCCTTCTCCCCTTCCGGGGCGTGGGCGCGCTTCTCGGCAAGGAGGACGACTTCACGCCTCCGCCCGTGGACGAAGAACAGCGCCTCCTCTATGTGGGCATCACCCGCGCTTCCGAAGCGGTCTTTCTTTCCTCCGCGGCAAAGCGCAGCCTGTACGGGCACAGCCTCGCGCTTCCGCCCTCGCCGCTTCTGCCCCTTGCGCGCTTCCGCGCCGTCAAGCTGGCGCGGCATACGAAAACCACGGCCAGCCAGCTCAGCCTGTTCTGAAGCCTCTCTCCTGTCGAAACGGGTCGCCTTCCCTGAGAAAGCGGCCCGTTTCGCATCCGTGCCCATCAGGCATCCGTCTCCCGGGGCTTTTTAAACACGATGACGGGGCAGTTCTGGCAGATGTCCGCCCCCGGAAAGGGCTGCCCCGCCCGCGTAAGGGAAACGCCGCCCGTTTTTTCCACACGTTCCTTCATGCGCCGTACCACGGCCTCCATCTGGCGGCCGGGAATCATGACGTTGATTTCCCCGCGCTCCATCTTGCCGGAATTGTAGCTGCCCGCGCAGGCAAGGGTCATGTTGGCCTGATCTTCGATGCAGGAAAAGGCGGTGCCGCCGCATACCGCGGAATTGATGCAGAGCGAGGGACGGAAGGGATGCACGCCGGAAACGGCCATCCAGTCGTCCACAAGGTGATAGGCCTGCATGTTGTCGCAGCAGAAGTGCACCACGTCGGGCGCGCCCTCCTGCGCACGCAGGGGAGAAAAAAGCACGGCCAGCGGAGCGCGCGCCATGCGGGGCTTTCCTTCCGCAAAACGGCGCACCTGTTCTTCGCCCGTGCCGAAGCGCATGAGATCGCGCACCATGTTGTCGCTCAATTCGTCCATGCCGAACACGCAGCGCGCGTCGGCACACCAGAGCTTTTTTCCCTCAAGAAGAACGATGCGCCCTTCCATGCGCGCCCCGAGTTCCGCCTGACAGAAGGTTAGCGGACGGACGGGCTCCACATGCAGCCCCCTGCCGCGGAACTTTTCCAGCTCCTCTTTTTCAAAAAAAAACCGTATGCCCACAGGCTCATGCAGGAGTCGAAGTTCCCGCATGAGAAACGCGTGCATATCCGCATAATCCGCCATGAATTTCCCTCCTCGCGGCGCGCATCGCGCGTTGCCTTGTTCCACGCAAAACCCGCCTCCCGCACGCATACGGAAGGCGGGCTTCTCCCACGCCCTTCCCGGGGACGGGGGAAGGACGTTTCACCCGGAATGTTCCATCAGTTCTGCTCTTCCAGAGCGTGAACTTCGAGCTGCTTTTCCCCGTTGCATTCCAGTGCGAACTTCCTGCCGTACCTCAGAAGAAAATCTCCGTCCGCAATGAAGGTCACATCCTCCACCGTCGTGCTTTCGTCCTCCTCATCCCTTTCCTCCAGGGCAAGGCCCAGCACGATGCGGGAACGGCAGCCTCCGCCGAGGGTGTACTCGCGCAGGCGCACGCAGGCTCCCTCGTCCTCATCTTCCAGCATGGAACGGAGTTTTGCCAGTATGTCTTCGCTGACGGTCACAATAAACATGGTATCTCCCGTGCGGGCAGGTTCCTCTTCGGCGCGTCTGCGGGAAAAGCGCGCTTTTTCGCTCTAGAGCGACGCCTCCAGCGCCGTAAGCACCACCTGCCTGTCTTCGTTGAAGCTCAGCTCGAAAGCCTTGCCGTATTTCATGAGAAAATCGTTGTCGGCAATGAAGGGAACATCCTCCACGACGACCTTTTCGTCCTCGTCCTCATCCCTTTCATCCATGCCCAGACCGAGCACGATCTTGCAGTGTCATCCGCCGCCGACCTTGTACTCGCGCAGGCGCACGCAGGTGTCCTCGTCTTCGTCTTCCAGCATGGAACGGAGCTTTTCCAGCATTTCTTCGCCGATGGTTACGGTAAATATGGTCTCATCCTTTTTTATACGATGACGGTGGAAAGGCCGTGCCTTGAAAAACGCCCACGAACCGCGGCAAGTTCCTCCGGCCGGTACTGCGCGACTGCCGGAAAGGGCAGGCCGAGCGCCGCATACTTGTTGCGTCCGAAGGCATGGCACGGCATGATCTCTATTTCCCTGCGCCCGAATCTTCCGAGAAATTCCGCCATGGCGGCGAGGTTTTCCTCCGAATCGTTGAGTCCGGGCATGAGCGGCATACGGATGTGCACCTCCCTGCCGGAAAGAAGCGCCGCCTCCAGATTGTGGAGGATGACGGCGTTGTTCTGCCCGGTGAGTTCCCTGTGCCGTTCAGGGTCCATGTGCTTTACGTCGAAAAGAAAAAGGTCGGCAGTCTTCAGGGCCTCATGGAACACATCCTCCGCGCAGAAGCCGCAGGTATCCACGGCCACATGCCAGCCTTCCAGCACCGAAGCTTCCAGCAGATCCAGAAAGAACTGTCCGCCGGATGAGGGTTCGCCGCCGCCGAAGGTGACGCCGCCGCCGGAATTTTCATAAAAAAGCGCGTCCTTGCGCAGTACGGCCATCACCTCTTCCACGCTCATGGGGCGGCCGCTCATCTCTCTTGCCTTCGTGGGGCATACCCGGGCGCAGGCCCCGCAGTTGCGGCACACCTCCCTGTTCTGGCAGGAGGCGTGTTCTTCCAGCGTGGCCGCCCCGGAGGGGCACACAGCGCTGCACGCTCCGCAGCCCGCGCAGAGATTGTCGAAAAAAAGAAGCTGCGGCGCGAAGCTCTGGGATTCGGGGTTGCTGCACCAGAGACAATGCAGCGGGCAGCCCTTCAGAAACACGGTGGTTCTGATGCCGGGGCCGTCCTTGGTGGACATGCGCTGAATATTGTACACGGTTCCCAGACTCATGATCCTTCCTCCCCCTGAGGCGATCGTCGTTTCATGCCGGGGGTGTTTTTGCAGAAGCGGACAGGCACGGCTCCTGCTTCCGCGGTGTTTTCCGGGGCGGGGGCGCGATGCGCCCCCGTTTCCCGCGGGCCTAACCCGCGTATTCCGTACGTTTGATGATCTCGTTCTGCACGCCGCGGTCGAGGCGGGTGAAGTAGGCGCTGAAGCCGGCCACGCGAACCACAAGATCCTTGTATTCCTGCGGGTTGTCCTGCGCGTGCTGCAGCGTGTCGGAGCTTACGCAGTTGAACTGAATATGCGAGCCGCCGTAGTCGCAGTAGGTCTTGATGAGCGCAATGAGATTGCGCGCTCCCTGCGGGCCTTCCAGGGCGGAGGGCAGGAACTTCACGTTGAAGTGGTTGGCGCCGTAGCGCACGGTGTCGATGGCTTCCGCACCGGACTTGATGAGCGCGGTGATGCCTTCATGGTCGGTACCGGGCATGGCGGATACGCTGCCGTCGGTAAGGGCGACGCCCGCCTTGCGGCCCGTGGGCAGCGCGCCCATGAGCGAACCGAAGTAGTTGTGATACGACAGGGAGTAGGCGTCCAGCGGCGTTCTGTGGCCGAAGCAGTCCGGGCCTATGGAGCTGTGGATTTCATCCACGTCATGATAGAAACGCTGCACGAAGGCTTCGATTTCAGGGTAGTCGTTGCCGTGCTTGGGCGCTTCGAAGCACATCCTGCGGATGTCCTCGTAGCCTTCGAAGTTGGCCTTGAGGGCCTCCAGAAGCTGATCCATGGTGATCTTTTTCGTATCGAAGACAAGGTGCTTGATGGCAAGCAGGGCATTGGCCGCATCCACACCAGCGGTCATGATGGGGTTCACCTGCGGGTAGCGGGTGCCGCCCGCTTCTTCGCACATGCCCTTTTCAATGCAGCCGTCGTACATGACGGAGCGGAACACGCTGGGCACCACCTGAAGGCGCGCCATCTGGCTGAGATCCGAATGATGGCGGGAAATGGTGAACAGATGCCTGAGCTGAGCCTTGCAGGCGTCGTAGAGTTCCTCAAAGCTTGCGAACTCGCGCGGATCGCCGGTTTCCACGCCCACCACCTTCTTCGTGCCGGGGTCCTTGCCGTTGTTGAGCAGAAGTTCCACCACCTTGGCCAGGCAGGGCTGGTCTTCCTGCGTAATGAAGCTGCCCTTGCCGCAGATGCCGGTGGACACGCAGCCGTAGTTGCCGCAGTTGCGGGCGTCTTCCAGCGTAATGCCGTCCCTGTACTGCGCGAAACGGGCGAGGTTGCGCTCGATGACCACGGTGTTGTTGAGGATCTGCGGCTGGCCGGAGCCGCCGCGGATGCAGTCCACCACCTTGTTCATGTAGGAAGGCTTGAGCTTGGGATGGTAGAGCAGCGTCAGCGTAGGCTGAATGCCGCGCATGCGGATCTGAGTTTCCAAAAGCAGCTCTTCAAGCTCGGTGCTGGCGTCGCGGCCGTCGGCATCCACACCGCCGATGGTGATGGTCTGGCCGGTATGGCCGGACAACGTCTTGGCATAGGAGCCGCCCTGGTATTCGCCGAGTTCCATGTGCTTGATCCACTGGAACTTGAGCAGGGTGATGACCTGCTCCTGCGTGAGTCTGCCTTCTTCGATATCCTTCTTATAGAAGGGATACATGTACTGGCCGTAACGGCCCGGAGAAGTGGCGCATGCCATCTGTTCCACTTCAATGGCCAGATGCACGAACCAGAAGGACTGTATGGCTTCGCGGAAGTTGCGGGCGGGGTATTCGGGCACGCGGCGGCAGATTTCCGCGATTTCCAGAAGTTCGGCCCTGTTCTTCGGGTCGGTTTCGGCCTCGGCCGTTTTTTCCGCAAGCTCGGCATAGCGGTGGGAATGGGCGATGACGGCCTCCACGGCCACGATCATGGCGCGGTAAAGGTCATGCTTTTCCTTGTTGTCCAGCGTGGTGGGGCAGGCGCGCAGGCGTTCCTTCAGATCGTCGAGCACCCAGCGCAGACCCTTGTTGAGCGCCTTGGGATAGTCGGCAATACCGGAACCGGAAGCCACGCTCACGTTATCGTAATACATGCCGGCCCTGGAGTACTGCGCGGGGTTCACTCCGTACTTGTCCTTGTACATCCTGTTGTTCAGGGCGATGCAGGTACGGTTCTTCCACTTCCTGTACACCTTTTCCAGCAGCTCTTCCGTTTCCTTGGGAATCTTCATTTCCCCGAGGGAGGTCATCTTGGCGAGCTGCATTTCATCCTTGATCCACGAAACATTCCATTCGGGATAGGGGTTCACGCCGCAGCGTATGCCCGTAAGCGTGCCGACGATGGGGTTGCCGTCGAGGAAAATCTTCTTGGTGAGAAGCACGCGCTCGAAAAGCTTGGCGCGGATGTACAGGGTGGATTCCCCGGCGAACTCCTCATACACGTCCAGAAGGCAGCGGAGCCTTTCCGGGTCCATGACCTGGGGAGCGGTCATGAGGTAATCCTTCAGTTCCGTGATACGCTGTTCGGCGGTGTCCCAGTTGATGGCGTAGCCCTGCCCTTCCACGGGGGCGGAGGAATCGAAGTCTATGACGGACATGGGTTTTCTCCTGTCGGAAATGTTAAAGGCCGGGAAAGTCGCTTGCTTGTGCCGGAGATAATGCACAAAGCGTGCCAAACGCCGAGCTTTTCAATTAACATATTGAAATATTATGATTTATTTTATTTTATATTTCCAAAACAGTCGGGAAAATTTTTTAAGGAGCATAAAAAAACTTTCTTTTTAAAAAGAATTTTTTTATACATGGGAAAATTTTATCACATCAGCCCACAAGGAATCTCCATGTTCATCGGCCCGGACACCTTCCGCAACGTCAGCATGTCTGCCGTCATGTCTCCCGCCATGACGGCCATTTGGGACCACATGAGCATAGGAGTGGCCGTGGTGGGCGCCACGGGCACCTGCGTCTACATGAACGAAATCCAGCAGCGGGTGGACGGCTTTACCGAATCCCAGGTGGTGGGCAAGCACATCACGGAACTGTATGTTCCCAACGGAATGGCCTGCATTCCCACCATGGAATGCCTGCGCCGGGGAGAGCCTCTTTTAAGAAAGGCCTACTGGTACAAAACCGTCAACAATTCCCTCTTCTCCTCGGTAACGGATTTTTACCCGCTCTTCGACAGGGGGCGCAGGGACGGCGTGCTTGCCTTCACCATCTGGGTGGACAGCGCGCTGCTCACCGGTGAGACGAAGGCACTCACACGTCCGCCCGCGCCCTGCGGCGGCGACACAAGGTACACCTTTGACAGCATCATCGGTCACGACCCGGCCCTGCGGGGCGCACTCGGCGATGCGAAGGTGGCCGCGCAAAGCTCCGTACCCGTCATGATCTGGGGAGAAAACGGCACGGGCAAGGAACTCTTCGCCCAGGCCCTGCACGCCGCAAGCCCCAGGCGGCAGCGGCCCTTCATCGCCGTCAACTGTGCGGCCATCCCGGAAAATCTGCTGGAAGGCATATTGTTCGGCACCTCGAAAGGCGCGTACACCGATGCGGCGGACAAGCCCGGGCTCTTTGAAAAGGCCGACGGCGGCACGCTGCTGCTCGACGAACTCAATTCCATGCCCCTAGGACTTCAGGCCAAGCTTCTGCGCGTGCTTCAGGAAAAAAAGATACGCAGACTCGGCGCGCATGTGGAAAAGGATGTGGATGTGCGCGTCGTCAGCATTCTGAACGAGCCGCCGCTTTCCGCCGTGGAAAAGGGCATTCTGCGCAACGACCTCTACTACCGTCTGGCCGTGGTGGGCATCTGCGTGCCGCCCCTGCGGGACAGGCGGGAAGACATTCCGCTTCTGGTCTCCACCTTCCTGCAGCGCCCGGAAAATGCGGCGGAGGACGTACGCGTTTCCGATTCGGTCATGAAGCTGTTCTGGGAATACTCCTGGCCCGGCAACATACGGGAACTTCAGCATGTCATGGAAGGTTCCCTCGCGCTTCTCGGCGACCGCAGCGTCATCGACGAAGACTGCCTGCCCCGCCACTTCCGCGACGCCTGCTTCGGCGGCCGCAGCGCGGCCTCGACTCCGCCCTCCCCCCGTCAGGAAGCTCTCCCCTTCCCGGATGATTACCGCGACGTCAAACGAAGCAGCGTCATTCCCCTCAAGGAAAAGCTCAACGCCTTCGAAGCGCGCTGCATCCGCAACGTACTGCGCGTGACCGGGGGCAACGTCTCCAGAGCCGCCCGCATCATGGAACTCACAGGCCCGGGTCTTCGCTACAAGATGAAGCAGCTCGGCATCGGCGAAGAAGATTATTAGCCGTCTCCCGAAAAAAGCGCACGGTATCCCCGCGCAGCCGTGCGGCGCAGGGCTGCGCATATCCCGGCCTTTCCTCCTCAGACACAGCGGCTTTTCCGTCATCATGCCGTCCGCAACAACGATGAGGCAAAAGGCCGCCTAGCGAGAGCCTCCTCCCTGCAGCGAAAAAGCCCCGGGCGCACGCCGCGCCGGACTTCCCCGCATGAAGCATACGCATCATTTTGAGTATTTTTTAACAAAAAAGGCGGATTTGTTGTATTGCTGTGAAACTTAACGAAAAAATCCGCTTTCCTTTAGCCATACTTTTCACAATATTCTTTCAAAAAAGAAAAATTTCTTTATTTTTTCGCAGTTTTTTTCCGCTCCCCTCCGGGAGCATTTTCTTCTTTTTCGTTTTAATCAGTTATTTTTCAATATGTTATGCAAAATTTTCCTCTCTGATGGAGTTTTGGCATGTTTTTTGCTTTTTCATGTTCCGCAAATCACATTTTCCGTTCTGGCCATCGCAAAGAAGGCCGCTTGCTTGTCCGTCCTCAATGTCCGCTCCCCCGGGGAGTATCCGAACAGAATTTCCCATGCCTGAACATTCTGTTCCCACCTTTCATTCAAGGGCAATATCATGTCAGAAGCGAAACTCCAGAAATCCCTGTCCCCCATGCAGGTCTGCGCTCTCGCGCTGGGTTCCATCGTCGGTTGGGGCTGCTTCGTTCTTCCGGGCGACCTCTTTCTTCCTTCGGCCGGTCCCCTCGGCACGCTGCTCGGCTTCCTTGCCGGAGCCATCCTCATTTCCTTTGTGGGAGTATGCTACAGCTACATGGTCAAATACGCCCCCGTGGCGGGCGGAGCCTTCACCTATGCCTACATAGGTTTCGGCCCCACGGCATCCTTCATCTGCGGCTGGGCGCTGGTCATCGGCTATGTCGCCATCGTCATGATCGACATTGCGGCGCTCTCGCTTATCTTCCGCTTCCTTTTCCCCGGCGTGTTTGAGTTCGGCGAGCTTTACACCATCGCCGGCTGGAAGGTCTACATGGGCGAAGTGCTGCTCATGACGGCAGGCACCATTGTTTTCGGCCTGCTCAACTACCGCAGCGTAGGCATGGCGGGCAAGCTGCAGCTCATCCTTGCCTTCATGCTCACCTTCGGCATCGTGGCCTTCTTCTTCGGCGCCAACACCCTGGAAACCGCAGACATCGGCAACCTCGTGCCCCTCTTTGCGGAAAACAAGTCGCAGGCCGCCTGCATACTCAGCATATTCGCCCTTTCCCCCTTCCTCTTCGTGGGATTCGACACCGTGCCGCAGGCTTCCGAGGAATTCGCCTTCGATCCCGGCCGCTGCCGCAACATCATGGTCGTTTCCATCTTCGTGGGCATGATGCTCTACGCCATGGTCATGCTGGGCGTGGCCATCGCCATCCCCTACCCCGAACTGCTTGCCAAGATGGAAGAAATGCGCAACGCAGGCGGCCATGCCTGGGCCACCGGCTATGTGGCCACGCTGGCTTTCGGCAAGTTCGGTTCCGTCATCCTGGCCTGCGCCGTGTTCGGCGCGGTGTGCACCGGCATCAACGGCTTCTTCGTCGCCGCAAGCCGCCTGCTTCTCGCCATGAGCCGCGGCCGCATCCTGCCCGAATGGTTCGGCCGCATCCACCCCACCTATCACACCCCCTACAACGCCATTCTCTTCACCGCCGTTCTCGCCCTGTTCACGCCCTTTGCCGGCCGCTCCGCCGTGGGCTGGACCGTGGACATGAGCTCCGTGGGCACCGGCATAGGCTATCTCTTCACCTGCCTCGTCGCCCGCCGCGCCATCCTGAACAGCGGCAACGCCTCCGGCAGAAATCTCGGCCTGTTCTGCTGCGTCATGGGTACCATCTGCTCCATCCTCACCCTGGTGCTGCTGCTCACCCCCGGTTCCCCCGCCTACATCTCCTTCGCGCCCCGCTGCGTGCTGGCTCTGTGGGTGATACTCGGCCTCATCTTCTACTACTCCAACAAAAAGGTGTGGAGTTCCCTCCCCACGGAAGAACTTTCCCGCAATATCCTCGGCGGGGCCGACATTCCGGTGCTGTTCCATAAATCTTCCCCTGCCGACAGCCCTGAAAAACAGCTTCAGGTCTGACGCACTTCCCCGGCCTCCGGGCCGGGGCTTCCCCCCTCCGCCGGCTTTTCCCGAGCGCCCGGGAAAGGCCGGTTCCGTATGGAAAAGCATATTCTTCCGCGGTACGCTCCCTTCACGCTCCGCCCAGGCGGACAAAAAGGCGGATCCCTTCCTTCGCGCCTCATTCCCGCAGGTTCCCCCCTTTCTGGAGGAAAGCATGGACATCAACGCCCTCATCGTTTTTTTATGCTGGTTCACCGGGGGCTTCGTTTCCGGAGTCACGGGCATAGGCGGCGCCATGGTCGCCGTTCCCGTGGCCGCCCTGTTCATCCCCATGCATGAAGTCATTCCCTTAAGCTGCATTCTGAACGCGGCCATGGACGGCAGCCTTGCCTTTCTCTACTTCCGGCACTGCCGCGTACCGGCGCTGTGGCCGCTGCTGCTCGGCGCCCTTCCCGGTTCCGTGGCGGGGCTGGCCCTGCTGCAGATGCTTCCTGAAGCCGTGCTTCAAGGAACGGTGGGGCTTCTGCTGATCTTCTATGTCTGGTGGCAGCGCACGGCCAGAGCCGGGGAACGGAAAAAGGATTCCTGGATTATCGGAAGCGCGGCGGGCTTCGGCGCAGGCCTTCTCGGAACGGCCACCTCCTTCGACGGCCCTCCCGCAGGAGCCTATGCCCTCTACCGGGGCTGGGAACCGCGCGAAGTCCTCGGCACGCTCGGCATCTTCTTCCTCATCCGCAGCCTTTTTGCCTGCGCGCTTCAGGCAAAGGCGGGACTCTATACGGCCGAGGTCGTACACTATGCCGTGTACGGCATCCCCGCCTGCGTGCTCGGCGCGGTATGCGCCTTCCCTGTGGTGAAGCGCATACGCGTGGACCTGTTCCGCCGCGCGCTCATGATCGTCATTGCTCTTGCCGGGCTTGTATGCCTGTGTCAGGCCCTTTCCTGAACAGACTACGGGAATGAAAAACGCAAGGCAAAAAAAAAGCCCGGAAAAACTTCCCGGGCCCGGAAATATGCATCCTTCCGCAGTTACTTCAGCACCGCATCCAGCAGCAGCCCCGCAGCAAGAAGCGCGCTGAACACGAGAATATTGCGGGAAGTAAGGCCGAGGCAGCGGTTGAGGGCACGGCCTTCGTATATCGACGACATCATGCTCCATACCCGGTAATGCAACGGCAGGAAAAGAAGAGGCAGCAGTCCGGCCCAGAACAGACCGTGAGGCATGAGGCAGAGCGCGAAGGCACAGGCGAACCCGCCCTGCGCCAGATAGTAGCGCAGGCCGAATTCCGCGCCGAAACGGGCGATGAGCGTTTTCTTGCCCGAAATCCGGTCCTGGTCACGGTCGCGGAAATTGTTGATGGTGAGCAGCAGATTGATGCACACCCCCACCGCAAGCCCCGCAAGCGTGGCCTGCGGCGACCATGCTCCGGCCTGCACATAGTAGGTGAACCCCACGGCCACAAGCCCGAAGAACACCAGCACCATCACGTCGCCCCAGCCGTGCGCCGCCAGAGGGTACGGCCCTGCGGAATACAGGTAGGCGCACACAAGGCATACAAGGGCCACGCCCAGCATACTCCAGCCGCCGTACCACGCGAGAGGAAGCCCCGCGCAGAGGGCGAGCGCAAGGTCGACGGCGATACCGGCTTTCATCTTTTTCGGCGATATCCAGCCCTGCGCACAGGCACGGCGGGGGCCGAGGCGGTCCTCCCTGTCGTTGCCCTGCTCAAAGTCGCTTACATCGTTGATGAAGTTCGACGCTATCTGCATGAGTACGGCAAAAAGCATACACAACAGGGCCGGAACAGGACGGAACACGCCCGCCCATACGGCCAGAGAACAGCCTACAAGCACGGGCGAAAGCGCCGCCGCGAGAGTTTTCGGCCTTGTCGCCAGCACCCACGCATACAACGAATCCCTGCGAACTTCATGTTCCATATCGCCACTCTCCCGCGGACACGCCGCATGATGTCATCTTGACGCCCCCTCGGGGGCGAGGGCAGAATAGCGCATCTCACAGGCAAAGAAAAGAAAACTTCCTCCGTCTCCGCATTCCCCTCCGCGAAGGCGGACAACCTTTACAAAGGCTTCTCATGGCGGCAGCATCCGGCAACACGACCCCGCGCGGCAAGGGCCGCCCCCGCAGTTTCGACAAGGACGCGGCCCTTCTCAAGGCGCTGGACATCTTCTGGCGGCGCGGCTACGAGCCCGCCTCCATTTCCGAACTGTGCTCGGCCATGGGCATCAACGCGCCGAGCCTCTATGCCGCCTTCGGCAACAAGGCCGGGCTTTTTCTCGAAGCCGTGGCCTTCTACGAAGAGAAATACTGGCTGCCTCCTTCCCGCAGGTTTCTGGAAGAAAAGAACTTCTACCTTGCCGTGCACGATTTCTTCGCCGAAGCGGCCCGCATTCTGCTTTCCCCCGACACTCCCTGCGGCTGCATGGTGGTGCTCGCGGCCGTGAACATCTCTGAAGAAGAAACGGACATCATTCAGGATCTGCGCAAAAGACGCCAGGAAACCAGGGACATGTTCGCCCGGAAAATACGGCAGGCCGTGGATGAGGGGCAGCTCCCGGCGGATACCTCCCCTGAAAGCCTGGCCTGCGCCTTCAACACCTTTCTGGAAGGGATGTCCCTTCAGGCCCAGAGCGGCATGAGCGTCAAGGAAATGGAAGCCATGGCCTCCTATGCCGTACGCATGCTGCCGAAATGGCGCAAACACCTGAAACAGCTCCCTGATTCCTCCGAGTAACCCACCTTCATCATCCGGTTTTTCCCTTGGGAAATATTTTTGTATCGATTGATAAAAATATATTGACTATTTTTATAGCAATCGATACAGATTTTTCATATCCAAAGGGAGGAATGCTCATGAAACGGAACATCATCATTCTCAACGGCAGTCCGCGCAGAAACGGCAACCCCTCCGCCCTCTGCGACACCTTCACGGAAGGGGCGGCGGGCGCGGGCCACAGCGTCACCCGGTTCAACCTTCAGGGCATGAACATACACGGCTGCCTCGGCTGCATGAAGGGCGGCAAAGATGCGGCGAGCCCCTGCGTACAGAAGGACGACATGGCCCTCATCTACCCCGCCTACCGGGAAGCCGACATCGTGGTTCTGGCCTCGCCCATGTATTACTGGGGCTTCACCTCCCAGCTCAAGGCCGCCTTCGACCGACTTTTCGCCGTGGCGGAACTCGACGACCGGTACCGCAATCCGCACAAGGACTGCGTGCTTCTCATGGCTGCGGAAGGCGATTCGCCGGACAACGGGAAGCCCGTGCTTGACTATTATCACGCCCTTCTTGCCCGGCTCGGCTGGCACGACCTCGGCACGGTTCTGGCAGGAGGTGTATTCCAGACAGGCGACATTCTCAAAAACGGCGGACATCCGGCCCTCAGGCAGGCCCGGGAACTCGGCGCGTCCCTGAGCTGAAGACCTGCCGGAAACCGGCCGGTCTTCCTCCGATGACCCGGGCCGCGACAAAGCCGCGCCTTTCGTGCTGAGCGAAAGGCGCGGCCTTGTCTTCCGCCTAAGGCAACAGGGAATGTTCCCTGCAGGCCGGAAAGCCTCTCCCCCTTGTCCCGTCCGGCCCCGGCCTCCCCTGATGAATTGACCTTCCTTCCCGACAAAGGTATTCTTTTCAGCCGTCAGTCATTCAGGATACGCGGCGAAAACGCCGCTCCAACGCCGCCCGGCGCGCCCTGAACGCGCAGCGGCAAAACGCATGAGGCCCCCATGAGCCAGAACATCCCCGCCCCTGAAGCGGAACGCCCCCAGGGCACCGATTTTCTCCGCGCCCGCATCAACCAGGACAATCTCACCGGACGCTTCGACGGACGCGTGCATACGCGCTTTCCTCCCGAACCCAACGGATACCTGCATATAGGCCACGCCAAGTCCATCTGCATCAATTTCGGCCTGGCGAAGGAATACGGCGGCCTGTGCAACCTGCGCTTCGACGACACCAACCCCGTGAAGGAAGACACCGAATACGTCGATTCCATCCAGCAGGATGTACGCTGGCTGGGCTTCGAGTGGGCGGGCGAGGTGCATTACGCCTCCGACTACTTCGATCAGCTTTATGAATACGCCGAAAAGCTCATCATGATGGGCAAGGCCTATGTGGACGAGCTTTCCGCCGACGAAATACGCGAATACCGCGGCACGCTCACCAGGCCCGGCACGCCGAGCCCCTGGCGTGACCGCCCGGCCGAAGAGAGTCTCGACCTGTTCCGCCGCATGAAGGCCGGGGAATTCGAAGACGGCAAGTATGTGCTCCGCGCCAAGATCGACATGGCATCGCCCAACGTCATCATGCGCGACCCCACCATCTACCGTATCCGGCACGCCTCCCATCACCGCACGGGCGACAAGTGGTGCATCTACCCGATGTACGACTTCACGCACTGCCTTTCCGACTCCATCGAAGGTATCACCCACTCCATCTGCACGCTGGAATTCGACAACAACCGCGAACTGTACGACTGGGTGCTGGACACCCTCGGCGTCTATCATTCCCAGCAGATAGAATTTGCCCGCCTTCAGCTCACCTATACCGTGCTTTCCAAACGCAAGCTCATCCAGCTCGTGAAGGAAGGCTATGTGCGCGGCTGGGACGACCCGCGTATGCCCACCATTTCCGGTCTGCGCCGCCGCGGCTACACGCCCGAAGCCATCCGCGATTTCTGCTCGCGCATCGGCATCGCCCGTTCCGCCGATTCCGTGGTGCATTACAGCCTGCTGGAATTCTGCTGCCGCGAACACCTGAACGCCGTCACGCCCCGCTGCATGGCCGTGCTCGACCCCATAAAGGTCATCATCACCGACTACCCCGAAGATCAGGTGGAGGAATTCGAGCAGCCTCTGCACCCCGAAGACGCCTCCTTCGGCAGTCGCAAGGTGCCCTTCTGCCGCGAAATCTACATCGACCGCGACGACTTCCGCGAAGATCCGCCCAAGAAGTACTTCCGCCTCGCCCCGGGCGCCGAGGTGCGTCTGCGTTACGCCTACTACATCACCTGCACCGAGGTCATCAAAGACGCGGAAGGCAACATCGTGGAACTTCACTGCACGCACGATCCCTCTTCCCGCGGCGGCTCCAGTCCCGACGGCCGCAAGGTCAAGGGCACCCTGCACTGGGTGAGCGCACGCCATGCCGTGCCCACGGAAGTGCGCCTCTATGAACAGATGTTCACCACGGAAAGCGACAGCGACGTTGAGGAGGGCAAGACCTTCCTCGATTACTTCAACCCCGATTCCGAAAAGGTGATCACGGCCATGGCCGAACCCTACCTGGCCACGCTCCCCGCAGGCAGTCATGTGCAGTTCGAACGCGTGGGCTACTTCTGCGCCGATCCCGACGGTACGCCGGAAAAGCCCGTGTTCAACCGCACCGTGACGCTCAAGGACTCCTGGGCGAAGATAGAAAAGAAGCAGTAAACGCCGGGGCGCGCTCCGGCCGCCCCAACCGGAAGAACGGACAGCCCTTAAGGAGGCACGATGTCCATTTTTGAAAAGAACCAGGCTCTGGCCCAGCTGTTCGAGCAGCATAAGGCACGCCTGTGCGAAGAAGAAGGGCTTACGGAGGAGCAGATACGCTCCGCCATAGAAGCGGGCACCATGGTGCTGCTCGGCAACCCCAACCATCAGAACGTAAGGCCCATTCTGGTGGGTCAGCCCGCCCGCGTGAAGGTCAACGCCAATATCGGCACCTCTCCCTTCCACTGCAGCGTGAAGGGCGAGATGCGCAAGCTGAACATCGCGCTGAACGCGGGAGCCGACACCATCATGGATCTTTCCATCGCGGGAGATCTGGACGATATCCGCCGTCAGATGCTGGAAGCCTGCCCCGCCCCGCTCGGCACCGTACCCATGTACGGCGTGGCGCAGATCTACATCGACAGGGGGGAAGACCCCGCCACCATCGATCCCGAAGTCATCTTTGCCGATGTGGAAAAGCAGGCCGAACAGGGCGTGGACTTCATGACGCTGCACTGCGGGCTCACCCGTCAGGGCGCGGAATGGGGCGCGAAGGGCGGCCGTACCATGGGCATCGTTTCCCGCGGCGGCAGCATTCTTTCCCGCTGGATGCTGCGCAACGACAAGGAAAACCCCCTGCTCACCGAATTCGACCGGCTGCTCGAGATAGCCCTGCGCTATAACGTCACCCTCTCTCTCGGCGACGGCCTGCGTCCCGGAGCCAACAGCGACGCCGGCGACGCCGCCCAGTGGATGGAAGTCATCATGCTCGGCCAGCTCGCCAAACGCGGCCTGGAAAAGGGCGTGCAGTGCATGATCGAAGGTCCCGGCCATGTGAGCCTGAACGAAGTGGAAGCCCAGATCGTGAGCATCAAGAGACTGACGAACGGCGCTCCCCTCTATGTGCTCGGACCGCTGGTTACGGATGTCACGCCCGGCTACGACCACATTTCCGGCGCCATCGGCGGCGCGCTTGCCGTGCGCGCGGGCGTGGATTTTCTCTGCTACCTCACCCCTGCCGAGCACCTCACTCTGCCCGACGAAGATGATGTGAAGCAGGGCGTCATGGCCTCCCGCGTAGCGGCGCAGGCCGGTGAAAACGCCCTGGGCACGCCCCGGGCCAGGGCCAGGGAAGCCCGCATGTCCAAGGCCCGCATGGAACTCGACTGGGATGCCATGCGTGAGATCGCCATCGACCCGGAACTTCTGGACAAGCGCCGCGAACCCCACAAGAACGAGGAAGCCTGCGCCATGTGCGGCAACTTCTGCGCCGTGCGCATGATGCGCGAGGGCAACCCCGCGGCCGTCGTTCCTTCCCACTGTCAGCATCACCGCAAGTAAAGAAACGCATCCCAGGCGCGGCCTCCGGGCCGCGCCTTTTCCGAAAAGGCCGCGTCACCCGATGCGGCCTTTGTGCCGGAAGGAAAGACCATGTGCAAGAAAACGGCCGTCATACTGATGCTCATGCTGATGATGCCCCTTTTCAGCGCGGAGACTCATGCCGGAGAAAAAGGCGGAAAAGTGCTGAACGCCCGCCAGACCTTTGCCCTCATCCCCACGGAAATCTTCGACAATACGCGCTTTCCCATGGATGAGGAGGAAAAGGAACTGCTCGCGGCGGAGGGCATCAGTCCGCAGTGGATCATGACGGAAAGCGGAAGGGACGTTCTGCGCCTCGAGTCTGCGGACGGGCTTTCCCGGGTATGCCTTCGCCTGTTCCGTTCGGAAAAGGGAGCAGTGGCGGCCTTCCGCACCGAAGACGATGCCGGAGAATGCATTTCCGAGCTGTGGTACATAAGCAGCGGCGGCCACGCCGCGCCGCTTCCGCTGCCGCCGGAACCGCCGAGCGCCGATTTTTTCCGGCCCGGACGGGATCTTCCGGGCCGCCTTTCGGCAAGCTGCACCTTCTGCGTCTTCGGCATGGGGCTGGAAGCTCTGCCATCCTTCACCTCCGACGGCATTCCCTGCGACCTGAAGACGGACAACGCCGTCTACTACCTCTGGAACGGAAAGAACTTCATAAAAAAAATAAAAAGCGTTGCCGAAGAGGCGCGGGACCGGTAACGCCCGCCCCCGGCAAGACGAAAAAAGGCGGCCTGAGCCGCCTTTTTCCTCTATAGCGGGAAGAGCCCCGCAGCTACTTCACGATTTCCGTACCCACGCCCTGGTCGGTGAGAAGCTCCAGAAGGAGGCAGTTCTCCACGCGGCCGTCCACGATGGTCACCTTGTCCACGCCCTGGCGTATGGCGTTCATGCAGCAGTTGATCTTGGGAATCATGCCGCCGGTAAGGGTGCCGTCGGCAAGCAGACGCCCGGCGTCGGCGGAGTCGATGTGTTCGATGAGGTTGCCCTGCTTGTCCAGAATGCCCGCCACGTCGGTGAGCATGAGCAGGCGACGGGCCTTGAGCGCGCCGGCCACGGCGCCGGCCACGGAGTCGGCGTTGATGTTGTAGGTATTGCCGTCCTCATCCACGCCCACGGGGGCGATGACGGGCACGAAATCGTCGTTGATGAGCGAGCGCAGAAGCTGCACGTTCACCCCCGTGACCTCGCCCACATTGCCGAGGTCGATGATTTCCGGCGGCTGCTGTTCGCCGTGGCTGATGGTCATGGCGAGCTTGCGGGCTTCAAGCAGCATACCGTCCTTGCCGGAAAGCCCCACGGCGCGGGCCCCGGTCTTGTTGATGAGATTCACCACGCTCTTGTTCACCGAACCCACCAGCACCATTTCCACCACATCCATGGTGGCCTTGTCGGTGACGCGGTGCCCCTGACGGAATTCCGACTTGATTTCCAGCTTGCCCAGCATTTCGTTGATCTGCGGGCCGCCGCCGTGCACCACCACGGGGTGTATGCCCACGAGCTTGAGCAGGCTGATGTTGCGGGCGAAGGAGAGCTTGAGGCTTTCCTCGGTCATGGCGTGGCCGCCGTACTTCACTACCACGGTTTTCCCATGATATTCGCGCAGATAGGGCAGGCTCTCGATAAGCACCCGCGACTGCAGGCGGGCCTGTTCCACAGGATCGGCTGACATGGCCATATATGCTCCTTTGCCGGGAAGGCCCGGCCTTCATGGTTACAGCGGCCATAGTTCCCGCAATCCGGGCGAATGTCCAGCCCCTTTCCGGGAAGGCCGAAAGCCAAAAAGAATGGCCGTCTCCCCGCCTGCGGGCGCTTAAACCATTGCGTAAAAAGGCGCAACAGGTTAAGAAGGTGGGGTCAATGACGCGGACACTTTCCGCAAAATCAACTCTGGAGAATTTATGTTCACTTCCATTGCCTACGCCGCCGGCAACGCGGGCGGCGCCGCCGCTCAGAGCGGCCCCATGGGCGCCTTCGCCTCTCTGGTTCCTCTTCTGCTCATGTTCGCCGTGTTCTACTTCCTGCTGATCCGTCCCCAGCAGAAGCGCAACAAGGAACACAAGGCCATGATCGAATCCCTGGGCAAGGGTTCCTACGTCATCACCTCCGGCGGTCTGCTCGGCCGCATCGTGGACCTGGAAGGCGACATCCTCGTGATCGACCTCGGTGAAACCAAGGTCCGTATGCCGCGCGGTTTCGTGAGCGGCACCTATGACCCCAAGGCCATCAACAAGACGGCCGAAGCCGCTCCTGCCGAAAGCAAGTAAGGTTTCGGAACTCCGCATTTTCCGCTTCCACGCCTCCTTCATGCAGGGAGGCGTGGGGCTTTGTATTATGTTCGGCCATAAGGTCTGATTCTATTATTGTTTTTCAAGGATACCCCCATGAAAGCTCTGCGTTTGCGCCTGGCCGTCTCCTTCATCGTGCTTATTGTGGTGCTCGCGTACGCCCTGCCCAATATTCCCTTCATCGGCAATTCCGCCTTGGGCACGTTCATGCAGGACCGCATCAGTCTCGGTCTGGACCTCAAGGGCGGCATGAACCTCACCCTGGGCGTGGATGTGGAAAAGGCCATACAGAATACGCTGACGGTCACCGGTCAGGACATCAGCGACCGCGCCAAGCAGGAAAAGATCACCGTCATGAAGCCCCGTCTCAATTCCGGCGGGCTGCTTGAAGTGACGCTTCCCCGCGCCGACCAGGCCTCCTCCTTCGACGCCATGATCGGCAAATGGTTCCCCAGCCTGCATCAGGTCAGCTCCGACGAGACCGCCTCCGGCCGCGTCTACGTCTTCGAACTTTCCGCCGAAGCCCGCAAGCAGACGGAAGACATGACCATGGAACAGGTGGTGCGCACCATCCGCAACCGTATCGACCAGTTCGGCGTGGCCGAACCCGATATCCGCAAGCAGTCGGACAACCAGGTGCAGGTGCAGCTTCCCGGCATGACCGACGCCGAGCGCGCCATCCAGATCATCGGCCAGACCGCGCATCTGGAATTCCACATCGTGCGCGACGACGTGGATCCCTCCGCCATCATGCTGCCCCCGGGCACGGCGCGCTATCCGCTCATCATCAAGGGCCCGAACGGCACGCAGAGCGAAAGCACCATTCTGCTGGACACGCAGGCCCTCATGGGCGGCGAGGACATCACCAACGCCCGCCCCGCCTTCAACGAATTCGGCCAGGCCTATGTGGCCCTGGAATTCAACAACCGCGGCGCGAACAACTTTGAGCGCATCACCGGCGAAAACATCAAAAAGCGCATGGCCATCGTGCTGGACGGCAAGGTCTATTCCGCCCCCGTCATTCAGGACCGCATCGCCGGCGGCAAGGCCTCCATCACCGGCAACTTCACCACCGAAGAAGCGCAGGACCTCGCCATCGTGCTGCGCGCCGGTTCCCTGCCCACCCCTGTTTCCGTGCTGGAAGAACGTACGGTCGGGCCTTCTCTGGGCAAGGAATCCATCAACAGCGGCATCAAGGCCTCTCTTGTGGGCGCGGCCGCCGTGGTGCTCGTCATGCCCCTGTACTACGGGCTTTCCGGGCTCATCGCCGACCTCATGCTCTGCTTCACCATCACCATTCTTCTCGCCGGCATGACGTTCTTCGGCGCCACGCTCACCCTGCCCGGCATCGCGGGCATCGTGCTCACCATAGGCATGTCGGTGGACGCCAACGTGCTTATCTTCGAACGCATCAGGGAAGAAATCAAAAACGGCATGTCCGCCATGGAAGCCGTCAAAGCGGGCTTCAGCAGAGCCAGTATCTCCATCATCGACTCGAACCTGACGACGCTCATCACGGCCGCCATCCTGTACCAGTTCGGCACGGGTCCCGTGCGCGGCTTCGCCGTCACGCTGTCGCTGGGTATTCTGGCATCCATGTTCACGGCCGTCTTCGTTTCGCGCGCCATCTTCGAATCATGGGTATCCCGCTCCGCCAGTCAGAAAATCAGCATCTAGGGCAAACGTCTGCCGCGGGCGCGCCCGCGCCTCAACGACAAACGCTCCAGAATAAGAGGGCCTCTTCATGGCATTCGCAATTCTTTCCCGTCAGACCAACATCGACTTTGTGGGCTTCCGCCGCATAGCCTTCAGCATTTCCGGCTTCTTCATCATCCTCGGCCTCTTCGCCATCATCTGGAACGGCGGCCTGCGCTACGGCGTGGACTTCGCCGGCGGCGTCATGGTGCAGATAGAGTTCGCCCAGCCCATTCCCGACGAACAGGTGAAAACCGCTCTCAAGGATGTGGATCTGCCCGGGCTCACCGTACAGCAGGTGGATACCGAAAACCGCGACTACCTGCTGCGCTTCTCCATGCCTGCGGCGGAAAATCAGGATCTGCGCGAACAGGTTTCCTCCGCACTCAGCGCCAGCATTCCCGACAACCCCTCCAGCATTCAGCGCCTGGAATCCGTCGGCCCCAAGGTGGGCAACGACCTGCGCAACATGGCCATCGAAGCCCTGTTCTACGCCGTTCTGCTCATCACCGTCTACATCTCCGGCCGCTTCGAATACAGCTGGTTCATGGCCGGCGCCATGGCCCTCGTGCTCTGGGGCGCGGTGTACGGGGCTTCCTATCTCGACTTCAACCGGCTCTGGGGCGTGGCCATAGGCATGGTCATCACCATCATCAGCTGCTGGAAGCTCAAGCTCAACTTCGCCCTCGGCGCCATCCTCGCGCTCATCCACGACATCATCGTCACGCTGGGCCTGCTCACCCTCATGGGCGTGGAAATCGACCTCAACGTCATCGCCGCCCTGCTCACCCTGGTGGGCTACTCCATCAACGACACCATCGTCGTGTACGACCGCATCCGTGAAAACCTGCGCGCCGTGCCTGCCGACGCCCATCCCAAACCCACCATGGGCACCATCATCAACAAGTCCGTGAACCAGACGCTCTCGCGTACCATCATGACCTCCGCCACCACGCTCGTGGCCAGCTTCTCGCTGTACCTGCTCGGCGGCAACGTCATTCACGACTTCGCCCTCACCATCACCCTGGGCATCATTTTCGGTACCTTCTCCTCCATCTTCGTGGCTTCCCCCATCCTCATCGCCTTCGGCGACGTGGATCTCTACCACGCCAAGACCAACCAGAAGAACGACTACGAACGCCCCGGCGAACACGGCATCGTGTAGGTTCCGCAATCACTGCCTGAAAAGCCCCCGCTTCCGGGAAGGAAGCGGGGGCTTTTTTCTGTCTCCGCCCGGAGGAAGAGAACATGCCTCCGGCAGACCGTCGTTCCCTCGCCTTTCTCCGGCCGCTTTCTCCCTCCAGATGCTTTCCCGCAAAAAGCCTTTTCTTATTATGCAGGAAACGACGCCGCCCGAAATCAGCCCCCAAAAAACGCCGGGCGTCACGCCCGCAGCCTGTTCCCTGCCCTCTCCTCCGGCACGGCCGCGCACCGTGTACAGCCCCGCCTTCCGGCATGAAACAGGGATAAAGAAGCGGAACCCCCTTTCGGAAGTTCCGCAACACGCGCCCGGTCAGGAATATGCTAGTTCAGGTATTCCGTCAGGTCGCTTCTCAGAATATGGTCGAGTTCCGCCCTGTCCGAAGCCTTCGTCTCGGTAAACAGGAAGCCGAACACCGGCCCGGTGTGGTAGTCGATGGGACGCAGTTCCAGCACCTTGCCGAAGGAGGCGCAGAGCCTGTCGTAATGGAACACGTCCCCGCTCTTCAGGCTCGCAGGGGGATTGAGCACGATGAAGGAATAGATGTTCTCTTCCCTGCCCTTCAGCAGGCTGTCCCAGTCGGGACGGATATCGTTCAGGAAGTAATCATAGGTGCGGAAGCCGTAGGCGTGCAGGGAAAGATCGGTGAGGCACCAGCCCGCAAAACGCAGGGGATTGGCCTCGATGGGGATGATCCTGCCGTTGTCCACGCGAAGTTCCAGATGGATGGGAAGGTTGCGCGCCCCCATCTCTTCATTCATGCGGTTGAAGAAATCCGTGAAGGGCTGAAGATGTTCCCGGATGATGGATGCGCCGGAGCAGTACAGGCGGTCGCTCACATCGTCGGCGGAGGCGAATTCGTGATGGAAGATGTTCACGATGACGGCCTTGCCCTCGCCGTCGTAATAGAAGTCCACGGCGTATTCCTCTCCGCCGATGTACTGCTCCAGCAGAAAACGGGTATTGGCCACCACGCTTTCATCATACTGCTTCTTCCAGTCGCAGGAATGACGGCGGATGTCCTCCAGAGCGTTCTTCCAGTCCTGTTCGCTGAAGATGGTGTACACCCCCACGCTGAAGAACCCCACGGAAGGCTTCAGAATGAAGGGGGTCTTCAGTTCATGAAAATCAATGTCCGCAAGCTCTTCGGCGGCCACTTCGCGGAACAGAAAATCGGGATAGATCTTCGCAAGCATACGGCGGAAGGCTGCCTTGTCCTTGCAGAGGGCTATGCCCTTCTGCAGCCCCCTGTCCGGCGAATGGCGGAGCACCCACGAAAGGGAGTTCTCGCAGGTGGTGTAGATGCGCTCGCCCTGAGCGAGCAGCGCGTCGGCCTCCTCATCGGAAACCAGATGGAAGGTTCCCTCGGGAGCGGCGGCAAGCGCGGCCTCGTTACGCAGCACGGGAACGCGGCTTTCGCTCAGATATTCCTTCAGCTCCCGGGACACATACTGTTTGTCGAGAATGATCATGCATATCCTCACAACGGAAAATGGCAGCGCACGGCATGCCCTTGGTTGACGAAAACAAGAGGAGGTTCCTCCTCCCTGCACCGCGGTCCGGCATGGGGGCAGCGGGGATGAAAGGCGCAGCCCCGGGGAGGGGAAAGCGGGCTCGGCATCTCGCCGGAAAGAAGCGTGCCCCGCCCCCTGCGCGACGGATCGCGCGAAGGCGCGGCGGCCATGAGCGCTTCGGTATAGGGGTGGGCGGCATGGGCGAAAAGCTCGCTGCAGGCGGCCGTTTCCACCACGCGCCCCAGATACATGACGGCCACGTCATCGCTCATGAAGCCTATCACACCGAGATCGTGGGAAATGAACAGGTAGGCAAGGCCCATGTTTTCCTGCATGTCCTTCAGAAGATTCAGAACCTGCGCCTGTACCGAAGCATCCAGAGCCGAAACGGGCTCATCGCACACCAGCGCCCGCGGCCCGGCCACCACGGCTCTCGCCACGGCGATGCGCTGCCGCTGACCGCCGGAAAATTCATGGGGATACCTGTCGATATGTTCCGGCTGAAGCCCCACGCGGGAAAGGATATCCCCCACGCGTGCGCGACTTTCCGCACGGGAAAGAGGATGCCCCGAAGCCTTCGCCGCAAGCACGAGCGGTTCCGCAACGGCCGCGCCCACCGTCTGGCGGGGGTCCAGCGAAGAAAACGGATCCTGAAACACCATCTGAATGCGGCTTGCCCTTTCGGAAGCCGTCCATTCCCCGAGGGGACGGCCGGAAAGCAGCACCTCGCCGGAAGAAGGAGGCAGAAGCCCCACAGCCATGCGCGCCAGCGTGGACTTGCCGCAGCCGGATTCTCCCACAAGGCCCAGCGTCCGCCCGGGATACAGCGAAAGGCTCACCCTGTCCACGGCCCTGACGCTCGCCGGACGCGGGTCGAAAAAGCCTCTGCGCACGGAAAATTCCCGGCTTACCTGCACAAGTTCCAGCAATGCATCCATAGGTGACCTTCAGTATCGTGAAAAAAGAAAACTTCCGTTTCGGGCAGATATCCTACCTTAGGCTTCCCCGTGCCGCAAGCGGATAAAATCTCTGGACATAGAACCATTCCGGCTTTAAGTAGGGAGGGAAGAAGAAGCTCAACATGCGTCCCGTATATGTCCCGCCCGGCCGAAACGACCTGCCCGCCTCCGCAGGCAGCCCGGGCCGTGTATGCCGAGGCGCTTTTTTCTACTGCCGGTCTCTGACGTTGTCATGGATAGAGAATCCCCAATCCTCAGGGAGTTGCTTCCTATGTTTCACCGCATGATCATTTCCTTCTGTCTGCTGGCCGCCCTCTTTGCGGAACCCCTTCCCGCAGGCGCCTCGGAACCCTTCACCTTTGCCGACGTGCAGGCCAGGGCACAGGATCTTGCGGGCACGGCCTATGTACCTGCCACCCCCGCGCCCGAGTTCCTTACCAAGCTGAACTACGACGAATGGAGCTCCATCCGCTACCTGCCGGAAAAGGCGCTCTGGGCCGAGGAGGGCCTGCCCTTCACCGTGCAGTTCTTCCATCCCGGCCTGTACTACGACATGCCCGTGCGTATGCATGTCGTCAACAGCGACGGCGTGGAGGACATTTCCTTCGACACCTCGCTCTTCCAGTACGGCAGTGAAGAGCTCTCCAAACAGGTGGCGCAAACGAAGAGCATGAACTTTGCGGGCCTGCGCCTGCATTATCCGCTCAACCGCGCCGACTACAAGGACGAGCTCGCCATCTTCCTCGGGGCCTCCTATTTCCGTGCGCTGGCCCAGGGCACCCGTTACGGCATCTATTCCCGCGGCCTTGCGCTCGACACAGCCACGGCTCAGGGTGAGGAATTCCCGTACTTCAGAGAATTCTGGATCGTAAAACCCGAGGCTGATGCGGCAAGCATCACCATCTACGCCCTCATGGACAGCCCGAGCATGGCCGGGGCCTACCGCTTCATCATCACGCCCGGCTCTCCCACCGTGATGGAGGTCAAGTGTGCGCTCTTCACCCGCAAGGACGCCAAGAACTTCCAGAAAATAGGGCTTGCCCCGCTCACCAGCATGTTCTTCTACGGAGAAGAGAAGAACGGCCGGCCCGGCGACTACCGCCCGGAAGTCCACAATTCCGACGGCCTGCTCTATGTGAACGGCGACAAGCACTGGTTCTGGAGCCCCCTCGCCAATCCCAAGCGCCTCAGCGTGAACACCTTCCCGCTGTCCAACCCCAGGGGCTTCGGTCTCATGCAGCGCGACTTCGACTTCAAGAGCTATCAGGACATCGACGCAAAATATGAACAGCGTCCCTCCCTGTGGGTGGAACCGGAAGGCGACTGGGGCCCCGGCACCCTGAACCTTGTGGAAATTCCCACCGACGACGAAATGCACGACAACATCGTGGCATTCTGGACGCCCGACAAGCCGCGCGACAAGAACAAGCCCGATCAGCCCGAAGCGGAACTGCGTTACCCCGACACGCAGATGTATTCCTGGAAGCTGTACTGGATGCCTCCGCAGAGCACGAGTCATGAACTCGGCCAGGTGACTTCCACCCGCATTTCCCGCAGCGGCGACACCATGACCTTCCATGTGGACTTCGCCGGCGGAGAACTGGCCACCCTGCCGGAAGATACGGGTCTTGCCAGCATCGTGGAAACGCCCGAGCCCATTCCGCTTCTGGAAAAGAAGCTCATCCGCAACGATGCAAGCAACGGCTGGAGACTGACGTTCACCGTCCGTCTGCCCAAGGAGGAAGGCGTGATACAGAGCCTCATGGCCGCGCGCAAGGGCCCCGTCAATCTTCGTTTCCGCGCTCTGCTCAAGAAGGGGGAAAACCTCCCCGACCCCATTACCGAAACCTGGATATACGACTGGCAGCTCCAGCCCCAGTAGCCTGACCGCACAAGGCCTCCGGCGCAGCGCCGGGGCCTTTTCTTCCGGGACATGCCAAAAGGCCGGAACAGGCCTTCTTCCGCCATTTCTCCCGGCGGCCCGCAACCTCCAGCCAAAGGTCTTCGTATGAATTCCTATCAGGATATGGATTTCCGCGTTCGTGACCGCATACTGCTCTACGCGCGCGGCCTGAATCTTTCTCCCAGGGAAAGTGTGGAACTTGCCCTGGAAAGCCTGAAACGCTGCTCCTCCGACCACCCCGACTACGAGGAAGCCCTCGTATGCCTGCACGCCATTCTGGCGGAAAAAGGCCGTGAACTCATTCCCGGCGACGACGCCCCCCACCTCATGTCCGCTCCGGGCATGACCCGCAGCTCCATGCTTGCGGAGGAACTGGACCGCACGCCCTGGATAAGCATTTTCAAAAAGACGCTGAGCCGTCTTTTCCGCATCTTCCCTTCCGGCATCAAGGAACGCGCCTCCTGGAAGGACAGTGCGGAACGCCAGCGTCGTCAGATGGAATGGGAACGCGTGGCGGGCCGCCGCCGCAGCCTGCTCATGACGCTGATTCTCGTGCCCGCAGTCATCGGCGCCTATCTCATGTACAGCATACTGCCGCAGCAGGGCGTGGAAGCCGTCAAAATCGTGACCGCCGTGCTCTTCGCCATCCTGTTCGGCTGGATTTCCATAGGATTCTGGATGTGCGTGGCGGGCTGCTGGGTGCTTTCCCGCAAGGTCGACCGCTTCACCCCCACCAGAGGATGCGACGAGGTGGAAATTCCCAAAGAGTCGCGCACGGCCATTCTCTTCCCCGTGTATAACGAAGATCCTCACAGGTACATGGCCGGCATAGCCGCCACCTGGCATTCCCTGGTCCGCACGGGCGAAAGCGACAAATTCGACATCTTCATTCTGAGCGATTCCACCAGCCCCGACGCATGGGTGGCGGAAGAAGAGGCCTGGTACGAGTTCTGCCGCAAAGAACGGTGCTTCGAGCATATCTTCTACCGCCGCAGGCGCAACAACACCAAGCGCAAAAGCGGCAACGTGGCCGACTTCTGCCGCCGCTGGGGCGCGCAGTACAAGTACATGATCGTGTTCGACGCCGACAGCGTCATGCGCGGCAGCACCATGGTACGCATGGTGAAATCCATGGAGCTGCACCCGGAAATGGGCATGATACAGACTCCTCCGCTCGCCGTGAACATGAACAGCCTCGTAGCCCGCGTGCAGCAGTTCGCCAACCACCTCTACGGCCCCGTGTTCGCCACCGGGCTGCATTTCTGGCTGCTCGGCGACGCCCAGTACTGGGGACACAACGCCATCATCCGCGTGGAACCCTTCATCCGTCACTGCCAGCTTCCCACCCTGCCCGGCCGCGGCCCTCTCGCAGGCGACATTCTGAGCCACGACTTCGTGGAATCGGCGCTCATGCGCCGCGCGGGTTACGGCGTATGGCTGGCCTATGATCTCGACGGTTCCTGGGAAGAAACGCCGCCATCCCTCATCGACGAACTCATCCGCGACCGCCGCTGGTGCCAGGGCAACCTCCAGCACAGCCGCCTCATCTTCTCCGGCGGCATCTTCCCCACGCACCGCGCCCTGTTCATCAACGGCATCATGTCCTACGCCTCGGCGCTTTTGTGGTTCTTCTTCCTGGTATTCAGCTCCATTCAGGCCGTGACGGAAGCCTTCATTCCGCCCACCTACTTCCCGAACTCGCCCACGCTCTTCCCCATCTGGCCCACATGGTACCCCAAATGGGCGCTGCTGCTGCTCGGCAGCACCTGCATCATGCTGTTCATGCCCAAGATCTTCGCCATCATCCTCACCCTCCGCAAGGGCGGAGCGAAGAACTTCGGCGGTACGGGAAGCATGTGCATGAGCGTTCTTGCGGAAGTTCTCATTTCCACCCTGCTCGCCCCCGTGCGTATGCTCTTCCACAGCTTCTTCGTGGTCACCACGCTGCTCGGCTGGAAGGTATCGTGGAATACGCAGAACCGCAGCGACATGGGCACGAGCTGGGGCGACGCCATACGATTCCACTGGTGGGGCACGCTCATCGGCATTCTCTGGGGCGGACTCATGTGGCTCATCAATCCCGGCTTTTTCTGGTGGTTCTCGCCCATCGCCGTGGGGCTGGCCCTGTCCATCCCCCTTTCGGTATTCACAAGCCGTGTAAGCTGGGGTCTGGCCGCCCGCCGCATGGGGCTGTTCGTCACCTCCTCGGAGCTCAGGGAAGAGCCGGAACAGGCCGACATGCACACGGAACTCGCCCGACCCGACCGCTACTCCCCCTTCACCATCGCGTCTTCCCGCGGCTTCACGCGCGCTGTGGTCATTCCCCGCGTACATGCGCTGCACATCGCGCTCATCCGTCGCCGCACATGGGAACGCCCCATAGGGGAAACCCGGGAAAAAATGCGCCGCTCCCTGCTGGCCAAGGCTCTGGACAAGGGCCCCTTCGGCCTTTCCAAACAGGAAAAGTCCGCCCTGCTCATGGACCCGCGACTGCTGCACGAACTGCACAAGAAGGTGTGGCAGCTCAATCCCGAAAAGGGACGCGACTGGGGCGTAGCTCAGAACTGACCTCGTCATCAGACAGAAAAGGTCCGGGGAAATGCTTCCCCGGACCTTTTCTTACCTTTTTTCGCCTCTATTCGGGCCGCAGAGAGGCATTTCTTCCTTACGGCACCCCCACTGCCCTTTTCCCGGAAAGGAGCTGCACAAGGCGACAGAAGAGGGAAAAGACATCCGCCTCTCTTTCATGCTTCGTTCTTTTCCGCTTTTTCCCCTCTGGAAGATACGACTTAAAAGGAACGGGCGGAAAGCATGTGCTTTCCGCCCGTGTTTCATCTGTATGGCTCCGCCTTCCGGCGTGCCGTGCCCTTAGTCGAGGGAGGCCGCCTCTTCCACCATTTCGAAGGCTTCGATGACGTCGCCGATCTTGATGTCGTGGAAGTTCTCAAGGCCCACGCCGCATTCCAGGTTGCGGACCACTTCACGGGCGTCATCCTTGAGGCGCTTGAGGGAAGCGATCTTGCCGGTGTACACCACCACGCCGTCGCGCAGCAGGCGCACATTGGCGGTACGGGTGAGCTTGCCGTCCGTAACCATGCAGCCCGCGATAAGGCCGACCTTGGGCACGGAGAAGGTCTGACGCACTTCCGCCTGACCGAGGTACACTTCCTTGGACACGGGAGCCAGAAGGCCCGCCATGGCGCTCTTGATCTCATCCACAAGCTTGTAGATGATGTCGTAGAAGCGGATATCCACCTGCTCCTGTTCGGCCACTTCCTTGACCTTGGCCGTGGGACGCACGTTGAAGCCGATGATGATGGCGTTGGAGGCCGCAGCCAGCATGACGTCGGATTCGGAAATCGCACCCGCACCGCCGTGGATGATGTCGATGCGCACCTTCTCGGTGCTGAGCTTGCGCAGCGATTCGGTAATGGCTTCCAGAGAACCCTGCACGTCGGCCTTGAGCACCACGTTGAGCACCAGGGTTTCCTGAGCGTCCGCGCTCTGCTTGAGGAAGTTCTCCAGAGTCACGCGGGAGACCTTGGCCAGTTCCTTTTCCCTGAGCTTGGTGGCACGGGATTCGGCAATGCGGCGGGCCGTCTTTTCGTCCTCGAGGCACACGAACTCTTCACCGGCCTCCGGCACGCCCTCGAAGCCCTGGATTTCCACGGGCATGGAAGGTCCGGCTTCCTTGATCTTGCGGCCCTGATCGTTGAAGAGGGCGCGCACGCGGCCGGAGAACACGCCGCACACGAAGACGTCGCCCTGATGGAGCGTGCCTTCCTGCACCAGCACGGTGGCCACGGGGCCGCGGCCTCTGTCGAGCTTGGCTTCCACCACATGCCCGCGGGCGGGCTTGTCGGGGTTGGCCTTGAGTTCCATGATTTCGGCCTGAAGGGCGATGAGTTCCAGAAGGTCGTCGAGGCCCTTGCCGGTCTTGGCGGAAACCATGCCCACCACGGTATCGCCGCCCCATTCTTCGGGCTGGAGGCCCAGCTCGGAGAGTTCGCGGAGCACGCGGTCGGGGTTGGCGGTTTCCTTGTCGATCTTGTTCACGGCCACCAGAATGGGCACACCGGCCGCACGGGAGTGGTTGATGGCTTCACGGGTCTGTTCCATGACGCCGTCGTCGGCGGCAACCACGAGCACCACAAGGTCGGTCACCTGAGCGCCGCGGGCACGCATGGCGGTGAAGGCCGCGTGACCGGGCGTATCGAGGAACACGATGTCGCCGCGCTTGGTCTTGACGTGGTAGGCGCCGATATGCTGCGTAATGCCGCCCGCTTCGCCGCTGGTCACGCTGGTTTTGCGGATGGCGTCGAGCAGGGAGGTCTTGCCGTGGTCGACGTGGCCCATGATGGTCACGACCGGAGGACGGGGCTTGAGCATTTCCGGCGTATCGGCGGAAGCGGGGAGCAGATACGCTTCTTCGGAGAAGCCCACCTTTTCCACTTCATAACCGAATTCCGCAGCCACCAGCGTGGCGGTATCGATATCCAGAGCGTTGTTGATGGTGGCCATCACGCCGAGGCCGAAGAGAATCTTGATGATCTCGCTGGACTTCACGCCCATCTGATGGGCCATGTCCGCCACACGGATGGATTCTTCCACGCGGATCTTGCGCTTGGCGGCCTTCATGGGCTGGGTGGACTGGCTGGGAGCCTGATGCTGCTGCTTCTTGGGCTTGTGCGAACGGCGGGTACGCACCATGCCTTCATCATCGTCCATGTCGGGCCCGCCGTGACGGCGGCTGAAATCATCGGAATCCTGAGGGAAGTCCACGGAACGGCGGCTCTTGTTGTTGCGCTTCTTGCGGCTCTGTTCCCCTTCCATGGGAGGCTGCTGGCCGAAGGGCGGCGTAAAGGGCGCGCCGCCGGAAGAACGGCCGCCGGAAGGACGGTTGCCGGAGGAACGGCGGTTGTCGCGATCTCTGCCTTCGCGGTCGCGGTTGTCGGAATCGCGTCCGTCGCGGGCATCGGGACGGGAACCGCGGGAGTCGCGCATATCGCGGCGTCCGCCGTCGCGGCGGCTGTCGCCGTCACGGCCGGAGCGGCCTTCCGAAGGAGAAGCCGGGCGCACTATACGGGCCTGCGTGGGATCGGGACGGGAAATCACGCGCACGCGGGGCGCGCCGTCCGCAACGACGGGCTGCGCCTTCTTGCGGGAATCCTCGCCTTCTCCTTCCTCAGGGGCGTGACGGCGTTCCTGCACCGGAGGCAGCAGGCTGGGCTGGGAAGAACCTTCCGGTTCCGCAGACGCAGCGGGAGCGCGACGGGGGCGATCCCCCCTGGTGGCATCGGCCTTCACTTCGGCGGCGGGCTTTTCCTCTGCGGCGGCAGGCTTCGCTTCCACAGGCGCGGGCTTCGGCGTCACGATACGGGCGGCGGGCACGTCCACCTTGCGGGCGCGGACAGCCTTGTCCTGACGGGGTTCTTCGGCACGAGCCTCGACAACGACGGCAGCGGCCTGCACGGGCTTTTCAGCCGCTTTTTCCACAGGCTTTTCCACCTTCTTTTCCTCAGAAGCAGCGGGAGCAACCACCACGGCGGCAGGAGCGGGCTCCGGCGTCACCACGCGGGCGGGACGCACGATGCGGGCCACGGGAGCGGCCTCACGGGGGCTTCTGGCCTTTTTAGGAGCCTTTTCCGGGGCAGGAGCGGCCTTCGCCTCCACGGGCGCGGCTTCGGGAGCGGACGCGGGCGCGGCCTCGGCGGGCGCAGCCTTCTCTTCCACTACGGGCGCGGCAGGAGCTTCCGCTGCTGCCGGCTTGGAACGACGACGTATAATAACATCCTTGCGGACAACTTCCACAGAGGCCTCCGACTTTTTAACCTTGACTTTTTCGTATTCTTCCGGGGAGAGGGAACCTTTTACCGTCTTTTCTATCCCGGCCTCGCGCAGGCGGGCCACGAGTTCTTCGGGCTTCATGCCCTGCTCGGTTGCGGCATCCTTTATCTTTATCCTATCCATTCTTGCTCCCCTTATGAGATTTACGCCTGAACTTCATGCCTGCGAAGCGTTCCCGGCAATGCGGGTCATCGCATACATACCAGCCTCTGCCGGGCCTTGTCTGAGCTTCATCTGCTTCAAGCCCGTTCCCGGCGGCGACGCCTTCTGGGGCAGGCACATGACGCATGAGCTGCGACTTGGCAAAGCGCCGTCTGCATACGACACACATGCGGACGGGTCCCTGCCTTTCCGCCATGCTGCTATTCCTCTCCCGCTTCCGTTTTTTCCTCTTCCCCGGAAACGCCTTCCACCACGGGGCTGAGGAAGTTCACGGCGGCGCGCAGATCGGCGATGCGGGCGTCGGTAAGCTCCAGCTTTTCCGCCAGTTCCGCATCGGTGGCTCCGCGCAGGGCGTCCAGAGAACGGAATCCGGCTTCCATCAGCTTGTCCACCGCAATTTCGGCCACGCTGGCCACCTGTTCCAGGCCGCGTCCGGCGGCGTTGGCTTCATGGTAGCGGGATTCGGTGAAGATATCGATCTTCCAGCCGAGCAGCTTGGCCGCGAGCTTGACGTTCTGCCCCTTGCGGCCGATGGCGTTGGTGAGCTGATCGTCGGGCACGGTGACTTCCAGCAGATTGGAGGCTTCGTCCACGTTGATGCGGGAAACCACGGCCGGAGCCAGCGCGTTGCGGGCATAGGTGGCGATGTCGGGATTCCACACCACGATGTCGATGCGCTCGCCGTGCAGCTCCTGCACGATGTTCTGAATACGGGAACCGCGCACGCCCACGCACGCGCCCACGGCGTCGATGTCGCGCTCACGGGAGAGCACGGCCACCTTGGCGCGGGAACCGGGGTCGCGGGCCACGCCCATGATCTGCACGCTGCCGTCGTCCACTTCCGGCACTTCGCGGCGGAACAGGGCGGCCATGTAGTCGCGGTGCGCGCGGGAAATGATCACCTGCGGGCCGCGGCCTTCGCGGCGCACGTCGATGATGAGGGCCTGGATGCGGTCGTTGCGCTTGTAATGCTCGCGGGGAATCTGCTCCTCGCGGGGGAGCAGCGCTTCGGTGCGGCCGAGGTTGATGACCCAGCCGCCCTTGTCGCGGCGCTGCACCATGCCGCTGACGATCTCACCCACGCGGTCCTTGAATTCCTCGTAGATGAGTTCCTGCTCGGCGTCGCGCATGCGCTGGATGATCACCTGCTTGGCCGACTGGGCGGCGATGCGGCCGAGGTCCTCCACCTTGAGGCGGAAGCCCATCTCGTCGTCGATCTGGATGGAGGGATCGTGCTGACGCGCCTCCTCCAGAGAAATCTGGGTGAGGGGGTCCTCCACCTCTTCCACCACGAACTTGAACTGGAAGACCTCAATGTCCCCGGTATCGTCGCTGTAATGTACTTCCACGTCCAGATCGTCGCCGTACTTGCGCGTCACGGAGGTGCGCACGGCTTCCTCGAGGGTGCTCACGAGCATGTCGCGGTCGAGCCCCCTGTCCTTGCTGATCTGTTCAATGGCTTTCTTCAGTTCCAGGCTCATGCTTTCTTACCTCCGCCTTTGCCGGACGCTTTCTTTGCGTTCTTTCCGGCTCCGGGCTTGCTGGTGTCAGGAAAAACGGGAATGAGGCGCGCCTTCTTGACCCTGTCCCAGCGGATGGTAACATCCGCAGGCTCGGGCTTTTCGCCCGAAGCGGGCATGAGCGGCACCTCCATGACGAACTGTCCGTCGGAAACGGACTTGAGCGGCCCCTTGAACTTGCGCCGCCCGGGAATGTCGGGATGGGGATCCGTAAGCGTGACGTCGATGTCGCTCCCCACATAGGGAACAAGCTGGGCGGGCTCGAAAAACATGCGGTCCAGACCGGGGGAGGAAACCTCCAGCACCCAGGCGTCGGAAAACACCTCGTCGACTTCCAGGGCCAGCCCGACCATGCGGGAGATTTCCGCGCACTGATCGACGGATACGCCTTCCAGCACGCCGTCTTCGCCGTTGCCCTCGGTTCCGGCATCGGCGCGACCCGCCGGAGCGTCCGCATACACACGCACCACCGTGCGCCCCCCGGCCACCAGTTCAATGCCCCAGAGCATCAGGCCGAAGGAAGCGATCACGGGCTCCGCCGCCTCACGGACACGGCGGATGATCTGCTCAGCAGAAAGACCTTTTCCCATGCAATATACCTTATATAATAAAAAAAGGGAGGCCGTCGTCAGGCCACCCCACCAGACCGCCTTGCGCGGTGCATCAGGATGTAAGAAAGGCAAGATCCGAAATGGACCTTACCTTCCACTGCGTGACCATCTTTTACCCGCGACTTTTCCCCTTGTCAAGAGTGCGACGCGCCCCGTCCCCGCCCTCTTCCCGCACAAAAAATTTTTTTGGACTGCGCCGAAGCCGCGCCCTCAGTCACATCTCATGAAAAGAACTTCCCCTAACCCTCCGTTCTTTTCCGAACGACGCTTGACCCGCTCCTTCCGGCAGGCTAGGCTCTTCTTCTCAGGGTAGGGAAATATGGGTTCCCACCCTTGGACGACGCCTGAAAACCTTGTTCTAAGAATATGGAATTCCGGCTGTTTTTGTCAGTATAACCAATATGTTGTCATAAAGCCGAATTTTCGGCGCATTCCCTGGTTCCCGCCAGGATGAAGTTTTCAGAGGTTTCAGAGAAGGTATGATCCGCTTCATCAAGAAACGAGATTCGCGCGTGGTTCCTTTCGACATAGCCAAGATAGATGAGGCGATCTTTCGTGCGGCAAAAGCTCAGGGCGGCACCGACCGCGCCATGTCCCGCAATCTGGCCGATCAGGTGCTCGACATGCTCGAAGCCGAGGGCAACGACACCCCGGACGTGGAGCATGTGCAGGATCTGGTGGAAAAGGCCCTCATCGAAGCCGGGCACGCCCGCACCGCCAAGGCGTACATTCTCTACCGCAACGAGCGCACCCGCGTGCGCGAAATGAAGACCGGCCTCATGAACACGCTGAAGGACCTTTCCTTCACCGACGCCAAGGAGCTGGACCTCAAGCGCGAAAACGCCAACATCGACGGCGACACCCCCATGGGCACCATGCTCCGCTACGGCAGCGAGGCGGCCAAGGCCTTCTACAAGAATTATCTGCTCTCGCCCGAATTCAGCCGCGCCCATGAGGAAGGCGACATCCATATCCACGACCTCGATTTTCTGTCGCTGACCACGACCTGCTGCCAGATCGACATCAAGAAGCTGTTCAACGGCGGTTTCAACACCGGTCACGGTTTCCTGCGCGAGCCCAACAGCATCCAGTGCGCGAGCGCCCTGGCCTGCATCGCCATACAGTCCAACCAGAACGACCAGCACGGCGGGCAGAGCATTCCCAACTTCGAGTACGGTCTCGCTCCCGGCGTGGCCCGCAGCTTCATCAAGAACATCGACCTCGCTCTCGACATGCGCGACGCTCCAGAGGACTTCCGCAACGACGTGAAGACCGCTCTGCGCGCCCATGCCTTCCCCACGGGGGAATACGCCTCCTTCCGTTCCATTCTTAATGAGGAAGGTCTCGCCTTCGTGCGCGGCGAACTCACGAAGCGCCTGCCTGCGGCCGAGGCCGATCATGTCATCGACAAGGCCATCACCAAGACGGACAAGGACACCTATCAGGCCATGGAAGGGCTGCTGCACAATCTGAACACCATGCACAGCCGCGCCGGCGCTCAGGTGCCCTTCAGCTCCATCAACTACGGCACGGACACCACGCCCGAAGGCCGCATGGTCATCAAGAACACCCTGCTGGCCGAAGATGCGGGGCTCGGCAACGGCGAAACGCCCATCTTCCCCATCCACATCTTCAAGGTGCGCGACGGCTACAGCTTCAACCCCGGCGACCCGAACTACGATCTGTTCAAGCTCGCCTGCCGCGTGTCCGCCAAGCGGCTGTTCCCCAACTTCTCCTTCATGGATGCGCCGTTCAACGCCCCCTACCTCAAGGGCGATGATCCCAACCATGAGGTGGCCTACATGGGCTGCCGCACCCGCGTCATGGCCAACCGCTACGACAGCGAACGCGAAACCACCTTCGGCAGAGGCAACCTGTCCTTCACGTCCATCAACCTGCCCCGCCTGGGCCTCAAGCATCGCGGCGATGTGGAAGGCTTCTTTGAAGAATTCAACGAGAAGATCACCCTGGTCTTCGACCAGCTTCTCGAACGTCTGGAAATCCAGAGCCACAAGCGCTGCCGCAACTATCCCTTCCTCATGGGACAGGGCATCTGGCTCGATTCCGACGATCTCGCCCCCAACGACGAAGTGGGCGAAGTGCTCAAGCACGGTACCCTGACCACGGGCTTCATCGGCCTTGCCGAATGCCTGAAGGCGCTCATCGGCGTCCATCACGGCGAATCGGAAGAGGCTCAGGAACTGGGGCTGCGCATCGTGCGCACCCTGCGTGAACGCGCCGACGCCAAGGGAGAGGAAACCGGCCTGAACTTCACGGTCATCGCCACGCCCGCCGAAGGTCTCGCCGGCCGCTTCGTCAAATACGACCGCAAGCTTTTCGGGAACATTCCCGGCATCACCGACAGGGACTACTACACCAACTCCTTCCATATTCCGGTGTATTTCCCCATCAACGCCTTCAACAAGCTGCGTCTCGAAGCCCCCTACCACGCCCTCACCAACGGCGGGCACATCAGCTATGTGGAAGTGGACGGTGATCCGCTCAACAACCTCCAGGCCTTCGAGGACATCGTCAAGGCCATGAAGGAAATGGGCATAGGCTACGGTTCCATCAACCACCCCGTGGACCGCGACCCGGTCTGCGGCTACACCGGCATCATCGGCGATGTCTGTCCCCGTTGCGGACGCCACGACGGCGAAGGCATCCCCCTTTCCGTTCTGAAACAGATCAAGGGCTACATACACGACAGCCGCACCAGCGACGAACGCAGCGAAGCCCACGACAAAATTGCCAATATCAAACTCTAAGGAGCGTCTCATGGTTCATTGCAAATCCGATGTGGCTGCCGCCACCGACCAGATTCTCGTCGGTTCCAATGTCAAGTTCGAGCGTATCCGCCGCATCACCGGTTACCTTGTAGGCACCCTCGACCGCTTCAACGACGGCAAGGCCGCCGAAGAACGCGACCGTGTGAAGCACTGCAGCATGGACAACTGGAAGTAACCCTTCGTCCTCCGAGGCGATGAAGGCGGGAACGGAGCCAATCCGTTCCCGCTTTTCTTTTTCCGCACCGGGCTGCCTTCCGGCAGCCGTGCGGCGGACATGAAAAACGCCGTCATCCCATGCCGCCCCCCGTGTTCCGAATCCGGGACTCTCTGCAGCAGGGGAAAAGATATCCGTCCCCCCTTTTTTGCGTCCTGCACGCCCTTTTCCCGCTCTTTTTCTCCGTTTCCGGGCAATGAACTTCTCCCCGGAAAACGTCGTCGACACATCCTCTGACGCGCTTTTTTCCACATCCAGGAGCCGTTTTGCCAAAACTTCTCCGCTAAGGGAACCGAGGCACGGCATACGTTTTCTTTCCCGCTCCGTCTGAAACATTCCCGGACGCCTTTGCCGGAAAAGCTTCCATTCCCCGGCACACAACGGACCGGAGAAGACGTCGTGCAGACTTCCCGCACCCCGCCTCTGCTTCGTCCGCAGACACGGCATGAGGGCGATAGCCGCAACTCCGGCGCATCCGGTATGCCGACGCCCTGCTGCCGTCCCAGGAGCAGAAAACATTCCCCTTCCGCAGGGAAGCGTTAAAGACAAAGCCCGCCGCCTTTCGGCGACGGGCTCACACATGCCGTCAAACCATCATACGCCTAGCGTATGATGGGACCGTTCAGGGCATCCGGCACGGCCTGCCAGCCGTTTTCCCGGGTGGCCGCCATGTTCAGGATACGCTGATTGCGCGATCCCCGGAAACGAAGTTCCAGAGATTTCTGTTCCTCCACGAAAGGCCCGTCCACCAGAAGATCCAGCAGAGAAAGCAGCTCACGGCATTCCTGCCGCTGAACAAGCTGCTCCAGCGTGTAGCCGCTGAAGGCCATGAGATGATAACCGCGCCTTTTCAGCTCGGCGGCCAGGGGAAGCAGCGCCTCCGCCTGTTCGAAAGGCTCGCCGCCGCTGAAGGTGATACCGTGCACCAGAGGATCGCCCTGAATGCGGGCGAGAATATCCTCGGCGGAAACCGGAGTCCCGCCCTCGAAATCCCAGGTCTGGGGATTCTGGCAGCCCTTGCAATGCATACGGCAGCCCTGAAGAAAAAGCACGAAACGGAGCCCGGGGCCGTCGACGATGGACTCCTCGATGACGCCCGCCACGCGCAGCACGGTATCCTTCAGTCCGGCCATTTACGCATGTTCCTCTTCTTCTGCGGCGTCGGAGGGGGCCAGGCTGCCCGCCGTATCGTCGACACGGCCCTGAAGCCAGAACACCATATCCACATCATCGCCTTCCTTGGGCACATAGCCCTTGTGGCACACCTTCTCAGGGGCGTAGATGATGGCGTAGACCGGCTTTTCGGGATTACCGAAGGCTATGCCGAAACGGTATATCCTGATCTGTCCCTTCTCAGGACCGAACATGAAGCTGTCCACGTCGAAAATGGAGGCATGGCACTGATATTCGCTGTAATGCTCACCCAGATCCATAAGGGTTCTTCCCTTGAGGGGAAGCTTGAGCGGAGGCACGTCGAGGCGCGTCTTGGTGGGGTTGGCCTTCATCCATTCCAGAGCATGGCGCTCATAGGCCGGACCTTCCGTAACGGTCAGCTCGTCCAGAAGCGCTCGGCGGATGCCGAAGCAGAGGCCGGAAAGCACGAAGGTACAGGTCTTGCCCTTCACGTCGCCTTCCGTATCGCGGAAGAAGAGAGGATCGTAGAACCACAGACCGGGAAAATCTTCCGGTTCGGCCAGAATTTCGCCCGCATGTCCGCCCTTCCAGGCATAGGTGTCCCTGATGGTGAGCTGATTGGCGAAACCTTCCATGAAGGGCGTCACCGCGGCGGCGGAAAGCTTGCCTTCCGGCTTGCCCACCATGAGCACGGACGTGCGCAGAAGCGACTCACTGGGCCAGGCCATGAGAATGCGCTCCACACTTTCGTTCTTCATGCCCCATACGGGACGGCTTCCGCCATGTTCCAGAGTGGTGGACATGACGCCGAGAATATCTTCAGAACCGACTCCGAGGACAAACCACTTGTCCCCCATGCTTTCGAGATGCTGCATATGTTTTTCCATGAATAAAGATTAGGCGCCGGCCCTTCTTCATCACAAGGCCCGGCGTGCCGGCCTACCATACCACAGTGCTCACCGCGAGAACAATAGGCATTTCATGCCTAAAAAAAATGCCGAAGGCGTCTGCCTGCGGCATTTTACGAGGTCCCTGACGGGACAAAGCTACATGGAGGAGGCCCGAAGTTCTATGGCCTTCTGCACAGCCTCGCGGGAGGCCATCTCACTTTCGAGAGAGACCGGCACATCCGTATAGTAAATGGCTCCGGCGGAAATGTCGTACTTGGCCTGCTGATCGCGGGAATGGCGAAGCGGCGGAACCACATCATACACCCACGGCAGAAATTCACCCAGAAAAAGCCATGCGGCGGCGCTGAGCACAATGAGCTTGAGCCATGCGACCTTTCTGCTGGAAGAGGAGAGAGTTGTCATTTCACGTCCAGAACCCGCACCGCTGAAAGGCGGTGCGGGCAAGGTTTCAAAGGTTCACGCGTTAGATGCTCGCGGTGATTTCCGGGAACACCTTGTAGAACATGATCCAGGCCATCAGGAGGGTCAGAGCCAGGTTGAAGGACTGACCGCAGACGTACAGGATGATGGGCTTGCCGCCCTTGAAGTAACCGGCGAGTTCCTTGAAGTTGGTGGCAAGACCGATGGAGATGAAGGCCAGAGCGAAGAACCAGCCGCGCAGAGGCACGGTGATCTTGTTGGTGCCGTTGGAGATCAGGGCGTTGCCGAGATCAGCGCCGAGGTTGCCGGCGATGGTGGACAGCACGATGGAGGCGGTGAGGAAGCCGATGACGAACTTGGGGAAGCGGTTCCAGATTTCCATGGGACCGACCTTCGCGCCTTCTTCATGAGCTTCGACCTTGGTGGCGAAGTAGATGGCCACGCAGAAGGCGCTCACGCCGATGAGGACGTTCTGGATCATCTTGATGGTAGCGGCAACCTGCAGAGCCTTGGGACCGATGAAGGCACCGGCGGCGGCCACGGAGCCCGTCGCGTCGATGGTGCCGCCGATCCAGGCGCCGCCGAGCACTTCAGGCATACCGACGGCCTTGATGAAGGCAGGCATGACGATCATCATGATGGCGGTGAACACCATGGAGAGGCCCACGGACAGGGTCAGTTCTTCCTTCTTGGCGCGGCAGGCGGCGGCCACGGCGATGGCGGCGGAGGTACCGCACACGGACATGTCGGCCGAGATGGTGATGTTCAGGGTCTTGGAGGGCATCTTCAGCACGATCTGGCCGAAGATGTAGGTGGACACGAGCACGATGGGAGTGACCACCCAGGCCACGAAGATGCCGGGAATGCCGATGGCGAGGATCTTGTTGAAGAGCACTTCGGCGCCGAGCAGCACGAGGCCGGCCTTGATGAAGTATTCCACCTGCACGGCGGGCTTCATCCACTTGGGCGTGCCGATGGTGTTGGCGACGACCATACCGACGATGATGGACCAGATTTCAGCATTCAGGCCGTAGGTCGCCGTGGGCTTGTAGCCGCCGAGGAAGTTGGCGAACAGGCACAGCACGTACACACCGAGGAAGCCGATGAAGTACTGCACCATGTTGAAGCCCATGACGCCCATGCCGACGGCGGTGATCACGCCGAGGGCGATGCCGAGAATGATGAGATTAGGGATCAGATTGGTGTCGGAACCGACCTTGGCCTTGGCCTTGGCGGCGGCGCTGTCGGCCTTCTGCCAGTCGGCGATGGCGGTTTCGGCGGCCTTGTTCAGGTCGGCGTTCTGGAAGGAAGCGGCGGAAGCGGCGTCCTGAGCGGCCTTGGCGGCGGTCAGAGCTTCAGCGGCGGCCTTGGCGGCAGCTTCGGCCGCAGGCTTGGCGGAGGCGTCGGCATGGGTGATGAAGGAATCAAGAGGATTCCCGGACCACTTGGCGGGCGTCTTCAGGTAGGAAATGATGGTCTTGGCGGCCGGAAGCTTGTTGCCCGCCACACCCTTCTTGGCGGCCTGAGCCTGAATGAGCTCGATGGTCTTGATGGGCTTGGCCTTCTCAGCGGTGATGATGGCGTCATACTTGCTGAGCTGAGCCTCGATGTCGGCACGACCATTCATCATGATGAGGCCGGAGATAATCAGGATGAAGAAGCCGATCCAGATCGCCCAATAGTCTTCCTTCAGCCAAAGGTCAGACCATTTCGCACGGCCATCGTCAACGACAATGTTTTCATTTGCCATAAAAAAGTCCCCTGCTTAAAAAATTAAAAACAATCTCTCCTCAGGCCCATTTGTACCTTCAATAACAAACTCGTGCTTTATTGACAAGTATTTGTCCGGCGGCAAAACCCTCCATTCTCAAGGGCCGGAAGGCAGCTGAGCCGAAAAGCACGGCCGTTATGAACGACAAAACCGGCGACGTCGAAACCCTTTCGGGCCCGCGCGCCGGTGAAATTCTCGTGAACCTGCCCGCTCTTCCTACAGAAAAAGTCTTTTTTCCGCAAGCTCCAACTAGGCTTTTTTCGCTGATTCCTCGAGCAGCTTCCAGTAATCGTCGGAAACATCGTAGCCGAATTCACACGCCTTCTGGGCGTATTCCTTGGCTTTTTCCACATCTCCGAGTTCAAGGCAGGCAAGAGAAAGATTATTCCAGGCCGGAGCAAAGGAAGGTTCCTGTTCAAGAACCATTCTGCTCATTTCGGCGCTCTTTTCATATTCCCCCTTCATGTAAAGGGCGGAAGCGAAGGTGGCACGTGCCTGAATGTACTTGGGATCCCATGTGAGAGCCTTGTGAAGCGCGGCGATAGCTTCGTCCACTTCGCCTCTCTGCAGGTGAACAAAGCCTATGTTGCCCCAGGCAACGGGAAACTTGGCGCGGCATTCCGCAGCTTCCTTGTTGTACTGCATGCATCCGTCGAGGTCGCCGCGGCGCAGGCACAGGCCGCCGAGCTGCACAAAGGCTTCCGCCATGTGAGCGGAGTGACGAACGGCGTTCAGAAAGCATTCCTCAGCCTCGGTGTAGTCGCCGAGCGAGAGCATGGCAACGCCGAGGTTATAGTGATGAATGGCGCATTTCGGGTCTTTTTCAATGGCTTCCTGAAGATCATGGACATATTCGTGAATGTCCGTATAGCGGTCTTTCATCAGTGATGACCTTCCTTTTTTAGGAGTTCTTGGTACCAGACGGCGAATTCAAAGGTGCCGAGAAATTTTTCCTGCTTGTTCACCACGGCCACGGCGCCTTCCATGACGCCCTGGATGAACGCTTCGCTGGGCCCCGATTCCCCGGAAAGCTGCGCTTCGCACTTCTTGTAGCGGATGAATTCCTGCATGAGCTGCTGGGCCGTGCGCTGCGTCACGTCCTTGCGGATTTCTATGGGCTCGTTGGGCTCGGGGAAGGGGTCCCAGTTCTCATAGCCGATACGGTCGATGAATTTGCGGCGGCGCGCCGGAATCTTCTCGTACAGATCGCGCTTGAGCTTTTCCTCTTCCGCCGTAAGGCTGCGGGGCTTCTCGTTGCGCAGAAGCGGAGCTATGGACATGGCTACTCCTTGGGGGCGGGCCCTATGCCGAGATAGGCATCGTCGTACTTGGTGATGAGGGCCATGGATACGGGCACATACACGCGATGCAGCTCACGGAAGCGGGAGCCCACGGCCGCGCCGATGCGGCGGCTCATGTCCGCCAGGCGGTCCTGAATGCGGTCGAGCGCCACGGTGGGGTAGGGCTGTCCCTTTCTGAAGCGGCATTCCCCGCAGACGTGGGCCTTGCCGTGGATGGAGGTGGGAATACCGTACAGCCGGCAGGTGATGGGGCGGTGCTCATAAAGAATGCAGGTATTGTCGAGCCCGAGCAGCGGGCAGCGCACGCGCTCCTTCGCGGCCTCCACCATGATATCCTCATCGGACATGCCCTGGCGGGCCTGCTGGAAATAGTGCTTCTTCAGGCGGGTGAGCTGACGGTCGGCGTCGCTTGCGGCCTGAAGCACGGCGGAACGGCGGATACCGAAATCGAACTCCCTGTTGAACGCGCGGTTCAGCGCCATGGCTTCCACGAGAGAAAGGTCGAAGGCGGCATGGCAGCAGCTGCTGCACCCCGTGGTGCAGGCCACTTCTTCGGGAAACTGTTGTTTCACACGGTCGAAAAGCTGATCGGCCTGGGCGACAAGCCGATCATACTCCTGAAATATAGCGTCCAATTCCGGGTTGATCTTCATACATTCCACCAGAAAACGGTTAAAAAACCGCCGGATGAGCAAAGCCCATCCGGCGGTAACAGGCTCACACGGACCGCCGGAAAACGGCGGATCCGTCGGCGTTCACGGGCGACTCCGAGTCGTTACGGATTCTGCGCGGAACACGCGGAATCCGGGCGGACAAAGCCGCCCTCGCCGGAACGGCCGATCGTTAGTCTTCTTCGATCGTGATGGCGTCGTGTTCGCAAACGCCGGTGCAGGATTCGCAGCCAAGGCATTCTTCAGCGTTCACGGGATCGCTCTTGCCGTCGTGCATTTCCCAGACGGACACGGGGCAGATATCCACGCACTGGCCGCAGCCGACGCACTTGTCAGCGTCAAAAGTAATCTTGTAGCCCATAACAGCCTCCAATGTTCGGCCGAAACAAGGTCCGGCACTAGTTAATAATTCCGAGTTGAGTCGGGATACTTGTCTGGAGTATCCGATGAATGATGGATAGCCTGTGAGACACACGCTGTCAAGCGGCTTCTCCGCAAACGGCCCGTATCCGGGCCTTTGCGAACACGCGCCCGATCAAGCTCTGGCGTCCAGCCCCGCGGCTTCGGCCACGGCAAGGGCGGCGGCGCGGGTGAACTCCCCTTCGGGCAGGGCGGCGCGCTCCTCGGCGGTGAGCAGAAGCTTCGGATGGTTCACAAGCTCGGGACGGGCCTTCACGCCGTATTCAGCGGGGAAGGAATCCTCGAAATACATGTTCTGGAATCCCGCAAATTTCAGGGCATGGGCCGTGGAATCGAGAATGCAGAATTCCTCTCTGCCGAGCAGACCGAGTTCATCGGCCTTCAGCATACCCGCAAAGCTTTCTCCGCCCTGCGTGCAGGCGATGTGTCCGTGGCGGTTGGCGAGAATCATGGAATCCATGATGGCCTGTTCCGTCACCTGAACCACATCGAAACGGCCGCCCGCAGCTTCGAAGCGATCCACGAGATTCCTCACACGGGGGAAGGAAACGGGATTGCCTATCATGGCCGCCTGCGCCACGCTGGGCTGTACGGTCACGGGATGATATTCGCGCCTCTCCTTCGGAGTGCTGTAGTATCTCCACACGGGGTCGGCATGTTCGGACTGCACGCCCACGATGTGGGGCAGTTCCTCGATGATGCCGAGGCGGTGCATCTTCAGACAGGCGGAAATCATGGATGTGATGTTGCCCGCGTTGCCGATGGGCATGAACAGGGCCTTGCCCGCCATGTCCCAGCCGTACCACTGGGCCGCTTCATAGGCATAGGATTCCTGCCCGAGCACGCGCCAGCTGTTCTTGGAGTTGAGCAGCGCCACGCGGTAATGTTCGGCCAGGTATTCCACCACCTTCATGCAGTCGTCGAACACGCCGGGCACTTCCAGCACCTGCGCGCCGGAACCGAGAGGCTGGGAAAGCTGCGCGGGCGTCACCTTGCCGTGGGGCAGAAGCACCACGGTGCGGATGGGCGCGCCCACATAGGCCCCGTACATGGCCGCGGCTGCCGAAGTATCGCCCGTGGAGGCGCAGATGGTGAGCACTTCCTTCCAGCCGTTCCTGCGCACCAGAGACTTCAGATAGCTGTAGGCCCCGGCCATGCCTCTGTCTTTAAAAGACGCGCTGGGGTTCATGCCGTCGTTCTTGTAGGCAAAGCGGCGGCCGACTTTCTTCTCAAGCTCTGCGGAAGCCTCGATGATGGGCGTGTCGCCTTCGCCGAGGTAGACGATGTCCTCTTCCTCCAGCACGGGAGCCATGAGTTCGTAGAAGCGGAACACCCCGCGCAGGGCGGACGTGCGGGTGGCGCGGCGGGCATCGAAGAGGTCGCGCCAGTACTGAGCGCCCTTTTCCTTCATTTCATCGAAGTCAAGGTCCTCAAGCAGAAGAACGCCGCCGCAGTCGGGGCAGGTATAAAGAAGGGCGTCCACCGGATGACGGCGGCCGCAGTTCATGCAGACATATTCCATGCGCGCGCGGCGTACGGGAAAATCGTGAGACATGTGGGTACTCCTCGGATGATGGCGTAGGGAAGCGGCAAGCATAGGCTCTTTGCCTTCCGGCCGCAACAATGCGCGCCGGAGGCGGGGCGAAACTATACCTTCCGTACCGGAACTCCGGCCTTTTCCATGTAATCTTTGAGCTCCGCGATGGTGTACTGCCCGTAGTGCACGATGGAGGCCACGAGCGCGGCGGAGGCTCCGCCCGATGTCACGGCATCCACCAGATGTCCGGGCGCACCGGCGCCGCCGGAAGCGATGACGGGAATGGTCACCGCATCGCAGATCATACGGGTGAGCGTAAGCTCGTACCCGTCCCTGGTGCCGTCGGCATCAATGGAATTGACGCACAGTTCGCCGGCCCCGAGCTGCTCGCAGCGGCGGGCCCAGGCCACGGCGTCGATGCCCATGGGCCTGCGGCCGCCGTGTATGACGATTTCATAGCCGGAAGGACACGCCTCGCTCACGTCCACGCGCTTCACGTCCATGCCCACCACCACGGCCTGGGAACCGAAGGCGTCCGCCCCCCGGCTGATGAGCCAGGGATCCTTCACCGCGGCAGAATTCACGGAAACCTTTTCCGCCCCGGCAAGCAGCACGGCGCGCATGTCCTCCACCGAGGAAATGCCTCCGCCCACGGAAAAAGGAATGAAGATATTGCTCGCCACACGCTCCACGACATCGAGAAAAATGCCCCGCGCCTCGCAGGAAGCCGTGATGTCGTAGAAGACGATTTCGTCCGCGCCTTCCTCATAATAGCGGCGCGCGGTTTCCACCGGATCGCCGATGTCCACGTTGCCCTTGAACCTGATGCCCTTGGTCAGACGGCCGTTGCGCACGTCGAGACAGGGAATGAGCCTTTTGCTCAGACGGCTTTTCTCAGACACGGGCGGCCTCCCTGCAGTAGTCGTAAAAATTCGTCAGCAGCCTCAGCCCGGGGCGGCCGCTCTTTTCGGGGTGAAACTGCACGGCCCAGAGTCCGGGGCGGCCGTACACCGCCGTGAACTCGCACCCGTAACTGCTCGTGGCAATGACGAGCTCGGGAGCAGGTTCGGTATAATAGCTGTGCACGAAATAGAAGCGCGCGTCCTTATCCACCCCCTCCAGAAGCACGGAGGGCCGCTTCACCTCCAGCGTGTTCCAGCCCATGTGAGGAATGCGGATGAGTTCGCCGCCGTCCTTCCATTCCGGCAGGAAACGGCGGCAGACGCCGGGCAGAATACCGAGAGCGCGGGTATCGTTCTCCTCGCTGTGTTCCAGAAGAATCTGGCAGCCGAGGCAGATGCCGAGCAGAGGCTTTTGCATGGCCACAACGTCTCGGAGGACCTTGTCCATGCCGGTGGAGGTGAGCTGGGCCATGGCCTGTCCGGCCGCGCCCACGCCGGGGAAGATCACGCCCTCGGCGGCAAGTATGGTCGACGGGTCGGCCGTGATCTCGGCCGGAACGCCCAGAGAACGCAGCGCACGCAGAACGCTGGTCTGGTTTCCCGCCTTGTAGTCGAGAATGGCAAGCATCGGGATGACCTGGGTTGAGGATGGGGGAAACTAAAAACTGATGCCGGTCCGCATCTGACCGCCACCGCCGGAATAACCGCTGCCCGTGCCGAGCACGGTGGTCATGCTGCCGTCGACCTTCACGTCGTCGAGGCGGTCTTCGCTCAGGCAGCCGGCAAGACAGCATACGGACAGGAGCATGATCGCAAACGGGAAAAGGAATATTCTCATATCGCGTCCTCCTGCCGACATCATAACCAAGACGTAAAACATCGCAAGTCCTTCCTCTCCGGGAGGAAGAAAAATGAAGCATCCCTTCAAGTTGCCGATTTTACTTTCACTCTTGGCAAAAACTTAAAGAAAAAGAACGCATGACTTGACATGTGAGCAAGACAGGTGCAAAGATCCGTTTTACAATAATGCAAAACTTGCGATTTTTACGCAGGTTTGGAACAGGAGAGTTTCCCGCCATGAAGAAGTCCCTTAATGTTGCAGTGTGCGGCGCTACCGGCGCCGTCGGCCGCGAGATGCTGAAAACCCTCGCCGAACGCCGTTTCCCCTGCGCTTCCATTACCGCCCTTGCGTCCGCCCGTTCCGCCGGAACCAGAGTTCCCTTCGGAGACGATGAAATCACGGTCAAGGAACTGACGAAGGACTCCTTCAAGGGCATCGATCTCGCCATTTTCTCCGCCGGCGGCAGCGTTTCCACGGAATTTGCGCCTCATGCCGTGGCCTCCGGCTGCGTGGTGGTGGACAACTCCAGCGCCTGGCGCATGGATGAGCGCTGCCCCCTCGTGGTTCCCGAAGTGAACCCCGACGATCTGGAAAAGCACAACGGCATCATCGCCAACCCCAACTGCTCCACCATCCAGATGCTGGTGGCTCTGAAGCCCCTGCACGATGCCGCCGTCATCAAGCGCATCGTGGTGACCACCATGCAGGCCGTGAGCGGAACGGGCAAGAAGGGCATCGACGAACTGGAAACCCAGGTGCGCCGTCTCTTCAACATGCAGGATATCGAACCCAAGGCCTATCCCCATCAGATCGCCTTCAACTGCCTGCCTCACATCGACGTCTTCCAGGAAAACGAATACACCAAGGAAGAAATGAAGATGGTGAACGAAACGCACAAGATGCTCGATCCGAACATCCGCGTGACGGCCACCTGCGTGCGCGTTCCCGTGTTCTTCGGCCATTCCGAATCCGTGAACATCGAAACGGAAAAGAAGCTCACCGCCGCCCAGGCCCGCGTCATTCTCTCGCAGGCTCCCGGAATCCAGGTGCTGGACAACCCCCGCGCCAACCTCTACCCCCTGGCCGTGAACGCCGCCGGTGAGGATGACGTGTTCGTGGGCCGCATCCGCGAAGACGAAAGCTGCGAAAACGCCCTGAACCTGTGGATCGTGGCCGACAACGTGCGCAAGGGCGCGGCTCTCAACGCCGTGCAGATTGCCGAAGAGCTCATGAAGCGGGATCTTGTTTCCGTGGCGAACCCCGGCATGTTCCTGTAAGCTTCTCCCTTACCATGAAAAGGCCGCCGTTTCCTGCGAAACGGCGGCCTTTTTTGCAGCCTTCTGCTCCATGGCGGAGCAGGAATCTCCCCGCATCCATACGCGGACAGACGTTTCCGCAGGATGAAAAAGCCTGCGGTCAGGATGCGCCCGCGGAAACAAGGCCCGCGTTGTCCCGCTTCTGCCGAAAAAACGATGCGCCAGGCTCTGACGGACCATCACCCTTTCCCGGAGGCTTCCGCTCCAAAGCGGCGACGCACATGCCGGGCAGAAAACTTCCCCTGGCGCACCGCAGAAGGCCTGTATGCGGCAAAAAACGGGATCCTGCAGGCCGAAGGAAGGCTCCTTCCGTGCGGCCCCGCCCGGCAGCGCCTCCTTGTGCTCATGAAGGGCCGGTATCGAAGCGCCTTGGTGTTCCGGTACGAAACACACTCTGCCGCCTGCGCCGCATATTCTCCGGCGCCTTCCTTTTTGCCATATGCCGGAGCAAAAGGCCGTCCTGCCCCGGCAGGACTTCCGCAGCACGGAGATAGTTACGGCGGAGTATGCGCAACAAAAAAGGCCGGAGTACGAAAAACACGCACTCCGGCCTTTTTTGTCAAAGAAAAAAACTAGATGACCTTGTTGAGGCTGTATTCCAGAATGCCTTCTGCCCCCAGTTCATGCAGCTGAGGAATAAGGTCGCGCACCACATGGGTATCCACCACGGTTTCCAGAGACACCCAGGCCGGATCGCGCAGCGCGGCCACGGTGGGAGAATTCAGGGCGGGCAGAAGCGCGAGAATGGCGTCCAGACGGGCGGTGGGAGCGTTCATCTTGAGGCAGACAAGGCTTTCCGCACGAAGCGCACCCTGCAGAAGCAGGTCGATCTGCTCGATCTTGCGGCGGCTTTCCGGGTCGTTCCACACGTCGCGGTTGGCGATGAGCACGGTATTGCTGGCCATGACCTCGTCGATGACGCGCAGGCCGTGGGCACGGATGGTGGTTTCCGTTTCCGTCACTTCCACAATGGCGTCTGCCAGGCCTTCCACCACCTTGGCTTCCGTGGCGCCCCAGGAATAGTTGATCTGGACGGGAACGCCCTTTTCCTCGAAGTAACGACGGCTCACGCCCACAAGTTCCGTGGAAATACGCTTGCCTTCAAGGTCGGCCGCGCACTGATAGGGAGAATCCCCGGCCACGGCCAGCACCCAGCGGGCCTTGCGGTTGGAGACCTTGGAATACACGAGATCGGAAATCACCACCACGGGAGCGTCGCTGTCTTCCTTGCCGCCGTAGGAAACGCCGCGTTCCTCCAGCCAGTCCTTACCGGTGAGGGCCACATCCAGAATACCGTTCTGGATGTATTCGGGAATTTCCTGGACTCGGCACAGTCTGGCCGTCAGTTCCGGGTCGTTGATGTCGGGAAAATAGTTGCGGACATGCTTATGGATTTTCCATCCTGCCTTGTCGAAAAGGGCGATGGTGGCTTCTTCCAGAGATCCCTTGGGGATACCGAGCTTGAGCTGAGCTTTCATGCTTTGAGCCTCTACTTCTTATACACTTCTGCAGGATCGAAGACCTGCGGGCAGCAGAGGGATACTTCCCCGCTCCCGGGCGTGATCCGGCGGTAAAAACAGCTTCTTCTGCCGGTATGGCAGGCGGAACCGCCCACCTGCTCGATTTCCAGCACCACGGCGTCGGAATCGCAGTCGAGACGGATGGCCAGCACCTTCTGTACGTTGCCGGAGCTTTCCCCCTTGTGCCACAGCTTCTGGCGGCTGCGGCTCCAGTAATGCGCCTCGCCTGTGGCAAGGGTGGCTTCCCAGGCTTCCCGGTTCATCCAGGCGAGCATGAGCACTTCGCCGGTGGCGGCGTCCTGAGCTATGGCGGCCACAAGGCCTCCGGCTTTGGAAAAATCAGGCGTAAAATCGGAAGGGGCTTGGAACATGGAACGCATCCTTATGGAAAAACGATGAACGCGGCCATGATAAGCCGCGTTCATAACAACGGTATGAAGCTACTTGGCAAAGCCCACGGCGCGGCGTTCGCGGATGACGGTCACGCGGATCTGGCCGGGGTAGGTGAGGTTTTCCTCAATCTTGGCAGAAATGTCCTTGCAGAGCAGATAGGTGCTGTCGTCGTCCACATTGTCGGAATTGACGATGACGCGCAGCTCGCGGCCCGCCTGTATGGCATAGGACTTGGCCACGCCCTCGAAGGAATCGGCAATGTTCTCCAGATCCTCCAGACGCTTGACATAGTTCTCCAGCAGTTCCTTGCGCGCGCCGGGGCGTGCGCCGGAAAGGGAGTCCGCGGCCTGCACCAGCACGGCAAGCGCCGTTTCGGGGTGCACATCCTCGTGATGGGCGGCAATGGCATGTACGATATCCTTGCCTTCGCCGTATTTCTTGGCGATATCCGCGCCGATGAGAGCATGGGAACCTTCCACCTCATGATCCACGGCCTTGCCGATATCGTGCAGCAGGCCCGCGCGCTTGGCGCGCTTGATGTCCATGCCGAGTTCCGCGGCCATCATGCCGCAGAGGGCGGAAACTTCCAGCGAATGCTGCAGCACGTTCTGCGTGAAGCTCGTGCGGTACTTGAGCTGACCGAGCAGACGGATGATGTCGGGATTGATGCCGTGCACGCCCGCGTCGAAGGTGGCCTGTTCGCCCACTTCACGGATCTGCACTTCCAGTTCCTGCTCGCATTTGTGCACGATGTCCTCAATGCGGGCGGGGTGAATGCGGCCGTCCTGAATGAGGCGCTCCAGAGCCATGCGGGCCACCTGACGGCGGATGGGGCTGTAGGCGGAAAGGATGACGGTTTCCGGCGTATCGTCGATGATGAGGTCCACGCCCGTAGCCGCTTCCAGAGCACGGATGTTGCGGCCCTCGCGGCCGATGATGCGGCCCTTCATGTCTTCGCTGGGCAGGGTTACGGCCGTCACCGTCTGCTCGCCCACATAATCGCCGGCATAGCGCTGTATGGCGCAGGCCAGAATTTCCTTGGCCTTGCGGTCCGCCGTCTCCCGGGCTTCCGTCTCGATGACGCGCATCATCTTGGCGGCCTCGTGACGCGTGCGGGACTCTATTTCCTCAAAAAGTCGGGCCTTGGCTTCTTCCGCCGTAAGGCCGGAAACTTCCTGAAGGCGGCGTTCCTGCTCATCCAGCGTAGCCTCGACCTGAAGCTCCTTTTCGGCCAGCACGCGTTCGCGCTGGGTCTGCTCCTTTTCCTGAGCGAGAATGTCGTGCTCCTTCTGCGTGATGCGCTCCATCTTCTCTTCCATGCGGTCGCTGATGTCCTGGAGCTTTTTCTCACGGTTCTTGAGCGCGCGTTCCTGATCCTTGCATTCCGCCTCGAAGGCATGTTTCTGGCTGAAAATCTCGTTCTGCCCCTGAAGGAGGATTTCCTTCTTCTGGGCCTGAGCTTCCTTGCGCGCTTCTTCCACGATGCGCTGGGCCAGTTCGTTGGCCTCGCCGATACGTTTGCTGGTCACATGCCGCTGTATGAAGACGCCGAGGAGCGCGCCGGCCACAAGGCTGACCAGCGCGAAGGCGTAATAAATGATGTCATCCATGGTAGTTCCTGTGATATGTTGACGGGCAACGCCCGATATGATCCGCCCGTGCGCTGGGCACGACGGACTTTGCGCGGCCGGACCGCGCTCCTGAGAGGAGTGTCTGGAAGCCCGCCGAAGAAGGTGGGCAAGATACGAAAGAAGGAAAAAAGAACCCGGGATGCCGTGAAAAGCTGCTGGCACGAGACCTGGTGGTCTCCAAGTGGGCGCCTGTCCGAAACTTCAGGCTGCCTCGCACAAAGCGGGTATGCACACCATTTCGGAGACTGGCTCCCTGCTAACGCTAGTGAGGCCGGCGCAAGCTAGCTCCCCACGCACATCCCAGGGAATATGGGCTACCGGGAAAGAGTTTTCTCCTCTTTTTCGGCGGGTTGCTCCTCCCCACCTTCGCCCGGCGTGTTTTCCTTCAAACTCTGCAGCAGCTCATCAAGCCGGGAATCCGCCCGGCTGGTGCGCTCCCGCAGTTCCAGCAGATCGTCCGCCATGCTGAGAAGCAGCATGGCCATCAACCTGTCTCTGCCGTACTGGCCGCCCTGCGCCTTTACCCTGGCATATCGTTCTTCCACATACTTCCTGGCCTTTTCCACCCTGTCGGGGTCGGCCTCGGTACGGAAGGCGACATGCGTTTCGCAAAGGTCAACCTGATAACTGTGCATGGCGGCCGCCTGCCGTTAGCCGTTCTGCTGCTGTTCCGCGGCAGGAAGCGTGCTCTGGATGCGGCTGATGAGTTCGTCGACTCTGTTGCAGGCCTCATCGCGAACGCTGCGTTCACGGTTGAGCTGCTCCTGAAGCTCCTCGGAGGCCATCTGCCCCAGTTCCAGATCTTCACGGAGACGCTTGCCTTCCTCACGGAGCTGATGATTTTCCTCGCGGAGGCGATCCAGTTCCTGAATGAGGCCATCTATACGCTGAGCCAGCAGATCCAACTTTTCCATAACTCTTCTATCTCCTTGAAGAACCGGGGGCAGAGACGGCAGCCGGTTCAGAGCGTTTTTGTACAAGCCGGATGTATCCGGCCTTTCTTCTCAAAGGCGCAGGAAGCATGGATATGACGGCTATGTTTCCTCTCGCGCCCTTTCCTTATTGATAAGCTATGGAGGCCGGATGAGCAAGTAGATAGAACGCCCATTATCGACAAACTTCGCAGAAAAAACAAAAAAGACCGGTTTACTGCCGTTTCCCGTCCCCGCAAGGCGGCATCTCTGCCGAAGACGGACGGAAAAACGCACAGGAAAAGACGAAACCTCCGCCCGTCAGAGAAAAACCTTGCGGCAGCGCGTGAGAACGGAAAAATCTCATGCGGGCGGGGGGAGGGGGAAGGCGGAAGCCGGGCCGAGAGCCTTTTTCCGAAGGTCGGGTCCGTCCAGCCCTGACGATAAGACGCCCGCGCCGAAAGGCGCATCGCTGCTTCCGGCTGCTTTTCCGCCGCCGTGCAGAACAGGAAACGGAAGTTCGCCGGAGTCAGGACCACCCGTAAAACGGGTGGCTTGACCAGCCCTGTAAGGGCTTGTTACTTACTCGCGCCTTAAGGGCGCCGGCTTGAACTTCTCTGGTCGGCGCCCTGCCTTTTTTTCAACAGTTCAAGCCCCCATGTACTTTGACTCGTAGCCTGCTCCTCAAGGAGCTTTCCCTGCTTTGGACTGAACGGATCCGTATATTCCCTGCACGTCCTCTTATCAAGCATGATATCTTCTCTATCCTGATCCCGTATATATTTCCTGATCGTTGCTTCGTTCAAACCTGCTGTGCTGACGTAATATCCCACGCTCCAGAATCTCCGATTGCCATACCGGTATTTCAGCTGGGAAAATTTATCAAAAATCATCAGTGAACTTTTACCCTTTATATACCCCATAACCGACGATATCGCATACTTTGGCGGTATCATGACAAGCATATGCACATGGTCTATCATCATATGTCCCTCAATAATTTCGATTCCCTTGTAATTACAAAGCTGTCGTATTATTTTTCCTATTTCTTCACGGTATTGCCCGTAAATCACTTTTCTCCTATACTTCGGAGTGAAGACAATATGGTACCTACACAGCCATTTCGTATGTGCCAGATTTTGTTCTTTCGCCATAAAAAAACACCTTTTCGATGTGGACGGGAGCCTGAACAACTCCGTCTTATCGAAAAGGTGTTTTTTTAGGTATAACCATTTTGTGGTCCACCCGCTAAGCGGGTGGTTTTCTGTTTCGGTCGCTTCCGCTCCCTCAACTGCCTAAAGGCCTTAATAAAAAAGCCGCCCGTTTTTGACGGGCGGCTTCGGGCGGCGACGCAGGCGCCGGAAAAATCAACGCTGCTTCGTGGAGATGTTGAACGTCAGAGAGTAAATCTGATGGAAGAAGTTGACGTATTCCACAAACACATGATCGGGCACCGTGATGCGGGCGGCGGAATAGTTCAGAATGCCCTTGATGCCGGCGTCCACAAGCTGGGTGGCCGCGCGCTGTGCGCGTTCCGGCGGAACGGTGATGATGCCGATTTCAATGCCCAGTTCGGGCACCTTTTCCATGAGCGTCTTGGTGCAGTAGACTTCCAGCCCGTAGAGCTTTTCGCCGATTTTGAACGGATCGCAATCGAACGCGCCCACGATGGTGAAGCCGTGCCGACGAAATTCCTGGTAATTGAGCAGAGCCCTGCCCATGTTGCCCACACCCACGAGGGCGGCGCGCCATTCGCGGTTGGCGTTGAGGCAGGCTTTGATGACTTCCAGCAAATAAGACACATAATAGCCTACGCCGCGAACGCCGAATTCGCCGAAGTAGGCAAGATCCTTACGAACCTGAGAGGCGTTCACATCGCACGCCCGGGAAAGGGGTTCGGAAGAAATGACCTGGACGCCATCCTTGTCCATGGCTTCAAGAACCTGAAGATAGGTGGCGAGCCGCTGAATGGTAGCGCGGGGGATATGTTCGTATTTGGGAGTCTGGTTCATGTTTTTTGCCGGTTAAAAGAATAAGGGGCGGAAAGGAATATATCCTCCCCGCCCGATAAATGCAACTACATCTTCACGAAGAGCAGGATGAGCGCCACGAGAAGGGCGTAGATGACCAGAGATTCGATGAAGGCGAGGCCCAGGATGAGGGACTGGGAGATCTTGCCGGAAGCGTCGGGGTTGCGGGCGATGCCTTCGCAGGCGGCCTTGATGGCGGAACCCTGGCCGAGAGCGCCGCCGGTAGCGGCGAGGCCGATGCCGAGGGCGATGCCGGCGGCGGCGAGACCGAAGCTGCTGGAGGCGGAGCCGTCAGCGGCGAAGGCCACGGCGGCAACGGCGAGGAGCATGAGGGTGGTCAGCGTGGAAAGAACGATCTTGCGCATGGTAAAACTCCATTACAATTATGAATGTTGAGGCCGTAAGGCCATTCCCCCGAAGGTGAGCCGGCTTAGTGGGCGTGTTCCACGGATCCCTGGATGTAGATCATGGACAGGATGAACAGGATGAAGGCCTGCAGAACCTTGCCGAGCAGGAACAGGAAGTACATGGGAACCGTGCCGAGGAGCACGCCGATGTAGATGCTCGCGCCGAAGCCGAAGAAGATGATGAGCGTCATTTCCTCGGCGAAGATGTTGCCGAAAAGACGCAGAGACATGGAAAGCGGACGGGCCAGATGGGAAATGACCTCAATGGGGAACATCAGCGGAATCAGCGGCTTGCTGGAACCGGTGAAGTGGTGGATATACCCGAATCCCCAGGTGCGGATGCCCACATAGTTGTAATAGATGAACACGCACAGAGCGATGGAGATGGTGGTGTTCAGGTTCGCGGTGGGAGCGTCGCAGCCGGGCACGAGACCCAGCAGGTTCATGGTGAGCACATAGATGAAGATGGAAACGAGCAGGGGCACGAAACGGCGGCCCTTCTCGCCGAGATTGGTGAGGATGAACTTTTCCAGTCCGTCCACCAGCACCTCGAAGAAAAGCTGAAGTCTGCCGGGAACGGTGCTGATGTTTCTGCGCAGCACAAGCCCGGTGACGAGAAGAATGGCCATGCCGAGCCAGGTGAAGAACACATACTTGGTCTCGATGGTCATGCCCGCGACCGTGATCTCATCCATGTGGAAAACGGTCGAAAGCAGAAGAGGGTGCGCCAGTCCTGATGCAGCCATGGAAACCTCCTGTATGTGCCCTGGCTTATTCGCTACCGGAAAATCAGAGAGACCGGTATGATGATGACCGCCGAGGAAAGCCCCGCCGCAAGAGCGGCCGGACTCGCCTGAAAAACGACTAATGCTATATACACGAAAATTCCGGTAATGAAAAGCCTCAATTGCGTTCTGATGAGCAAACCTTTTTTCACAATGCGTCCGCTCGCTTCACCGCGTCTGTCCTCCTCGGGAATGACCGCGGGCAGGGCGCGCTGGATGAAAAGCGCAAGAGTATAAAAATTCCAAAAGGATAAAAGCGCCATCACCCCGCACCAGAAGACGTTCGCTCCCCATGGAAGCGCGGCGGTTCCCGCCAGAAAAAGCAGCAGGGAAAAGAAAAAAAGATTTCTCACGGCGCACCGGATCGGGGCATGGACGAAGCCCTTCCTCCACAGCCGCCGGTCCGCTTGTTCAATTATGTTCATGTTTCTCCCCGCTGCCGGAAACACCGCGGTCTTTTTTCTCCTCAAGGGCGCGGCGTATGGCTTCCAGAGATTCCTCAAGTTCGTCGAGTTCCCTGTCTCCGGGCGTGGCGGTTCCCGCAAGCACGGACGCCGTGAACGCATCGTCGGCCGGGGCGTCCCGCCCGGCCTCATCGTGCGCGTCATCGGCGGTCAGAGCCTTCCGGTCTTTCCTTTCCTCCCGGAAAGGAACCTTTTCCCGCTCCCGAAGTTCCTTTTCGCGCCGGGCCTTCTCCTCTGCATCCTGCGCGGCGTTCTTCCGTGCAAGATAGCGGGCGTCGATCCATACGTTGCGGAACCCCGCGGCCAGCCCGAGAAGAAGCCCTACGGCCGACCCCACGGGCCAGGAACCGAGCCACTCGTCGACAAGCCAGCCCAGTCCGCCCCCCACCACGGGACCGGAAACCATGTGCAGCCCCATGGTGCTCGCCGTGCCGAGAAGGCTGAACTGTCCCGGCTGCGCGCCGTCTTTCTTTTCGGGTGTCATACCGCAGGCCTCCATCCATTAAATGCGCTTGGAGTTGGACGATCTCTGTGTTAGGTATCGTCCTGTGCCGATGCCGTCAATCGGAAAGCATCTTTCCGGCGCACCGTTCCGTCCGACACGGGAAACGGCACGCGCGCGTCCTTTTTTCAACACTCTTCCCCAGAGGTTCCCATGCCCATTAAACCCGGCGACACTGTTTCTGTCCATTATGTTGGCACCTTGAACGACGGTTCCGAGTTCGACCGTTCCCGCGAAGGCAGCCCCCTGCGCTTCAAGGTCGGCTCCGGCCAGGTCATTCCCGGCTTCGACAAGGCCGTCATGGGCCATGAAGTCGGCGACAAGTTCTCCGTGACCATTCCCGCGGCGGAAGCCTACGGTGCCAGACAGCAGCAGCTTCTCTTCCCCGTGCCCCTGGAACAGGTGCCGCCGACCATCAAGCCGCAGGTGGGCATGATGCTGCACGTTTCCACCGATCAGGGGGAACTGGAAGTGACCATCTGCGAAGTGAACGACAAGCACATCGTACTCGACGCCAACCACCCCATGGCGGGCAAGGACCTCACCTTCGCCCTGGAAGTGGTTTCCATAGACTGACCCGGGGACATCCCCAACGCCGAAAGGCCCGGTTCTCCGGGCCTGTCATCATTTTTTTGAAGGAGTTCGCATGAGTTCCGCCAACGCCAGCCGCAGTCATGCCGTGCTTTCCGTCGCCACGAGACGCCATGACGCGGAATACATAGCGGGGGGCCGCCCCGCAGCGGCCGAAAGCCACACCGATCCCACGGAATATTACGGCTGCAACGTCTTCGACGACAAGGCCATGCGGCGTTACCTGCCCAAGGCCGTGTACAAATCCCTGCGCACCACCATCGACCTCGGCCGTCGCCTCGACCCCGCCGTGGCCGACGTGGTGGCCAACGCCATGAAATCCTGGGCCATGGAACGCGGCGCGGACCATTACACCCATGTCTTCTATCCTCTGACCGGCCTTACCGCGGAAAAGCACGACAGCTTCCTCGATCCCGACGGCAAGGGCGGAGCGCTGGCCCAGTTCAGCGGCAGCGCCCTCGTGCAGGGCGAGGCCGACGGTTCGAGCTTCCCCTCCGGCGGGCTTCGCTCCACCTTCGAGGCTCGCGGCTATACCGCGTGGGACGTGACCAGCCCCGCCTACCTCATGGAAAGCCCCGCGGGCATGGTGCTGTGCATCCCCACGGTGTTCCTTTCCTGGACGGGCATCGCCCTCGACAAAAAGACGCCCATTCTGCGTTCCAACCAGGCTCTGAACCAGCAGGCCGCCCGCGTGCTGCGTCTGTTCGGCATGAATCCCACCATGCCCATCATGTCCAACGGCGGCCTTGAACAGGAATATTTCCTCATCGACGGCACCTTCGTTTCCGCAAGGCCCGACCTGCTCATCGCAGGCCGCGCCCTCTTCGGCGCGCGTCCTCCCAAGGGGCAGGAATTCGAAGACCAGTACTACGGCGTCATTCCGAGCCGCGTGCTCGGCTTCATGGCCGATGTGGAACGCCAGCTCTACCGCCTGGGCATACCGGTGAAGACGCGCCACAACGAAGTGGCCCCCAGCCAGTACGAAATCGCTCCCACCTTCGAGTCGGGCAACCTCGCCTGCGACCACAACCAGCTCATCATGACGGTGCTCAGGAAGACGGCCCGCCGCCACGGCATGTCCTGCCTGCTGCATGAAAAGCCCTTCGACTGCATCAACGGCTCGGGCAAGCACCTCAACTACTCCATAGGCAGCCCGGAAGTGGGCAACCTCTTCGCGCCGGGCGACAACCCCCATGAAAACGCCCAGTTCCTCGTGTTCCTGTGCGCCGTCATCCGCGGCCTGCACCGCCATGCCGGGTTCCTGCGCGCGGTGGTGAGTTCCGCCTCCAACGACAGGCGTCTCGGCGCCAACGAAGCGCCGCCCGCCATCATGTCCCTGTTCCTCGGCGACCAGCTCACCGACGTGCTCGAACAGTTCCGCGTGGGCCAGGTCGTGGGCGCTCAGGGCAAGCGCATGATGAACGTGGGCGTGGACACCCTGCCCCCGCTTCCCGCCGATCCGGGCGACCGCAACCGCACGAGTCCCTTCGCCTTCGTGGGCAACCGCTTCGAATTCCGCGCCCTCGGTTCCTCCATGTCCGCCGCGGACGCCCTCGTGGTGCTCAACACCATGATGGCCGAATCTCTGGACTATGCCGCCACCTTCCTGGAAAACGCCCTGCAGGAGGAACACCTCAGCCTGGGCGAGGCCGTGCAGAAGTTCATCGAGAACGTGATGGAGGAAAACAGCGCCGTCATCTTCAACGGCAACGGCTATTCCGAAATCTGGCAGAAGGAGGCCGAACGCCGCGGTCTGCCCAACTATCCGGCCACGCCCGACGCCGTGCCGGTGTTCTCCTCGCCCGAAGTGGTGGAACTGTGCGAACGCTACCAGGTCTTCTCCCGGCAGGAACTCAAGGCCAGAGAGGACATACAGCTTGAGCAGTATCTGAAGACCGTGCATACCGAAGCCTGCCTCGCCGTGCGCATGGCCCGCACCCAGATCTATCCCGCGGCCGTCCGCTACCGCCAGGAACTCGCCTCCTCCGCCACCGCCTGCACCGCGCTGGGAGTGCCCGCCTCGCTTGACTCCCTCAAGGATCTGGCCGAGGTCATCGGGCATTTCGAGACTTCCCTGCGCACGCTTGAGGAACGCGTGCTCGAGCTCGACTGGTCGCCCTGCGAGGAACATCTGCTCAAGAGTGCGAAACAGTGCCTGCACAGCGTGCTTCCGGCCATGGAAGAGCTGCGTCAGTGGGCCGACAGGCTGGAAAACATGGTGGCCGACGATCTCTGGCCCCTGCCCAGCTATCAGGAAATGCTGTTCATGAAATAGCGCGTTTTCTCCGTCCCCGTCCGGCGCGTTCCGGGCGGGGACGGAACCGGAAAGCCGCCTTTGCACAGTGAGGCTTCCGGCAAACGAGCCTTTGAGAACCATGAATTTAAGGAAGGATAGTATGCGCATACTCATCGTAGGTTCCGGCGGACGAGAACACGCCCTGGCCTGGAAGCTCAGCCAGCGGCCGGACGTGACGGACATCTTCGTTGCTCCCGGCAACGGCGGCACGGCCTCCGTGGCCGTCAACGTGCCCATCAGGGACAGCGACATTCAGGGCCTTGTGGCCTTTGCCAGAGAAAAGGCCGTCGATCTCGTGGTGCCTGGCCCCGAACTTCCCCTCACCCTCGGCATAGTGGACGCCATGCAGGAAGCGGGCATAGCCTGCTTCGGCCCTTCGGCCGCCTGCGCGAAGCTTGAAGGCAGCAAGTCCTTCGCCAAGGAAGTCATGCAGAAGGCGGGCGTGCCCACCGCCGCGGCGGGCGTGTTCACCAGCCGCGCGGATGCCGAGGCCTTTGTGGAAAGGCACGGCGCGCCGCTGGTGGTCAAGGCCGACGGCCTTGCCGCGGGCAAGGGCGTCGTGGTGGCCATGACCATGGAGGAGGTGCACGCCGCCCTCGACCTCATGTTTGAAAACAGCGCCTTCGGCGAAGCGGCCAGCACCGTGCTCATCGAGGAATTTCTGGAAGGGGAGGAAGTTTCCCTCCTCTGCTTCTGCGACGGCAAAACCGCCCTGCCTCTGCCCTCGGCTCAGGATCACAAGGCCGTGTTCGACAACGACAAGGGCCCCAACACCGGCGGCATGGGCGCGTACAGCCCGGCTCCCGTTCTTCCCGACGCCGAACTCTCCGCCATGGCCGACGTGGTGGCGCGCCCCATTCTTGCGGAAATGGCGCGCCGCGGCGCCCCCTTCAAGGGTATTCTGTACGCCGGACTCATGATGACCAAGGACGGCCCCAAGGTGCTGGAATACAACGTGCGCTTCGGCGACCCGGAATGCCAGCCCCTGCTCATGCGCCTGAAAAGCGATCTGGCGGACATCATGCTCCACTGCATCGACGGCACGCTCGACACCGTGAGTCTCGAGATTGAAGAGCGTTCCGCCCTCGGCGTGGTGCTCACGGCCGAAGGCTACCCCGACTCCTACCCCAAGGGTATGCCCATCTCGGGCATAGAAAAGGCCGAAGCTCTGGAAGACGTGCGCGTTTTCCAGGCGGGTACGAAGGCCGGGGAAGGACGCATCCTTGCCAACGGCGGCCGCGTGCTCTGCGTCACCGCCCTCGGAAGCGACCTGAAGCACGCCCAGACGCGCGCCTATGAAGGGCTGGCCCTGCTTGCCATGGAGCACAGCCAGTTCCGCACCGATATCGGCAACAAGGGCCTGAAGAGACTGCATCTCGCCTGAAAGCCCATGTGAACCCCGCGCGGCCCGCCCCAAGGACCGCTGCAATCCGGACTATTCCGGGAAAAGGATATTCGCCATGACTCAAGTCGCTATCTTCATCGGTTCCGCCTCCGACGATCCCGTCGTGCGCGGCTGCGCCGACGTGCTCAAAAAACTCGGCATTTCCTACCGCTACACCGTCACTTCCGCGCACCGCACGCCCGAGCGTACCGAAAAGCTCATGGAAGAGCTGGAAGCGGACGGCTGCAAAGTGTACATCTGCGCCGCCGGCATGGCCGCCCACCTTGCGGGCGCCGTGGCCGCCCGTACCATAAAGCCCGTCATCGGCATTCCGGTGGCCGGTTCCTCCATCGGCGGACTGGATGCGCTGTATGCCACCGTGCAGATGCCCTCCGGCTTCCCCGTAGCCACGGTGGCCCTGAACGGCGCGAAGAACGCCGCCTGGCTGGCCGCCCAGATCATCGCGCTGCACGATGAACGCGTGGCCGCCCTGCTGCGCGCCGAACGCGAAGGCTACAAGGCCGCCGTGGAAAAGGCCGCCGCCGAACTGGAAGCCGCTCACAGGGCCTGATCCGTTTCCGGCGCGCCCGCCGCGCCGGCCCAGAACCGTTCTACCCGTACAGGAGAGACAAGCATGGACGCATCCATCAAACAGCTGGCCCGTGAACGCATGAAGGGCCATTGCCGCGTCTGCCCGCAGTGCGACGGCCGCGTTTGCGCCGGGGAAGTGCCCGGCATGGGAGGACTCGGCACCGGTTCCTCCTTCCGCGCCAATGTGGAGGCTCTGGCCCGCGTGAAGCTGGCCATGCGCTGCCTGCACACCGCGGCCCAGCCCGACACCTCCACCGAAATCCTGGGTCTGAAGCTCGCCCTTCCCCTGCTCGCCGCCCCCATCGGCGGCGTGGCCTTCAACATGGGCGACGCCTCGCAGAATCCCGTGGATGAAGCCGCCTATGCCGAAGCCGTCATCTGCGGTTCCAAAAAGGCCGGCATCATCGGCTGCGGCGGCGACGGCGTGGGTTCCCTCATTCCCGACTGCGCCTTTGCAGCCATCCGCAAGGCGGAAGGCTGGGGCATTCCCTTCATCAAGCCGTGGGAAGGCGATTTTCTGTGGAACAGGCTCGAATCCGCCACCGCCACGGGCTGCCCCGTGGTGGGCATGGACGTGGACGCCGCGGGCCTTGTGACCCTGCGCCTCCAGGGCCGTCCCGTCGCCCCCAAGAGCGCTGAGGAACTTGCCGAAATCGCCCGCTTCGTGCATGAACGCGGCGCGAAGTTCATGATCAAGGGCGTGATGACCGTCATCGACGCCCGCATCGCCATCGACGCCGGTGTCGACGCCATCGTGGTATCCAATCACGGCGGCCGCGTGCTCGACGGCACCCGCGGCGGCGCGGAAGTGCTGCCCGCCATAGCCTCGGCCGTGGGCGACAGAATTCCCGTACTGGCCGACGGCGGCGTGCGCTCCGGCACGGACATGCTCAAGCTCCTCGCCCTCGGTGCGAAGGCCGTGCTCATCGGCCGCCCCTTCTCCGTGGCCGCCATCGGCGGACAGACCGACGGCGTGGCCGCCTATGTGGCCGACATCAGGGGCCAGCTCACCTCGGCCATGGCCCTCACCGGCTGCGCCGACATCGCCTCCATCAACTCCGACATTCTGGCCTAGCGCCTCAGACCGGCCCGGAATACCGGGCCGGTCCCGCCGCTTTCCCGGCAGGAGCATTCCTGCCGCACACGCTGTTATGACCATTCTTCTGCTCTACCTTCTCTGCGGCGCCACCGCAGGCTTTCTCTCCGGGCTCATCGGCATCGGCGGGGGGCTCGTGGTCGTGCCGCTTCTGAACATGATTTTCCGGCTGCAGAGCAACATTGCGCCGGAACTCATCATGCATCTGGCCGTGGGTACGTCGCTCTCCAGCATTCTGTTCACGGCCGTGTCGAGCACGCGTTCTCATGCCCGCATGGGCGGCGTTCTGTGGAAATACGTTCTCGGCCTTTCCCCGGCCATCGTCATCGGCACGCTCTGTGCCTCATGGCTGGCCTCGCGCATGTCCACTTCCGGCCTGCGGGGCTTTTTCGTCGTGTTTCTCGTGTGCATCGCCACGCAGATGCTGCTTGATTTTTATCCGCATCCGCGAAAGACCATGCCCGGCAGGGCCGCTCTTGCGGCGGCGGGCTTCACCATCGGCGGCGTGTCCAGCCTCGTGGGGCTCGGCGGCGGGAGCATGTCCGTGCCTTTTCTGCGCTGGTGCGGCGTGGAGATGCGACAGGCCGTGGGTACCTCTGCCGCCATAAGCTGGCCCATAGCCATATCGGGCACCGTGGGCTTCATCATCGTGGGCTGGGGCGACCCGCTGCTTCCCGCCTGGAGCCTCGGCTACATCAATCTGCCCGCCACGCTGGGCATCGCCTGTTCCAGCGTCTTCTTCGCGCCCCTCGGCGCGAAACTCGCCCATACCCTGCCGGTACCCGTGCTGCGGCGATTCTTTGCCGTGTTTCTCTACGTAACCGCCGGGGAAATGCTCTGGAACATTCTGCACTGAGGACGCCATGATACAAGGCACGGGGTTCGACCTTACGGCTCTGCCGCGCATACGGACCATGCTGGAAAAGTACGGCGAACGCTTTCTTGCCCGCCTGCTCACCGAGAAGGAACGCAGCGCCCTGCCCGCAGCTTCTGCGGCCCGCGTGGCCTACGCGGCGGGAAGATTCGCCGCCAAGGAAGCCGCGGTCAAGGCTCTCGGCACGGGGTTCGCCCACGGTATAGGCATGCATGACGTGGAAATACTCACCCTTGCCTCAGGCCGGCCCGAACTTCATTTTCACGGTGCGGCCAAAGTCAGAGCAGAAGAAATGGGCGTGCGAGCCGTGCACGTTTCCATTTCCCATGAACGCGACGTGGCCGGAGCCGTGGTGATTCTCGAATCATGACCGTTCCTTTTCGCGCAGCTGCCTGCGCGGAGGAGGCAACGGAAAAGCGCGGCCCTGCCGCGCGGAGGAAAACTCATGTTCGTTCCTGTTCCCACACCGGAAGAAATGGCGCGCTGGGATGCCGGGGCCATAGCCTCGGGCCTGGCGGAAGAAACGCTCATGGAAAACGCGGCGCGCGCCGCCATGGACGCGCTGCGCCGTGCCGTGCGGGAGCGGGGGCTCAGACTCGCCTCCTGCCGCGTGCTGCTTGTGGCCGGAAAAGGCAACAACGGGGGCGACGCCTTCTGCATGGCGAGGCATCTTCTGGATGCGGGAGCGCATCCTCTGATTCTGAGCACCCGCTGCGCCGACGACAGACACGGGGCTGCGGGGCACTGGCTGGATGTCGCCCTGCGGCTCGGCGTTCCCTTTCTTCCCGCAGAAGCGTGGGACAAAGCCCTTTCCTTTGCGCCTGACATTCTTGTGGATGCGCTGCTCGGCACGGGATTCCGCGGAGAGCTGAGGGAAAAGGAAAAAGCGCTGGTGGAAAACATGAACGCGCTTTCCGCCCGGCTTGTTTTTGCCGTGGACGTGCCTTCCGGGCTTGACGCGCGCACGGGCCTCCCCTGCCCGGACGCCGTGCGCGCCCACGTCACGGCAACGTTTCAGGCGGCAAAGCCCGGCCTGCTCATGCCCTGGGCCGCAAAGTTCACGGGAGACGTGGAGGTGCTTCCCATCGGCATGCCCCGCGCCGTGGAGGAAACGAACCCGCCCTCCTTCCGCACCTGGCTTGTTCCGGGGCAGAGAGATGAAGACCGCGGCTCTCCCTACAGAGTGGAACACGGAATCTCCCCCCGCATGAAGAGCATTCTCGAAACTCCGGCCCTCCCCATGGAAGAGGGCCCTGCGCACAAGGGAGACGCCGGGCGCGTGCTCATTGCCGGAGGCTGCTCCTCCTATACGGGAGCTCCCTGCCTTGCCGCATGGGCGGCGCTGCGTACGGGTGCAGGCCTTGTCACCGTGGCGGGCCCGGAAGGCGTGCTTGACGTTGCGCGCCATACCATGCCCGCAGTCATCACCCGGGCTCTGGCCGATACGCCGTTCCAGAGCTGGAGCGCGGAACACGCCTCTCCCCTTGCCGAAGCGGCAGAAGGCTGCGGCGCGCTGGTGTTCGGCCCGGGGCTCGGCAGAAGCGAAGGCGCATCCTCGCTTGTGGAAAGGCTGCTGAACATTCCCGGCCTGCCCCCGATGGTGATCGACGCCGACGCGCTCTTTGCCCTGGCGAAAAAGCCGGAACTTCTTTCCCTGCTGCGGCCCTGCGACGTGCTTACGCCGCACCCCGGGGAAGCAGCCTGTCTTCTCGGCATATCCGTCCGTGAGGTGCAGGAAAACCGCTTCTCCGCACTGGAAAAACTTGCCCGCCTGGCTCCTGCCGTATGGGTACTGAAGGGGGAAGGCACGCTCATTGCCGTTCCGGGCGAACCTGCCGTCATTTCTCCGTGGAACGTGCCGCAGCTTGCCGTGGCCGGTTCCGGCGACACTCTTGCCGGCATCATAGGGGCGCTTGCGGCTCGCGGACGGAAGGCCGCACTTGCCGCCACGCTCGGCGTATGGCTGCATGCTCTTTCCGGCATGCTTCTTTGCCGGGAATTTCCCCTGCGCGGCAACGACCCGCGCGACCTTGCGGACGCTCTGCCCCGCGTCGCGCATCTGGCGGGAGAACCCCGCAAGGAGGATATATGCACCTTGTTCTGAAAAGTCCCGAGGACACCATGGAACTCGGAGCCATGCTGGCCCGCGCCATGAGCGCCTCGAGCGTACGCAATCTGTACCTCTTTGCGGATCTCGGCGGAGGCAAGACCACCCTTGCGCGCGGCTTTGTTTCCGCGCTGCCCGGCGGAGACTGCGCCGAGGTGGCGAGCCCCAGCTTCACGCTGTGCAACGTGTACCCCACCCGGCCGGAAGTGCTGCACGCCGATCTGTACCGCCTTTCGGAAGGAGCCTCCCTGCCGGAGGAAATGGAAGAAATGCTGGAAGAAGGCGACCCGTTCCTGCTTCTGGAATGGCCGCAGTATCTTGCTCCCGGCCGACAGGCGGAGGAAAGGCTCGACGTGACTCTCCGCCCCGTGGACGGAGACGGGGCAAAAGCGCTGGACAACAGTGACAAATCATGCAAAGCTTTCCGGCTGGCAAGCATCGAAGCCCGGGGAGAAAAGGCGGCTGCGCTCCTGCAGGGCCTGCGTCCCGCGCTTCAGATGCGTTTTTTGCCTGCTGATGAGGCTTAACCGTTCCTTATCTCCTTTTTTCAGGATGTGCTATGCGTATTCTTGTGCAGAAATTCGGAGGATCTTCCGTCGCCGACCTGGAGTGCATGAAAAAAGTGCGCGCCAAGGTGCTTGCCGCCCTTGAGGAAGGCAACAAGGTGGTGGTGGTCCTCTCCGCCCGTTACGGCCAGACCAACAGCCTGCTGGAAAGGGCCTACCAGTGGTCGGACGAACCTGATCCCGCGGAACTTGACGTTCTGCTTACCACCGGCGAGCAGGAATCGGTGGCGCTGTTTTCCATGCTCCTGCGCGACTCGGGCGTGAAGGCGCGCTCCTTCCTGGGTTTCCAGATTCCCATCGTCACCGACGACGCCTTCGGCAGCGCCCGTATCGACTCCATCAGCGCCGAGACCATCCGCGAAGCCTTCCAGACGTATGATGTGGTGGTCATGGCCGGCTTCCAGGGCCGCACTCCCGACATGCGCCTCACCACGCTGGGGCGCGGCGGTTCCGACACCTCCGCCGTGGCCGTTGCCGCCGCTCTCGGCGAAGGCACCATATGCGATATCTACACCGACGTGGACGGCGTGTACACCACCGATCCGCGCATGTGCAAGGACGCCCACAAGATGGAGCGCATAAGCTACGACGAGATGCTGGAAATGGCCTCCATGGGCGCCAAGGTTCTGCAAATCCGCTCCGTAGAAATCGCCGAAAAATATAATGTTCCTGTCCGGGTGCGTTCCACCTTCTCAAACGATCCGGGCACGCTGGTCACCAAGGAGGACAGTATGATGGAGTCCGTGCTCGTTTCGGGCATTGCATTTGACAAGGATCAGGCCAGGGTCACGCTCCGCGACGTGCATGACCGCCCGGGCTCCGCGGCCGGCATCTTCAGCCCGCTGGGCAACGCAGGCATCGTGGTGGACATGATCATCCAGACGGCCAGCCGCGACGGTGTGACCGACATGGCCTTCACCGTGTCCCGCAAGGACCTTAAGCGTACCCTGGAGGTGCTGGAAAAGGCCGCTCCTTCGTGCAGCAGCATCGAACATTCCTCCAATATCGCCAAGGTCTCCGTGGTGGGAGTGGGTATGCGCAACCACAGCGGCGCCGCCAGCCGCGCCTTCGACGCCCTCTACAAGGCGGGCATCAACCTCATCATGATCAGCACCTCGGAAGTGAAGATTTCCTGCCTGGTGGACGAAGCCGATCTGGAACTGGCGGTGAACGTCCTGCACAAGGAATTCGATCTGTAGTCTCCGGGCCGCGCCCGGCGACATCGTTCATCAAAGGGGAGCATGCTCCCCTTTCTTTTTCGGACAGGCCCCGTCCGTGCCGCGTACGGGCGGGGCAATACGCAAAAACGCAGGCCCCTGTTCCGCCGCGTAAAGCCGTATGCGCCGCCCTTCCGGCACACGGGGCTCCTCCCGTTCCAGGGGCGCACACCGGAGAGCCGCCATGACGCTTCATCTCCCCATTCCTCTCATCACCGTCGTCCTGCTCATAGGCTCCAACATCTTCATGACCTATGCCTGGTACGGACATCTGCGCCACCATTCCCTGACCTTCATCGGCGCCATTCTCGTCAGCTGGGGCATAGCCTTCTTTGAATACTGCCTGCAGGTACCCGCCAACCGCGTGGGGTACGGCTATTTTTCCGCCGCGGAGCTCAAGACCATACAGGAAGTCATTTCCCTGACCATCTTCGGCATCTTCTCCACGGTATACCTCGGAGAAAGCCTCACCTGGAACCATGCCATAGGCTTTGCCCTCATCGTGGCCGGGGCCTTCTTCGTGTTCAAGGGCTGAACCGGGCGGCTCTGCCGGAAACGCCCTTTTCCCCTGAGGCGGTGCCTGCGCCGCCTTTTTCCGCCGCGTCGCACGTTCTCAGGATAAGGACCAACGCATGATCTGCCACGTCGCCCTGTGCTCCCCCCCCTATGCCACGCTGAGCTATCTCACCCCGGAGGAATTTCCGGGCTTTTCCTGGCAGCCGGGCATACGCGTGGCCGTTCCGCTCGGAAACGGAGCCATACGCGCGGGAGTCATCGTCGCCGTCTTTTCCGAAGACGACGAAAACGCGGAACACGGCGTCTTCTCCGGGCAGCACGCCATGCCCCGGAAAGAAGGCATCACGCTGCGCCCCCTTACCTGGCCGCTGGAAAAAACGCCGCTTCTTCCCGCCGACTACATGGATACCGTGGCGCAGCTTGCCGCCCGCCAGTACTCCTCGCCGGGGCGCATTCTCGGCAATCTTCTGCCCCAGGGGCTGCGCATCACGGCGCGTATCCGCGTGCGCCAGTACCTGCCCGACCTGAACGGCAAGGGCCGCAGGCCGAGACTTTTCGCCCTGCGGGACATTCCTTCCATGCCGCAGGCCGAACGCGCATCGCTGGCGCAGGACTTCATGAACGGCCGGGCGGAACTTCTCATGCTGGCGGAAGACGCGGCGCAGGGCGAACTGTGCGCTCTTGCCTGCGATCCGCCCTGGCCCGTGCGGCCTCATGCGGCCAGACAGCGCGAAGTGCTGGACTGGCTGCTGAAGAACGGCGTCTGTTCCCGCAAAAAACTGCGCGAGGCCCTGCCGGACAGCGGCCCTGCGCTGACGAGTCTTGTCAAGAACAAGCTGGTGGAGCTGCGCCCCTGCGATACGGAGGAGGACGAAGCCGAACCCGGGGAAGACCTGCTTCCGCCGCCGGAGGCTCCCTTTACCCTCAGCGAGGAACAGCAGGCCGCGCTCGACGGCTACTGCAGGGAAATGGATGCGCTGGCGGAAGGGCAGGAGCGCCCCTCCCCTCACCTTCTTTTCGGCATCACGGGCAGCGGCAAGACCGCCGTGTATCTGGAACTTGCCCGGGCCTGCCTCGCGCGGGGACGCTCGGCCCTCATTCTCGCGCCGGAAGTGGCCATCGCCCTCAAGCTCAGGCGCGACGCCGCGGAGCGCTTTCCCGGCACGCCGCTGTTCTTCTATCACGGCTACCAGAGTCAGCAGCAGAGGGAACGCACCTTCCGCCGCCTTGCCGCACGCAAGGAGCCGTGCCTCATCATCGGCACGCGCTCGGCTCTTTTTCTGCCCATGCCTCCCCTCGGCGCGATCGTGCTGGATGAAGAGCACGACGGTTCCTTCAAGCAGGAAGACCGTCTGCCCTATCAGGCCAAGGAGGTGGCCTGGGAAAGAGCGCGCAGGCACAGGGCCCTGCTTATCCTGGGTTCCGCCACACCGGACATCAAAACCTTCCACGCCGCCATGGAAGGGGCCTTTCCTCTGGCAAGACTGACGCACCGCGCGGGAGGGGGGAGCCTTCCCGTCATAGAACTGGTGGACATCAGGGAACAGCCCTCTTCGCGCCTGCTGTCTCCGCGAGCCGTGGAGGCGCTGCGGGAAACGGTGCAGAAAGGGGAGCAGGCCGTCGTTCTGCTCAACCGCCGCGGCTATTCCCCCCTCATGTACTGCCTGGACTGCGGTACCGTGGCCAAATGCCCCCACTGCGACATCGCCCTCACCTACCATAAGAAGCGCGAACAACTGGTCTGCCATTACTGCGGCCATACCCGTCCCTACCCCTCGCCCTGTGAAAAATGCGGAGGCATGAACTTTCTGCCCATGGGAGAGGGAACGGAAAAACTGGAAGAAAGCCTGGCCGGCGAAGAACTGGCCGGCGCGCTCCCCCCCGGAGGACGCGTACTCCGGCTCGACCGCGACAGCACGGCAAGGCCCGGCCGCATGGAGGAAATCCTTTCCGCGTTTGCCAGGCAGGAGGCGCAGGTACTCGTGGGCACGCAGATGCTCTCCAAGGGGCATCACTTTCCCAACGTCACCCTTGCCGTGGTGGCCGACGGCGACATGGGGCTGAACATGCCCGACTACCGTTCGGCGGAACGCACCTTCCAGCTTCTGGTACAGTCCTCGGGACGCGCCGGGCGGGGCGAAAAGCCGGGACGCGTGCTCATCCAGACGCGGGACATTCATCATTACTGCTGGAAGTTCGTGGAAAACGGCGACTATGAAGGTTTTTACGAACACGAGATAGCCCTGCGCAGACAGCGGCGCTATCCCCCCTTCGTCAAGCTTGCCCTCATACGTCTTTCCTATCCCTGGGACTGGAACGAAGGCCAGAAATATGTGAACGCCTTCGCCTCCGCATTGAGAAAGCACGGCAGGGAGCTCGGGCTTACCGTACTCGGCCCGGCCCCCGCTCCGCTTGCCCGCATACAGGGCCGTTCGCGCTTCCAGTGCCTCATCAAGGCGGGCGCATGGCACGTCGTGCGGCAGGCCTACGCCCTGGCGCTCAGAGACATGGGGAACCTTCAGCACGACTTGCGCATCTCGCTGGACCTCGACCCGGTGAACATGCTCTGAAGTTTCCGGGCGGAAGGCGCTCCCGCTGCCGGCAACAGAAAGATTTCCCCAGAACGGCGGGGGACGCCCGTCTTCCCCCGGCCGTTCATGCCGGAATGGGGCCCCCTGCCCCGGACAATGCGCGCAGAAAAGGCCGGGCCTCCCGGCAGGGAGGCTCCGGCCCTTCAAAGGTCCGTCCGGGAACCTGAAACAGGGTTAGAACTTATACACATCCAGCGAAATGGCCGAAGAAGGTTCTCCGTCCTCGCCGGGGAACACGCGGGCGCGCACCTTGTCGCCCTTCTTCAGATCGGCGATGCCCTTCTTGGTTTCCCAAGTGAAGATGTCGGCGTACACGTTTTCAACAAGCGTGTTGTCCGTCACCTTGATGGTGGAAAACCCGCCTTCCTTGTCCTTGAGGGAGAAGGTGCCGTTCTTCATGTCCACGCTCTCCACCACGCCGCGTTCCACAAGGAACAGCGGGAAGGTGACCACGATTTCCTCACTGGGGGCCACGATCACGAAGGGAGTATCGGCCACGGTCTGCTTCGCCTTGGGAGCGGGAGCGTTGTCGGCGGCAAAGGCCAGCGCGGGAGCCAGGATGATACCACAGCAAAAACCGGTGAACAGAGTTTTGATGCGCATGAGTTCCTCACTTGTTGATCATTCGAGGAACGGCACGCCTCCGGTCACAAGAGCGTCATGCAGCAGATGGCGCAGCCTGTCCGCAATGGGACCGGGGCGGCCGTCGCCTACGGGCTTGCCGTTGTAGTGCGTGACCGCCACGCACTCGCATGTAGTACCAAGTACCAGAATCTCGGAAGCCTGTTCCAGTATTTCTTCCGTGATATCGGTGAGAACTACGCTCATGAACGCCTTTGCCAGATCCATGGCCAGAATGGCCGTGGTGCCGGGCAGCGCATGACGGAAGTTGGGAAGCAGCAGCCTTCCCTCCCTGTCCACCATGGCCACGTTGGCAATGGCCGCTTCGGCAAGGTATCCCCGCTCGTCGAAGGAGAAGGTGAGGTCCACGCCCTTTTCCCTGGCCTCCATGGCCATGAGGGCGTTGGCAAGATAGTTGGTGGATTTGATCTGCGCGAGCCACTCCTGCTTGGCGGGCACGTCGCTTTTCGCCGCGGTAAGCCCCTTGAGCCAGAAGGATTCCTGAAGGGGGGCGCCCTTGGTGGCCACGACGTACAGGCTTGTTTCCGGGCATTCGGCAGGGTCCACGCCGAGGCCGCCGCAGCCGCGCCCGAGCAGCACCTTGAGCCCGCCGGAAGCTTCGCCGCCGGCCTTCGCCACGGTGAGCATGATGTCCCGGAGCTGTTCCCACGAACAGGGGGGCGCAAGCTTCAGCCTTTCGGCGGAATGCCTCATGCGGGCAAGGTGCGCGTCAAGCTGCACTATGCGTCCTTCCAGAAAGGACAGACTTTCGAAAATGGCGTCGCCGCGGTGCACCATGTGGTCGTCCAGCGGCACCAGAAGGAACCTTGCATCCCTGCACACGGCTCCCATGCGGTGTTCATAGAACGCCGTGACCTTTGCCGCGCCGTGACGCGGCAGTTCCATAAGCTTTGCCGTCCAGGCGGCGGCATCAAGAACGGGAACGGACATGATCACCTCTCACATCTGGCCGCACGGCCAGGATTTTCCCCCGGAAAAAGCCGGAGGACGCGCCTTAGGCTATAACGCAAAAAAAACAGGGAGTACAGCGCGCCGCCCTTTTCCCGGACAAGAAAAAAGGCCCGCCGAAGCGGGCCCCTTCAAGCTGTATGCGGCGTTTATGCTTCTTCGCCGCCGTTGAGCTCCATGCGGAACTTGCGGGAGAGGCGGAACACCACGACCTTGCGCGGAGGCAGGGTGATGGATTCGTCGGTCTGGGGGTTGCGCCCCTTGCGGGCGTTCTTGTCGTAGGCTTCAAACTTGCCGAAACCACTGATCAGAAGCGCGTCGTCCTTCTTGATGGCCTGCTTCATCAGCAAAAGCAGATTTTCAACGATATTCTTTACTTCCGCACGGTTGCGGCCAAGATTCTTGTCGTTGTACACCGCTTCCACAATGTCTGCCTTGGTAAGAGCCTTATTCATATGTTCCTCCTGCCACTCCTTCCTGAAGACGGATTATTTTTCCAGGTACGAAGCCACCTTGGCGGCCATGTCCTGCATGGCTGCGGCGTCGGGATACTTCCCCTGCTCCCATACGCCGAGACCGTCCCCGTCGAAACGGGGAATAATATGCCAATGGATATGAAACATGGTCTGCCCGGCGGATAATCCGTTATTCTGCATGACGTTGAATCCCGAAGCGCCGGTAGCGCCCATCACGGCGGCGCCCACCTTCTTCAGAGCCGAAAACACCGCCGTCCCGAGTTCGCAGGGCACATGAAGCATATCCTTGTAATGCTCCTTGGGAATGACCAGCGTATGCCCGGGATGGACAGGAGAAAGATCCAGAAACGCCAGGACACTATCATCCTCATATACTTTCGCACAGGGAATTTCTCCCTTTGCAATGAGGCAGAAAATACATTTTTCTTCAGACATGACAGTACAGACCTCCAAAGACCTCCCGAGTTTTTAACACGGGGGATACCTTGCCATCCTAAACGCTAGCGATTAGAACATCAAGAGCTTTCTTCCGAGGCGAAAAAATGTCGACATTCTTTTTTACGCCCGCCGTTCACCATGGTCGGAGCGTCCGTTTCCATACAGGGGAAAGACAATACAGAGCCGGGCGCATATTTCCGGTTTTTCTGCCTTTTCTCGGCTGCCCCGGTCAATGCGTCTACTGCGCGCAGGACAAGCAGACCGGGCATGAAGTACCTTCCGGCACAAAGGAAATTCTTGCCGAAGCCCGTATTCTTCTGGAAAAAGCATCTCCCTGCACGGCACGGGAAGAGAGAGAACTCGCCTTTTACGGCGGGACCTTCACCGCTCTGCCGGAGTCGGAGCGTGCCCTCTGCCTTGAATTTCTGCAGAACATGCGTTCCTGCGGGCGCGTCACCCGTGCCCGCTGTTCCACCAGACCCGACGCGCTTTCCCCCGCCGTACTGAAGGAACTGCTTATTGCCGGCGTCGATCTTGTGGAACTCGGGATACAGAGCTTCGATGATGAAGCCCTCGCCCTTTCCCGCCGCGGCTACTCGGGAAGCGGGGCCGAGGCCGGATGCAGGGCCGTTGCCGGGGCCGGTCTCTCGCTCGGCATACAGCTTCTTCCCGGAATGCCGGGAAGCACGCCCGAGGTCTTTCTGGCCGACGTGGAAAAGGCGCTCTCTCTTTCTCCCGCCTGTCTGCGCTTCTATCCCTGCCTTGTGCCCGAGGGGACGGTGCTTGCCCGGTGGTACCGCGAGGGCAGCTACCGCCCCTGGAGCGTGGAAGATACCGTCCGTACTCTGGGAACGGCGCTGCACATGGCCTGGAAGGCGCGCGTGCCCGTCATTCGTCTGGCCGTGGCGCCGGAACCGGCCTTCGACAGGGCGCTTATTGCCGGCCCCCGTCACCCCGCCCTCGGAGCGCTCATCCAGGCCGAGTCCCTGCTTTCCGCCGCGAAGGAAGCCCGGGACGCGCTGGGCAGAGAACCGGAACGGCTGGTGCTTCCCCGTTTCTGTCAGGGATTTCTCTACGGCGACAGGGGAGCGCTGAAAAAGCGCTGGAGTATGCTCGGCCTGGGGCCTGAGCGCATCGTGTTCGACGCTCACGCCCATGAGGCGGAACTGTTCTGAAAAATCCGCCCCGGGAAAAACGCATAAGGGCGAGTCTCCCGCGTCGCCGTCATGTCCGCCCCGGAAAAACGGCCGCCGCACGGCGTTTTACCGGGGGGAATGACGCGAAACCGGCTCTTTTCTCCTTCCGGGGCTTGACGCTCCCCCCTTTTGACGTATGTTCCTTGAGGCGGGAAATTTCCCTCCAAATTCCTATCTGCGAGCGTTGTATGGGCAAGGATCTCATTATTGTGGAATCACCGGCCAAGGTGAAGACCATCAAGAAATTTCTGGGCGGCAAGTACATGGTGCAGGCCAGCGTGGGGCATATCCGCGACCTGCCCACAAAGGAAATAGGCGTGGATGAAGCCCACGACTTCGCCCCCCGTTATGAGATCATCAAAGGCAAGGAAAAGGTCGTGCACGACCTGCAGGAGGCCGCTTCCAAGGCCGATACCGTCTACCTCGCCCCCGACCCCGACCGCGAAGGGGAGGCCATTGCCTGGCACATCGCCGAAGTCATCAAAAACAAGGCGAAGAACATCAAGCGCATACAGTTCAACGAAATCACGGCCCGCGCCGTGAAGAACGCGCTCGACAATCCGCACGACATCAACCCCGACCTCTTCAACGCCCAGCAGGCCCGCCGCGTGCTCGACCGGCTCGTGGGCTACAAGATCTCCCCCCTTCTGTGGAAGACCGTGAAGCGGGGCATTTCCGCAGGCCGCGTGCAGTCGGTGGCGCTGCGCCTCATCGTGGAACGGGAAGAGGAACGGCTTGCCTTCGTCCCCGAGGAGTTCTGGACCTTCCGCGCCCTGCTTGCCGGGGCCACGCCCCCGCCCTTCAAGGCGGAACTTGTCAAGGTGGAAACGAACTTCGCCAGAACGCTGAAGCAGCTTTCCGGGGAAGACGGCGAGAGCAAGGCCGCCCGCAAGATACTCATCGCCAGCAAGGCCGCGGCCGACGCCATGGAACAGGCCATGGCCGGGCAGCCCTTCGTGGTGACGCAGGTGGAGGAAAAGGAACGTTCCCGCAGCCCTCTGCCCCCCTTCACCACCTCCACCCTGCAGCAGACGGCCAACCAGCGCATAGGCTTCACCTCCAAACGCACCATGAGTACGGCCCAGCGCCTTTACGAAGGCATCGAACTCGGCGAAAGAGGGACCACCGCCCTCATCACCTACATGCGTACCGACTCCGTGCGCATCGCCGACGAGGCGAAGAAAAGCGCAGCGGAATACATAGAATCGCGCTTCGGCAAGGACTACATGGCCCCGGGCGGCAAGGGCCGTTCCTTCAAGGGCAAGACCAGCGCGCAGGACGCCCACGAAGCCATACGCCCCGTGGACGTCGCCCTCACCCCTCAGGACGTGAAGGAATTTCTCTCTTCCGACCAGTACCGGCTCTATAGTCTCATCTGGTGCCGCTTCGTGGCCTCGCAGATGGCCGCCGCCACCTATCACGACACCTCCGTCACCCTTACCTGCGGCCCCGGACAGTGGAAGTCCAGGGGCGAAAGACTGCTCTTCCCGGGCTTTCTCGCCGTCATGCCCCGTTCCGTGGACGAAGAGGAAAGCGCGCTTCCGCCTCTTCGCGAAGGCGAAGTCGTCACCTTGCAGAAGCTGGACAAGGAACAGAAGTTCACCCAGCCTGCGCCGCGCTATACCGAAGCCTCGCTGGTTCGCGAGCTGGAAGAAAAAGGCATAGGCCGCCCCTCCACCTACGCCACCATCATTTCCACCATTCAGGACCGCGAATATGTGCGCCTGGAAGACAAGCACTTCATTCCCACGGATCTGGGCAATGTGGTCTGTTCCCAGTTGCGCGACCATTTCAAGAGACTCATGGACGTAGGCTTCACCGCCGAAATGGAAAACAATCTCGACAAGGTGGCCGACGGAGAACTGGGCTGGGTGGACCTCATGAAGGACTTTTCCAGGGACTTCACCCCCACGCTCGAAGCGGCAGCAAAGAACATGGCCCCCGTGAAGGGCGGTCTCACCACCGATGTGCCCTGCCCGGAATGCGGCAAGCCTCTGGTGGTGAAATTCGGCAAGAGCGGTGAATTCCTGGCCTGCACGGGCTACCCCGAATGCCGCTACACCACCAACTTCACCCGCGACGAAAAAGGCCGCATCATTCCGCAGGAAAGGCAGAAGGAAGAACACAAAAAGGTGGGCACCTGTCCCAAGTGCGGCGGCGACGTCATTCTCAAGCAGGCCCGCACGGGAAGCCGCTTTTTAAGCTGTGCCAACTACCCCAAATGCGACTACGCCGCGCCCTTCTCCACGGGCGTGGCCTGCCCCAGGTGCGGCAAGGGAATGCTGGTGGAAAAAAGCTCCCGCAAGGGCAAGCTCTTCTATTCCTGCGACCAGTACCCTCAGTGCGACTATGCCGTATGGGACTGGCCCGTGGCCGAGGCCTGCCCGGAATGCGGATCGCCCATTCTCGTCATCAAAAGCACCCGGGCGAAAGGCAGACACATCGCCTGTCCGAATCCCAAGTGCCGCTATACGCGGGAGCTTGATGAGGAGCAGGCCTGATTCCGGCCCTTCCCTTTTTCAGGATGCCTTCGGGCATCCTTTTTTGTGCCGCGCGCCCGGCCGCCTCGCTCCACGGACCGGGTGCTTTTAAATCCTTTCCCGGTTCCGTACCGGCGGTACATGTCCGCACCGCCTCTTCCAGTACGAAAAAACGCGCGTGCCTCAGGCCTTTTCCAGAAAAAAGCATCAACGCCCTTCCCCCCGGCAGCACGAAAACGTGCCGACAGCCGGCGCATGAATTATTTATCTTACTGACATATCAAAGAAAATCATCACGGCATGTTCCTTGCACAGGGGCAGGAAAACAGATGGACAAAGTTCCATAAACCCTTACCCTGAGGAGCAGGCATGCCACCTTTTTTCACGCGGGCCGCTGCCGGAGCGCTGACGCTCTGCGCCGCGCTTCTCTGCCCCGCCGACGGAGCCCTTGCCGTGTCTTCTTCCTACTGTGCCACCCCCTCCATGAGCGCCAATCCTCTGGCCGTCAACGGCATGGTGACCAGCCCCCATCATCTGGCCACGCAGGCCGGACTGGACATCCTGCGCCGCGGCGGCAATGCCGTAGACGCCGCCGTCGCCGTCGCCGTCACCTTGGCCGTGGTCTATCCGCAGATGTGTACGCCGGGCGGAGATAATTTCTGGCTCATCTACGACGCCGGGGCAGGCAGGCTTCTGGGCCTGAACGCCAGCGGCCGCTCGGGCGAGAATGCCACCATCGACTTCTATACCTCGCGGGGCTTCCCAAAGATTCCTTCCCGGGGCTATCTCGCGGCCAACACCGTCCCCGGCGCAGTCTCCGGCTGGGACGAGGCCTACCGTTTCAGCCGCTCCGCCCTGCACACGCCCATGGCATGGAAGGATCTCTTCGCCTCCGCCATCGGCTACGCCGAAAACGGCGTTCCCGTATCGACCTCCCTTGCCCGCTGGAGCGCCATCAACGCCGATGTCCAGGATTCCACATTCCGCAACCTTCAGCGCTTCCCGGAATTTGCAAAAGTCTTCATGAAAAACGGCGCGCCCCTTGCCGAAGGCGACATGTTCCGTCAGCCCGACCTTGCGCGCACGCTGAAAACCATCGCGGAAAAAGGCGCGGCGGAATTCTACACGGGTTCCATAGCCCGAAAGATCACCGCCGACATGGAAAAGCACGGCGGCCTGCTCACCATGAAGGACTTCGCCTCGCACAAGGTCGACTGGGTGGAACCCGTCAGCGTCGAGTACCGGGGGCTTACGGCCTGCAACCTGCCGCCCAGCACACAGGGCATGGCTTCGCTGGAAATTCTGAACATTCTTAATAATTTCAATATAAAAGATATGGGCGAGAGCAGCGCGGACTACTACCACGCCATCATTGAGGCCACCAAGGAGGCCTTCCTCGACCGCGACCGCTATCTCTCCGACCCCGACTTCGTTTCCATTCCCCTGAAGGAACTGCTCTCCAGGGAACACGGCAGGGCCCAGGCCGCCCGCATACGCATGGACAGGGCTGCGACGTCGAAAAAGCCGCTCGATCCCAAAGGCGATACCGTATGGCTGGGCGTGGTGGACAAGGACGGCAACGCCGTTTCCCTCATCCAGAGCATCTATCACGACTTCGGCTCCGGCATCGTGGCCGAAGGCACCGGCGTACTGCTTCAGAACAGGGGCAGCTTCTTCTCGCTCGACCCGGCGCACGTCAACAGCCTCATGCCCAAAAAGCGCACCATGCACACCCTGAATCCGGCCATGCTCCTGAAAAACGGCAGGCCCCTGCTCGTGTACGGTACCATGGGCGGCGAAGGTCAGCCCCAGACGCAGGCCGCCGTCGTCACGCGCGTGGTGGACTTCGGCATGACGCCGCAGGAGGCCGTCACCGCCCCGCGCTGGCTCTACGGCCGCACCTGGGGCGCGGAATCCAACGATGTGAAGCTGGAAGGCCGTATTCCTCCCTCCGTGACGCAGGAACTGGCAAAGCGCGGGCACCCCGTGAACGTGGTGGAAGACTATACCGATACCATGGGCCATGCCGGGGCCATTCTCATTCATCAGGATACGGGAATTCTTCAGGGAGCAGCCGACCCGAGAAGCGACGGACTCGCCGCCGGATACTGATCCGGCCGCATCTAACGACAGCAGGGGCCGGGAAGACGCATGTTGCGTCTTCCCGGCCCTTTTTCCGTCATACCGGCACGGAAGAAACAGCGTCTCGTTCTCCCTCACGGGACGCCGGCCCGCCCTTCATGCCGTAAAAGATTCTAAAGCGACACGCTGTTTTCCCGCTTCGGCGCGGGAGAACGACGGGGCATCACCTCCTCAAGGGATTCCCCCAGACCGCGCATGGCGTCGTCCATCTTGCGGCCGAGTTTCTCTCCCAGTTCCGCAGCGCTGTCCCGGGCGTCGTCCCATGCACGGGACACCCTGCTCTTCGTATCCTGCCGCGTCAGCCGCTCAAAAACCCGCAGACCGAGATCGTTCAGCTTCCCGTCGAGTTTCTGCATACGTTCCCGCGTGACTTTTCCGTCCACAAAGGCCTCGCGCAAAAGAGGAAGCACCTTTTCCTCATAGTCTCCGGCGGAATAAAGCTCCCTCAGAGACAGAAGCCCTCCGTATTCTCCGGCGCTTATCTCCTCATCCTTCTGAAGAAAAGAACCGTACCGGTCGACGCCGAAGAAAAGACAGGCCGCCGCCAGCAGAACAATCAGGACATTTTTAACCATACCGTACCTCCGGGTACATACCGCGCCTGTCCGAAACCTGCCGCGAGGCCGGAAAAGCCGCAGCCGGGCGGCGCGGGTTTTCATCCTCTTTTTTCAGAAATTTCCACACACGGCAAGCCGTCCCCTGTTCCCGGCGCCGCATTGTCCCTGTATTCCAGCACGCCCCCGTAGTGAATGCCGTCCTCACGGATATGGACGACCACGGGGTACACCTCCACGCCGCAGCGCACGGATTCTCTCAGCGCTTCGGCATACGCAGGGTCCACATAGTCGGCGGCGGAAAAGCAGGCGCCGTCCGGCCGCTGTATGATGTAGAGCATGGCCGCGCGCGCCCCGGATGCACAAATATCCCTCAGCGTATGCAGATGCTTTGCCCCGCGCGCGGTCACGGCATCGGGAAAGGCGGCCGCGCCGTCCTCAACCAGAGTGACGTTCTTGCATTCCACCCAGAGATCAGGCAGCCCCTCCCCGTGGAGCACGCCGTCCAGACGGCTTTCTCCGTACACGGCCTCACGCCTGAGTAAGGTATAGCCCGACGCCCAGGGAAGAAGGCCCGCCTCGAACAGGGCGGAAAGCAGCCGGTTGGGCGCGGAAGTATTCACTCCCACCCAGAAAAAGCCCTCCCTTCCCGGAAGCCCCAGAGCCTCCACCGTCCATGCCAGCTTGCGGGCAGGATTGGCGGCCGGAGAAAGCAGTACCGGAGCGCCGGGACGCAAAAGCCCCAGCATGGTTCCGGTATTGTTGGTATGGGCGGCCACCTCGCGTCCGTCCAGTTCCACAAAAACGAAAAATCGCTTTTCCCGGCGCAGCAGACGCCCGACCCGGCAGGTGCCGGGATATCGCAACAGCGGTTCACTCATCAATTTACAGACCTTTGCGAAGCTGATAAAGATTTAACCATCTTGGGAAACCTTGTGCGCCTTTCACCGCCAACAGGAAGAACATATCCATGAACTTTGCCGAGAGAATGAAAAAGATCAAGCCCTCCGCCACCCTTGCAGTCAATGCCAAGGCCTTGGAACTCAAAGCCAAAGGCATACAGGTCACCAGCCTGGCCGTGGGCGAGCCCGATGCTCCTACCCCGCTTCATATCTGCGAGGCAGCCAAGAAGGCCATAGACGAGAATTTCACCAAGTACACGCCCGTCCCCGGCATTATGGAAATCCGGCAGGGCGTCTGCCATTATTTCCAGCGTCAGTACCATGTGACCGCACGGCCGGAAAACGTCATTCTCACCACCGGCGGCAAGCAGTCGCTCGCCAACACGCTGTTCGTCATGCTCAACGACGGCGACGACGTGCTGCTTCCCTGCCCGTACTGGACAAGCTACCCCGACCTCATCCGTCTTGCGGGCGGCAACCCCGTGCTTGTGCGCGCCGACTCCTCCAGGGGCTTCCGCATCGACGTTTCCGATCTGGAAAAGGCCGTTACGCCCAAAACGCGCATGATGATACTCAACACGCCCTCCAATCCCACGGGCGTGGCCTATACGCAGGCGGAAGTGGACGCCATGGTGACGTGGTGTTTCGAGCGCGGCATCTTCGTGCTGGCCGATGAAATCTACGATCAGCTCGTGTACGACGGCGCCCCGGTGAGCGCTTCCGGCTGGTGGGAAAAATATCCTGAAAAGATCGCCATCCTCAACGGGCTCTCCAAGGCCTTTTCCATGCCCGGCTGGCGCGTGGGCTATACCCTGGGGCATGAAGAACTCATCAGGGAATGTTCCAAACTTCAGGGCCAGATGACCTCGCACATGTGCTCCATCGCGCAGAAGGCCGGCGTGGCCGCTCTGGACGGTTCCTACGACTGCGTGGAAGAAATGCGCCTCTCCTTCCTCCGCCGCCGCGACATGGCCATGGCCGAAATCGCCACCTGGCCCGGCGTGGTCTGCGCAAAGCCCGGCGGAGCCTTCTACCTCTTCCCCGACGTGAGCGCCCTCTTTACCAAAGACATGCCCGACGGTTCCGCCGTATGCACCTACCTGCTGGAAAAGGCCCGTGTGGCCTGCGTGCCCGGCGAAGCCTTCGGCGACAAGAACTGCATCCGCCTTTCCTATGCCGTTTCCGATGATGTCCTCATGGATGCGCTGCATCGCATGAAGGAAGCCCTTTACCACTAACCTTATCAGATGGTGCGCTTATGACTCAGGCAAAACTTGATTGGGCCCATGCCTGGCTGGGCGGCGTATCCGACCGCCCCTCCGACGATTCCTCCTTCATCGAAAGACTCAAGCAGGAACTGCCGGTTCTGCCGTTCCTGTCCCTTCCCTTTGCGGAAGATCTTATCCATCAACTTGAAATACATGAAGAGTTCCTGCGCAGCTTCAAACACATGCTTCTGCTCGGCATCGGCGGTTCGGCCCTCGGACCCCGCGCCCTGCAGCGCGCCTTCGCGCCCGGACAGGACCGTCCCAACTACGACGGCCCCAGCCTGTGGATAGCCGACAACGTTCATCCCGAATGGCTTCAGGCCCATCTGGACAGCCTCGTTCCCGAAGACACGCTGGTCGTGGTCATCAGCAAGTCCGGCGGCACCATTGAAACCATCGCCCAGTACCTCATCGTACTGCCCTGGCTGCAGGCGAAGCTTCCCGGCACCTGGCAGGAACACCTCTTCATGGTGACCGACGCCAACAAGGGCTTTTTGCGCGACGAAGTGGACAAATACGCCCTGCGTTCCCTGCCCGTACCGGACAATCTCGGCGGCCGTTATTCCGTGCTTTCCGCCGTGGGCATGGTTCCCGCCGTCTTCCTCGGCATGGACTGGAGAGGCCTCATTCAGGGCGCCATTTCCGTGGGCCGTCCGCTGGCCGAAAACCCCGAAACCCTGCTTCAGCACCCCGCGTGGAAGCTGGCCCGCTGGGCGTATCAGATGTCGGAAGCCGGCAAGAGCCAGGTGATCTACTTCTGCTACATCCCCGCCTGGTCCACCTTCGGCCCGTGGTTCTGCCAGCTCTGGGCCGAAAGCCTCGGCAAGGACGGCAAGGGCACCATGCCCATTCCCGCCACCGGCGTCACCGATCAGCACTCCCTGCTTCAGATGTTCCTGGACGGCCCCAAGGACAAGATCTGCCTCTTCGTCAGCTCTCCCGCCGACAAGAGCATTCTCTCCATGCCCACCAAGCTCCCCGAACAGTGGCAGTACCTCAAGGGCCACACCTTCGGCGACATTCTTGAAGCGGAAACCCTGGCCACCCGCGCCACGCTGGCCCAGAAGGACGTGCCCGTCGTGCACCTCGACATGCCCGACGAAAGCGCCTTCTCCGCAGGCAAGATGATGATGCTGCTCGAGGCCGCCACCATCTTCACCGGATGGCTCATGGGCATCAATCCCGTGGATCAGCCCGCCGTGGAAAACGGCAAGAAGCTCGCCCGCGCCCGTCTCGGTATGCCCGGTTCGGAAGAGGACGCCGCCCGTCTTGCCATGTTCACCGCCATTCCCTCGGAAAACATGGAATTCTAAGCGCTCCGGCAGCCCCTGCCGCCGTGCATGACATTCCCCCCGCATGAAAGGCTCCGGCTCCGCCCCACGCGGAGTCGGAGCCTGACGGCAGAAAAGGCTTTCGGGTAAAGGATAAGGTTCGTGTTTCCCCGGCAGGCCCACGCAGGCCGGGAAACGCCCGCTTCACCGGAGTCTCTGCGGCTCCGCAATCCTTTTCGAAGGTATCGTTATGGATGACGCAAGTCAGAACGGCGCGGACAACAAGCTGCCGTTCAACCTGGCAAAATTCTTTTCCTACATTTCGCTGGTGCTGATTCTCATTTCCAGCGTCATCCTCACGCTCTTCATCGGCCGCACCATGACAAGCTCCGTGCTGGAAAGCCAGCAGGAGTATGCGCTTCTTCTTGCAGACAACATCAACCGCCAGATTTTCCGCAAGTTCACGCTTCCCGTCACCTACGCTTCCGGCCGCGTCGCTCTTTCCAATCCGGCGCAGTACAAACTGCTCGACGAGGTCATACAGTCGCAGCTGCACGGGCTTCAGCTCTCCAGCGTGCGCCTTTACGACGACCACTACACCATTCTCTATTCCACCGATCCCAAGGAAGTGCGCCGTACCGACCTGTACACCGCGGGCATTCCTCTGGTATTTGAAGGAAAGCCCCATCACTTCGACGTGATTTCCTCCATTCCCTACACGCAGGCGCTGGTGACGCCCAACCTCAAGGACGGCACCTTCCTGCTGCGTACCGTCTTTCCCCTGACCATAGACTCCGACTTTCAGGGTCTGCGCCTGCGCGGCCAGCCCGTGCCCGTACTCGGCGTTCTGGAAATCGTGCAGGACATGACGCCGCAGTACCGGGGAACCATACGTTCCCAGTGGCTCATCATTGCGGGATTTCTCGTTTCCACGCTCATCCTGTTCTTCCTGCTGCACTTCGTGGCCCGCAAGGCGGAATTCACCCTGAGCCGCCGCATGGCCCGCAACCGTCAGCTGGAAGCCCAGCTCCATCAGGCGGAAAAACTGGCCAGCATGGGCCGCATGGTGGCTTCCATCGCCCATGAAATACGAAACCCCCTGGGCATCATCCGTTCCAGTTCCGAATTCCTCATCCGGCGGCACAAGACGGAAGACGCCACCACTCAGGCCATGCTCTCCGCCATCTACGACGAATCCTGCCGCCTCGGCACCACGGTCAACGACTTTCTGGACTACGCCCGGCCCCGTCAGCCGCGGAAGGACACCGTGAACCTTCAGGACGTGCTCAACAAGGCCATGGCCTTCCTCGGGGGAGAATTTCAGCGCCAGGGCGTGGAAATCCACGCGAATCTTTCCCCCGATCTCATCGTTCAGGGGGACCCCGACCTCCTGTACCGCGCATTCTACAACATTCTCGCCAACGCGCAGCAGGCCATGAAGGGCCCGGGGCAGATCTTCATCGAAAGCGCCCTGCCCGCCGACGGGCAGATAACCCTCACCTTCCGCGACACGGGCCCGGGATTCGCCGAGGGCACGCTGGACAAGGTCATGGACCCGTTCTTCACCACCAAGGACAACGGAACAGGTCTCGGTCTGCCCATCGTTCAGGCCATCATCGATTCCCACGGCGGCGGCATGAAGCTTGCCAACGCCCCGCAGGGAGGAGCGCTCATCACCGTCCGTTTCCCCGCGCAGCATACTTCAACCGAACAAGGAAGCTCCCATGAGTGACATATCCCACATTCTCGTCATCGACGACGAAAAAAACTATCTCATCGTCATGGAGGCGCTGCTCAAGGACGCGGGCTATGAGGTAACGGCGCTCAACGACCCGGAAATGGCCCTGCAGTTTCTGGACGAGTCGGAAGTGGACGTGGTCATCACCGACATGAAGATGCCCAAGCTCACCGGCAAGGAAGTGCTGCAGCGCATCAAAAAATCCTGGCCCGACCTGCCCGTGCTCATCATGACGGCCTTCGGCAGCATCGAAAGCGCGGTGGAAGCCATGCGCTACGGCGCCTTCGACTACATCACCAAACCCTTCGCCAACGACGAACTGCTGCTTTCCGTGCACAACGCCGTGGAACTTTCCAAGGCGCACCGGCAGTACAAGCTGCTGCAGGAATCGCTGGAGGAACGCTACCGCACCCATCACATCATCGGCAAATCCAAAGCCATCCGCAACACGCTCTCCATCGTGGACAGGGTGGCCGTAAGCCGCTCCACCGTGCTCATTACCGGCGAATCGGGCACGGGCAAGGAACTGGTGGCCCGGGCCATACACTTCAGTTCCCCGCGCAAGGAAGGCCCCTTCGTTTCCGTCAACTGCATGGCCTTCAACTCCGGCGTACTGGAAAGCGAACTGTTCGGCCATGAAAAAGGCTCCTTCACCGGCGCCGTGGCCACGCGCCGGGGCCGTTTCGAGCAGGCCGACCACGGCACGCTCTTTCTGGACGAAGTGGGCGAGCTCAGCATGGATCTTCAGGTCAAGCTGCTGCGTGTGCTCCAGGAAAGAGTATTCGAACGCGTAGGCGGCACGGACCCCATCAGCGTGGATATCCGCGTGGTGGCGGCCACCAACCGCGACCTCTCCAAAATGGTGGAGGAAGGAACCTTCCGCGAAGACCTCTTCTATCGCCTCAACGTCGTACAGATTCCCATTCCGCCCCTGCGTGAGCGTAGGGAGGATATTCCCCTTCTCATCGCTCACTTTACGGAAAAAATCGCCGAAGACAACGGCATTCCCGCCAAAAGCTTCAGCACCGAAGCGCAGAACTACCTTACCGGCTATGAATGGCCCGGCAACATCCGTCAGCTTCAGAACGTGCTGGAAGGCTGCATGGTCATGGTTCCCGGACCGGTCATCGGCGTGGACGATCTGCCCCCGGAAATACGCGGCGAGGAATCGCAGTTCAAAAGCGCCGTGGACCTTCTGCCCGTGGAACTCAACCTGGCCGACACTCTGGACAGGATAGAAGCCGCGCTCATCAAACGCGCGCTGGTCAGGGCCGACTTCGTGCAGGCCCATGCGGCGGAACTTCTGGGCATATCCCGCAGCCTCATGCAGTATAAATTGAAAAAGTACAACATCACCGGGCACTGAGCCTGAACACGTTTTCCGCGGGCGCATCATGCGCCCGCTTTTTTGTGCACGCCGAAAAGCCGAGGGAACTTCTCTCCGGGAAGCTGCCTCCCCCTCTTCGCCACAACGTGCTTTTCCGAAGACGCTCCCTGCCGCACGGAGAGCATTTCTTTTTCCGAACGCTGTTTTCCTCTCACCGCCGGAAACACCCTCCTCATGCCGTTTTCAGGCCGGCCCTCTCCCCAGCGAAGAGAGCCGCAGGAACACACGCTATTCCCGCAGCTCGTCCGGCTTCAAGCGCCACACGATCCGGGAAGTACCTGCGGAGAACGACCGGATGTCCCCCTTTTCCCAACAGGGAGCCCGCAAAACGAAACAGGAACAACCATTTTTACAACTTACCGGATTTAAACGTCTTTCCTCTTTGTCGTCTTTCTTCCTTCAGGAGTGTTTCACGTGAAACATTCCCTGCGCGGTCGTCCATGTTTCACGTGAAACACTCCTTGCTTTTCGCCATGTCAGCGTTTATGTAAAGAAAGACTTTGGGAAAGGAGCTTTATCTTGGCCAGAATCATTGCCGTCGCCAACCAGAAAGGCGGCGTGGGCAAAACCACCACGTCGGTCAACCTTTCCGCCTCTCTGGCTATCATGGAAAATCGCGTACTTCTGGTGGATTGCGATCCGCAGGCAAATTCCACCAGTTCTCTGGGATTCGACCAGCAGAATCTCACACGCAACCTTTATACCGCGCTTTGCGGCACCTCCACGCTGGAAGAAACGCTGCTCCCCACGGCAACGCCCTATCTTACCCTGCTTCCCTCTTCCACCGACCTTGTGGGCATAGAAATAGAGCTGGTGGACAAGATGGCCCGGGAATTCTATCTTGCCGACCTGCTCGGTCAGATAGCCGACAATTACGACTACATCATTCTCGACTGTCCGCCCTCCCTCGGCCTCATCACCATCAATACGCTGTGCGCCGCGCATGAAATACTCATTCCTCTGCAGTGCGAATTCTTTGCTCTGGAAGGAATCGTCAAGCTGCTGCATACCTACGAACAGGTACGCAAACGCCTGAACAGAGAACTGCAGATTCTGGGCGTGCTGCTCACCATGTACGATTCCCGCAACAAACTGGCGCGTCAGGTCAAGGCCGAGGCGGAACGCTGCTTTCCCAAGCATATGTTCGAAACCGTCATTCCCCGCAACGTGCGCCTTTCCGAAGCGCCCAGTCACGGAAAATCCATCCTGCATTACGACATCAAGTCCAAGGGGGCGGAAGCCTATCTGGCCCTTGCCCGCGAGGTCGTCCACAAAACGGCCCAGCCCTGAAGAAAAGGCGCCTGTCCGCGACTCTCTTCTTCCCCCTGCGGAAAAGAGGCGGCACGCCGTTCCCTTCCCTGAGCCGATGTTCCACAAAAAATCGGAAACACGAACATAGGCGACAGCATCCGGCCTGCGCGGCAGGCCTGCATGACCGTGAACCAGAGCCTGCGGCTCTCTGTGAGGATATCATGAACATTCCCGAACGCGGACTCGGCCGAGGCCTCAGTTCCCTTCTCAGTTCCGCCACGGAAAACGGCAGCGAGGAAACGAGGAAACTTGCCCTTACGCAGCTTGTTCCCGGCAAGCATCAGCCCAGAAAACTCTTCGACAACAACGCCCTTGCCGAACTTGCCGTCTCCATCAGAAACCAGGGCGTTATCCAGCCCCTTCTGGTACGCCTTCTGCCGGGTATGCCCCAGCGCTACGAAATCGTGGCCGGGGAACGGCGCTGGCGTGCGGCACGCATGGCGGGCCTTACGGAAGTGCCCGTCATCGTCACCGAATACACCGACAAGGAAGCCATGACCGTGGCGCTGGTGGAGAACCTCCAGCGTGAGGATCTGAATCCCATGGAAGAGGCCGAAGCCCTGCAGGCTCTGCGCAAAGCCCACGGCCTGAGTCAGGAAGCGCTGGCGGAACAGCTCGGCAAAAGCCGTTCCGCCGTAGCCAACAGTCTGCGCCTGCTCCAGCTCCCCGCCGCCATGCAGGAAGCGCTCGCCGTAAGCGACATCAGCGCAGGTCATGCCCGCGCCCTGCTCGCGGTAGCCGATGAAGGTCTGCGCGAGCAGCTTTTTGCCGCCATCCGGGAACATCACCTTTCCGTACGCGAAGCGGAAGCTGCTGCCGACACCTGCAAGCGCAGCGGCAGACTCCCGGAAAAGCTCCTCCCGCAAAACGGAACGGAAAAGCCGCGCGCTCCCCGTGCTCCCCGGCCGCAGGTCATCAGGGATCTGCAAAAGCTTCTGCGGCAGAGCAGCGGCACAAAGGCCACCATCAACGGCAACGAACAGAGCGGCCGCGTACAGATTCCCTACTCCAGCCCCGAAGAGCTGACCCGCATTCTCGGTATGCTTGGGCTGAAAGACGAAGATTGAGCAGGAAAACTTCCGATGCCCCTTCAAGGCGTCCGCGTTATGGCGGACGCCTTTTTTCGCCTCTCTGCCGAAGCTCATTCTTTTCAGAAAAACACGGCGGGAACGCTTATGCTTTCCCGCTCTTCCGCATCGCGGCAATCCTTTCTTTCACGGCGGCCCTCTCCACGGCATTGCGCCACGTTTCCCGGCGGTAGAATACCCATCCGCATACTGCGGGAATCAAAGGAGAAACGGCCTGCCCTGCATATATGCCCATGTAGCCCATACCGAGGATATCCGCCCCCAACCAGGCAAAAAACAGCCTTGCCGCAAAGGCTTCCAGCAACGCATTGCCGAGAGCGACATCCGCCCGGCCCACGCCCAGAGCGAAGGAATCGAAGCTGTACATGGCCACATACAGCACAGAGTTCACCGAACAGCACAGTCGAAGATACTCCACCCCCACCTTCACCACCTCCGATTCTGCAGGAGCAAAAAGCTCCATAACCGGCACGGCGAAAACCTGCACGGGAACGACCAGACATACGGTAACGGCCATACTCAGCCGGAATCCTTCCCAGAGCACCTCCTTCACTCTCCCGGCATTCCCCGCACCGGCGTTCTGCGCCACCATGGCCGTCACGGCCTGCCCTATCCCCCAGCACGGCATACCTGCAAGCGTGTTGATCTTCAGCCCTATGCCGGAAGCCGCCGCCACTGCCACCCCATAGCGGTTCAACATGGCCGTCATGATCAGAAACGACAGGTTCACCGCCGCCATCTGTGCCGAGGCGGGAAGCGACGTACGCAATACGACGGCGCAACGCCTCAGTTTCACGAAGCAAAAAAGCCCTCCTCCGCGTTCCGCCCGCAGCAACATCAGAGCGGCAAAAAAGGCTGCACCCTGAGCCGTCACCGTAGCCCATGCCGCGCCTTCCGTCCCCAGAGAGCACAGCCCTACCAGCACAAGATCCAGAACCATGTTCAGTATGGCGGAAAAAGCCGTAATCAGCAACGGGGCAAGGCCGCTGCCCAGCGCGCGGAGCACGGCGCAGGCCGTATGCATCCCGAAAACAAACACCGTCCCCAACAGAACCGTGCGTGTGTATGCAAGTGTTTCCTCCTTGATTGCGCCGGGCACATCAAGCCATGCAAGGGCCGGGCCGCACAGCAGGAAACTCCCCGCCCCGACAACCGACGCCGTGAGCAGTGAAAGAAAAAGCAGCGTATCCGTTGCCTCACGGCAGGCCTGCGCGCTCTTGTCCGCGGCGTGCCGCCCTGCTTCCACCGCCCCCCCGGAGCCGAAGCCCATTCCCAGCGAGGCCACGAAAAACGCCGCCATGTTGCCGTTGCTTACTGCCGCAACGCCGCTCTCCCCCACAAAACGGCTGACCACCAGCATGTCCGCCACACCGTATAAAAGCTGAAGCACCTGGGCCAGCATCAACGGAAGACTGAAAAAAACAAGTTCCCGGCCTACAGGGCCTTTCGTCATATCGTGATGAATGTTCATATGTCCGCCTGCATAAAAAAAGCCGCCTATGGCGGCCCTTCCTGAAACGCGTTCCTCAGGGGAACCCACGGCCGCACGATGAAGCGGCCATGCAGGCATGAGGGCAGACCCGGCCGAAACCGGACCATACCCGATGAACGGGGAAGCTTCGCTTCCCTTCAGCCCCGGCAACGCCTCATCGCAGAGAAGCCGGAGCGGACACAAGTCCGAGTTTCATATTCTTCCTTTCTCCCGGTCATGCGTTGCGGCCTCCCCGTACGGGACTCGACGCAAACACATTCTCATAATCCGGGCCGCTGCTGCACAGAGCGGCCCCGGCGTTCATGCATCCTTGCGGATAACGGCCAGAAACAACGCATCCTGCCCCGGAAATGCAGGAAGAAACATCTGCTTCTCCACAAGGCGCCCGCTCTTTTCCCGGGCAAAAGCCTCCACGCGGTTCTCGTTCTCCTCGCCATTCAGGGCACACGTCACATAAAAAAGCGCGCCGCCGGGCAGAAGCCTTGTCCACGCATGTTCCAGAATGGAAGCCTGCATACGTGCAGCTTCCCTGAGCCTCTCGGGCGAAAGGCGCAGCCGAAGTTCGGCATTACGGGCGAGCGTACCCGTACCGCTGCAAGGAACATCCAATAATATCAATGGGAAAGATTCTTCCACCTCTTCTGCCGGAGCACAGAGCAGCCTGGGTCTCGGCAGCCTGAGCCGCAAAAGCGCAGCCTTGAGTTCCTCCAGACGGAAGGCGGAAGGCTCGCTGGCAAGCGCCACATGCACGCCCTTTTCCAGAAGCGCCGCAGTTTTGCCGCCCCTGCCGCAGCAGGCGTCCCAGAGCGGAGCGTTCATGAGGTTCTGCCGTTCCATCCACGCTGCCAGGTATTCCGCAGCAAGCTGGGAGGTCGCTCCCTGCCGCGTAAGATCACCCCGCTTCTCAAAACTTTCCAGAAGCTCCTGCTCCCGGGCAGCCCCTGCCCGGCTCTTCTCCAGCCCCTGCGCGGAAAAACCGCCCTGCCCCACGGGGACATAGCCCTTATCCACCCAGTGCTGGACCAGCATTTCTCCCCAGGCTCTCGCCATGTTCGCACGCCAGCACGGCGCAGGATGAGCAAGGGTGTTGACCGCCAGGCGGCAGGCCTGTGCCGTGCCGTACTGTTCATCCCACATCTTTGCCAGCCAGAGCGGCAGGGAGGCCGCTTCCGCCATGCCCTCCGCATCCAGCTCCCCGCTCTCGAGCCTGCGCAGTTTTTCTTCCACGGCAAGGCGCAGGGCATCCGCCTCCCTGTCCACGGAGCGGAGCACGCCGTTGACCAGCCCGCCCAGGCCCTGCCCGAAACGGCGTCTGGTCAGATTGACCAGCTCGTTCACCGTAGCGCGTGCGGGTATGCCGCTCATGAACAGAATCTCGTACGTCCCAAGACGGAGGAGCATTCTCACCTGAGCAGAAAGAGCGCCGGGCTTTTTCAAAAATCCCGCAAGTGCCGCGTCGAGCAGCGATGCTCGACGCAGCACGCCGTAGACCAGTTCGGCAAGAAGAGCCGCATCCTGCCTGCCGAGGTCCGCCTCCTGCCCGTAACGGGCAAGCATGACGGGAAGCGGCGTCGTATCTTCCGGGTGCTGAAAAAGCTGATGCAAAAGCTCGAGTGCTCCGGTACGGGCGCCGGAGACGGCCTGTTTTTGAGGCGTTTTTTTTAATTTTTCAACCATCGGATCACGATTCGGCCTTCAGGGCCTTAAAAACGATTCTGGGGCGTTCTCGAGACTCAACCCTGTTTTTTACTTAAAACACCGTAGGGTTCAGGAAGATTCCGCAGGCGGCCGTTGTAAAAATCCGTCGCACTCATGGAAGCCTTGCCCGCAGGGCGCAGTCTGGTGATTCTGTAGGCTCCCGAACCGCAGGCCACAAGCAGCGCATCGCCGTCCATGCCCACGAGGGTACCGGGAGCATGATCGCCCTTCCCTTCCACAGGCTGCCCCGGCTCCAGGCGAAGCATGACGGGTTCGCGCCCCTCCATATTCAGCACGCTCTTGGCGCCGGGTACGGGGGTAAGGCCGCGGATGATGTTGTGAATGGACTTCGCATCCATGCTCCAGTCGATATATTCCTCTTCCGAGGTAATCTTGGCCGCATGGGTGACGAGTTCCTCATTCTGGCGCACAAAGGCCGCCCTGCCCTCGGCAATCATGCCGAGCGCCCCGACCATGAGCTTTGCACCGTGCTCGGCAAGCGTGTCGAACAGGGTACCAGCCGTATCTTCCGGTTCAATGCTCACCGCCTGCTGCAGCAGCATGGGGCCGGAATCCAGCCCGGCTTCCATCTTCATGATGGTAATGCCGGAAATGGTATCGCCGTTCATGACGGCGCGCTGTATGGGAGCCGCTCCGCGATACTGAGGCAGAAGCGAACCGTGCACGTTGTAAGGGCCCATGGCGGGAATATCCAGCACTCTCTGCGGCAGCAGCAGGCCGTAGGCCGCCACCACCAGCACGTCGGGCCGAAGCGCGGCAAGCGCCTCGACGTCGGCGTCCTCCCTGAAGTTGCGCGGCTGATACACGGGCAGGCCCAGTTCCATGGCCAGTTCCTTGGTGGCGGAAGCCTTCAGCTTCTTGCCACGCCCCGCAGGACGGTCCGGCTGCGTGTACACGGCCACCACCTCGCCGCCTTCCCAGGCGGCCACGGCCTTTAAAATGACCGCCGCAAAATCCGGCGTGCCCATGAAAACAATACGCAGTTTCGACATACAAGCTCCCTCTTGCAACTCTCCCGCACAGGACCTTCCGCCCTCGGCGGGAAAAAACGGCAACGCCTCTCCCCGGAGCGGCGATACGGACATTCCATAACAGCAGCGCGGCGGATGCTTCCCGGAAAAACGGGTCCGCGGCTGAAGCCCACTTTACGGGCTATGGGCCCGCGCGTCCAGCCTTCCCCTTCTCCCCGTCATTTTCCCCCGGAAAAAATCCCTGCAGCCGGCTATGCCCATACGGAACATGTTACGCGGGGCGGCCTCTTCATATTCCGCGCAAGGGTTATCTCTGCCGCCGATGTTCTTTCCCCCGAGCCCTGCAGTCCCGGAACACCTGCCTGTTTCGGAAGCCTGACGCTTTCTCCACAGGGCTGCCTCCTTTTCGGCATACGTTTTTACGGCAAACGGCACTGCCCTTCCTGCAGGACATCAAAAGGCCCGGGCTGAGCCCGGGCCTGAAGGATACGCAAGCGCGGCGGAAACTACTTTCTGCCCTTTCTCATTTTCTTGTCGTAAAGAGAACGCTTGAGATAGCTGATGTGATCGATGAACAGCTTGCCGTCGAGATGATCGGTTTCATGCTGCATACAGGCACCGTAATAGCCTTCGCCTTCGATGTGCACGGGATTTCCGTCCAGATCAAGGGCGTCCAGAGCCACACGACGGGGACGCTTCACCTTTGCGCGCAGTTCGGGCACGGAAAGGCAGCCCTCGTTTTCCTCATGGCCCTTGGGATCAAGCACGGTGACCACAGGGTTGACGAACACCTTGAAGTCCTGCGGCAGGTCGGGATCATTCTTTTCCTGCGACACGTCGATGATCACCACGCGCTTGAGCACGCCTATCTGCGGTGCGGCAATGCCCACGCCGCCCACGGTGGTGAGGGTGTCGAGCATGTCCTGAGCAAGAGCGCGGATCTCGTCGTTGATTTCGGCCACAGGTTCGCTCACCTTGGCCAGAAGCGGATCGGGATACTGAAGAACGGGACGAAGCATGGCTTTACTCCGCAGCCGTGCCGGGAGCCGGCGCGGCCTTTTCACGCAGCCGGATGCCCAGCTCGCGAAGCTGCTTGTTGTCCACGGGGGAAGGAGCTTCGGTCAGCAGGCAGGCGGCCTTCTGGTTCTTGGGGAAGGCAATGACGTCACGGATGGAGGAAGCGCCCGTAAGCAGCATGGCCACACGGTCGAGGCCGAAGGCAATGCCTCCGTGAGGCGGGGTGCCGTAGTCCAGAGCCTGAATGAAGTAGCCGAACTGAGCCTTGGCGGCTTCTTCGGTGAAGCCCAGCCCTTCGAACATGCGGGTCTGATCAGCGGGATTGTGGATACGGATGGAACCGCCGCCGATTTCGTTGCCGTTCAGCACCATGTCGTAGGCGCGGGCCTTGGCGCGGGCCGGATCGGAAAGCATGATGTCGTAGCTTTCGTCCTGTGCCGCGGTGAAGGGATGGTGGCAGGCCACCCAGCGCTGTTCCTCTTCACTGTATTCAAACAGCGGGAAATCGGTCACCCAGAGCAGATTCCAGGTGTTTTCGGGAATAAGGCCGAGCTTGCCCGCGAGCTTCACACGCAGGCTTCCCAGAGCGTTGTTCACCAGCCCCGGTTCCCCGGCCTGGAAGAAGACGATATCGCCCACTTCAAGACCGCAGGCTTCCGTAAGCCCGGCCCTTTCCTCGTCGGAAAGGAACTTGGCGATGGGAGACTGCCATTCGTTTTCATGAATCTTGATCCAGGCAAGCCCCTGAGCGCCGAAGCCCTTCACGAAATCGGTGAGTTCATCGATTTCCTTGCGGGTCATGGTGGCGCCGCCGGGCACGCGCATGGCCTTCACCAGCTTGGCGCCGGAGAAAAGCTTGAAGGCGGAACCGTGCACAATGGCCGTCACGTCCTTCAGCTTCAAGTCGAAGCGGGTGTCGGGCTTGTCGGAACCGTAGTCGCGCATGGCCACGTCATAGGGCATACGGGGAAGCGGAAGCGGAATGTCCACGCCCAGAGCTTCCTTGAACACGCGGGCAATGAGTCCTTCGGCCATGCCCATGACCTGATCTTCGTTCACGAAGCTCATTTCGATGTCCACCTGCGTGAACTCGGGCTGGCGGTCGGCGCGCAGGTCTTCGTCGCGGAAGCAGCGGGCCACCTGATAGTAGCGGTCCACACCGCTCATCATGAGCATCTGCTTGAACTGCTGAGGAGACTGCGGCAGGGCGTAGAATTCGCCGGGAGCCATGCGGCTGGGCACGAGAAAGTCGCGCGCGCCTTCAGGAGTGGACTTGGTGAGATACGGCGTCTCCACTTCCAGGAAGTCAAGCTCGTTCAAATAATTGCGGCAGGCCTGCACAATCTTGTGGCGGGTGCGGAGGTTCTTCGCCATGGAAGGACGGCGCAGGTCGAGATAACGGTACTGCAGACGAACGGATTCGGAGCAGTCGGTACGGTCCTCCACCAGGAAGGGCGGCGTCTTGGCGGTGTTGAGCAGCTTCCATTCCAGCACCACCACTTCGATTTCACCGGTATGCAGGTTGGGGTTGGTCATGCCCTCGGGGCGGGGACGAACACGGCCCTTGATGGCGATGACGTATTCACTGCGCAGAATATGGGCATCCTTGTGGGCTTCGGGAGCGATTTCGGGGCTGAACACCACCTGGGTGAGGCCGTCGCGGTCGCGCAGGTCCACAAAGATCAGGCCGCCGTGGTCGCGGCGATACTGCACCCAGCCCATGAGGCAGACGGTCTTGCCGTCATCGGCAATGGTCAGGTCGTTGCAGTGATGGCTGCGCTTCCAGTCGCCAAGGGGCTTGATGTAGCGGCCGTGCTCCTTCTGGATGTCGACGACGGACTTTTCGTTTTCTTCAAACTGGCTCATGACCATTCCTCTTTATTTTTCGGCATTCAGGCTGGCGGCGACTTCGGCACAGGGCACTTCGCGCTGCTCGCCGGATTCCATGTTTTTAACAATGACGCTGCCGGAGGCAAGCTCATTGGTGCCCATGATGAGCGTATAACGAGCGCCGGACTTGCCCGCCTGGCGCATGGTGGCCTTCATGCTGCGGCTCTCGTACCCCAGGGTACCGGAAAAACCCTCGCGGCGCAGGTTCTGCGCCAGAGCAAAGGCGGCGTCACGGCAGGAATCGTCGAGCACGGCCACATAGAAATCGGGAGAAACATCGGGAAGCTCACGACCTTCCAGAAGAAGCGCCAGGCGTTCCATGCCGCAGGCAAAGCCTATGCCGGGCACGGAAGGTCCGCCGAGCTGTTCCACAAGGCCGTCGTAACGGCCGCCGCCCGCCACGGAACCCTGAGAACCGATTTCATTGGAAACCACTTCCCAGGTGGTACGGGTGTAGTAGTCGAGCCCGCGCACCAGACGGTGATTGATTTCGTAGGGAATCTTTTCCGCATCGAGGTGACGGAGCACGGCTTCGAAGTGGGCGCGGCAGTCGGGGCATTCATTGTCCAGAATCACGGGAGCGTCGGCCGTGAGTTCCTTGCAGGAAGGAACCTTGCAGTCCAGCACGCGGAGAGGGTTGGTCTCCATGCGGCGACGGCAGTCCTCGCACAGCTTCGACTGATCGAGGCTTGCCAGCCAGTCGTGCAGATTCCTGCGGTACACGGGACGGCAGGAGGAGCAGCCCAGAGAGTTGATCTGCAGCGTCAGATTCCTGAGGCCCAGCTTGCCGAGAAATTCCATCATCATGCAGATGATTTCCGCATCAGCCTCCGGTTCCCGGGGGCCGAGGCATTCACAGTTGATCTGATGGAACTGGCGCATACGGCCCTTCTGGGGGCGTTCATGCCGAAACATGGGACCGATGGTAAAGAATCTGCTCACGGATTCGCGGGCATGGACGCCGGCTTCAATGTAGGCTCGCATGACGCCGGCCGTAGCTTCCGGGCGCAGGGACATGGAACGGCCCTTGCTGTCGGGGATGCAGTACATCTCCTTCTGCACCACGTCGGTTTCCGTGCCGATGCCGCGGCAGAAAAGATCCGTGTACTCCATGAGCGGAGTACGAAGCTCGCCAAAGCCGTAGCGGGGGAACACCTCGCGCGCGGTGGCTTCCATCATCTCAAAAAGACGGCTCTGCGCCGGGAACTGGTCGGCAAAGCCCTTGATAGCCTGAATCTGTGCCATGAACGGACTCCAGCAAAGTAGAAATAACGCATGAGGATAGGGCCTTTTTCCCCCATTGTCAAAGCTTCTCCCGCCACCGGAGATGCACGAAATAAGCGCTCTCCGGCAAAGTGGAAGCAGACACATGCTGCATAAGAAAACAATGTTCCCCGGATCCGGGCGCAAAAAGCGTTACCGCCTTTGGAAGAACAATTTTCTTCGGATACCTGCACGCCGAATCCGGCAGAAGCGCCTGCCGTGCAGGCACCCTCCCCAGCAAGGCAGAGGAAAAGATACCCGACAGGATAGGTGGAGCCTGAGAACAAGGAATTTCCGTTCCCTAGGCTCAGGACTCATTAGTTGCCAAAAGGGTAAGAAGTTCTTATTGTCGGCATAGGGAGGATGCCATGAAGGAACTTTTTTATCTTTCTCATGAACAGATTGCTCGTATCAAACGCTACTTTCCTCGTTCCCATGGCATTCCGAGAGTCGATGACAGGCGTGTCGTCAGCGGCATTATCTATGTCATCAAGCACGGCCTGCAATGGAAAGATGCTCCGCGCGAGTATGGACCATACAAAACTCTCTACAATCGTTTTATCCGCTGGAGCCGATTGGGTGTCTTTAACAGGAT